>NZ_MASS01000065.1 GCF_001707885.1 Desulfosporosinus cupriresistens | reverse complement strand
CCTTTGAGACGGTTACGTTTCTCCTTGATCACTAGGTTTATAAAATAGCCGGCTCCGATCCCTGCCAAGATCTTAATCCCTATAATCCCTAACATCAGAGACAGCTTATCCGGATGGGCTCCGATGACAATCAGGGCTTCATCTGAACCAGCCAGGAAAACGGCTATGAGCATCCCCAAGGAGATATAACCATTCCCATAAAGTTTGGCGAAAGCCACTGATATGCCGCATTGAGGGATGATTCCCAGTAGAGCCCCGCCGGGGACATCCAGTCGAGCGAGACGACTGAAAAAAGGTGTTCCTTTTTCGACCTTACCGGTAATCCAATTTGTTAAGAGGATAACCAGAAGCAAAATGGGAACAACCTTGATCACATCCTGGAAGCTGTCTGTTAGAATTTCAACCAACTAAACATCCCCTCACTTTTAATCTTAAACAAGTTCTTAATCTCCTGCTGCTTAAGATTTTTTCCAATCAGACACAGTTTGCCACTAGAGTTAAATTTACTTGGCGATACCATAAACTGTCCATTCGTATAACTAAAATCTAAGAAACCCTGAGGACTTTTGAGAAAACCCTTACCTCTCAAAACCTGGCCATATTGGGGCTGTCCCAAAAGAGAAAGAATAAGTTCTAGTTCCTCTTGGCTAAAAGCGCGCGAGGTCTTAAGGGCTAAGGTTTGGAATTCGTTTTCACTACAAGGTTTATACTCCGTATGAAGAATATCACTGAAATCCAAATCTGCTTGCCCATCAAGGAGATTCTCGACTTCGGCAGGACCTAAGCTATCCCAAGGCTTGTTGATTATTTCAGCATCTTGGTTAAATTCTCTGAGGGAAGTAATGATCTTATCTACGGTTTCACTCTCAACGAGTTGACTTTTACTTAAGGTTAGGAACGAGGCATTCGTGATCTGGTCCTCGAAAAATTCTCCAAAAATTTCACACTGCTGCAGGTAATTAACGCAGTCCACAACTGTCACTAGAGAGTTAATCTCCAGGAGGGCAGCGAATTCAGGTTTACGTAGAATATCGATAATTTCACTCAGGATACTGATGCCAGTTGGCTCAATAATAATCCTTTGAGGATGGAACTCTTTAATAATTCGGGCCAACATTTGGACAAAATCCTTTTGCATGATACAACAAATACATCCACTAGAGATTTCGAAGACTTCAAAACCTTCCCGCTCAATCAGTTCGCCATCAATGCCTATATCTCCGAATTCGTTTTCAATTAAAACTACATTTTCCTGTTGATGAACTTGAAGAAGTTTCTTAACCAGAGTGGTCTTCCCAGAACCCAAAAAACCTGAGATAATATCGACCTTAATCATCATTACACCCCCTTAAAAGCCCAACGCTTTAACAAAATAGTCCTGAAAGCGTGGATTTGTGGAAAGCTCTAGAACCTCAATCCTCTTCTTCAATTCCTGGATCTGGACCATCACACCTTTATTGATCAGGGCCAAACGGGCTCCTTCCGCCGAGGAATTACCAACAAAGTTTATCTTCCCTTTAAACCCTTTGGGCAGGAGACCGATTTCCTGAATACTATCTGGATTAATATGATACCCGAAGGCCCCAGCAATAACCGCTTCCTCTATAGCTTCGAGAGGGATGCCTGCTTCTTCGAGAAGTAGAGTAACGCCTGCGGAGATAGCACCCTTGGCCAGTTGAATCTGGCGGATATCTGTTTGGGAAATGTAAATTTCCTCAGTGAGATAAAACTTTTTATCCCGAACCCTAGCTTTGATTCGAGGGTCCAGGTTAGGGTTAAAGCGCCCGCTGGCCAGGACTAGTTTCTGTTTGACCATAGCTGCAGTGATATCAATCAATCCACTCCCGCAAATTCCCTTGGGTTGAGTAGCACCAATCGTAGTAAAATGAAGATTAAATGAATTATCTATTGAAAAGGTATCTATGGCTCCTTCTTCAGCACGGCAACCACATGAAATGTTCATGCCTTCCAAAGCCGGACCGGCAGCCGTCGAGGTAGCAATGAGCCTGCCTCCGAGATTTGCCACGATTTCACCATTTGTTCCAATATCTAAGAAAACTGCCGGGTAGTCTTTTTTGTCAAAGGCTGTGGCAACCACACCAGCAAGGATATCAGCCCCAACATAACCTGATGCTGAAGGCAAAAGAGTTACCCTTCCTTCCGGACAAATCAGTATTCCTGCCTCCCTAGCTTTCAGGTCAACTTGTTCAAGAAAGACTGGGCGATAGGGCGCTCGGGCTATGGATCCAGGGTAAATACCCAAGACAAAGTGCAGCATAGTCGTATTACCAGCTATCACTACCTGGTAAACACGCTCTGTTCTAGCAGTGGTACCAGTAAGGTTTATCACCAATTCATTTAGTTTTCCTACAATTGTTTTCCTTAGTTGAGCTGGCCCTTGGGGATTATCGAGACAGTAACTTATCCGTGATAAGACATCTCCCCCGAACTCTGTTTGAGGGTTTAGACAGGACTGTCTCTGGAGGATCTCCCCGGAGGCCAAATCTAGGAGATAAGCGGATATTCCTGTCGTACCTATGTCAATAGCCACTCCCAGGATTTCGCCAGGCCCGAAACCCAGGTCAACAAGGTCGTTGTCAACTAGGACACCATAAACGGGATTGGCATTGGCTCCCCGCTGTTCCAGTTCACCCGCCTTTTGATAAATGTCTGTGGTACCAGTGTTATAGGGTAGCCTTTCTAGGTAAGGCTGAGCCACCCTTTCGAGAGGTGGTAACATCACTTGTTTAACCAAGCTGTCAACTACAACTTCGATAGCCAAACTTTGATTAATAGTCTTAAGCTGATTACCTTTGGAGAGCAACTCAATCCAAACTTCTCCCTTTACTCGGGCCTGACAAGCCAAACGAATGTTCTGGGCATTGATGAACCCGCTTTCCAAATCCTCTGGAGGGTAAAGGTCACCCCAGGCCTTGATTTGGCATTTGCCGCAAAGCCCTAAGCCCGTACAGGGAGTCTCCAAGACCAGACCCGCTGCCCGAATACATTCAGTAAGACGCTCTCCTTCGGTAACTTCTATTGTAAGATCTTCTATTGCATGGTCCTCTTGGGTAAAATGCACCTTAACCATCTTAATTGTAAGAACCTTCTTTCACGTAATCTGTCATGGCTTTGAGATTGCTTATCGACGTTGCCATGCTAAGACCACAAGCGGGAGCAACGATATCCACCTCTGATTGGAGCGCATTGCGAGTGATGGACACGATTTTCGCTCGTTCCCCGGTATGCAGAAGTTGTGTACTTACATTGCCCATCAGTCCCGTTTTCAGTCCCTCTCGAGCGTTCTTCATGTTGACTATAGAATCAAAGCTTACTGCATTAGCGTTAACCTCATTCAGTGATCCGATGAGGTTCGTGGCATTACCGCAAATGTGGAGGATGACCGGTATGCCTTCCGTATGAAGAGCATTGATGATTTTATGATAGTAAGGAACCGCGAACTTTTGAAAATTGCGTGGTCCCAGTATTTCTCCTGTAGCCGTAGGATCCGATATGGAAATTACGTCAGCCCCAGCTTTGACCATCTCCAATGCGTATTTGACAAGATAGTCATTAATAAAGGTCAAAAAATGAGCTGCCCGTTCAGGGTCCCGTCTCAGCATTTTAAACATTTCTAGCGGATCAATGACTGAGGATGCAGTACTGATATGTCCAGAGACATTACCAATAACAGGAACCTTGTCGTTTCTGAGTTGACGAATCGCCTCTAAAATTACCCCCATTCTGCCACTGGTAACATCTGCTTGGGAGTAGTTTTCCATGATCGTTTCCAGGGGGTCGTCATTATACCGAGTAACTCTCGGTTCGATAAAGTTATCTCCTATATTAACGCTGGCACCTAAGGCTTCAACTTCAGAAGTTAGGCAAAATGGTACTCCATAATTTTCAAAGCCCGTTAGCTCACTGATCTTTTGCGCAGCACTTACCATGGCTTGAGTACCTGAGTGATGACCGCCCCCTACTTGATCGGATATCTCCGTAACACAGGCACTCATCATGCCTCCTGGGCAAATAACGGGAGGCCGGTCAACCCGGTCTCCCTTCAATGCGCTTAATAGACGTACTTTTTCATCCAAGCTTACTCACCTTCTTTATACTCATAAAGACCGTGACTCCGAGCCACATCAAGCATAGCCTGAATATGTTCGAAAGGCACTTTATTACCCGTTTCGCACCCTGTGGAGAGGATGAAGGCAGGGGTATAGCCTTTCATAGTGTCGATAGCCTCAACACAGACTTTTTCAATATCTTCCACGGGTCCAAATAGGAGTTCGTTGGCAGGATCAATATTACCAAGAATGAGTGCTCTGCCAGCAACCTTATCCCGAGCAATCGTGAGATCGCATTTATCGATACTAATTACATCAGACCCGGTATCGGTCATCTTGTCTATAATCTTGTGAGTCTTACCACAGATATGCAGCGGAACAAGTGCTTGGAGCTCGTGGGATAAGTCCACAAGTTCTTTAATATAGGGAAAAGCAATTTTATCAAACATTTTGGGGCTAAACAGACTGCCGGAAGCAATAGGTTCCAGGATAATAGGCATAGCACCGTAACGAACGATTTCTCGAATCAAGTTTTTGCAACTGTCGGTAGCCATTCTTAAGAGGGTATGGCAAAGTTCTGGATCAGAGTATGTATCGCGGGCAAAAGCTTCTACACCTCGCAGTGTGGCAGCGGTGGAAACGGGTCCAGAAAAGCAAACAGAGATAAAAACCTGGTCGCCTACTTCTTTATTAAGGATCTCCAGTGCTTCGTAGTAAACAGGCAGTTGACCGTCATTCTTTTCCGCAACTTTGATTTTACTTAAGTCATCCCGAGAGTTAATGATGGGAACCTCACAATTAGCCGGCTCATTCTCAGAATAATCCAGTTCAGCCCCCATAGCCTCAGCCACGTAGGAACAGTTCGTGAAAAGATAAATCAAATCATAGCCAAATTTCTTGAACGCAGCAAGATGCGCTTCAGCCATAACCTTGCCATCGAGTTGAAATTCTTTCACAGTTTTGCCAATGAGTTGAGCAGTATTTGTTGTTACAATTGGCATGCAGATAATTCTGTCGAGGGGTTTTCCGGTTAGAAGAGCCATAACCCTTTCTTTAGGGGTTAAAATATCTTCCCTGACTAACATATTAGGCCCTCCCCATCAGTTCTTTGGCTTTTCTCACAGCTGAGCTGGCATCATTTGCGTAAAGGTCAGCTCCGATTTTATCGCAAAAGGTCTGTGAAATAGGCCCACCGCCAATGAGAACTTTGTATTTGTCCCGAATATTTCTTTCCTTTAAACGATCTATGACAGTTTTCATTCCATCCATAGTCGTGGTCATCAAAGTAGACATGCAGATCATATCACTTTCAACTTCTTCAGCTTTATCAATAAATTGATTAAGAGGCACATCACGTCCAAGATCGTAGACTTCGAAACCCGAGGCTCCCGATAAAATTCGAACCAAGTTTTTACCAATATCATGGGTATCCCCTTCGACAACCCCAATGACTATCTTGATGGGTTTTTCCAGGGAATTTTTGTCTAGATGAGGATTCACCACATCAAGACCAGCGTTGAAGGCATCTGAGCACATCAGGACCTCTGGAAGGAAATATTCTTCTTCCTCATATAACCTACTGACCTCTTTCATGCCAGTGACTAAGCCCTCTGTAATCGTTTCATAAGCAGGTATGTTCTGTTGTATAGTTTCCTCAGCCAGTTCTGCCACTTTTTCAACTTCAAACTCTACCAAGGCGTGTGAGATTTCTTGAAACAATGTTGCTTTGTCCAATACTGTTACCTCCAATATTATAGATATGCTTATGATTATATATTAACATAAGTATATCTATATAGTATATAAGAATATTGACAAGCAACACCCACTGCCTTAGTAATTGAGAACTAAATAAAAAGCTATGCTAGTTAATCTTAACGAAAAACCGCATAGCTCCAACGCCATCTCACTTCACAATTTTTACTTCAACTTGCCTTGAACACTTAAAGCGTAATTAATATATTTCCTATCCTCAAATATGTCTTGAACAGTCAAAGGTACATATTCTTTAACGTACCTACCGACATCCGGCGTATAACAGTATTTGGTGAAATTATCCTGTTTGTCTATCCTAATGGTTACGGGCATATTGTCAACCACTTCTTCGCCCGGCAGGATACGTTCATACATCCAACTCTGTACATGGTACTGAGCGGGTGATTCGTTACCTATTTCCCTAAAGTGGTCTAGAAAGTATTGCGCATCTTCTAGCGTCTCGATATTTTTCATTTTTACAGCTCTCCTTTTGCTTTAAGGGGGAATACTGTGCTTTTACAGTCTGTCCGTCCTTCAACTTCATCCCCTGTAACATCTATCGACATCAATTAGCAATTGCCCTATAACAACCGCCCTTCATCCCCGACTGTCCGAATCCTTTCTTCCCTCCTTATATGCCTATTATCGACATTATATCAGATGACATATTCCCAGAGCAAAAGGTTGTTGGCTTTTTATTAAATAAGTTTGGTCAAGTTTGCTTAAGAAACAGATTTCACCTAATACCAAAGCTTTCAGTCAGACAGAAAAACCCTCTACAAATTTGTAGAAGGTTAAAATTAATTGCACCCGATTATTTTTAGGTAAATTCGTATCTATCCTTCCAAACGGTTCTCTATGGTTTCAAATGCCGATTTGAAATTATCATTATTAATTATTTGATCAATCATAATTTGTTTTTCATCGTTTGTGCATTCGTAAAAGATTGGATTTAGATCCCATTCATTTTCTGTTGGATAGTGACGCAAATTTGCTCTGACCGTTTTTTCCGTTTCACCATCTTTGAAGACTAACGTTAATGCGTAATTGTTAAAGTTATATTCATTATCAAAACCTGATCCGTTTACCGCAATATCGTAAATCTTCATTTCTAATACCTCCTCTTTAAAGCCCTCTTGTTTTATTATGTTGTTTCGGTAACTTCTTTATTCCTTTTTAAGATTTTAAGTGGGAGGTAAAAACCCTATATGATCTTAACCACGTAATCATCTAACAAAACTAAGACTAATTGTTTACCGGATTTGCCCCGAGAATCTCGTTTAACGTTCTTCATCTCTATCTGGGTTACGTTTCCACTAACTTGAATGATGTTTAACACGCTCTCATTTTTAACGTGATAAATACCCCTGATATAACCAGTTCCTACTGAGTCTACCTTTGCGATCGCAATTCCTTTTCCTGCCCGTCCTTGAGGTTTGTATTCTTCCAATGGAGTACGTTTTACAAATCCTCGTTCAGTTACCGTCACTAAATCCCCATAAGGGTCTTCTTCTGAGCTGGTCAGCAGCAGAGCATCAACAACCCGATCTTCATTGCCTAAAGCTATCCCTTTGACCCCGCGTGATTTGCGTCCCATTGGGTTAATTTCCGTTTCCTGGTAACGTATAGCTTGCCCTTGATGCGTGACGAGGAATACTTCCCCTTGGTTATTGCTCAGAAACACTTTGGCTACAGCATCGCCCTCTTTAAGTCCCATGGCTTCTGAGGAGCGAGCGTTTACAAAATCACTTACTGGACTCCGCATAACCAAACCATATTTCGTGACAAATAGAAAAAACGACGTATCTGAAGCGTCTTTGAGAGCAAGAATAGACACTACTTTTTCTTCCATAGACAAGGTTAATAAATTGGTTAGGGGTCCCCCTTTATCTTTAACCCCTGCCTCAGGAACAGTTTTCGCCTTAATACTATAGAATTTTCCGGTATGGGTAAAAAAATAAAGCGTATCCTTATCCGTGCAAGAGATCTTCTCTGCTAAAGTATCTCCATCCTTGTAAGCACAGATTAAGGCATTCCCTTTGTTTTTCTTTATTTGGATAGGCATCCTTTTAATAAATCCATTGCTTGTGAGCATAACTTCGATGAGACTTTCAGGTTCCGCAAAGGAACTTAGATCTAGCTGGTCTCTCATTGCCTCGGGTAGAATGAGGGTACGTCGATCATCGCCGTACTTATCAGCAATTTCTTTGAGTTCCTTCTTGATAATATCATAAACCTTATTCACATCCGCCAAGATACTTTCTAACTCAGCAATGAGTTTTAAGGCCTCGGCATGTTCCTTCTTAATACTATCCAGTTCAAAGTTGGTTAAGTGTTGCAACTTCATATCGAGAATGGCCTGCGCTTGAGTCTCGGAGAGCTCAAATCGGGTAATAAGTGCAGCCTTGGCTATGGAAGGAGTCTTACTGGCCCGGATAAGGGCAATTACTTCATCTAGGTTATTGATGGCGATAACTAATCCTTCAAGAATGTGGGCGTTTAAACGGGCTTTTTCTAAATCAAATTCTGTCCGTTTCGTGACCACGATTCTGCGGTGGGTAATAAATGCCGCGTTGATCTCTTTAAGTCCAAGGACCTTCGGCGTACCTTCGGCCGTAATAACTAAGTTGATAATTCCAAAGGTATCTTCCATCTGAGTATATTTATACAGAAGACGTAAGATTTTCAGGGGATCAGCATCTTTTCGACATTCAACGACAAGTCGGATTCCCTCCCGATCGGATTCATCCCTGACCTCGCTTATGCCCTCAATTTTATTTAAATCTGCCAGCGTTTCGATTTTGGCAGCCAGCGTTGATTTATTAACTTGATAAGGAATTTCGGTGATTACGATTAAACTTTTGCCATTTTTACCTTGTTCGATCATCGCTTTACCACGCATCGTCACTTTTCCGCGTCCGGTTTTATACGCATTGTCTATACCCTCTGTGCCGATAATCAAACCACCGGTGGGGAAGTCCGGCCCACTCACCTTTTCTCTCAGCTCATCCACTGAAATCTCAGGCTTATCGATTTGCAAGATCACGCCGGTTACGACTTCCCGCAAATTGTGAGGAGGCATATTAGACATCATTCCGACGGCAATTCCAGACCCTCCGTTGACTAAAAGGTTAGGGAAAGGGCTGGGGAGAACGACAGGTTCTTTCAGCCGTTGATCATAGTTTGCTTTGAAAAGGACCGTCTTCTTCTCGATATCTTGAGTCATCAATTGAGATAGATGGGTCATTCTCATTTCCGTGTACCGCATAGCTGCCGCATTATCACCATCAATTGAACCGAAATTTCCCTGACCATCCACCATAGGATATCTTGTTGCCCAAGGTTGGGCCAAACGGACAGCTGCATCATAGATCGAAGAGTCACCGTGAGGATGGTATTTTCCCATGCAGTCCCCAACTAAGCGAGCTGACTTGCTGTACGGTTTATCCGTATGCATCCCTATTTCATCCATTGAAAAAAGAATTCTGCGATGAACCGGCTTAAGCCCATCTCTAACATCGGGAACAGCCCTCTGTAAGATAACATGTTTGGAATAACCCAAGAACGATTCCGGTAAGACGTCTTCGAGTGGACGCTGATTGATGTTGTCTTCAGTTATACTCATCGGGTCTTATCTCTCCTTAATAACCTACATATCATCTTCCGTAAAGACAATGTTTTCCATCAGAAAATCTCGCCTTGGCTCTACTTGCTCACTCATGAGGATTCTAAGCTTACGCTCTGCTTCCAGAGTATCATCAATCGTCACTTGGATCATGCGCCGATTTACAGGATTCAAGGTTGTTTCCCAAAGCTGTTCAGGATTCATTTCGCCAAGTCCTTTATAACGTGAGATCTTGGCCGTCTTGCCTAAATCCTTAAGTTCTCTCTTCAATTCATGATCATCGAAAGCGTAGCGTATTATCTTACCTCGCTCCTTCTCCACTTTGTACAAAGGAGATTGCGCGATATAGACCCTTCCACTCAGAATGAGTGGTTTCATGTATCTGTAGAAAAACGTTAACAATAGACAGCGAATGTGTGCTCCGTCAATATCAGCATCCGTCATAATACAAACCCGGGAGTAGTTGCCCTTTTCTAAATCAAATTCTTTGCCGATTCCCGAACCAACGGCCGTGATAATACTCCTGATCTCCTCATTTCCTAAGACCTTATCTATCTTAGCACGATAAGTGTTAATGACCTTGCCCCGCAAAGGAAGAATAGCCTGAAATCGCCGATCTCGCCCCATTTTGGCCGAACCGCCTGCACTATCCCCTTCGACGAGGAAAAGTTCATTACGTGATTTATCCTTCCCGCTACAGGCCGCAAGCTTACCGCTAAGTGCTTTTACCTCGGCATCACGCGCTTTCTTTTTAAGCTCCTTAGCCTTCTTTGCAGCCAGTCTTAACAGGCAGGTTGTCAATGTCCGATTGATAACGTCTTTGGCTATAGAAGTGTTTTGCTCAAAGAATTGACAGATTCCCTCATTAGTTAGCGACTGAACAAGGCCCTCAACTTCCATATTAGAGAGTTTGGTCTTGGTTTGCCCTTCAAATTGAGGATCTTTAACCTTGAGTGATAGTACACACGTTAGACCGTCTTTAAGGTCATCCCCAATAAGACTCTCATCTTTTTTGAAAAGATTGTTCTTACGACCGTAGTTATTAAAGGCTTTCGTTAAAGCCGTGCGAAAACCTGACTCATGAGTTCCCCCTTCATCCGTGGGGATATTGTTCACATAAGAGTGTAAAGATTCATCATCTCCGTCGTTATACTGAATAGCACACTCAATAACGACATCATCCTTTTCTCCTTTAAAATAGATCGGTTTCTTATGGACCGGGATAACACTTGATTCCTTAATTAAGTGCTCAACAAAACCTATCACTCCATTTTTAGGGGAAAAGATTTCTGACTTTGTCTCTCCACGTAGATCACTAAGGACAATAGTTAAACCGTCATTGAGAAACGACAACTCCATTAAACGGCTTCTTAATGAATCATATTTGAAAACGGTCGTTTCTTTGAAGATTTGTGGATCGGGTTTAAAAATCACGGTTGTGCCAGTACCTGTTATCTTTTTCTTGACGACGTGCAGATCTGACTTGAGCTGACCTCCATTGACATACTCAACTCGATAAAGTTTTCCGCCTCGTTTTATGTCAACTGTTAGATAAACCGACAAGGCGTTGACCACGCTTGCTCCGACTCCATGCAATCCTCCAGAGGTTTTATAGGTATCCCCACCAAATTTACCGCCAGCATGCAACGTCTCAAAAGCCAAACGCACAGCCGCAATTTTCTTGACAGAATGTATGTCAACCGGAATCCCTCGCCCATTGTCCTCGATCGTTATCGATCCATCTATGTTAATAGTAACAGCGATTTGATTACAAAATCCGGCACCGACTTCATCAATTGCGTTATCGATGATTTCATAAACACAATGGTGAAGCCCTCTACTCCCGGTGGAACCGATATACATGCCAGGACGTTTGCGTACCGCCTCCAATCCTTCTAGGACCTGGATAGATTCTGCGTTATATTGCGTTTCTGACAAGACCAGTTCACTTCCTTAAAGATTCGCTATTTTTGATGGCTACCCACCGATAAGTACAATATCACCTGTTGAGCCACTTTGTCTAGGTTACTTGCTAATTTAAATAAAAACCGAGGCTTTTGCCCTCGGTCTTCTAACTGTTCTTAGCTATTAAAAACAACCACCAGCATCTTGGAAATCAGGTACATTTATCGGGAAATTTCCATAATCTAGAATAGGAAGAGAGGATTATAGTCATGGATAATATTTATTCGGCGTTTTCTAATAGCATATGTCCCTTACCTGGATCGAATTCTAGTGAACCAGTTTCTTGTGAATGTCGTTATCCTACAGAACCTTTAAATTTTGGCGTATCGATTTTTGCTCCCGTTAGCTCTGTACCGGGAAGCTCTACGTTTTTTTTCCTACAGCCTCTGTTAACAGGAAAAGTAGTTGCCTCCGTAGGTTTTCTCATCGCCTCTCAGCTTCTTCTATTTCTTGCTGACCGTCTTTTTGGTCTTGAATCGATGCCAATTCAAAGCAGACCTGCTATATCTCCCGAACAAACTGTGCGGATGTCGTTAAGGGATTTACAAGATTTCTTGGCCTCAGTATCACGCGATATCCAGCCTTCAACCGGTACATCCACTCCTTCGACTGGTACATCTGCTCCTTCGAGAGAAGATATTAGTACTGGTACTATTGAAACACCGGAGGCTCCCTTAATATTTGCTTTAGCCGTTTGGAGTGATTTCACTGATAAACCCTATAGTCCATCTGTCTTTCTTCTTATTCCTGTGTTTACGTTTCCAGGCTTAAGAGGGGCATTGCCATTGCTGATCTTAGAGCTCTTAGCAACTATTTTTATCAGGGCTGTGGTACCGCCGAAAACGACTGGTTCTCGACCATTGACTAATCCTGCTTCAACTAATAACTTACCGCCATTTCAATTTTCACCAGAGGATGTATTAAAATTATTGAAACGGTTCAATAAACACTTTGGAACATGACATCTGTTTCCATAGCTCTCCGCACATCTTTCAATTAAAGAGAATCTCAATCCCATGTGCTTTTGGACTAGCCTTTCTTAAAAGTTGGTATCCTATGGTTAAAGGGTTACAAATTCAATGAGCGGGGTGTTGCTTATGGAAGTCGGCGGTCTTTACAATATTCTAGCTGTTGTCACCGGAATATCCATAGTTACGACTGGTTGCCTAATTTCTTACCTATTTCAAAAAAAGCTATTTAATAAATATCGTGATACGGTTAGGAATGAAATGGACAAGGCACACGCTCGGAACCTCCAGTACTCCCCAACAAAAAAGTATGACAACTCATCCACACAAACCTCGATCAAGCCGTTCCCCGCTTATTCAATACCAACGCAGTCGCAAATAGGAAGAGTTCAAGGCCAGTCTCAACGAAAACAGCAACAATAGGAAAAGTATAGTGAAAAAAATTCGTCTGGTTGAGGCTACTTGGAAAGGAGACAATGCAGAACACTAAGGATAGTAACGCCCCTGGATAAATAAGTGGCTGGTAGGTCTTCAGTCCAACTATTTGGGCGAGCCCCTGTCCGAAAGCCCACAGCAGGCTGGATGAGGCCACGATTCCCGAACCAACGAGGATCAGTAGCCAAACCATCTCAACTCTTTCAAGATAGTTACTAAAATTGATCATTTTGGCGAGCTGGAGCCCGGGTGAGTACATGTATTGCGCATCCTCAATCCCGAAGATGCCCACTGATAATGCAGTAACCAGACCCACTACCAATGCCCCCATACTGACAGCACTAAACTTTGCCAGAAAGCCGTTCTCTGGTCGGTTGCAAAGCGGGATATACATGGCCATTATAATACAAACACCGAAACTGGTAAGCATTAAGGGCGTACCAATCAGGAAAGGCGCTATACCTTCATCAAACTGAGGTTTCAGCCTCTCGAGGTGAACAGCAGGTAGAACTAAGCAGCATAGGGTGACAATACTGAAGAAAAACAGAGGCCCTAGGACTTCTGTCATTCTAGCAATTACTTCAAGCCCTTTACGACCTATGAAAGCGCTGACCAGGAAACTAGATAACAGGATAACATTGAAGGGAGTCATTGGTAGAAAGATGGTGTTAACTACCTGGCTTAAGCCCTGCAACATTGAGGAGCACACTAATAAGAAGAAGAGTGGGAATAAAATTCCGACCATCCTGCCCAGATACTTTCCCAGGATGGTGATGCTGTACTGGACGAAATTTTCTCCAGGAAAGCGGATGCCCATATAAGCGTAGACTAGGGCCAGCATGACATCGAGAAACCAGGCGCTGACTACGGAGAGCCAGGCATCCCTCCCGGCCTGCATTATCAACATACTCGGGATTTGCATAGCCGCAAGGGTGGTTATAATGATAAACAACATCCAAACGAACTGTTTGGTGTTAATAATTCCTTTCTCCGGCATCCAATCACCTTTCTTTATGTCTACTTAAAAATAGCTTTACCTACTGGTTCGAGCAATCGTTCCAGGAGCGATAGAGGAGACGGAAATCCAAGGTAGTTGCCCGCTGCCAGTAGGATGGCCATGCCGAGGAGAGCGCTCATAACGGCCAGCTCTTTCCACTGGCCTTGTTTTCCAAGAGGTATCCCTTCCGCCAAACTAATGGCCAGGGCAACAAAAACAATTAGAATGATCATTCGTTTATCCTCTTCCAAGACTCCCACTTCTATAAGTGGGGTTCCACTCTCTGCTTCCTTTGGGACCAGCGGCTTCGGCGATAGTCTCCACTGGAGACTATCGTCACTGGAGGCTTTTTCAATCACCAAAATCTCGCTGTTCAGCTTAAGGTCAATAAGTTCACTCCTCTGACTCACTTCGCAGGGTGGGGTTGCTTATCGTTCCAGAACTCAGAATCTTGACCTTACAGAAAATCTGATAATCTACAGTAGGAAAAATATCATCCCAGTTATCCTTGATCTGCTTCCATTCTAGGGGATAATAGTCATGTAGATTTTCAGCAAAACCGACACAGTCAGACTTGAGCTCTTTCTGGGCTGTGTTAATGGTATGTTCAAGTTGAAGTTTCATCGTTTCCGCAGTCTGGAGTTCCAGTTGTGCTACCACCTTGGGATCGACCAGGTTTACACCGGTTGCTGTGAGTTCATGGATTAAGACCTTAGTCGTACACTCAATATTCATCGTTATCCCTTCTTCTGTGATATGTGGGGTAATGGTCGTTTGGCCATCCTCGATTTCAAAAATGATATCTCCTTTGTCCCCGTTAGTCTGTGCCTGGGGAGCATAAGCCAATGTTATACTACTCCCTTTCGGAGAGTCCACAAGCCACTTATGGGCTCTTGTGTCATCTTCATTCAGCACACCCACCATTCTTAGATTTTTGAAAATGGCAGTCTTTCCTATGGTCAGGGTTTTAGGCTTCTCCTCGGTGTCCAGAGACCTGCCGACAACCTTTGCCAACTGGTTAGTAACCTGCTTGTCTATGTCTTCCAACTGGGCTAATGGGGTAAAGCTAACATGCGATTCACCATTGAGTCGGGCAAAAAAATCATTAAAGTTCATAGGTACGACCTGACCCGCTTTTTTGAAATTTTGCAGAATATGATCTAATCCTCTACCTGGCAACTGCTCTAAGGCAATGTCTTTCTCTATAATCTCCTTAGCTGTCTTGTCGGTGGTAAGAATCCAGTTGGTGCGTCGGGATTCCCTGGCGCGTTTTAAGTCGTCCAGGATTTCGCCTATACCCGTTTCAGCCAAGTCCCTTCCCAAGACCGCCGTCTTACAGTGAGAAAGTACAATGCGTCTGGTAGACTGTTTGCCTAAAGAGAGGATAGCCTCAGACAACGACTTACCTTCGCTATTCATTATAATGTAAGATTTCTCTCCCCCTTGTCCTCCAATCTGTTTACTACTCCCCTTCCCCTCAGGCTTCCCAATTTGCACGGTCAAGAGGATATTTTTACTCCCCGGTATACGGTCAATCCCAAGTGCGAGAACAGTGGCAAGGCGATCTACTTCCTGATAGTCCCAGCAGCCAGTTGTTAGTAAGGAGATACATACCAAAATCAAAGCCAGTTTACGCATAATTAACACCCTTATTGTTCATTTTCATCGGGCGGGGCTGGTTTGAGGAAGAATTTCTGCCTCTGTGTGTTGTTATTATTATTCTTTGCGATTAGACGAGGCCTTTCCCCCATAGCCCACCAGGGGAACCTCATCACTAAGTCTTTGGCATCTTGCAGGTTAAAAGGAGCGAGCGGAGCAAAGTAGGGTACCCCGAATGAACGCAGGGATACAAGATGTGCCTGCATGACCAGTAAGCCCAGTAAAATCCCGTAAAGACCTAAGGTAGACGCTAAAAATATCATGCCGAACCGCAGAACCCGGATTGCCAGGGCAAAGCTGTAGGAAGGAACTCCAAAGGAGGAAATACCAGTCAGGGCTACTATAATCACCGTAATAGGTGAAACCATGCTGGCCTGCACGGCCGCGTCCCCGATGACTAGTCCACCCACAATACTAACCGCTTGTCCCACCGGCTTTGGAAGCCTTATCCCGGCCTCCCGTAACGCCTCAAATGTAACTTCCATCATTAAGACCTCAATGACTGTGGGAAAAGGAGCCCCCTCGCGCGCGGCAGTGATACTGATCAACAGTGGAGTGGGAAGCAATTCTCGGTGAAAGGTAGTAATGGCAATGTATAGAGCGGGAAGAAGCAATGCCAAATTGAGGAATAAAAAACGCACTGCCCGAACTGATGTGGCATAAATAGAGCGGTCATAATAGTCCTCACTGGACTGTAAAAACTGAATCATCATAGTGGGTACTATTAAGACAAACGGGGTTCCGTCAGTAAAAATAGCTACCTGACCCTGTAAAATTCCAGCAGCTACCTTGTCAGGCCGTTCGCTGTGATCAATCTGTGGAAAGAGCGTGAAAGGTTCATCTTCGATCATTTCTTCAATGTAAGCGCTCTCCAGCACCGAGTCCACGTCGATCAAAGATATTCTTTTTTTTACCTCGTTAAGCACCTTGATGTTGGAAATTCCTTCTATGTAGGCGATATTCACCTCCGTCTTGGTGACCCGCCCCAAGACGAACTTCTCCAGTTTTAAGTTAGGAGTTTTGATTTTGCGCCGCAACAACGCGGTATTTGTACGCAAGCTTTCGGTAAACCCCTCCCGCGGGCCCCTAACCACCCCTTCCGTAACTGATTCAGAAATTGGTCGGCCCACAAAACCCTTGGTTCCTATTTGCAGGGCTCTGGCGGTTCCCTCCAGCAACAAGACGACACTTCCCGTTAGTATGGCATCAGTGACTTCCCCAATTGTAGAGATTTCTGTGATGTTGCCGATTTCCAGGAATACGTTTTTAATCATTTCGAGATTATTAGACCCGGAAATTTCAAGATTTGAACACCGGATGTTCACTAAAGATTTCAAAATATCTTGGTTAACCGTTTGTTCATCGGTAATCCCGTTCACATACAGAAGCAGGACAGGTACTAGTTCCAGTCCTATCTTTAATTCTCGGTAGGCGAAATCTGTACAATTAGCAAACATAGACTGCAATGTATTCAGGTTTTCAGCCAAAGAATTGTTCAAAGGCGCGTTTTCCTTTTTAGCATCAGTCTCAGCCGTAAAGACCTGGCTTAACTCAGGTTTCGGCGCTTTTTTTCTTTTGCGTGACCGAAAGAGCCGCATTCCGCCTCACATCCTGTAAGTTTATTATTTAGACTAATTTGTATTATCTGCGCATTGTAGAAGTAGTATGCACATCAGATTTGTCGCCAGGAGTTATGCTGTCCACCCAATAAGGTCAACGCCACCGTGAAATAAGAGGGGTTTGAGGAAGTCAATAGATAAAGAAGCCTGATTCCAATCACACGACCAGAAAACAGACTTCTTTATTAATTCAATGCATTACCCTTTTCGACAATTTAAGCTAGATTCTAAAGGTTGGTTTACCGCCCCTTCTCCATGGCTACTCGCCTTAATTTTTCCCGACCGTTCCTTGGGGGAACATACAACACAGAGCGGCGAGACATGGTTAGTGAACCGCTTGGACAAGCAGCGGAACAAACTCCGCAGCCGATACAGACATCATTATTCAAAATTGGTACCGATAGGCCCTTGCCTTGATCAGTCATAGTAATTGCCTTAATTTGGCATTTATCAACGCAAAAACCACAGCCTAAACAACTTTCCAACTCTAGTGATGGAATAAAATTACTGGGGTGCGTGGCGAAAACCTGCTGTTCATTGATACCACGGAGGACTTTACAGCAACAACCACAACAGTTGCAGATATAGGTTGGCTTATTCAGCACGTTATCACACAGATGAACTAATCCAAGTTCTTGGGTCTGTTTAAGCACCTTCAGCAAGTCATCTACTGTGGCAGGTTTGCCCAGACCTTTGCGCACTATCCATTCTGCAGCACCACCGAGGGACATACAAACGTCTACTGGCGCATCGCAGGCTTTACCAAGGTGGGCTGCTTCGTGACGACAAGCACACATGGAAATTGCTCCACCACCGGATTGCTTTATAATTATTGATGCTTTCTCGTAGTCTAGTACTTCCGTTTCTACAGCCACAGGTATTAGACTTTCATAAATCAGAGTCCGCATAATCTTAGTATTAATTCCTGCAACTTCATTCATGACTCCATCTCTGTGAAAGTAGGTTTCGAATAGCTCTGCTAACTCCTTTAAGGTCGCATGATCTCCTGCCCTCATGAAGGTATACTCAAAGAATCCTACTAACATCGGGGCCAACATATAATAGAAGGAATCTTTACGAGGAATGTCTAAAACCAAACCCTTGTCAGACATTCCGTCTAGGATCATTTTTAATTCTTTTTCATCGATGCCTGTGATGCTGGCGATCTTATCCAAGGTCATTGGAAGCAAAGGAAATTTACTTCCCACAATCGCTTCGCTTTCCGTATAGAGTCGATGAAGAATAGCCATGAGGTCTTCGTTGATTAGTGCGCCTTCTGGCGTCTTGCTTAGGCGTTCCGCCAATGCCTGATATATCTCTTCTTTGGCATTTGTTATATGTCCCACACGCCTACTCCCTCTAATCTTGGGATTGTATAATACACTATCGTACAATCCTATGATTAATAAACTCCTGTTTGAGGTCTCTAATCTCTACGTTTCATCCAAGCGTTTTTGTCTCATTTCCTTTTAAATACCTTTTGTTTCCTCGATGCCCTTGACAATCGTATACCATGACCTTTTCACGGCCTCAATCATATCTCCAATGTGAAGCTGTTAAACTAACTTTATTATTCCCAAGATTCCCATACATCTGGTTTATAGCCGACAGTCGCTTGTTTGCCATTGCGAACGATCGGCGTTTTATAAAGACTAGGGTTATTTAATAGCATCTCTTCTCTACCATCTGAAGAAATAATATGATCCATGTTTAATTTTTTATAATCCTTAGATTCACTATTAATTAGATTCTTTAATCCTACAGCAGCTTTCACACTTTGCAATTCTCCCTTGCTCAAGCCAAGGATTGTTAAATCAACAAACTGGTATTTTATTTTTCTTTCTTTAAAATAACGTTCTGCTTTTTTAGTATCAAAACATTTCTTAAAGCCGAAAATTTGAATATTCATCGCCCTAAACTCCTTAAAAGAACTATCTATTAAGATTATAGCAGTATTCAAGAGGTTAAAACAACTTAAAAGCCCGCAGAAACTGCGAGCTTTATCAAATCGACAAACCAAAATTTAAATACCCTTTGTTCATAAAAAGTACTAAAGCTCCACACCTTTTTGTTTGAGATTAGCCAGGCATTCTTTACGATAAGCGTCATTGTGTTCTGGATAAATAGGATTTTCTACAGTAGCCTCTAGCTCATCAGACAAAATGGTTTGCCAAGGTGCCGTATTTCTTCCCCGATACTCTGGGCAGAACCATTGTTGATCGGGTTTATATCCCCTACGTTCCATTTCCAAAAGAACAAGACAATGATAGTTAACAAGCCGTCTTACATTATGTGAGAATACATAATCGACTGTGGAATGTTTCCTGCCCCATCCTTTTCCTCGCAGAGCACAGCATTCTCTGTGTTGTCCAAGGATTTGGGGGCGCGGCAATAAGGGGAGGAGATCCTGATGCCATAGTCGCATGTTCTTCCTCTTTTCTAGATAGTGTAAAACGTTTAACTGAAGTAAAGCATCGAGGCTTTCCGCGCCCGCTTGAAGTGGGAGTCTCATTCCTTACGTTTACCAAGATAAGGAATTAATAACTGATTAAAGAAGCCATTAATATTCCTGTTGCTATACTTAAACAAAACGAGAAAATACCGACCGCAACATTGCCCTGAGGTATTTCACGACGAATTGAATAGTAGGTGTTAATAATTCAAAGAGCCAATATACGATAATTAAGAAGACCGTCCCAGTCAGGGTCCAAACAGTCATATCCAGGAGGTCTACAGAGTGGAAAATGGCTGATGCAAATTTCTTCGATTGCAGTCTCCAAGAGGGGATATTTGACAATGACCTTAGCCCTCAGTGTTAGACAAGTAATCATCAATAAAATCTTGAGGAAGCTTCTTGATTAATAATACTGGTATTTCAGATTTGTTAAGTACATTATGCGCTAAGCTCCCAAAAATTAATCCTTTTAAGCTAGAAAGCCCTCGTGTGCCCATAACGATTAATTCAAATGAGTTTTTAGTCGCATAATCAAGAATAACATCTACCGTATCAGATATTTCGGAAATCTTGCTATCAGAATATAATTCCTGATGACTGACGTTGAGTTCACGCTTTAAAAATATTGCGTTGGTTTTATTAAGTATTTCATGATACTCACTTGTAGTTTCGGTATCAGATTCATCGAGCACGTGTTTCATCCATTCTGATGTGGGGCTAACTGGCCAAGTATCAATCCAACTATATTTTTTTTCCATCGAAACTTCGTCGCGTTCATGTACCTGTACAACCGTTAAATACATATTGGGCATTAGCTTCAACAGATTAGCAGTATAAACGGCAGCGGAAAAAGCCTGATGTGATCCATCGGAATAAAGAAGTACCTTAAACTTGAAATCATCCATGTCAATACCTCCTAAGTTAATATGATCACTCTGCGATTTTAGGCAAGTAGCAATGACCCTCAGCATCAACAGCTGAGCAGTAACGATCGATAAACTCTTGAGGAAGTTTCTTAATTAACAACACGGGTATGGTCGATTTGCTGAGTACACTATGCGCCAAACTGCCGTGAATCAACCCTTTTAAACTAGTCAGACCTCGCGTTCCCATAATGATTAACCCAAAAGCATTTCTTGATGCGTAACCAAGAATTGCTTTAACAGTGTCCGGAATATTTGGATTAGAGTATATTACCTGCTGGTTTACCTTGTGTCCTCTTTCTAAAAAGATTTCTTTCGTTTTAGTAAGTATTTCCGAATATTGCCTGATCTTATCTGAATCAGCTTCGCCCATTAAGTGTTTCACCCAGTCCAAATCAGGGTTAGTCGGTCGAGTCTCCATTGTATCAGAGTCATCCCAGACTGAGCCTTCTACACCTTCTTGTACATGCAAGACAGTTAACTGCATATTGGGTATACTGTAAAATAGGTTTGCTGCATAAACAGCTGCAGAAAAAGAATGCTGTGTACCATCTGAGTAAAGGAGCACCTTTAACATATTGGTATTAGTCATTCAAACACCACCCTTTACTAATTCTTCTAATTTGACTCAATTATACCATGATTATTACTTCAAAAAACAGCGCTATTCTTGGTACAAATTAGTTCTTTTCATCAACCTCTGTTTATGTTCGAAAAGTACGAAAGGCAAGCTCCCTGCTTGCCTTCAATGTATAATTAACTCTATAAAGAACTGGCGTTCGCATCTATTGGAACAAATCTCCAAAATGTGGCTAATGCATTGACTATATCTTTATGCCATACTTTTGGAGGCGATAAAGTAAAGTAGGACGAGAAATTCCCAGATATTTAGCGACTTTGGTCTGGTTATTATTATGCTTCTCTAATGCCTTGATGATTAGGTGTTTCTCCAACTCTCCCAAAGTGAAGCCACCCTCTGTTAGGTTTATAACAGGCGTTGAAGTTTCCTCTAAACTATTCAGTAATTCCTTGGGAAAATGTACCGGCTGAATTTCAGCACCCTGACAGACAATAAGCGCTCTTTCGATTACGTTCTGCAGTTCCCGTATGTTCCCGGGCCAGTTATAGTGGGTTAGGATCTTCATTGCCTCTGGAGAAATTTTTTTGTTATGAGAAGGATCAAATTTTTCAAGGAAATGATTTACAAGAAGAGGAATATCTTCTTTCCGTGATCTAAGCGGCGGCATAACGATACGCATGACATTCAACCGATAATAAAGGTCTTCTCTAAAGGTTCCTTTAGAAATGGCCGCGGCAAGATCTATATTTGTGGTTGCAATGACCCGTACATCGACATGGATCGTGTCAGTTCCTCCTACTCTTTCAAAGCACCTTTCCTGTAGTACTCTCAGTAACTTCACTTGCATATTGAGCGGCATTTCTCCGATCTCATCCAAAAGAATCGTACCTTGATCTGCAATTTCAAATCGGCCCTTTTTTTTACTGGCAGCCCCTGTAAAGGCCCCCTTTTCATGACCAAATAGCTCACTTTCCAACAGTTGCTCCGAAAGAGCTGCACAGTTTACCGCTACAAAGGGTTTATCTACTCGGTTGCTAGCTTTATGTATTTCCACAGCAGCTACTTCTTTACCGGTTCCGCTCTCACCAGTTATCAGAACAGTAGTTCCTGTTTTTGCAACCTGTCTAATCAAGAGGGCAACCTCTTTTACAGGCTCACTTTGACCGACAATTTTTCCGTATTTCTTGCCAAGTTTCTGATGTAACAGATTAACTTGCTTTTTCGAATTAGACAAATGTAACGCTTGCTTAACCAGAACCTTCAACTTATCGAGCTTAAAAGGTTTAGTAATATAATCCGTAGCCCCGATTTTCATGGCTTCGATTGCTGTGTCAATAGTACCATGCGCGGTAATCATAATCACCGGAATACTGGGGTTTATTTTTTTTATCTCTTTTAACACCTCAATACCATCAATATCTGGCATCTTTAGATCTAATATGACTATCGATGGGTTGGTTTCTCGGGTCAGATCAATACCTTGCAAACCTCTTGTGGCTGTAACTACCTGGTAGCCTTCATGACTTAGTGCCCTCTCGAGGGCCCAGCACATTCTTTCCTCATCATCAATTACCAGAATTCTTGGTGTCAAGAAGATCACTCCTGTCGTTACATTGTGGAATTACAGGAAGATTAATAATGAATGTTGCCCCTTTGTCCAACTCACTATCTACGTCTATCGTTCCACCATGCAATTTGATATTTTGATAGGATATCGATAGTCCCAGACCAGTGCCGGTTTTTTTGGTCGTATAGAAGGGATCAAATATATTCGACGTTTCCTCTGCTGGAATGCCCTCTCCTGTATCCGAGAAAA
>NZ_MASS01000064.1 GCF_001707885.1 Desulfosporosinus cupriresistens | reverse complement strand
ATAATATTATATCGGTCCTTCTTAAACCGCGTAGTGAGTATAATCACATATTCTTGAAATTTTTACTGTATTAGTAGATAAAGTAGATAAGCATTAGATCGGCCGTTCACTGTTCCGGTGCGTTTACTAGATGTTCTCGTAATATCTACGAACATGCAATAAAGAGATAACCAGTCAAACGGGTTATCTCTTTATTTGTACTTAGAAAATCTTGTGGTCCAAATTCTAAACCCTCGATCTTAAGCTTGAGGACTCTCAGTTCTATTGGGGTACTCGTTTAATGGATCTAAAAAGACCAATACGCCCCATATCCCTAAATCAGAAAATAAGAGGGGGACTAGGCCGGGGGCCTGGTAAAATATTCTTGACCATAAGATGCTACCCCGCCCAGCGAGATCAGCACTCAGATGAAAAGCGAATCCTAATAAGCCCACAATAAAGCTAAGCATCATTGTTGTTCCCAGTAGAATCGATAGTCCACGTTCTGGATGACTATAAGCCTGTAAAAGCAGGATTACTGCTGCGAAGATCCCCATATAGACGGGAATCCACGTATAGTAATTGGTAAACCCTGTTCGGGCATGATCAAAATAAGCAACCATAGCGGTAGCAAGGAACCAAAATGATGTTGCCAGAAGTAGCCAACGGGTTTTTTGAGTCAGGTTATACCTTCTTGAATTAGGATGATCATCTAAACTCGTTAATAACCCAATACTTCCTAATGCCACAAAAGCTAAGGGTGCAAAGACAGGATTTCCGCTGGTTAAACCAGAAAAGGATACTGCATCTCCGGCTGAAGCACCTTGGAGATGAAACCCGAATCCCAAGATCCCAATAATAACGCCGATCGCATTAGTAACAAAGTTAAAGAACTTTGTCATACCGGGTTTAGGTTTTATGAACAACAGAATGGCTGAAAGTGCTGCAATGGGGGGAAAAATGACCGGGATCCATTCATAAACCGGGATAAAACGGTTTAGAGCGTGGGCGATCAGGACATCTAAAAATACAATAAGATAATTGATACTAAGATAGAGCAGAATGATACGTGTTTTATCTATAGGCACCTGTATGGGCTTTTGAGTCAACCACTGATAGGAAAAGCGCCTCATAATTGAGGATTTCATATAAGACTCTCCTTTTTAACGACCTTCTATTTTAGTCGATTTACTGGTATCCTGTGTCGTTGTTGTCGCACCTATGGAGGCTCCTTTGCTGCGTAGGTCCGCATCCTTCTCCTTAAGTTCTGTCAGGTCGATTAACTGCTCATAGATTCCATGCCACTGTACATAATCAGGACCATTCATAAATGCACCAAATCGCATACGTCGCCCCTCATGGTGCCAAATCTCAAACCCTTTATAATCAATAGAGCTTGAGAAGGGAGCCGCGGGAATAAGGCCATCATCTTTTAGATTCTTAATAATTGTCTGAGCAGTTCTGATGTTCTCATTTCCTACTAACACCACCTTGTCCGCGTTGTCATACAGTGTTTTTATCGATGTTTGAGAATGACACTCTAAACAAACCGTTTGCATGTTAAGACGATGGGTCTCCCAATCCACGCGTTTTTCTGCTTGGGCGGGGGAAAGTTTCCAACTAAGGCGCTGACCAACATCGTGAGTCCCTGGGGCAGAACCGAACGAAGCCATATGGCAGATTGCGCAGGTGGGGGCGTCAAAGTTTTTACTGGATAATGTTCCGACAGGAGCATCCCAATCCCATTGGGCTCCTTTATTGGCATAGAGTGTACCGTGGATTGACTCATCATAAATTTCTTTCATTGGATGATCCGGACCAAGGTGACAAGACCCACAGATCTCAGGCTTGCGAACTTGTTCTAACGAAAATTCATGTCCGGCGTGACATTTTGCACAGTCCCCAAAGGTACCGTCTGCGTTAGGTTTGCCGATATTATGGCATACTTCACAACCCATTTTAGTAATTTCAGGCCTTTCCATATGATAAAGGTCATTATATTTACCGGTAGCTGACAGCCCATAACGTTTGAGTTGTTCATCGGTAAAAGAGGTTGGACCCGTCTGAGCATACCATGCCGCTGCACTATGACGGCTATGGTCAAACTGAGTCGCTTGACTAGGGTGACACCGAGAACAATTTTGTGGAGTAGGTCGCAAAACGATATTATTATCGTAATGGTTAACGGTAAGCTTACTGCCCGGTTCACCTCGATGGCAGTCAATACAGGCAACCTTGTTGACGGCATGTTTGCTTTCGCCGTACTGTTTGACGACTCCAGGTGTCGTTCGATTATGACAGGTTAGACAACTTCCTCCGTTCCCTGCAAAGGATGGTGTGGCAGGATTTACTTTATTAGAAGTACTCCACACTTTGAAGACATACCCCGCAGCAATAGTAATGATTAAGGCAATAATCAGATTTCGCCAAAGTTTATTGTGATGCATACTATCCGGGTAACCCGGAACACCTCCCCTGATTAATGGTATTGAGGTAGTTTATTTTAGCCGCTTCCTCCTTGTTAGATGAAGGATATTATGTTCTAGAGCTGCTTTTTTATGTATTGTGGGAAGATTCGGGCTTACGTTTCTTGAAATTTTTAATACTCAAGTCTATGAGCTGATCATCCTTACAAAGAAATACTTCTCTTCTTAAAATAAAAAACTGTAAAATCGGATGATAAACATCTGACTTTACAGTTTTTTTATTTTAGTTACCTTGTCAATCTTATTCTTCGATAGAAATACAGTGTGCTGGGCAGCCCTCGGCAGCTTCTTTGGCTGATTCCTCACACTCACTGGGGACTGGGTTTGTGTAAGCTACTGCTAAACCATCGTCCTCCATTTTGAACACCTCAGGACAGAATGCCGGGCATGATTCACACCCGATGCACTCACCTTTGTCTACTTCAGCAATCATAATGTAACCTCCTTAAACTATTCTCCCATTGTCGAAACTAAATATTCCCAATATCTTATCATAAGATGCATTATTTATAAAGTTTCTCATTTGAGCCCATGTGTGGAATTACTTCGCGACCAATAATACCAGATTGTGGCAGCTAGATAAATCATGGCCCAATCGTTGCGGGACTGGGATTACGATAGATATAACTTCCGAAATACCCCAGGGCATACCCACAAATTGGTGTAACTCAGTCCGGTCATTCAAAAATCACCGAACCCTTTTCTTTAAAGGGGTTTTTTCTAGTGGCAAGCGAGAATAGATATGGATAATCAATCTTTAAGTACTTCATGTAGCATACCCATTCAATTGTTAGGAGGCGATATGCCCTCATGACATCGTTTGACAAATGGGCCATATCATTCTTAGGCAGCTCCTCTAAGCTATCCCTGCTTTCCAGTTCCTCCGAGACATGTAACAGCGCCCAAAGCATTTCGGTAAAGGCATCATGTTCCAATAGATTGGGATTGTCGAACATCCGCAACAAATAGGGCTTATAAGTATGCAAAAACTCTCTCAAGGACACAAGCTGCCTGGCAGTGCACTCACCATGGAATTTAAAGCCTTTAACCATGTTCGAAGCCTTCTTGAATTCAGCTTCCTTCCATTCCGAATTCACACTCAAAGCACCCTGCAAGTCGGATATATCTAAATGAGAACCAGACATAAGAGAGATAGCAGCAGTACCAAGCTCACTAAAAAAAGCACTTATTACGGTATTCAGCTTCAGCAGTTTTTCTCGTTTCTCTCTTGAAGTCAGCAGCTTGTCCAGAACGAGGGTGACAATGATTACCTGAAGTGGAACGAAGCCCAGATCCTGCAAAAGGTAGAAGAAAGTATCTCGTGGCGTTTTAAAGATGTAATATTGAATGCAGTACAATGCAATGGAACTGATAATTAGCAGGAGTCCAATAAGTAGGTTTACTCTAAAGTTTTTAATGCTAGACACCTCCTATGTTAACCTTCAGTGTTATCACTGACCACTTTTTCCCTATCAACCTACTTAACTACCCACTATTTTTTTGATCGGGCATTGGAATAGTCTCTTGCTTTGTTCATCTATTTTCTTATCTTCTCAGTTATCTCAGCAAATCATAACAGAACATAATATTCAATTCAACTCTATTGGAGCTCCTGTATCTGTGGAACACTGAAACCGGTATGTTTTTTCCCACGTCAAAAAATCCTCGAAAGCATTTTAATGCTAATCGAGGATTCTTGTAATATCTTCAAATCTAGATCTCTCGAAACAAGAGATTGATTTTCTTGATATGCCCTTTTTCTTCATTTATTAACTGTTTTATTACGTCATTACCTGCTTTTTCCACAAAATTTTCGAATTCTTGAAAGATCAAGATAGAGTCTTTCTCAAAGCTTAAAGCGAGCTGAAGAATCTCACGATTAGACTTTATTCCCTGAACTATATCTTCCACGTTGCTTAGATTAAATATGTGACTATTAATCATTGCCCTCAAGTAATCTCCATACTCTCCGACATAACTCTCATTAGGTACGAATTCTTTCGATAGTTTCTCTGCCAATCTCCCAAAATCAGCAATATGTTGTTCTTCCTCTTTGGCAAGATAGGCTAGCATTTCCTTTAACTTAGCACCTTCTGCGTGTGTTACGGCCTTTTCATAAAAGGTTTTGCCCGATCGCTCCATCTCCAATGCCAGTTCGATAATCTCTTCTCCAGAAAAATTGATAAGACTCCAAGACATTTTCATCTACTCCTTCTTACTAATCTATAGGATTCATGATTACCATAATCCTATCTATTTTCTAAATAAGGCTAGTCAACTTCAATTTCTTCGTTTTTAACTTTTAGCCATAGCACTCCTCCAATTCTAAGATAACGAGTTTCTCAAAGAACGTTTATATTAATCATTATAATATCATACATTTATAATAATTCCTATATTTTTTTTAATATTTAATAATATCATTTGCATTCTTCTTTTCAGATTAACAACGTATTTTGATGAGACTCTGTGGACATTTGTTTCAAGTTCTCTGTTAAATACGACAAATTTCCGCTATCATGTGCGGTACAATTTAAACACTTGACAAGTATTATTCCCAAAGGGGGTAGGTATTTTGTACTATGACTTTGTAACCAATGTGATTGATGTCTTAATTCTCTGTGGCTCTGTCATATGGATAGACTTATCTCTCAACAGAAAATACTCTCATTACATATTAGGGGTTATGTTCGGGCTAGTAACTGTTATTGTAATAAACAATAGAATCGTTGTTGTAGAAGGTCGCTTTTTTGATTTTAGACATATCACCATGACTATGGCAGGCTTTATTGGTGGCCCAGTGACCGCTGCAATAGCAACTATCATAAGCGCTCTTTATCGCTACAACATGGGTGGAAGTGGTACGATGGGTGGAATTACCAACATCATTGTTTTTGCTTGTTTGGGAAGTATCTTAGGTAAATATTTAAAAAACAAGCCAAAAGAAAGACCACTATTGTATTGGTTTATCATCGGCACAGTCATGGCCTTGATTTTGCTATTAATCATGATATTTATTCCCTTATGGCAGAGTAACTCAGCGAGCGTTCTTAGAGTTGTCGCGGGTCCTTTATTAATCATCACTCCATTAGCAACGACCATAATATTTCACTTTTATTTCCGAATCTATAATTTCTTTGGCAAAGCATCGATTCTAAATAAAATAATTAACTCTAGTCCAATAAACTTGATGATCTTTGACGCTCATGGGCCAATTCTTGTTAGCAAAAATCTTAAAGACCAACCCCAAGATCCTTTAGATATCGAAGATTTGTTTCAATTAAAGGATACTGAGAAAACGTGGTTGGACACTAGAGAGCAACAGCATAGAGAAATCGCTACAAAAGACGGAAGGTACTTCGACGCAGACTTATCTAGTTTTCAGATGCCTAGTGGCCAATACGCATGTGTAGCAATTGTTAATGATGTTACTGAAAGAAGATTATTCTATGAAAAATTAGTAAAACATCAAGAAGAAACAGTTTCTATCCTCGAAAGCATGACAGACTGTTTTGTTGCTATTAATAAGAACTGGCAAGTCACCTATATAAATCGAGCAGGAGAAATTGCCTTCGGAAAATCCCGTGATGAGTTATTGGGCCAAACAATGGATGAAATTCATAAGCTCAATGGTACCGCCCGGTTACACTACAATGAAGTAATGACCGAAAAGAGAACAGTGACATTTGAAATTTTTTCCGAGGCTTTAGGTAATAAATGGTTTGAAATAAGTGCTTACCCTACTGAAACTGGAATGATATGTTATCTGAGAGATATTACCAGCCGCAAGATAGCACAGGACGAAATGGCTCGACTGGACCGTCTCAACCTTGTAGGACAATTAGCTGCTGGAATCGGACATGAAATAAGGAACCCCATGACTACGGTGCGTGGTTATCTCCAACTATTGGGAGAAAAACCTGATTGTGCAGCTCGCAAGCATACCTTCGACCTGATGATCTCCGAAATAGACCGTGCGAACTCGATAATTACAGAATTTCTCTCCCTTGCGCAAACAAAACAAACTGAACTTAAACTTCAAAACCTCAACGACATTCTTATTCATTTATATCCGCTATTAGAAGCCGACGCGTTTACACAAAATAAACAAATTAAATTTATTCCAGGGGAGATTCCCCACTTAGCCCTCAATGAAAAAGAAATCTCCCAACTAGTTCTTAATTTAACTCGCAATGGATTTGAAGCAATGGAGGAAAGAGGTTGTCTAACCCTTGAGAGTTATTTACAAGATGACCAGGTAGTGCTAGCAATTGAGGATGAAGGATGTGGTATGTTACCTGAAAATATTAGCAAGGTAGGGACCCCCTTCTTTACTACTAAAGATAATGGAACTGGTTTGGGTCTGGCAACATGCTACAAAATTGCTGAGTCTCATCAAGCAAAAATCTGCGTGGATTCTAATCCCAGTGGGACAACCTTCTTGATACGATTTCCGTTACTAAGCAGGAAAATGATGAAATGATCGCCTAAAAAAAATATGCTAGTTTTTTCCCTGCACTTTACTCATTATTCCTGCCCTTCATCCCACTCTTACTCCAAAACAAAATGCGTTGGTTGAGAAGTGCCATCTTCTCAACCAACGCATTAATTAGTTTTCTTCGCTTTCTGCATAGTTTGCCGATTGTGGTAAACATTAAAATACAACAAATATTGTGGGGTGATTATATGTTCTTTAAACAGGCGGCCTTGATGAGTTACTATACCTAGATAAGGTTTAATGGAGAAAACCACATGTGGTCTTTGTCTACATAAGCGGTGATGCCATTTCGATATCCTATGAATTGAGTCAGTCCACTCTGTACTCGGGGCAATTCATTTTGAAGCTCATTCTGAGAAATTTCTGTCGTCTTTCCAAATAAGTTAATCCAATTCTCGTATTCCCTTTCGAGCTCTTTAATAGTTGATTTTCCCCTAATCTCCTTTAGGGCTTCATTAGAAGCGCATTCGTCCGCATCACAGAGCAGAAATACTCGGATCGGAGCATCATCCATCCACTTCCCTCCTTATCCTTATTTTCATTTTAATTCTTATCCGGTTGTCCACAGATTTGCGCTAAAAAATTGTTATATTGCTACGTATGTTAGAAAACTAAATTTTATTCAAGCCACCCATTATAACAGGCGACTTAATTGCTATCTATACAAGCAACATTGAAAGATAACCTGCCCACTTAAACAAAGACAAAAGCCGCCCCACAGCAAGGGCGACTTTTAGTCTTTTTCATGTAAGTGTTTTCTTTGATTATATCTAGTATATCCTCTGCTCTAAGAATACAATAAAGTTCTTGATATTTGATCATTATCCTATCAAGAACTTATTAAGATTTTTGAACAAAATGCAAAACAAAGACCACCAATCTAAGGCGGTCTTTCGTTAAGGTAAAAAGAGACTTGCCTAATTTGATATTAGACGAGCTCTTCAAAAAAGTCCCTCCGAATTGCTGTCCCCGGAGGGCAAATAGGAGCATTACATGAAAAAGACTTAAGGGATTAAGCGTCCCTTGACCGTATTATACCATGATTAAGGGCGTTAGCCATTGGTAAGTATAGGTATGACAATTGTTGATTTTCTCTGAGCATTGCTTGCTATCGCAGTAAACCTCCACTTGCACCAATTGGCCTTTTTGATTTGTGATACGGTTATTGCCCCATTACTTATAGCTTACCTTAATTACAATATAAATTTTACAGCCTCAAAAAGGGCATCAACGGGCTCTTTCTCCGTAAATATTCTATGGTCTCCTCCAATCCAAATTTCTAGGTTCCATAAACTATGTTCCCCATATTTCATGCCTAGTACTGGCGCACACGGTTCCAACAGACTTAAACACTGACCTATGGAAAGAAGAGGGAGACTAAATGGCTTAATTTTTACATTAAATAATTTCAAATTTTCTTCGTCTTCAGCATCAAATAAATGTTCATCGCAATATTCTTCAAAGGCAAACAAATCACTAAACTTTGGCTTCCACCATTCTTTAAGTTTATCCTGTTGTTCAGTAGTAAGTTGTTGGAGTTGATCAGCGGTAATTCGTTGCTTCATTTTACATTACACCATCCTCATCAATCGCCCTAATAGATAGGCGCATCGTTAAGATACCCACTTTTTCACATATTCCACAAAACTACATACCGGTAAAAACTCAAACTATTCACTCAACTCAAGACTAGCATACTAATCTAACTTAGTATAGTGGAAAAATAATCTTCATATTTGTAGATAATCAAACAAACCTGACAAAATCTCATTTTCTTCTTGAAGTTTAACCTTCTCTACAAGAATTAAATAAAATTAAGGGGATGTGTGAAAACTCAGTCTCCAAAATTTCAAGTGGTTACAACAATCAATAAGCGTCCTCATTTCACTATTAAAGTGAAGTGAGGACGCTTGTGTTTTGATGATATAGAAGCAAAAGTGGGGATGTGAAAAATATAGTAACAAGTTTTAGCACAGCCCCTTAAGAATCAACACTAATGATCCTAACAAGCACGCGTATTGGGACCATTAAACATGATTTATGTATTAACAGTCTGAATGAACAATCACCAATCCATATCCAATGCCCTATGGCATATGCGGTTTACAATATCCTTTAGTTTTTAATAGTTATCGATAAATTTTTTAGGTAGCTTTTTAATAAGCTGCACCGGCATTGGCGCCCGATTGAGCACCGTGTGGGCGAAACTACCAAATATTAGCCCTTTGACTTCCGAAAACCCTCGTGTACCTATAATAATTAGTTCAAATGAGTTTTTTTCAGCATAATCAATAAGCGCTTCCGCTGTGTCCACAACATTGTTCTTAGCTACTAAAATTTCATGTTTAACGCAATGACTTCTTCGGGAGAATATCTCATTGGTTCTAGTTAATATGTCTTGGTACTGTTTTTTCGTCTCATCATCCGCATCATTAATAATTTGTTGCATCCAAACAGAGTTAGGACTAATAGGCCAAATATCCATGACGTTATATTCAGACGCAATCACTTCGTCTTCAATACTTTCCTGGAACTGCACAACTGTTATATTCATATTTGAAATATGTTTTAATAGTGTCGCCGCATAAACCGAAGCAGAAAATGAATATTGTGACCCATCAACATAAAGCAACACATTAAACGTAGCATCTTCTGTCATCCCAAATACCCCTTTCATAACTATTACTGATTTCCCCTTAGTATAAACGCTTTCAGGTCATTGAGCCAATTATGTCCAGTAATAATTTTGATAGTCATATAAAACAATCTTATGGTGCGTAAGCCTAACTCTAATTAAAATCGATCCTCAAACAGATAGAATTAGCTGTCCTAATCACTCTAAATATCATCATTCTACAATTATCATAGATTTCTGTAAAAAGTAGTTCGCAAAAACAAAAAAACAGAGCGGCTGAAAGGCTCCGTTTTTTTGTTAAACGCCACACTCACCAACTTCACTGCGCCATGGCATTAATTCTTTTTATGGCTATTAACAATTAACCATGGTTTAGATAGTGTTCGGCTTTGGGTCTGGGTTATTAAAAGAGGGCTTTAAATTCATGTAATTCATCCGCATCCATATTTCGCACATTATTTTCATGCGGAAATATCCGATTTTCAACTTCATCCTTATATTTTTGAATAGCTTCAAATGTTGAGTTTTTGTAATCTGCATATTCTTTAACGTGAACAAGTTTTCTATAAGTCATACCAAGCAAATCATTAATGACTTGAACCTGTCCGTCGCAATATCTACCCGCTGCAATTCCAATCGTTGGTATCATTAAATGTTCCGATATTAATCCCGCAACTTCTTCCGGAACCATTTCTAAGACAAGTAACTTTAACCCCGATGTCTGGAGGCTAAGCGCGCTTTCATACAGTTCTTTGCCTTGCTCGAATGTTTTTCCCTGCATTGATACTTTTTCATGCGTCTGTGGCGTAAATCCTATATGCCCAATAACATCAATATTATTTTTTGTTAGGTACTCAACAACCTTCTCTTCTCGACCTTCAAGCTTAATCGCATCAGCACCAGCCTCAATAAATAACCGAGCATTTTTTAAAGCTATTTCATTAGTTTCATACGACCTATATGGCATGTCGGCCACTAGTAAAGCTTTCTCAACTCCTCTTCTGACTGCTTTTAGGTGATGAAGCATATCCTCCATAGTTACTTCTGTAGCACTCTTATATCCCAGCATATTTGTACCAACGCTATCTCCAACAAAGATAATGTCGATCCCCGCATTCTCCTGAATTACGGCAGTAGGATAATCATAACAAGTTAGCATAGTAATCTTTTGACCCGCTTTTTTCTTATCCATCATAAAATCAATCGTTTTCTTCATACAACACAGCATCCCTTCTTAAAGTTATTTCCCATGATCCTCCATCTTTCGTTCCTTATGGCACAATAAAATAGCCCCCCGACGTAAGTCAGAAGGCATACAGGTATAGCAAAGCCCCCCTTCCGTCTCAGTCCTCTTCAGGTACAAGCATTCGGGTATAGATCTACTGGCCTCTCCTTTGGCAACATGTCGGTATGGTCGTTTCAGGTACCATCCGGGTTATCCTTAAGGAGAAACCAAATATATTCTCACACTATCATATCGCGATCATCGTATCAACTTTTTGTTTATTGTCTCTATGATTTCATCGAACCTTGTTTCAAAGCCTTTCGTAGGTCCTCTTTAGTAACAGTGCATCTTTCTCCACCATAGGTCCTTCAGCTATTATACAGCCTTTTACGTTGAAGTACTTTATAGCCTTCAGGCAATCCACATAATTGAAGTCACTTTGTAGCAACGGGAGATGGTTCCGCTCACCCTTTTCATTGTAATTTACTCCGCCTAGATGAATATGCAAGTCTTCCAAAGCTGATTCGCCGAGTTCATCCGAGACATACCTAAGTATTTTAACAAAATCAATAAACCCTTTTAGTTTGCCATTATATCTGGCATGGATATGTGAAAAATCAATGCACAATTTACACGAGCTAACTTCCTTACACAAAGATACTAATTCCTCAAGAGTACCGAATTGTGTTCCCTTACCAGTTGTCTCTAATCTGAAATCTACCCCTGTTAGGGGAAGACGTAATAAATTATCCCTAATGGTAAAATAAGCATCCTCTTTGGAGTCATTCAAATAAAAGCCTGGATGAAAGATTAGACTCCTCCCCCCAACATTGGACAACCCTTCCAGAGCCTTCATGATCCTTTCTATGGATTGTTCCTGTTTATCCGACTCATTGGCATTTAAATTGATGTAGTGCGAGCCATGTGCTGATAAGTAAAAATTATTTCTTGACTTAGCTTCCAATATAAGGTTTTTATTGTTATCCGTAACATTAACGTTTCTCACAAATAGAAGCTCCATTGCATCAAGCCCTATCGACTTTGCATAGTCTATCCCACGAGCATAATTAAATTTAATAGAACCGTTCCCTAGCGGAAGACCGGATATACCAAATAATAGTGTATCCATTATCCTCCTCCTTTTGACCTTACTGGTCTATGCCATTCCATCAATCATCTCACGTATTCATTATGTCCAAATGTCAATCTCACTTTTGACTTCTTTTTTACAAAGTTTCGTGAAGGGACAAATGTCTGCAATAAATTAATAATGGCGCCTAACCCTACTCGAAGTAGTGTTAACGTTTTGGAAAACACAGCTCTTGAACATCGTATCACAATAACTCCCTCAGCATTAAATAGCTGTGACGTCTTTGTTTCTCATCTTCGATCTTTAATGAGCGATTTGATCGTGTCGGTAAACCGAACGCCATATTCCGTGTCTTCAACGATTCTTTTTCTCAGGGCAAAACTAATTTCTAATTGAACCCCTTTACCTGTACGTCCTCTGTTACATATATTTGTAGTCCTTACACCACGATATTTTTGTTCACTTTCTTTTACGATGTAACCATAGTCTTGAAGAGCAATTTGCAATTCAGTACCAAGCATTGTATCTAAGCCTCCAATCATTAAGAATTCGTCAGTAGAATTCTTAAGACCGTGAATTGTCAACACTGTTTCGGCTAGTTGTAGTCCTTTAAGTAGTAACGGCTCATCAAAGTTATGACTGGTAATATGAAGCTTTCGGACATCGACATCTTTAATACCTTCAAAAGAATACCATGCAAAATCTTCGCCTGCTATCCTTTGGGCAATATCCGATGTATAGGGTTCAATTTTACCGCCGTGGGGAGCAATGATTAAGACTGGGTGCCAATTACGGCTCGTTCTTATTCGATAATCTCGTCCTTCTTGTTCATGCAACCGTAACTCTTGGAAATTCAAGTAGGAATCAGGCATTAGTATATTCCTCCTAGTCCAACCTGTGGGAACCTAACTCTAGAGTTTGGGCCGATTCTCTTTGTCGCGCAAAGGTTAGTGGATTAATCACTGAGTTTTAAGCATTCTTTTCAGTATTTTACCAGCGCTATTTTTAGGAAGCTCAGAAATAAATTCTATTTCACGAGGTAATTTATAACCAGCAATATGTTCTTTTAGATAACTAGTTATTTCCTTGGCAGTACATTCTTTACCATCTTTAAGAACAATGAATGCCTTTACATATTCGCCTCTCAATTTATCGTCAATTCCGACAACCGCGGTCTCTTTTACCTTAGCATACTGATATATGGCCTCCTCCACTTCTCTTGGATAGACATTCAAGCCTCCAGCAATGACCATATCTTTTTTTCGATCGACAATAAAAACATATCCGTCTTTGTCTTTCTTTGCAAGGTCTCCGGTATGCAGCCACCCATTCTTCAAGGTCTCTTTTGTTTCTTTTTCCTGCTTGAAGTATCCCAACATTACATTTTCACCCTGTACAACAAGTTCACCGACATCACCAACAGCCAGTTCTATATCGTTTTCATCAACAATCTTGCATTCAACAAAAGCAATCGGCCGACCTATCGAGCCCTCTTTCTTTACTCCATCCAAAGGATTAAAACAGACTACAGGGGATGCTTCCGTCAAACCGTATCCTTCAACGACAGGAAGCTTCAGAATATCCTTTGCCTGTCTAAGTACTTCAACAGGCAATGCTGCTCCCCCGGAAACCGCTAAGCGAAGCTTAGAGAATGTAACATTATTCTTGCATGCTTCCAACAATACGATATATATGGTTGGAACTCCCATGAAAACTGTAATCTCATCATTTAACAAAGACTCTATAACTTCTTTTGGCTTAAATTTTTCCAATATCGTAACTGTTGCACCGCTCAATAACGGGTTCAGAACACAGGTTGTAAAGGCAAAAACATGGAACATTGGAAGCACGCACATGTAATTGTCAGTTTCTGTTCCTTGAAAAGCAAGCCGACACTGTTCAGCATTTGTAACAAGATTTTTATGGCTAAGCATTGCAGCCTTCTGTTTTCCTGTAGTACCGGAAGTATATAAAAATGTTGCTACTGCATTCTCATTCCAAAAGTCCTCAACTAATTCTAGAGAGCTTTCAGTGATAGACCTCTGAAACTCCTCATCCAGAACAATAACTTTAATGCCCAAAAGATCTTGGATAGATTCTGTAGTATGATTCATTTTTTGAATAATCGCAGGATGAAGAATCATAAAAGCAGCTTCCGAATCTATAATGAAATTTAAGATTTCTTCCATTGTAAGTTGCAAATTAATTGGAACAACAATTCCTGCATTTTTCACCACACTCAAGTAGGAATAGATAAATTCAGGTGAGTTCGGGCAACACAGCAGTACTCGTTCTTGGGCCTTCACTCCCAGCGTCAATAAATAACTTGAATATTGATTAACTGTTTTATCAAGCTGTTCATAGGTAATATTATTTCTCTTGAATTTTAACGCGATAGAATTAGCTTTATATGCTTTTTGATAAATGTTGCCTAACATAATGCCTCCCATAATATACTACAATTCGATTATTTGTTCTTGAATAGACAAGGATAACAGATAAATTATACTATACATGGCCCGGTAATAATACAAGTTAACCATGACAAGACCTTTAATTATTCAAGCATCTATGATTTACCGCTTCATGGAGCATTACCATACTTCATTTAAATAAGCGTGGTAACCTATTGCTAGCCGACATTTTGTAATCCTAATAAAAAGCAGCTCTATGCAGGATACTTTTAGCCCAATGTAATAAAAAATCGCCTAAACCATTTTGTTTAGACGATTCTTCGACTTGGCATCGTTGCCTCTAGCTTTATTATTCTTCTGTATTTTTGGTTTCTTCACTTTGGCACACTGGAGTCTCTCCCTTTGAAGCCCCCCCCACAATGACCTCCTGGATATCAAGCCGGAAATTGTGCCTGAACTGCCTTTTTGTTGATGGATTTTTTTCTATGTTCTTTGATAATTGCGGAAAATGCAATCATCTCAATTATCAAGAGGAATACTTCATATACTATAAGCCCTTCGATAAACCTCTTTTATATTTGTTTAGCGTATTCTTGCCAAATCATTTTTACTAATTTTAACTTTAGCCATGAATTCATACCCATTTGGTGCGACATCCTCATCAAAATAATAACTTGCCATTTTGCCTATGTGGTCAACTGAGAGCCCCAAGTGAAAAAGTGCAATGCCAATATCAATCTGATTCATCTTCCCATACACCTGTGCTTTGAGAAGATTCAACTTCTTCCGGCTCACTGTAATAACGTCTAAATCTCCACTAAAAAACCAAGCCTGTGTGTTGGAAGCTGATGGAGCGAGGCGAGCAGCCTCTAGCAATGCATCAGCACCAACTACACTAGATATTTCGGACAAATTTTTACGCTTAAATTCGGAGGTATTCGTTCTGTGAATTATCTCCGTGGTATTCCCGAAAGCGAGCATAATTACAAACTCCAAGCCGTTCATAAGCATAGGTACCCCTTTTGCGGGCTTTGCCATCCCCAGCCAGCAACTGGCCAGATTGTTATCGGAGAAGTACAGGTCCATCTGCTGGAGCAAAAACCCTGTATTCATCAAATAGTTCCCCTTTTTCTCGGAATACATACAAATGTAGTGCGGTGCTTTGATAGGAAGGAGATTCCTTACATCTGCTGAACCCAGGTAGGCAAACTCATATCGAATGCTTTCGTCAAGCGGCCTAGCGTTACTAGCAAACTCCTTCAACTTTACAAGCCTGTCGGCGGGGAGTGGGGCCATGTCATATTTACGGGTGGATTTTCTGCGAAATATTGCATTATAGAGCTGAGAATTTGTCATACAGTTACCTCCAGATCTATGAGTCTTTCAATTGTTCATATAGATTAGTTATATCCGTATGTAATAGATCACATCCAGGCCATTCAATGCTTTAACTCCAATATACCAATATAGCAATATAGCAATTACATACTTCTCCCTGGGATATCGGCAAACCTGATTTCAACCATATTCAAACTAAACCACACAAAATTCATAACCAGTTGAAAAAAGAGCTGCCTCAACTTAATGAGATAACTCTTCTATAACTTCTTAAATTAACTTGATCGTATAAAGTTACAGTTCAGCTAGTCCCTTGAATAACTCAACCGCGGTTTCAATGATTTCATCCGGGAAATCATATTTTAAGGTATGTATAGGAGGATAGTCTTCACCGTTTCCGATATAGCAGATTGCACCTTTTGTCTCCTTTAGATAGTGACCAAAATCTTCGGAAGCACGGAAGGCTTCCTTCATTTCAACGAGCTGAATGCCTTTTGCCTTACAGACCAAACGGATCTTGTCCGAGCTTTCAATGTGGTTTTTAGTTTCCGGGAAAACATCATGATAAGCGAAACTTACCTTCAGTCCGTACTTTTCTCCTTGAGCCAAAGCAAGTTCTTCTAGGCTTTTACGAAGCTGTTCCATTTCCGCTTCGTATAGAGCACGAATGGTTAAGAGAAGGTCTCCCTTACTTGCGGATACTCCGAAGGCTCTTTCGCCGATGTCTACCTGAATCACGGTGCAAAGAACCATACCCTTGTTGTTTTCCAAAGAGCTGAACATAGGAATGGCATCAATAACCTTAGCAATCGCGAAAGCAGGGTTTGCTCCCAGTTCCGGTTGGCTGGCGTGAGCTGGAGAACCTTCCATATGAATTGTCATACCTATTGATGCGCAATTGCTGGTTCCATTGATTACGTTGACAGACTTGAAAGGCATGCCATTCGAATTATGGTAAGCAAAAATTTCTCCGATGTTATTTTCCTTAATAAAAGCGACACATTGATTTGCGCCATCTCCGGTTTCCTCAGCATGCTGGAATAGGAAGAAGATGTTTTTGTCGGCACCCTTCTGGTCGATTTCCAGGGCAAACCCCGCTAGACTTGACGAGTGTCCATCATGTCCACATTTATGGGCGATTCCAGGAAACTGAGAAGCATATGGAATATCTAAGGTTTCCTGCATGGGGATCGCATCAAAATCCGCGCGAAACGCGATGGTCTTTTTGCCTTTGCCTGCACGATAAATCGCGTAAAACCAAAGTCCTTTGTCTACTATTTCCAACTTTGTATTTGCTTTGAGAAAATCGATTAAGTGCTGTTTTGTCCAAGTTTCCTGATTTGATAGTTCAGGATGCTGATGTAATTCATGACGTAACTGTTTGGTTAATTCCAGATTTTTCTTTTCCATTACTGAACTCCCTTTAAAAACCCTTTTGTACCAAGATTGTGGATGCACAGACCCCTCACCAAACCTACTTATTAAAGGTCTACCAGGGTAGCTTGAAATGCTTTAATGCTCAGCGTGATATTGATATGTTTTATTCAATCTTCCGTGCCCATGCGCAGAAGACCATTTCTCTTATATAGGTAGCTTTAATCTATAAATCATCATCCTCAGCATTAACATGAATTGCTAATATCGACACTGTGTGAGAACACGCCACATCCGCAGGTAACGTACTCAGTAATTTATACTATCTCTTCAACCAACCATTCGTTATCGCCGTATTTGATAATATATTGACCATCCCGCTCGATCACGTTTTTACACAACTCACAATAGGAAGGATGAGACAGTTTCGAATCGTGCTGCCAGAACAAAGAGATGTAGGGAATATTGTTTATCATGATAAGATTACCCGGGGGCAAGGGAAATTTTCGGCCATCATAAAGCTGTATCATAAGCCGCCCCTCCTGTTCGGTTAACGATTGAACAAAAAAGGGAGCGTCCTCCACCCTCACAGGGTACAATTGATTCGGGTATCCAACGTTTTAGGTGGTGACTCAATAGGCAACGCTTAAATTTCAACATATCAAATCACAACTTTCATGGGGAATTCTCAATGTATAAATATTTATTTTCATGCATTGGTATACATTCGAAATTCTAAATGATGGTGAATAAATATTTATTTTAATGAATTATTATGCAACGCATTGGAGGCATTTATGTGAGAGAGATTAAATTCTGTGGCAAACGTGTAGACAACGGTCAATGGGTTTATGGTCAATATTTCATTACACCATTGACGGATGAAAATTCAGGACTTCCTTCAGAGACTGGATGGTTTTTCTTAACTGGTGAGAAGAAGCATTGTATCGCAAGAGACGGGGTTTCATTCGTAATTGACATTAAAACACTAGGACAATTCACTGGACTCCATGATGAGAACGGTAAGGGGATATATGAGGGTGATATTTTTGTAACTAGAGGATTGTGTACGGCGGTCGTAGAGTGGGAAAAAGAAGGTAGGTTTTTAGGCTTCACGATTGGTGGAGAAAGGAAAATTATATACATCAACAGAGAGCCAAAGGTCGAAGTCATCGGCAACATCCACGACAATCCAGAACTTCTGGAGGTTAAAGATGTATAGCTTACCTCATCTTGCCAATTTGTACGGTATCAAGATTGGTTCTAAGGCTGACCACGAAGGTGCTCGGATGGTCGCTAATGCATTAAGAGATTGCATACCGCCAAATATACCTTTGCCTTTCACTGGCATCCTTAAAACCACATTTACAAAGGGTAAAAGGAAAACTGTGAAAGCCGTTCTTGAGATGTTTGATGGCAAGCATGACACTATTCAAGTTACTACATGGGGGTTATCTACAGGAGCGTGGTCGCTACAGTGGATTCTCACTAAAGCTGGTGGCAGTAGCTTTAATTGGGATGGGGGCAAGTGGATAAGGATAGACGAATCGTTTTGGATGGGAAGTGAGTTATGAAATATAAAGAAAGTGTCTCTTTACCATACACGCCAGTAAGCGGATTTTTCGACCTAACAGAAAGGCCCAAGGGAATGTCGAAAACTACGCATGAGAAAATCCAACTTATGCAAATGGAAATGGTCAAAGAATCTAAAAAATACAAAGACACAGCCGTTCGTGAAAACAACGGGAGAGCCTTTGAGGAACTAAGGGAATACATGGCACAGTTGCAGTCAATTATCCTGACACATTGGTCTCATGACGTGCTATTTAAGCGACCGATAATACCTAATCCTTTAGTTGGCTAAAGCTCGAACCTACTAGACCCATTTATCCGTTATATATCTTTCTTTAAATTGCTAGTATAAAGCAAATTTAAAGAAAGCAGGGGTATATAACGCATGAATGTACTAGAATTAGAGGAATTTAACATCATTAAGGAATTCAGAAGTGAACAATACAACAAATATGTAGTAGAACCTATCGATAAACCTACATTTTGTTCAAAATGTGGCTCAATATTCAAGGAAAACGCAAAGCTAAAGGTTCATGATGTCAGAACACGCAAAGTTGCAGACCAAGACATTCGTGGAATGAAGGTAATTATTGAAATTAAACAGCGTCGATTCTACTGTCCAGAGTGCGGAGACACGTTTACCGAAATCTTCAAGAGCATTGCACCAGATGACAGGATAACTGTTAGGCTTCGTGATTGCCTGGGCAAGGAATCCATTAAGGGTAATACCTCATTCGCTAGTCTAGCCGACCAATATGGAGTGTCTGAGTCAACGGTCAAGAGGTCCTTCGAGATACATGTAGCCAAGCTAGATGCACAGAGGGTGCTTGTAGCCCCTAGAATACTCGGTATAGACGAAATATACGTACACATTAAAGGTGAGCACAGGAAGCAACCGTGTGCAGTCTTTACAGACGTAGAAAAAGGAAAACCTATCGAGTTCGTCAGGGGTATCACAAAGGAGCTGGTCGTACAGAAAATCAAAGAAATGAAGGGCTACGAAAACATTGAAGTAGTCACTATGGATATGGCTTCAGCTTATCGAAACGCTGTTGAAGAAACCATTCCAAAAGCCTTTTGTGTAATTGACAGATTTCATGTAATGCAAAAGTTCAATATGAAAGTAGATGTATTGAGAGCTTCAATCCAATCCAAAGCATCCGAAGGAGCAAGGAAAGAGCTATTCAGAGTAAAATACGCAATTCGTTCAAATCGTGAGAATTTGAATAAAAATGAACAAATTCAACAGCTAGATGGAGTTCTTGAGAAGTATCCTTCCCTCAAAGAGGCTTACTGGGCTAAAGAAGGCTTGAAGGACGTTTATAATGCCAAAACCAAGTACGATGCATACCAACTGTATTACCAATGGGAAACATCAATATCCAAAGGAAATAAGGTTGGCAAAGAGATGCAGAAGCTCGTCAACAAGCTAAAGAAAGAGGTTTTCGCATACTTCGACGGTCACTGGACAAACGCATACACTGAGTCTTTCAATAACGTTATTCGAAGGATTGTACGGCTAGGCAATGGTTATTCATACGACACATTGAGAGCAAAGGTTATCTTCGGAAGCGATAAAGCTGAACCATTAAAAGCCAAGAATATGCAATTCTATGAAGTTGATGCAATTACTGGAAAGCGAATCTTTGTTACTGATTAGTGCATAAAGGGGCATTGAAAAATATTTTTTGAGGTGGTTTTTCATGTGGAATCTTTACAAATGGATAGGGATGAAATTCATCCTTCTCCATTCAAAATCCCCATTAAAGTTGGATACCCATTGATTCTGCCAATCTATATGATATTTATCAGGACCAGCTTTTTTTAGATGGGAAGCAAATAACATAATAATTTCTTTGTTGACCATAAGCACGCCGTCAGCGTACCATAGTCCATCCTTATCAATATAAAGTTCGGGGGCGCGTAAAATATCCAAAATATTGCCTCCTTGCATGTATTACAAATCTACTTTACAATTATAAATCCATAGGTGATCTTGTGGATAATTTATACAATTTGAGGAAAGTAAAAGGACAATATTAAATTAGAAAACCTTCTGATAAAAAAGGCATTTATAATATTAATTATAGCATAAAACGATGCAAGTGATCACTTGCATCGTGATTGTTGTGAAGGACAACATGCTCTGTCATTATCAATGTTTACCAATAAGGCAATATAATTTATAAACCTATTGCATCTGACGTAATGTCAGTTTGTACAATGTGCTTGTTGACAAAAGAGGTACGCCTTTCATACGATGTCTCAAGTTACCTTCATCTTCTATATTTTGTTTTTATGAAAAAAAGAACCTCCAAAACTCAATAATTTGGGGTTTGGAGGTTTCCGTATTACATTTATAAATGTTTATTGTTACTAGTCTTCAGTAGTTGCATTAACTACAGATGAGTAATCGCTTGATCCAGACATGGACGGACCTATCCTATAACTTTCTTTCCACCCATATACATTTTGAGCGGTTTAGGGATTGTTACTGTACCGTTTGAATTCAAATTGTTCTCTAGAAAAGCTATAAGCATCCGTGGTGGCGCAACAACTGTATTGTTAAGAGTATGCGCAAAATAGTTTCCACTTTCTTTATTCTTAACGCGAACACCGAGACGCCGTGCTTGAGCATCACCTAAATTAGAACAGCTTCCAACTTCAAAATACTTTTGTTGCCGAGGCGACCATGCCTCCACATCTACACTCTTTACTTTCAAGTCTGCCAAGTCGCCTGAACAACACTCCAATGTACGTACTGGAATATCCAATGAGCAAAAAAAGTCGACCGTATTTTTATATAGCTTTCTAAACCACTGGGCACTTTCTTCTGGCCTGCAAACTACGATCATCTCTTGCTTTTCAAATTGATGGATTCGATATACGCCTCGTTCTTCAATACCGTGAGCACCGACTTCTTTACGGAAACAAGGAGAATAGCTCGTTAAAGCTTGCGGGAGTTGTTCCTCATCTAAAATTGTATCAATATATTTACCAATCATAGAATGTTCACTTGTTCCGATTAGGTATAAATCCTCTCCTTCAATTTTATACATCATGTTTTCCATTTCGGAAAAACTCATAACCCCAGTTACTATATTGCTACGAATCATAAATGGCGGAACGTAGTAGGTAAATCCCCTGTCTATCATAAAATCGCGCGCATAGGAGAGAATTGCAGAATGTAGACGTGCAATATCACCACAAAGATAATAAAAACCATTTCCACTGGTTTTTCTAGCATTTTCAAGATCAATGCCATGTAATTTTTCCATAATGTCAATATGATAAGGAACCTCAAAATTAGGCACCGCAGGTTCTCCAAAACGTTCAAGCTCAACGTTTTCACTATCATCTTTACCAATTGGCACTGACGGGTCAATGATGTTTGGAATAACCAGCATTCTTTCACGAATTTGAACTGTAAGGTTGTCTTCCATCTCTTTTAACTTCGTAAGTTCGTGTGCAATGCTCGCAACCTTCGCTTTTCTTTGTTCAGCCTCCTTCTTTTGATCTTTGGACAACAATGCACCAATTTCTTTACTAATAGAATTTCGCTGGTTTCTTAAAACATCACATCTAAACTTTGCGTCCCGGATTTGTCGATCGAGTTCGATCACTTCATCAACCATCACCAACTTATGTTCTTGGAATTTTTTTCTGATATTTTCTTTCACAATTTCTGGGTTTGTCCGAAATAACTTCATGTCTAACATTGAATCATATCCTTCCTCTTACGCTAATTATCCGGTTTGCATGAAAAAATAAAAATCCTTCCGCCCCATGTTATTCACATGGGACGGAAGGATCCGCGTTGCCACCCAAATTGTCAGCCAATGAGCCGACCACTCGAACGTGCTATAAAGGGCACAGACCTTCGATTCATCACCGAGAGCTCCAAAAGTGGAAAGACTTAACCTCTCGTCGGTTCGCAGCAACCACCGATTCTCTGTAGAGATTAATAAGCCATAGCTTTTATCATCACTAACTACTCATTTTCAGTTGGCTGACTTTGTCAATTTAAATTATTATATTCGGTTTGCTAGAGGTTTACAAGTGAAAACTTATTTCTTTCAGTATTCGAGCTTGTATCACAAACCCGCCATCAAGGATAGCCAACCGCCGCCCCAAGAATACGCTCTTATGATAAAAAAGTCAAAGACACTTATAGCTATTTAAACACTACGTACTGTCCTTCAAATTTTGATAATAGCTTATTTTCATCTTTGCAATATACATTTAACTTTATTCGAGCACGATTAAACTTGTTGAAGGTCAGTCGCAACTTTTCTATGTCCTGTTTATCATCTACATTGCACTCTGCTACGAAGTCCTTTTCAATAGGCAATAAGTATTCAATATTGCTCCTTTGGATTACAATATGTGAATTTGGAGCAAATTCCTTAACACTTGCAAAGACAACTCCCCAGCCACACAGTGTCATCAAACTATTAATACTACCGGCAAACGCAGTACACTTGTGATTGAAGTTTGGTTCTAGCCTAGCCAACATTTTCACACTGGAAGGGTTGAACTTAATGACCTCAAACCTCATTTTCTTAGTTATAGGTATTTGTTCATACAAAAATTGTTGAAATGCTAATTCGTCGTCCATAACTTCCCTCCAACTTGAAAATAACCTATAATACTCATCAGCTTCTACATTTTCCTTATATTCCATCAAGACTATTGTCCTTGAATTTATATCGTTTGTAGTAAATTGGTACCAGGTACTAATTTATCTACTCTTATTTTACCATGCTTTACATATTTATCAATACCCTCGTTTGTCAATATATTACCTAGTCGGTGTTACCTATGCTCCGCAAAAACTCCAGGTGGCTTCAGTAAACCGCTTATTAAGCTTCGAAATGGGCCTTACACTTTAGTCACTTTAAATGATCCAAATAAGCAGATAAACACAGATTAAATGGTCGTCTGAGGGATTTGGACGGAAAACAAAGAATAATACAGTTTTGATAGACTTTGATAATAAATATTTATTAAACAAACCACAATTTCAAGCCAAGAGTACATTTTCATTTTTACAAATGATAAAAATTGCTAATACTACACAGACTATTCGAAAAAATAAAAGAGGCATTAAACTATTTTTTCCAGCTATAATAAGGCTAATAATCCTATATAAAGAATTATTTATTGGCATCTGCGGTATAATAATAGGACCGCATCAAATTAACAGACAAATGAATAAGGGGTTTTAACATGAAAAAGATTAAAATTCAAAATCAACCTTTTGGTCCCTTTCCAACGATGATTATTGGAGCAGATGTTAATGGAAAGCCAAATTATGTTACTGTGGGAGCATGTGGGGTAGTAAGTTTGAAGCCGGTGCTTTATGTTTCATTAAAAAGCACTCATTATACAACACCAGGGGTTAAGGAAAACGGTTACTTTAGCGTGAACATTCCCCCAATTTCCATGGTTGAACAGACAGATTATTGTGGAATTGTGTCAGGAAAAACAGTCGATAAGTCAAGCTTATTTACTCCCTTCTATGACGAATTGGGAAGAGCACCAATGATAAAAGAATGCTCAATGAATTTCCTCTGCAAAGTAATTCAGGTTATTCCTTTATTTGATTTTGAAATGTTTTTAGGGGAGATTGTTGCTGTATATGTTAATGAGGACTGTATCACAGATGGTAAGCCAAACCCGTTGAAACTGAATCCCATTATTATGATGGGTGCTAGCTACTATAGCTTAAATGAGGTTGTAGGGAATCTTTTTAGAACAGGGTTAAAGCTATCGGAGAATAAATAAAAAGAAACCTTTAGAAAACGACAAATAATATAAAGTCGGGTGTGCTGGTTGAGTGAAATTTCACTTGGATCATTCAAAGATGGGGAGGGTATAACACTTAAAAAGGAACTTGAGAAGTTGATCGTAGTTAGCCACCAAATCGGCAACACGAACCTGCTCGCCGATGTCGCAGCGCTTACTTTAACAGCGGAACTCGCTGGGTAGTCAGGTATTAAGCCTAGAGGTCGATCTCTACCCTTCTACTACCGCCAGATATAAGGTTGAGTCTCATTAAATTCTAGTTGGACCATCTTCTTTGTTTTGTCTTTATGAAAAAAAGAACCTCCAAAACTCAATAAATTTTAGTTTCGGAGGTTCTTTTTTTTATTTATGGTATATTGTTACTAGTTTTTGGTAGTTGCATGAACTACAGCTGAATAAGCGCTTGTTCCAGAACTGTTTACAGCCTTTACTTTATAATAATAGGTTGTATCATCGGACAAACCACTATTGGTATAACTTGTGGTTGTAACGCTAGCAATTTTTGTAAAAGATCCAGAAGAAGAAGTTGCTCTGTAAATATAATACGATGTTGCATCACTAACTGAATCCCAGTCTAGGTTTATTTTGCTGGAACTTTCAACGGTAGCAGTAAGATCATCTGGTACGGACAGTTCAT
>NZ_MASS01000063.1 GCF_001707885.1 Desulfosporosinus cupriresistens | reverse complement strand
CATACTCAACCGGTTAGTAAATTTTCTGCTATGGCTAAATGTTTTGCTTCCGACACGGCTATGGATGTAACCACTATGGCGGTTCAACTCTTCGGTGGTTATGGATATACGCGTGAGTATCCGGTTGAACGGATGATGCGTGACGCCAAAATCACCCAAATTTATGAAGGAACTAATGAGATTCAACGCGTAGTTATCGCAGCCAATATCCTTAAATAACCCAGCGACACCAGCAAATTAATATAGATAGTTACTTCTTAGCGAAGCGCCTTTCCAAGGCGCTTTGCTAAATAAGTCCCATCATTTACCCCAGACTAAAGAGGTGGTATACTCTCTTGGTCATGGAATAGTGGAAATTACTTAAAGGATGTGTTTATCAATGAGAGACGTTGTTATTGTAAGTGCAGTGCGTACGCCGGTTGGCACTTTTTGCGGTACATTAGGGCAAATTCCAGCAGTCGAGTTAGGTGCAATTGCCATCAAGGAGGCTATGATCAGAGCAGGAATTACTCCGGATCAGGTCGATGAGGTTATCTTAGGTAACGTAATACAAGCAGGCTTAGGGCAGAATTCCGCCCGTCAAGCGGCTATCAAAGCTGGTATTCCTCAGGAAGTTCCTTCCTGGACGGTTAATAAAGTATGCGGATCTGGAATTAAATCCATCGTATGTGCTGCTCAAGCCATCATCGCAGGGGACGCCGACATTATCGTAGCGGGTGGGATGGAGAGCATGTCCTTAGCCCCTCATGTTCTGCCCAAAGCCCGTACGGGATATAAGATGGGCAATGGCACTCTTATCGATTCCATGATTAACGATGCCTTAACAGATGCCTTCGACAACATTCATATGGGCATAACGGCTGAAAATATTGCCGAGCAGTTTGGTATTTCCCGCGAGGAACAAGATAAGTATGCGGTGTCCAGTCAAAATCGTGCTGAAGCCGCTATCAAAGCTGGTAAATATGACGAGGAAATCGTACCTGTTTCCATTCCCCAACGCAAAGGAGACCCTATCGTTTTCTCTCAAGACGAATTCCCACGTTTTGGCGCAACCTATGAAGGCCTTACTAAACTAAGAGGCGCGTTCAAAAAGGATGGAACGGTTACTGCCGCCAATGCTTCAGGAATTAATGACGGAGCTGCTGCTGTCGTCGTCATGGCGAAAGAGAAAGCTGAAGAACTAGGACTAACTCCTCTGGCAACTATTACTTCATGGGCCTCAGCTGGCGTAGATCCACGAATCATGGGCACTGGCCCTATCCCGGCTAGCCGTAAAGCTTTAGAGAAAGCTGGCCTTAAAATTGAAGATATCGATCTCGTGGAAGCTAACGAAGCATTTGCTTCACAAACATTAAGGGTTGCTAAAGAATTGCAACTTAATATGGAGAAAACGAATGTGAACGGTGGAGCAATTGCCATTGGTCATCCCGTTGGAGCTTCTGGAACACGTATTCTGGTGACCTTGCTCCACGAAATGAAACGCAGGAATGCCCATCGCGGGTTGGCTACGCTATGTATTGGCGGCGGACAGGGTATTGCCCTGATTGTAGAACGTTAAATTTATAGCTCTTGAGAGGCCTGATCAGTTCTGAAACAGTTAAAATTTAAAGGGTAGCTCACAATATAATAATTGATCTGATCTAAAACTTGCAAAGCAATCCTTTGCAAGTTTTTCTTCATTATCGGGAACAATAAAACGGACAAACATGATAATTTTTGTGTGAGCAAACATTTTATAAGCAGGAATTTGTTTATTTGCACAGAATAATGTTTATCATGAGCATTATTTAATGTGTGTCCGGTTATAATTGCCGGATTATTAAGAGGAGGTTACCTAAAATGAGTTTAAAAGTAGCAATTAATGGTTTTGGTAGAATTGGTCGACTTACACTACGTGCCGCACTAACGCAATCCCTTCCCTTTGAAGTAGTTGCCATCAATGATTTGGGAAGCCCTGATTTATTAGCGCATTTGTTCAAGTATGATTCTGTACACGGGATTCTCCCTAACTCAGTAGAAATTGATGGCCGTACGATGATTATTGATGGCAAACGCATTGAAATTCTAGCTGAAAGAAATCCTCTGGATTTACCTTGGAGTAAACTCGGAGTAGATATCGTAATCGAGTCAACCGGACGCTTTACGAAGCGTGACGCAGCAGCACAACATCTGACTGCAGGCGCCAAGAAAGTTGTCATCTCCGCTCCGGCTAAAAATGAAGATATCACGATTGTAATGGGAGTTAACGATGACAAATATGATCCTCTGAAACACCATGTTATTTCCAACGCTTCTTGCACTACAAATTGTCTTGCTCCTGTCGCTAAAGTATTACTCGATGCCTTTGGGATTGAACAAGGGATGATGACAACGACTCATTCAGTAACCAATGACCAACGTATTCTGGACTTGGAACATTCAGATTGGCGTCGATCAAGAGCCGCATATCAATCCATGATTCCTACGACTACGGGTGCAGCTAAAGCGGTCACTCTTGTCATACCTGAATTAGAAGGCAAAATGAATGGATTAGCTGTCCGAGTTCCAACACCGAATGTTTCATTGGTTGATTTTGTTGCTAATTTAACCAAACCAACATCAAAAGAAGAAGTAAATGCCACTCTCCGCCAAGCGGCAGACGGTAAACTAAAAGGGATTCTCGAGTATTGCGAGTTACCCTTAGTTTCCCACGACTTTAATGGTAACCCTGCCAGTTCTATAGTCGATGCTTTGTCGACCATGATGATGGGAGATCGCATGGTTAAAATCTTGGCATGGTACGATAATGAATGGGGCTATTCCAACCGTATTTTGGATTTACTGAAGCTTATTGTTTCGAAAGGATTGTAGGTTTAGGAGAGGAGATGTACCATGAGAAGGACTAAAATTGTCTGTACGATTGGCCCGGCAAGTGAGTCCAAGGAAAAGGTTCAAGCTCTTCTAGCTGCGGGTATGGATGTAGCTCGCTTAAATTTTTCACACGGAACCCATGAGGAACATGGTCGTAGAATTGCTGTTTTGAACGAGGAAGCTGCTAGAATCGGCAAGCATTTAGGAATTCTTCTGGACACCAAAGGGCCGGAAGTGCGTACGGGAATGGTTCCCGGAGCAGGTATTATGCTTGAAAATGGTTCTGAATTCACTTTGGACACAGATCTGGGAATGGGAGATCAACAACGGGTTGGAATCACTTATGCTGATTTATGGAAACAAGTGAGCCTAGGTACCCATATTCTCATCGATGATGGTCAAATTGATTTAGAAGTAATCTCTGTGGACAGCGAAATTATTCGAACCATTGTTCGAAATGGTGGAGTTCTTAAATCGCAAAAAGGGGTTAATGTTCCTGGCGCGCTCATTGACTTACCGGCTGTCACAGAAAAAGATATTGACGATATTCGATTTGGTATTTCTCAAGGCATTGATTTTATCGCCGCTTCCTTTACCCGTAAGGCCTTAGATGTTCTGGCTGTACGCAAGGTTATTGAAGAAATGGGAGCCGATGTTCACATTATTGCCAAGATTGAAAGCCAAGAAGGTCTGACAAACTTAGACGCAATCCTGGATGTCGCTGATGGACTGATGGTAGCACGTGGCGATCTGGGGGTGGAAATTCCGGTAGAAGAAGTTCCGATCAATCAGAAGGACATGATTCGGAAGTGCAATTTATTGGGCAAACCAGTCATTGTCGCAACTCAGATGTTGGACTCGATGATCCGCCAACCTCGGCCTACCCGAGCAGAAGCCAGTGATGTTGCCAACGCCATTATGGATGGTACGGATGCCATTATGTTGTCGGGAGAAACGGCTGCAGGTCTATTTCCAGTAGAAGCGGTTGTCATGATGGATAAAATAGCCAAAAGAACAGAACAGACCTCCATGGTTAATCAAGCTAACCGCCATCCGCAACGTAATGTTGCAGAGGCTATCAGCTTTGCAAGCTATACAATAGCTAAAGATCTTGAAGCTGCTGCTATTATTACGCCTACGCATTCGGGCTTGACTTCGCGTATGATCTCCAAGTATCGACCGTGTGCTTTGATCGTAGCTGCAACACCGTTTGCTACGACAGCAAGGAAATTATCCTTGCAATGGGGTATTCAACCTCTTGTAGTCCCGGAAAGTTCAGGAACTGACCAAATGTTATCCGTTGCTGTAAACACGTCCTTAACTAAAAACTATATCCATGCTGGAGATGTGGTGGTCATCACAGCAGGTGTCCCGATTGGCAGGGTAGGCTCAACGAATATGATTAAAGTTCAAATCATGGGAAATATCTTGGCCAAAGGGATGGGAATTGGACGAAAGTCCTATTCGGGTTGCGCACGCAAAGTCCATTTACCAGAGAAGGACGTTTTTAATGATGGTGATATTTTGATTGCCGAGGCAACCGATGCGAGATTCGTGCCCCTTATTGCCCGAGCTGGAGCAGTAGTCGTCGAAGAGGGCGGTTTGACATCCCATGCAGCCATTGCCGCTTTGCAATATGGAATTCCGGCGATTGTCGGTGCGCCTGAGGCCTTTTCTAAGATCACTAATGGTCAAACATTGACGGTTGATGCTTTGGGCGGCGTGATGTATGAGGGTTCAGTCAGTATTCTCTAAAGTAGTAAAGGAGGGAGATCGTGAGTTCTGAAAGGCAGGATGAGATTCATTTCTTACTCCAAGAACATAGAAACTTAACCGTAATTGAATTAGCGCAGCGGTTTAAAGTATCTGAAATGACAATCCGTCGAGATCTCAAGAATCTTGCCGCGTTGGGTTTAATTCAACGGGAACATGGACGAGCGATTTACCCTCCTGTACCCATGGATACGTTACTAATGATGAAAATGGGAGAGGCTGAACGGGAAAAGGCAAGAATCGGTCAATTGGCGGCAACTTTGATCTCAGAAGGGGATTCCATTATTTTAGATGCTGGGACTACAACCTTGGCAGTTGCGCAAGCTCTGAACACAAAATGTAACGTGATTACTAATTCTTTGCCTATTGCCAGTGTTCTTGGTAATCGAGAAGGAATTACCTTATTGATGACCGGGGGAGAAGTTCGAAGCGGAACTTTCGCCCTGGTCGGGCCAATGACACGAGCCGCTTTCCATGGCTTCAATGCCGACAAGTTGTTCCTGGGTGCCACAGGGGTAAACATTGAACGCGGATTGTCTACGGCTAATATGTTAGAATCTGAAGTTAAACAAGCTATGCTCAATGTAGCTAATGTGGTTATTCTTGTTGCCCATAGCGCTAAGATTGGGCACGTTAGCTTTCATACCTTTGCCCTTTGGGATAGTGTCCACATACTTGTGACTGACTCTGGACTCTCGGCATCCATTCAGGAAGAACTTGAGCTGAAGGGTGTCGAAGTTCTACTTGCGTAACTGACAAACTCTCTAAGCGGACAAATAAAAGGGGCAAACTTGTTACTATATTTTTCACATCCCCACTTTTGCTTCTATATCATCAAAACACAAGCGTCCTCACTCCACTTTAATAGTGAAATGAGGACGCTTATTGATTGTTGTAACCACTTGAAATTTTGGAGACTGAGTTTTCACACATCCCCTTAATGTTCCTAAATATACTCTTTATTTAGGAAGTGTTAAGCTGTCTTGAGTGTTTCTTTTTAACCCTTCAAGGTCGTGATTGAAACTTCCTGTATTAGTCATTTGATCATCTATAGTATCCTTGTCAAGGGTACTATGGGCACGACCATTTAAGACATCGACTAATCCCGCTTTTTGAAGTTCACTCGCAATTTCGAAGAGAGATTCTCGTTTACTACGAGGCAAACGGTTGACAAAGCGATTTATTTTTACAGGGGGTACAAGATTTCGGAATTTAACTCCTCCGTATTTCATAATGCGTTCCGGCAAAAATATCCTCCTCCTTAAACTAAATAATGATATGAATTTCTTCTAATATTATTTGCCTATTGGTCAAAACAAATACAGGTATTTCTGTTTTATTGTCGAACAAAATAAATTAAGAGAAAGACAGTAAAAGTGCTGTCTGTTCTAACCATAATGGAAAGAACAGACAGCACTTTGCAATGGGATGGAGGAAAATCCTAGTGTTAGTTACTGACGGCATACATATGATCGAAGGGGTAAAGGGAGCCAACATTTACCTTGTCACCGGTGCTCACATATTCTTGGTCGATACCGGATTGCCTGGTCAAGAACATCGGATATGTAACTATCTAAACGCTATCGGAATGGAGCCCTCTGCTCTCGAAAGCATTGTGCTTACACACTATGATGTCGATCATGTTGGCAGCGTTATGGCAATGCAAAAGCTTGCAAAATGTCCCGTCTATTCGCATCTTCTCGAAATTCCTTATATCCTCGGTCAAAAAAGCCGTCCCGGTATCAAACGTTGGTTGCCGTGGGCCATTCGACCGATTTACGGAAAGTTGATTCCCCCAACTGAGCTGCGTCCTTGGGTTGGTGGAGAATTCTTTGAAGATTGGGAAATCATCCACACGCCCGGTCATACTCCAGGCCATATTTCACTGTATCGTAATGGCATCGCGATTGTGGGCGACCTCTTTCAGGGCGGGGAGATTCGCTTTGCGCCAAGTTATGTTACATGGGATGGCATTGAATTGAAGAAATCTGCTCAAAAAGTGCTTGAGCGTCCCCTACGCTGGATTTTACCTGGGCACGGTCCGGCAACGCCTGCATCGAGCCATTGGCTTGACAGCCTTCAGAAATCACACAAAAGATAATAAGGGGTAGCCTTTCCCAACAATTTATTGTACCGGAGGGTCCTCTGTAATTTGAACGCTACTCAAGGTATCGATGACTTGTCCGCGAATAAAAGACAAATACTCTTGGCGCAATGCCTCTTGTTCTGCACGCTCCCATTCTTCTAAGCCTATAGACTTTTGCTTCTTCGATAGCTCGTTAATGCGCGCGACAATTACATTAATGGGTGAAGTGCTCAAGACACGATCATCCTTTCATCCAACCTGTCTACAAATTGTACTGGTTGTATTTTTTTGCCACTCATTATAGCATATTAGTAAAAAAAATGACAGATTTGTCCCTATACATATGAATCAATGCTATAATAAACCTAAAACGTCTAAAAGACGAATGGGGGTTAGGATGAAAAACTATAATCTGAGAAAGTTATATGCTTTAATTAGAGGAGATTTAACTGATTTAAACAATCGCACCAAAGCGTTCCTTGTGGACTTGAAACCATGGAGTGCAAAGTTTCATATAACTTGGAAATCTCCTAAAGTTATCGTTAGCACGATAACCTTTATTTTGGTCATCGGCGGTTCAACCGTATATCTAAGTGGTACAGCTTCTGCTGCCTATCTTGTCCTTAATGGTCAGACAGTTGGTTTAGTTGAAAGTGTAGAGACAGGTCAACATCTGGTCGACGATATTCTGACAGAACGTGGACAGGCGATCGGTAAGGCGGTTAAAACCCATGATCAAATTGAGTATAAAACAACTCGTGTTAATAAGTCAGCCCTTTTAGGTGAAATGTCAACTGAAAATAAACTGCAAAAAAAGCTGACATCTTATGTTGACGGGTACGCTTTAGAGATTGCAGGAACACAAGTAGCTATCTTACCAAACCAAGAGGATATATCCAAACTACTTAAAACATATCAGGAGTTTTATACCAAGCCAAGTGACAACAACCAAGTGACGTCAGTTGAGTTTAGCGAATCGATTGCGACGAAACCCATTGAAGCTCAACCTGATCAGGTTAAATTACCTGATCAAGTTTTAAAAGAGTTAAAAGATGGAAAAATAACAACAACGGAATACACAGCTCAGGAGAATGACTCTTGGTGGCTGATTGCTCGCAAAAACGATATGAAAACAAAAGAAGTCTTAGACGGTAACCCCGGAATGACAGAAGATAGTCCGATTCAGCCAGGGCAGCAGATCAAGCTCGTTTCTTCTAGTCCTTACATGACTGTTCTGAGCAAAGGGATCTTATCCAGTACAGAAATTGTGGCATTTGATGTAATTACGAAGACGGATACAAGCCTTGATAATGGAGAAACAGAGGTTAAAGAAAAAGGTAGTGATGGATCAAAACTTGTCACTTACAGCTATGTTCAAAAAAATGGGGAGTACATAACAAAGGAAGTTATCGACGAGAAAGTGACTAAGCAACCCGTTTCCCAAGTCGTTGCCAAAGGACCCAGTCGCTCTCCAGTTACTGTGGCATACTCTACGTCCAGAGGATCTGGGAGTATCTCTGGAATTTCTTGGCCTCTGAGTGGGTCAATTACTTCTTATTACGGATCAAGGGGAGGCGGCTTCCATACTGGCATAGATATCAGCGGTGATACAGGTGAACCCTATTCCGCAGCTGCATCGGGAACGATTGTTGCAGCAGGATGGAGTGGAGGATACGGTAACATGATCCTCATTGACCATGGAAACGGAGTGATGACACGTTATGGGCATTCCTCACGACTTTTGGTTTCTGTTGGCCAACATGTGAGCAAAGGACAGACCATAGGATTAGTTGGTTCAACCGGGAATGCGACAGGCCCTCATCTACATTTCGAAATAATTCGCAATGGTGATACGACGAATCCTCTAAACTATCTTCGTTAAAAGAAAGCGCCGGTGGCGCTTTCTTTTATACTAGTCAGAAAGTATAACTTTTAGTTCCATACTTTCTGGAAGTTCCTAAAAAGTAAAATCTGAAATCTGAAGGTGGGAGCGTTATGGTATTGTCTTCAAAAACAAGTCTGCGTGTTCGTTATTCTGAAACGGATCAAATGGGAATTGTTTATCATGCCAATTATCTTGTTTGGTTTGAGGTTGGAAGATCAGAACTTTTTCGGGAATTGAACCTCCCTTATACGCAATTTGAGGAACAAGGTTTAGGTTTGGCCGTCATCGAGGCCAGTTGCCGTTACCGTAAACCTGCAAGGTATGATGATGAACTGGTTATTATTACTGAAATGGATCAGATTTCATCGCGAGCAGCAAAGTTTTCTTACCGCGTTTATCGTGAAGAAATCTTACTGGCGGAAGGTAAGACAGTTCATGTGTTTATAAACAAAGAGGGTCGTCCTGCGGATGTTCGGAAGTATGAGATATGGCCACGTTTAGAACCAATTCTTAAAAAACAAACCTAGTCTAACTCTTGTTCCTACGAAATATTTATGGCAGCATATATATTTCAATATATCTATTGCATTACAGCAAGGCTCATGGTATTATGTATACATAATACAAAAGAGAGAAGGGATTTTATGTTTCTAGTAACGTGGATCGAAGGTGAGGAAGTTAATTATCGGCTCGTAATGAAGCAAGAACTTTCAACACTGATGGCTGCCACAGCTCTTGGGAAACATGCAATCGTCCAGAAACTAGCATTTTAATGAACTATCGTTGCCTAGAATCAGTTTCCAGGTTTAGGATTTATAAATATCGAAATGCCTATCGAAAATCGATAGGCATTTATTTTTGCGATTCATTTTGCAGGATAATTTAAGCTTTTCTCGAATATTATTTTAGCTATAAGTTTTTTTCATCCAGCAAAGCTTTTTTGAATCCGCAGGGTCGATTACTTGGAATTTCCCATGGGGCTTGTTATAATGATGCTCAGGTCTTGGACAAGGATGCACTATTGAATTAGGAGGTTGCACTTATTTGAAATTCATAACTGCCTTTTTCCTCGTAATTTCTTTGTTATTTAGTATGACCCCCACAACATCTGCTGCTCCAACAGGCTCAAAGCCTCAAGTACGTGGTGAAGCTGCCTATTTAATAGATGTAAAATCCGGGCAAACCATCTTTACGAAAAACCCAGACGAGCCCCTGGCTCCTGCAAGTACCACAAAAATTATGACAGGACTTTTAGCGATTGAACATGGGGACTTGAATGACATTGTCACAGTAAGTTCTACAATGCTGAATAACAAGATTGTTTATGGTACCCAAATTTACCTTGCGCCGGGAGAGCAGATGTTGTTGAAAGACATGCTTTATGCTATGTTTTTAAACTCTGCGAACGATGCCGCAGTGGCTATTGCTGAGCATATCGGCGGCGACTTATCGCATTTTGTCGATATGATGAACCAACGGGCCCTTGAAATAGGGGCTACCCAGACCCATTTTATTAATCCGAGTGGTCTAACGGAGAAAGGGCACGTTACGACAGCTCATGATCTGGCACTTATCGCCCGTGTTGCGTATCAAAATCCCTTATTTGCCCAGTATGTCCGTACTAAAACACAGGTTATTCCTAGACCAAAAACTAATCTTCCAACGCGGATGGTAAATGAAAACAAGTTGCTCTGGAGTGACTCTGATGTTGATGGCATTAAAACAGGCTATACGGCTGCAGCCCAGAACTGTCTTGTTGCGTCAGTGACGAAGGATGGACGCCAATTCGTAGGCGTTATCCTTAAATCTCCAGGCCGTGAAATTTACACAGATATGGAGGATATGTTTGAATATGGCTTTACTCAATTTGAAGAAACTGTGTACAAGCCTTCTGGTGCAGTGCTCTCAACAATTATGGTGAATAATGAACCCGTTGATTTGATTCTTGATCGTCCAATTTATACTATCCAAAAACATGACCAACAGAATTCAAGCTTAAGTTTGCATGTCATCCCAAGTTATACAAGTCCACTTGTTTCAGTGGAAGAGGGCCAAGTTCTAGCTCATGTCGAGGTTTGGGATGGGAACGCACTTTTAGATACGCTGCCTTTAAAATCTTCAATGACGATTCGACCCCTAACACCTAATAAAGGAATTTCATATTATTTACTTCGGATTGCAGGACTAATGCTCATAGGAGTTGCTTTGTCTTTCGCCCTGGCCTTTAAGTTACACGTAGATCGACTTCGTCGAAGACATGCACGGCTTGCTAGAAGAAGGGAGTCCAATTAGTGAATCACGTAACTAGAACATTCCTAAGTCGCAGTTTAAAGTTCATTTCTTTCTGGGTTGTGGTAGGTGGGCTCATCTTCCTTGTCGGGCATTTTATCAATTTGTTCTTGCCCTTTATCCTGGCGTTTATCATGACAGCAACAATTAATCCCCTCAGAAATTTTCTTATCCGAAAGATTAACCTTCCCCAGGGGGTCGCTGTTATTACTTCCATGATTGTCGAAATTGGTGGAATAGGTGTTATTATTGTTCTCCTGTTTATTCGACTCATTCGAGAAATCCAGGATATTTACATTCATTGGCCCAATTACAATGAATGGTTGCAACGCTTCATTGCTCATTGGCTGGCCAAAGTAGAAATTTATTACTTAAAATTACCCGGAAATAATATGGAAACGATCAATAATACTGTGAAAGAATTTGTTAACACGATTCCCTCTCTCTTAGCCTACATATTATCGTTTGCGGCCAAAATCCCTGAGATGGTTATTGTTATTGTTATTGCTGTCGTTGCTACTTTTTTTATGTCCAGTGGCTCTAAGCGCTATCTCAGCGAATTTTCGCTGATCTTTCCACTAGAATGGCGGGAACATCTTAGTGAATTAGGCCGGGATTTTTCCCGCGCTTTTGCTGGTTTTATCCGAGCTGAATTTATTGTGTTTCTGATTACAATGTTTCTTTCCATCGCTGGATTAATGATTATTCACGCCAGATATGCGATTGTTTTAGGACTTATCACAGGAATCTTCGGCATACTCCCTGTCTTAGGAGTGGGTATTATTCTTGTGCCTTGGTCAATATTAGCTTTCATAAGTGGACATAGTCTATTGGCTATCGAGCTCTTACTATTGACAACTCTGATTACGATTCTGAGACACGTTATTGAACCTAAGATTCTGGGTGACAATGTTGGACTAGATCCGCTCTTCGTTCTGATGAGCATGTACATTGGTTTAGAATCTACTGGAATAATCGGGTTGGTCTTAGGCCCTTTTATTCTTATTGCTTACCAGGCTTTACGAAAAGCCGGAGTATTCCGTAATCTTTAAAGCTAAATAGCTAAGTTTAGATTTCTAAACGAAAGCCACTCAGAAGTTGAGACTTACCAGGCGTACGTTTGGCTTTTCAGTGTGGTTTATCTTATAATGGGATTCATAAGGATTAAGGAGACAATTTAGGAGTTGACTTTTCTTGGAAATGGGTAAAAAGGTTGTAACCTTAGCCTATGGTTGTCAGATGTCTGAACGTGATGCCGGAACATTGACAGAGATCACAAGGCAACTTGGCTATACAAGTTCAGATGATCTTCAAACCGCAGACCTGGTGATTGTTAATACTTGTTGCGTAAGAGAAAGTGCAGAAAATAAAATACTGGGGAAAATCGGTGAGCTGAAGAAGCTTAAAGAAAAAAATCCTAACTTGAAGATTGCCATTAGCGGATGTATGGTTCAACAACCGGGCGCTTTAGAACGGTTGCAGAAACGAGCTCCCCATGTGGACATCTGGGCAGGGACCCATAATCTGCACGATTTTTCGGTTCTGTTGGAGCGAGCAGAGCAGGGAGGAAAAGTGGCAGAAGTATGGCAAGAACCGAAAATAGCCATAGAATCTACCCCGCTCGCCGAGAAAGGTAAGTTGCAAGCGAATGTTAATATCATGTACGGGTGTGATAATTTCTGTTCATATTGCATTGTCCCCCACGTACGAGGTAGGGAAAGGAGTCGCAATCCTGAGGAAATTATCCAAGAGATAAACTATCTCGTCGCTAATGGCTGTCGCGAAGTCACATTATTAGGACAAAATGTGAACTCCTATGGTAAGGAGTTTTCTCCAGCCTATGACTTTGCGGATCTACTCCGTGATGTGGATCAAATCCCGCACCTCTTACGAATACGCTATATCACTTCTCATCCCAAAGATTTATCCGACAAGTTAATAGAAACTGTCGCTCAGGGAGAGAAACTTTGCGAGCACTTTCATCTCCCTATTCAATCGGGTAGTAATTTTATTTTAGAACGCATGAATCGGAAATATACGAGGGAATACTATTTAAGTCGCGTAGAAAAAATTCGCAGGCTTCTTCCGCAGGCAAGTTTAACCACGGATATTATTGTTGGATTTCCGGGAGAGACGGAAGAAGATTTCGAACAAACTTTGGCTATGATGGACTCGGTCCACTATAGTCAAGCCTTCACCTTTATGTATTCGAAACGCTCAGGAACGCTTGCCGCCAATATGGAAGATCAGATTCCGCTCGACGTCAAAAAACGACGTTTACAGAGGTTGATGAGTGAGCAAAACCAGAAAAGCCTGGAATGGCGGCAGCAGATGATCGGAAAAACGTATGAGGTTCTTGTTGAAGGCCCCAGTAAAACGAATCCCCAGCGTTTAACCGGACGAACCCGTGGCAACGAACTCGTCGTCTTTAATGGTAATCCCGAAATTATTGGGTCTTTGGTTAACGTACGGATTGTTGAAGCAGGATCATGGACCCTAGTTGGAGATATCGAAAGACCTTAAAAGAATCCGTTTCCTTTGAATTTAAGCAGGAATTAAAGAGTTCTATGTAGAATGTAATAACCGGAGGTGTCGATAATGACGAATGAAATTACAGAAAAAGCCGGGCTCTTAGCTGATGCCATTGCCCGAAGCACAGAGCTTGCTGAACTACGCAGCACAGAAGATGTAATGGCTGCTGATCTGACAGCCCAACAATTGATTGCAGAATTACAGAAAGCTCAAGAGAGGTTTATGAAGAGTCAACAAGAAAACAGTGAGCCTTCTGAAGCTGATAAAAAACTGGTTGACGAGATCGAAACCAAAGTTGAGGCAAATGCTGCCATTGCTGCTTATATGAAAGCGCAAGACAATTTCACGGAGATGTTGGATACGGTTAATTCCATTCTAGCTGGAGCGATTGCTGGCTCAGATGGTTGTTCTTGTGGAGATGATGGCTGTAATAGCGGCGGATGTGACGTTAGTGGATGCGGCAGCGGCGGCTGTGGTTGCGGAGGTCGCTAACAACAGGCGAAGCTCAAGAAAAAGTTAAAAAAGGGAAGGGCTAAATCTCTAGCTCTTCCCTTTTAGGTATATAGAAAACCGCGTAGAACGAATTCTTGAAGGGGAGAATTAAGGTATGACCACCCCGATGATGCGACAATATCAAGGAATTAAAGCAAAAGCACCGGACGCTATTCTTTTTTATCGGTTAGGCGATTTTTATGAAATGTTTGGGGAAGATGCTGAATTAGCAGCGCCTATTTTACAAATAGCTTTAACGGGACGAGATGCAGGGGAAGGGAAGAAAATTGCCATGTGTGGCGTCCCTTATCATGCCTTAGATAATTACTTAGCAAAGCTTGTTAAGGCTGGTCATAAAGTTGCCATTTGTGAACAAGTAGAAGATGCTAAAAATGCTAAAGGGATTGTCAAGCGTGGGATTATCCGGATTGTTTCGCCTGGTACCCTGACTGAATCGGTCTCTGAACGTAGCAATCACTATTTAGCAAGTGTGTATCATAATGAACACTGGGGCCTTGCTTTTCTTGATTTATCCACGGGTGAATTTTCGATTTTCCAAACTTCAGACTTTGAGGTTCTCCTTGCTGAATTGTCCCGGATTAATCCTGCTGAGCTCCTACTGCCTCCTGAACTAATGAAAAGACCTAAACCCTGGGTAGGTTATTACTGTAGCGTGCGAGAACGTAAAACGTTTGGTGGTCAAGAGTTGCGGAATAGATTTTCTGGACAGCAGGATTTGTTTCTTGAATTTCCAGTGGCAACCCAAGCTGCCACCGCATTGTGGACTTATTTGTTGGAAACGATACCAGGCGTTGATCCAACTCATATTATAGAAATAAAGACATTCCGTTCTGAGCAGTGGATGTTTCTTGATCAGTGGACGCGTCACAACTTAGAACTCACAGAATCCCTTCGAAGTGTTGCGAAGAGAGGAACGCTATTATCCGTTCTCGACTTAACCCAAACAGCATTTGGAGGAAGACTTTTAAAGCATTGGATTGATAAACCCTTGCTGTCGCAAGATGAAATAGAACGGCGTCTTAATGCTATTGAAGAACTGACCTCTGACTCATTTCTGCGTAAAGACTTGTTTAAGCTTCTTTCCGAGGTATATGACCTGGAACGTCTGATGGGGAAGGTTTCTTATGGGACTGCCAACGCGAAGGATTTATTATCTTTGGCACAAACCTTAGCTCTGCTCCCTGAAATTCGGACCCTTCTCACAGCGAGTTCTGCCGAAACCCTAAAAATACATGCCCCACTTCTTGAAGGCCTGGACTCATTTGTCTCTAAACTACAAAGTGCGCTTAATCCTACTCCGCCGTTATCTTTGCGAGATGGCAATATCATTAAAACTGGTTATTCTCAAGAAGTCGATGAATTGCGCTATATTGCCTCAGGCGGCAAGGAATGGGTTGCTCAACTGGAAAATGCGGAACGTGAACGAACGGGGATTCGTTCCTTGAAGATAGGATATAACAAAGTTTTTGGTTATTTCATTGAAATTACCCATGCTAATGCGCACCTTATTCCGACCGACTATCAACGCAAGCAGACCCTGTCTAATGCTGAACGTTTTATCACGCCTGAACTGAAAGAATATGAACAAAAGATAATTGGCGCCGAGGAGAAACTTAAAGATTTAGAATACGAACTTCTCTTAGCCCTACGCGAAGACGTTCGCACTCATACCAAAGCGATTTTGCAAGTAGCCCAAGTATTAGCGGAAGTCGATGTTTTTGTCAGCTTGGCAGAAGTAGCTGTTCGCAATCACTATGTACGTCCTCAGATTAAACATAATGGTGAAATTGTTATTATAGAAGGTCGTCACCCAGTTGTTGAACAAATGCTTGAGCCTGGTATCTTTGTTCCTAATGATACTCAGATGTCCGAGAGCCACCACCTTGCTCTCATAACAGGTCCTAATATGGCAGGTAAATCCACCTATATGCGGCAAGTGGCCTTAATTGTCCTCATGGCCCATATCGGATCATTTGTACCAGCTAAGAAGGCCAGCATCGCTCAAGTTGATCGTATCTTTACACGAGTCGGTGCATCGGATGATTTAGCGGCCGGACAAAGTACCTTTATGGTGGAAATGCAAGAAGTCGCTCACATTTTAAGATATGCGACAAGTAAAAGTTTGATCATTTTAGATGAAATAGGGCGGGGCACTGCGACGTTTGACGGACTTAGTATCGCTTGGGCTGTTGCGGAGCATCTTATTCAATCTCAGGGATTCAATCCTAAAACCCTTTTTGCCACACATTATCATGAGCTGACCCAACTTCAAGACAAATTTCCCAGGTTATTTAATCTTCATGTGGGTGTAAAGGAACGGGGAGAAGACATTGTTTTTTTGCACAAAATATTGCCGGGTAAAGCAGACCGCAGTTATGGCATTCAAGTCGCGCGTCTTGCTGGCCTTCCTCCAGAATTGCTGCAACGTGCGAAAACGTTGCTAATAGAACTAGAATCTTCTGAGCCAGTCCATGCTGTGGCTGACCCATCCGCAGTGGTTACTCAATTTTCGCTCTTCGATGTTCCCCAAACCCATCCACTGTTGCAAGAAATTAACCAACTGCCTCTGGAAGACATGACTGCGCGTCAAGCCCTGCAATATCTCTTTGACTTACGTGAGCGCATTCAATCGACAGAAACTATGTAGTTTTGTAAAGGGGGGGTTAAGATGTCTAATCAAGTTGGTATTGATGTTGGGGGGACTTATACTGATGCAGTATATATCCAGGATGGCTATATCCAATATACTGCAAAAGTACCTACCTGTTCTGAAAATATTGTAGAAACCGTGCTGGAAGCCTTTGAAAAGTTGAAGATTAGCGATGAAAGTTCAATTGATCAGATCAATGTAAGTACAACACTTGTGACCAATGCAATTCTTCAGGAACGAATACCCCCTGTTGAATTACTTTTGTTTTCTGGAAAGGGGATGAGCGTTGACGCGCTTCCCTGGCCGGTTCGCTACCTTGAGCTCTCTGGAGAAATGGATTTCCGGGGTAGAGAAATTGAGCCCCCAGACCAGAGCGAATGGCAGAAACTTCAAATATCTGAGCAGGGTGAGAACCCTATCCATGTTGCTATTGTTGGCAAATTCTCTCATCGCAATTGTCTTCATGAGCAACAACTAGCTGCCTATCTAAAAAAACTTAATCCTACCTGGCGCATTGCTTTAGGACATGAGTGGGGACAAGCTAATTTTTATCGACGCAGTCTGACCACCTATCTTAATTTAGGTGTTTCAGTCTTATATCAACAATTTGCCCAGCAATTACAAACTGCCGTGACGGCTCGAAATATTAAAGCCCCCATTTTTATCTTAAAGGCGGACGGGGGGATTTTACCTCTGGCCAAGATTCGTCCGATTGATTCTATTTATTCTGGACCTGCTGCCAGTGTCCTGGCCGCTTTAACTCAAAATGAACCTACTGACTCTTCGATTATCGTAGATATTGGCGGAACAACAACAGATATAGGTCTTATCCTTTCTGGGGTCCCGTTGTTCGGTTCAAAAGGAGCTCAAATTGGCCCTTTTGCTACCCTTGTCCGTTCACTTGCTGTTCGTTCAATTCCGGTTGGAGGGGATTCTGTTGTTCGTGCCAATGATCAAGGGTTTAGCCTCGAAAGTTACCGTGTTGGTCCAGCCTATTGTCTAGGTGGAACCGAACCTACGCCAACCGATGCAATGCGCTATCTTGGACTTATTGACTATGGAAACGAGCAGCTTGCAGAGGCAGGTCTAGCCTCCATTTTACCGCCGAATCGTCGTACCCCTGAGCTTCTGCATCAGCTTGCTGGAGCCATTCTTGATACGATGGTCGATCGAATCGCGGCGGCCGTTGATTCTCTGAAGCGAGAGTGGCAAGAAGAGCCGGCTTACAAGGTTTGGGAAGTTCTCCATCCTCATGAAGACCAGGCGTTCCGCACATTAGTCAGCGGAGGTGGTGCTCGAGGTGTTTCCAAGGCTTTGGGAAAACGACTTCTGACTCCTGTTCAGTTGGGATACTATTCGGAAATTTCCAATGCACTAGGTGCGGCTATGGCTCGTCCAACCTTCGATTGCACGCTTCATCTGGACACTTATATGAAACGGTATCGTGTGGAAGAGACGGGAGAGCAGGGAAAATGGACAGGAGCTCTGCGACCTTACCAAGAAGTGGACAAGTTTCTGGATAGCCTTGTTCAGCAACAAGCCGCTCACTATGAGTTTCAGACTGAGGACATCGAAAAAGAGCCCTTTGATTTCTTTCCTATTGTTCAGGGTTATAAAACGGTGGGTCAAATTGTCCGTGGGGCAGCTCATCAACGACCCGGTGTGATTGGGAGGGTGCATGTATGAAACGGACCGGAATTTTGTTTTTTCCTGCCTTTGATTGGTCACTCGGCGACTCCCATCCTGAACGAGAAGAACGCCTCCTCTATACACAGGAGCAACTGTTTGAGGAGGGCATTCTCGATTTACCTCAAATTAAGCAGTTTTCACCGCGTCTGGCCTCGATTCGAGAGGCATTACGGGCCCAAGCTTTATTTCCAACCCCAGGGATGCATACCGATTCATTAGATGCCCATCTCATAGCAGCCGGAAGTGCTATCTTACTTGGTGAAGCACAGGTTCGCGGGGACATTGCCAATGGTTTCGTCCTTGTTCGCCCCCCAGGGCATCATTCCGGAGCGACCGTTTGGGGAAATCGCGGATTTTGTTCAATCAATAATGAAGCAGTTCTGGTAAACCATTTGAGAGCTCATTTAGGTATTAAGAAGATCGCTATTGTCGATACGGATGTCCATCACGGCGACGGCACTCAAGATATCTTTTATCACGACCCCAATGTCCTTTTCATTTCACTCCATCAAGATGGACGCACCTTGTATCCCGGTTCTGGTTTTGTCAATGAAAAAGGAGGGCCGAATGCTTGGGATCGAACCTTAAACATTCCTCTTCCGCCAGGTGCAGGAGACGAAGGGTACCACTATGTTCTAGAAAACTGGGTGTTACCGCGGATCCAGGCCTTTGCTCCTGACCTGATTATTAATTCAGCAGGGCAAGATAATCATTTTACAGATCCTTTAGCCTCAATGAATTTAACTGCCGATGGGTATGGACGAATTACTGAACTTCTTCAACCGGATTTAGCAGTCCTCGAAGGTGGGTATTCCATTGAAGGAGCCCTGCCGTATGTCAATCTGGCTATTCTCTTGGCGCTTGCCGGAGAAGATTACCATCATGTTCGCGAACCCCAGAAATTAGATCGTCCGGTTTTAAATCTAGCGACCCTTAAACCGTACATCGAGGGCCTTAGAAAACAACAGCAGACACTTAAACCCAACTTCACAATTCAGAACAAAGCCTTTTTCCCTAAAGGAAATTGGATTTATAGTCCCCGTTCCGTCTATTACGACACGGAAGGTTTTCAAGAAGACCGACATGACTACATCCGGCAATGTAGTCATTGTGCAGGTGCTGTCTATATTGAGAGCCGACGTGTTCCTTTTCCCCAGAAGTCGATCTTAATACGAATCCCGTTCCAGGCCTGTTCAGAATGTGAGCAAGCGGGTTACGACCTGTGGGATCATCTAATTCATCAGAGTGAGGGTACTGCAAGTGGTTTATTACAAAACCAACTCCATGACAAATTATCTGTTTGGCAGAGGAAAGAAGGACTGAAGGAATTTTGACACCCGTAATTCATATCCTTGATGCTCACTCCGCAAACCAGATTGCCGCTGGCGAAGTCGTTGAACGGCCTGTTTCTGTTGTCAAGGAACTGGTCGAAAACGCTTTAGACGCAGGAGCAAAACATATTGACATAACGATCGAAGGGAATGGCGTACCGCTAATTCGGGTGCGAGATGATGGATCTGGAATAGCAATATCCGATTTACCTTTGTCCGTCATCCGCCATGCAACGAGTAAAATCAGGGAGATTGGAGACCTGGATGATTTACGAACTCTTGGTTTCAGAGGGGAAGCTCTTCCGAGTATTGCCTCGGTTTCTCAGATAGAAATTTCCTCACGTCCGGCAGATGAGATTGCTGGGTTATGCCTGGCGTTAAACGGTAGGGAGCAAGAGGAGTTTAAAGAAGTGGGGTGCCCTGTTGGGACTTCTGTGACAGTCCGCAATCTTTTTTTTAATACGCCCGCTCGGTTAAAGTTTCTCAAATCTACTCCAACAGAATTTGGTCTAATAAGCGACACGGTCGGTCGAATCGCCTTGGCACACCCGGATATTTCTTTTTCTCTGACCCATCCCCATCAAGTTGTTTTGCAAACGTCCGGACGCGGTGATTTACGGGAAACCATTGGGGCAATTCTCGGTCATACTATCGCTCGACAACTTATTCCGCTTAATGCACAGCAGGAAGATTGGCAGATCGAGGGCTTTATTAGTCCGCCAGATTTGGTACGCTCTTCTAAACAAGCTCAAACTTTTATGATTAATGGCCGAATTGTCCGTTCGCCATTTTTGAGCCGCGCCCTTGAAGATGGGTATCACACCCTCATCCCGGCAAAACTGCACCCTGTTGTTGTGCTTCACCTGCATGTTCCACCCTCAGAGTATGATGTGAATGTTCATCCCACAAAAATGGATGTTCGGTTTAAAAATGAGCCTGCCCTAACCACTTTCATCAGTAAGGCAGTCTATCAAACGCTAATTAATAGTAAGCCTTTACCCTCGTTCCAGAAAAGACCTGCGCCATCGTTTCAACCTAAGTCAACCCTCCCCCTACAAAGCTTTCCTCCCTCAGTAGCGTCAGACCTTCCTGCGAACCCCAAGACACCGTTGCAAATTCGGGAGATTGCTGCACCAAGCGAAGTGAAGACGCTTAATAATGAACCGCCAATAAAACCGCAAACCTTTGAGCAACCGAACTTCTTCAACCCCACTCCAGGAAAGTCCAGAATGCTTGAAAGTCAGGTATTCAGTGTAGCACAACAAAGGTCTCCGAATAACTCCAATAACTCCAATAACTCCAATAACTCCAATTCCCAGGACCAGAGCGCTCTGATTGATCAACCCCAAGCTGAACCCAATTTTCTCAACGCTTTAGCCCAAGATGATCTCCCTGCCCAAGATGAATTACAAACTGAAGACATTCTCTCCCATCTCTGGCCCTTAGCTCAGCTTTTCAATACCTATATCTTAGCGACAGACGGCAAGATTCTACTTATGATAGACCAACATGCTGCTCACGAACGAATTAATTATGAACGGTTGTTAGCGGAGTTCAAGGCAGCTGAACAATCCAGCCAAGCCCTTCTAATTCCGCTTCCCATGGAGTTTACACTCCAGGAGGAACAGGCCCTTTTAGAACACTTATGGATCCTTACCGAAATGGGATTTATTTTAGAACAGTTTGGCTCACGAACATACTTGTTGCGTGGGGTGCCTGTGCAAACTGGAACGTTTCCAGCGGATGAAATGCTTCGCCAGTTTATTGAAGAAGTGTTGCAAAAAAATTCGACACCTAGTTTTGACAAGCTGTTAGAAGAATGGATTCATATGTTAGCTTGCAAGGAATCGATCAAAGCTCAGGATTCACTTTCCTTGCTTGAAATGGAACAATTGATTGCCCAGCTTGGCAAAACGGATAATCCGTATACTTGTCCACATGGACGCCCCACGATGGTTAAAATGACTCGCTTGGAATTAGAAAGACGCTTTTACCGCACCTAATTGGCTGGAAGTTTGTGCACAGCTGGACATGGGCATAATATTTATAGAGAGCAGAGTGGAGGGGGGCTCCATGGTTAATGAAATCCCAATCTTTATAAAAACAACGCACTTTGACTTGGAACTCCAAGAGAGACTCCGTTGGTTTTGTCAACAACCGGGATGTAACTGGTTACTCACCCGGAGTGAAAAAGAAGAAATGCCTGAGCTGACAATTTCACGTCGTGGTGTTTTCTTAACACAGGGGACAGAACAACTATCGTTTCATCCAAGTATGGCCCTCATTCGCCTAATTAATCTCCTGCGTGGTGAATCTGACCGTTATCTCGAAGCAACTCAATTAAAGACGGGGGACTCTTTAATCGATGCTACACTTGGTTTAGGAACCGATGCCTTGATTGGAGCATGGGCTGTCGGCGCTAAGGGAAGCGTCTTGGCAATCGAACAATCTCCAATCTTAGCAGCCATGATTCAAGATGGCCTAAACCATTTTAAGGAGATCGTACCAGTCGACAAAAGTGAGGATAAGCAGAACGCTTGGACTGCTATGGCCCAAGCTTCCAGGCAAATTGAAGTTCGGTGGGGAGAACACCGTGAGTTACTCAGCCGCATCTCCTCTAACTCCGTCGATGTTGTTTATTTTGATCCTATGTTTCGCCAGACACGTAAACAATCGGACTCAATCCAGCCCTTACATAACTGGTCAGATCATAGACCGCTTGATCAGGAAGCTGTTCGCGAAGCTTGCCGGATTGCTCGGCGCCGGGTTGTGCTCAAAGAACGAAAAAACAGTTCAGAGTTTGAACGTCTCGGGTTTGAGATCCTACGCGGAGGGCGTTATAGTCCTGTAGATTATGGCATTATTTTAGTTTAATGGGGGGTGGTTTAGTGTATCCATTGGTAATAATTATCGGCCCGACGGGAGTCGGTAAGACCTCACTGGGCATAGCTCTGGCCCAGGAAATCGGAGGCGAAATTATTTCTGGAGATTCCGTCCAAGTGTATCAGAAACTCGATATTGGTTCGGCTAAGCCATCCGTTGCAGAACTCCAGCTTGTCCCACATCACCTTATTGATTATTTAGATCCCTCAGAGCCATTTACCGCCGCCCAGTTCAAGTTGTTAGCGAACTCCCTAATTGAAGAGATTAGGGGTCGGGGACATGTTCCGATTGTCGTTGGCGGCACCGGTCTTTATATTCGTTCTTTGCTCGATCCCTATGATTTCTCCGAACTAGGCTCTGAAGAAATTCGTTCCAAATGGAAGGAGTTTGCTGATTCATTTGGGAACTTAAAACTCCATGAAGTCCTCAAAGAACGTGACCCTGAGACAGCCGATCAACTTCATCCCAACAATGTTTTGCGGATTATTCGGGCCCTTGAAGTATTTGAATTAACTGGTAAAACCCTATCCAGCCAACGTCAATTTCGAGACGACGAATACCAACCCCTTGACTCATCCATCGTTTATATTGGGTTAACGGCTTCACGTGACCTGATCTACGAACGAATCAATCAACGCTGCGTGGCAATGCTTTCTCAGGGTTTAATCGAAGAAACCTTGAAGCTATTAAACATGGGTTATGCCCCGACGTTAAAACCGTTACAAAGTATTGGTTATCGTCATGCACTTTGGTATTTAAAAGGGTTAGCCACACAACCCGAAATGCTGCGGTTACTGCAAAGGGATACTCGGCATTTTGCCAAACGCCAATTGACTTGGTTTCGTCGTGATCCGCGGATCACTTGGTACGATATAGAAACCAAATTGAACGATATTCTTAAGTCTATCGTCCAGACTTGCAGTGCTAAGCAAACTCGTGTAGAATAGGTTACGAAGAAATATAAGGTGATGGAGGTAAATATATGAATAAATCGACCATCAATTTACAAGATACCTTTTTAAATCAGGTGCGCAAGGAAAACCTGCCTGTGACCATTTATTTGGTTAACGGGTTTCAACTTAAGGGACTTATCAGGGGATTTGATAATTTTACGGTTGTTATCGAGTTTGAAGGAAGACAACAAATGGTTTATAAACATGCCATTTCCACAGTAATGCCGATTCGTCCGATTAACTTAGCTGCTGCGAGTGCAGGAGAATCAAATACAAATACTTAACTCTGAAGTCAGAGGTCAGAAGCCGGATGTGTCAGAGCGTTGTATTCCTTTTCTGATCTCTGCTGGCCTCTGTTATCCGACAACTGGAGAAATACGAATAGGCACGTAAGCATTGAAGAACTAAGGACTAAGTTCGGTGTGGTACCGGACTTAGTTCTTTTGCTTGAATTCGATACCTAACTATGATATCTTTAATCCATATGCTTTTATCTTAGTGAAAGAAAGGAACTCAACCAAAACTATGGAAACTCGAAATTTAAGAAACATTGCAATTATCGCTCACGTAGATCATGGGAAAACCACCCTTGTTGATGCCATGTTGAAACAGAGTGGAACCTTCCGAGCTAACCAACAAGTGATTGAACGCGTCATGGATTCCAATGATTTAGAGCGTGAACGTGGAATTACCATTCTATCGAAAAACACATCCGTTAACTGGCAAGGAACGAAGATCAACATTATTGATACGCCTGGGCATGCTGACTTCGGTGGTGAGGTCGAGCGTGTCTTACAGATGGTCAATGGAGTACTCCTGATTGTGGATTCGTTTGAAGGTCCAATGCCTCAAACTCGTTTTGTATTAAGGAAAGCCTTAGAACTTAAGCTTGTTCCTATTGTCGTAATCAATAAAATTGACCGACCAGATGCTCGCCCAGCCGAAGTTGTCGATGAAGTCTTAGATCTCTTTATTGAGCTCGGTGCGGAAGACCATCAGTTGGATTTCCCTGTCGTCTACGCATCTGCACGGGCTGGAATTGCAGGACTCGTGTCGGATGCCCTTGAAGATTCTTTAGAGCCCTTATTCTCTGTCATTTTGGAGAATATTCCTGCTCCGGTTGTCGATCTCGAAGCTCCGTTTCAGATGCTCGTGACCACCCTGGACTATGATGATTATGTTGGCAAGATTGTGGTTGGTCGAATTGTCCGAGGAACAGTTCATCAAAACGAAAATGTAACTTTAATCAAGCGGGATGAGAGCTTTGAACGAGTTAAAGTTGGAAAAGTTATGATTTTTGATGGACTGAAACGGCAAGATGTTCCTGAAGCATCGGCCGGCGAAATTGTTGCGCTCACGGGATTAACCAGTGCGAATATCGGAGAAACCGTTGCCTGTGCTTTAAGTCCTGAAGCCTTACCAACCATTGAGGTTGATGAACCCACTTTGTCCATGAATTTTATGGTTAATAACAGTCCTTTTGCTGGCAGAGAAGGACATTTTGTAACTTCTCGGAAGTTGCGCGAGCGTCTATTTAAAGAAGTCGAGACAAATGTTAGCCTCAGGGTAGCAGAAACAGACTCGGCTGATTGTTTTCAGGTATCTGGTAGGGGTGAGCTTCACCTTTCTATTCTGATTGAAAATATGCGTCGGGAAGGATATGAACTTCAAGTTTCTAAACCTGAAGTAATCTATAAAATGATCGACGGCGTTAAATGCGAACCAATCGAGTTCTTAATCTGTGATCTTCACGAGAGTGCCCTGGGATCCATCATGGAGCTTCTCGGAAAACGTAAAGCGGAAATGGCCAATATGACAAGCCTTTCAGCGACTCAACTTCGCATAGAATTCAAAATCCCAGCTCGGGGACTCATCGGTTTTCGTGGCGACTTCTTATCCGAGACACGGGGTGAAGGAATGATGAGTCATGTGTTCCTCGGTTATGAACCCTACAAAGGCGATATCCCGGGACGAAATCGCGGTGCGCTCATTGCTTTTGAAGAGGGAGAAACCAATGCTTACGGCCTTTATTCTGCTCAAGAACGAGGTAATTTGTTTGTAGATCCTGGCCTTCATGTATATGCGGGTATGATAGTTGGAGAGAATAAGCGTGAGCAAGATATTGAAGTAAACGTTTGTAAGAAAAAACAACTCACCAACATGCGTACCAGTTCAGCTGACGAGGCGTTACGCCTTGACAAACCCAGAGAATTCTCCTTAGAGCAATCGTTAGAATTTATTAACGATGACGAGTTGGTCGAAATTACACCTAAGAGTGTCCGTCTCCGTAAGAAATTTTTAGACCACCAATCTCGGGTGCGTTATGCAAAAAGTTTAACCGGGAAATAATAAAAAA
>NZ_MASS01000062.1 GCF_001707885.1 Desulfosporosinus cupriresistens | reverse complement strand
AAATGCCGTACTTTAACGTACTCTTTGGCGACCTCTCCCCCTACACGTTGAGTCGGAGAATCCGGAGTAACCCAGTCCGGATGGTTTGCTTCCAGCTCCAGCAACTCTCGCAGGAGAGCATCGTATTCCGCATCGGTTATACGAGGCTGGTCAAGCTCATAATACTGCTTGTTTGCGTCATTTAATTCTTTCCGCAACCATGCTGCGCGCTCGAATTCATCCTGCACTGAAATTCCTCCGATTCCCCTCTTTAACGTTACTGTACTTATCGTATTACAATAAAAGAAGGCTTTATAATTAATGACTTAGCAATACTATTTTTCCCATAAATACAAGTTGTTAACTCATCACTTATCGCCTACTAATAAAAATTAACCTGCGAAATATGTTGTCATTTGTGGTACAACTTGTTTCTTACGGGAAAGAACGCCCGGAAGTGCAACGCTGCCATTGACGATTTCTTTGCCGAAAGCTTTAGCTACTTCTTCTGGGTTGTCACCTTTAACGATCAACTCTGTATAATCTGTTAAAATATCGGTGACCATCAAGCAGAGATATTTCATTTCTTGAGCTACACGATGTGCTTCAATGGCTGCTGTTAAGTTTGCCCGAACGTCTTCAAATCCATCCATACCCATTAAGCTAACTTGGCCAACGCCAACTTTGTGAGGTCCCATGGTGAAGGCTTTGAGATCTTCTTCAATCATGCTTTGAGGAGTACGATCTGCAATGTTGGAAGAAGCTTTAAACATTTCAATGCCCCAAGCCTTAGGTTCAACTCCGGCAATAGCAGCGAGCTCAGCAGCAATGGTCTTATCCAGCTCAGTGCAGGTAGGAGATTTGAAAATAACGGTATCGGAAAGAATAGCTGCGAGTAAAATCCCAGCAATAGCTTTTTCAGGAACTAAGCCAGCTTCCTTGAAAGCTTCAGCAATGATTGTACAGGTGGAACCAACTGGCTCGATGCGAACATAAAGGGGTTCTGAAGTTTGAAATCCACCGACTTTGTGATGGTCAACAATTTGCACGAGTTGAGCTTGATCTGCGCCAGCAACAGCTTGACCATACTCATTGTGGTCAACGAGGATCAATTTTTGTTTTGGTTCTACGGACTCTAATACTTCAGGAATAGCGACTCCATAATAATTGAGGACATACTCAGTTTCTTTGTTGAGTTTTCCAGCGGAGCAAGGAACAACATTGGCAGTTCCGGTAAGTTCTTTTAATTTAGCTAAAGCGATCGCTGAGCAAACTGAATCTGTATCTGGGCTTTTGTGTCCAACAACATAAATTTTATCTGACATATTTAACACCTAAACCTTTCTTTTTCACAATTTTTCTTTTCATAATCCTTGAAATGCACCTCGGATATAGAAAACTTGGCTGGCGCCGAGCCAAGCGAAGGCGGAGCCTTAGTTGCCACTGATGCGCTGGCCACGGATGTGTCCCTGTAGCCAAGACTCGAACAGGACGTTCGAGATTAGAGCGCTGCCCGAAGACACTGTCTTCGCACGTATTAGCCTTCTTGCAGGATGGCAAAGCGCCGTGATGGCGAGAAGGGACCCACCTGAAACGAATACTAATTAACCTTGGTATAAAAATCTCACAGTTTGGTTAACTTGGCATATTCAGCCATCAATTTTTTAATTCCACTGTCAAAAACAATCGTCAGTTCCGCCTGATTTCCCTCTCCCTTAATGGAGACAATAATCCCTCGACCAAACGTCGCATGCTCCACTTTTTCTCCTACCTGATGCGCCTCACCCCCTTTAATGACTAGAGTACTACCAAAATCTTTTTCCCACGAACCTGAACCCAAAGGAATGGCATCCCGTCTCCGTGTCGGTTTAGACGGAGCAGTGGGACGACGTTTCGGCGGATCAAGTGGGTCTATGTCCGTCATTAAATCTGACGGAATCTCCATCAAAAAACGAGAGGGATGATTGTACTGCGTCTTACCATAGAGCATCCGCATCTCTGTATTACACAGGTATAGTTTCTCTCTCGCGCGAGTGATGGCGACATAACAAAGTCGGCGTTCCTCTTCTAAAACAATCGGCTCCATGAGGGAACGGCTACTGGGGAAAATCCCATCTTCCATTCCTACTACGAAAACGACTGGGAATTCTAACCCCTTGGCACTATGCATCGTCATTAACGCTACAGCTTCTTCTGCTTGGTCTAATTCGTCAATATCAGCAACCAAAGAAACCTGCTCTAAGAATCCACTCAAGCCCGGGACGGTCTCATCCTCTTCAACACCATCATTCAAGGCATTTTGCGCGGCTTGAGCAGCTTTCGCATCATACTCAGCCGTTACTGAGAGAAACTCCAGCAAGTTTTCCAGACGAGTCTCAGCTTCGGGCGTATTCTCTGCCTCAAGGATCACTTTGTACCCTGTCTTGTTCAGAATCTCTTCCACTAAGGCCGATACACTCGACTCACGAGCAATGTTCTGCAAGCCCTGCATCAGGTGGGCAAACGCGATTAATGGTTTCTTAGCGCGTGTCGATAATTCGGGAATATACTCTGCTTCTAAAATCGCGTCTAGTACAGGCATTCCTTGTTCATTGGCATACTCTAATACCTTTTGCAGGCTGCTTTCCCCGAGACCACGCTTAGGCACATTGAGCACACGAGCAAAACTCACTTGATCCGCTGGATTATACAAGACTCTTAGATAGGCTAAGATGTCCTTGATTTCCATACGTTGATAAAATTTCAGCCCTGAAAAAATACGATACGGCATAGTATCCTTCATCAGACGTTCTTCTAGCGCCCGCGACTGGGCATTCGTCCGATAAAGGATGGCGAAATCATTAAACGGGCGACCTTCTAACTCATGTAAACGTTTAATTCGATTAGCGACATAGGCTGCTTCATCTCGCTCGTCAGACCCTACATAACAGACAACAGCCTGCCCTTCTGAGTTTTCTGTCCAGAGAGACTTTTCTTTACGCGATTCGTTATTCTTAACCACGGCATTAGCAGCTTCGAGAATCTTTTGCGTCGAACGATAATTTTGTTCGAGTTTAATGACTCTCGCCTCTGGATAATCCCGCTCAAAATCGAGAATATTTTGGATATCCGCCCCGCGCCATCCATAGACCGACTGATCATCATCGCCAACGACACAGAGATTACGATATTCACTGGCTAAAAGTTTAATCAGCATATACTGAGCATGATTTGTATCTTGATACTCGTCCACCATAATATAGCGGAATTTATCTTGATAATACCGATAGACATGATCGCTTTGCTGAAACAGCTGAACCGTGAGCATGATTATATCGTCAAAATCAAGAGCATTATTGCTCTTAAGCTTATTCTGATACGATTTGTAGATGTCAACGACTTTTTGCTGAAAATAATCTGTTGCTTTATAGGAAAACTCATCAGGGTCTTGAAGTTTGTTTTTGGCATCACTAATAACTGCCGCCACACTGCGCACAGGGAATTTCTTTTCATCATAATTGTGTTCTTTTAAACATGCTTTGAGTAGAGACTGTTGGTCCCCTGTATCATAAATAACAAAATTCCGGTTATACCCTGACAAATTATCAATTTCGCGTCGTAGAATGCGGACACAAGCTGAGTGAAATGTTGTAACCCATAATCCATTTCCCTCACTGCCTACGAGTGTCATCACCCGCTCCCGCATCTCTTTAGCCGCTTTGTTCGTGAACGTAATCGCTAATATAGCACTGGGTTCTATTCCCTGAGCAATTAAATGGGCAATTCTATAGGTAAGCACACGAGTCTTCCCCGACCCTGCACCCGCAAGAATTAGAAGTGGCCCTTCTTTGTGCTCAGCAGCTTTGCGTTGCACTGGATTCAATTCATCCAACCGATACATTACCACTCCACCTCACTTCTTGTACATATTATAACATACCTGTACGCTCCACTGTTGCTATGACTGGTATATGAAAAATTTATGGCTGAAAATGAAATAGAGCAGCCTAGGCCGCTCTATTAAAATAATTCGCCATATATAGACTTGGCAAGTATTGATTTTCTCGGTAAAAAATAACGATGCCAACCGTCAACCACTTCGTCCTGTCCAGATTCCTTCATTCGGTTTTGCAATACCTTAAAGCGTTATTCACGTCGGTTTCAGCCAAGAATTTCTCCACCCCAGGAACCAGATCATCCAGAGCAGCTCTCCTATTATACACTGTTTGTCAAAAATTCGTAACTGCCCACTCAAAGGCCTTTCTCTTGGGCGTAGCATAATAAAACAGATGTACCAAATTAATACATCTGTCTTGATACAACCTTCACCTTGAGATCTTGCCTTTAAGAGCTAGGACTAGGAACGAATTAAACTTAGCTATTAAAACTCGCAAGAGTTCGCTGTTCTCGGAAAAGATACGACATCTCGGATATTTGACATTCCGGTTAAATACATGATCACACGTTCAAAACCAAGCCCGAACCCAGCATGTTTCACGCCACCATACCTTCGAATATCCAGATACCAGCCGTAATCCTCTTCGTTCAACTTGGATTCCTTCATTCGGTTTTGCAATACCTCTAAGCGTTCTTCCCGTTGGCTTCCCCCAATAATTTCGCCAACCCCAGGAACTAGCAAATCCATGGCCGCTACAGTTTTATCATCATCATTAAGCCTCATATAGAACGCCTTAATTCCTTTCGGATAATCCGAAACGAAAACTGGTTTTTTGAAGATTTTTTCTGTCAGGTAGCGCTCATGCTCAGTTTGAAGATCGGTTCCCCACTGTACAGGGTACTCAAAGTTAGGATTTTCCTTTTCCAACAGCTCTACAGCTTCAGTATAAGTGATATGCCCAAATTCAGAGCCTAAGATATTTTCTAGACGATCAAACAAAGTCTTATCGACAAAGTTATTAAAGAACGCCATTTCTTCGGGCGCATTGTCCATGGCATACTGGATAACAAATTTCATCAACTCTTCAGCTAGGTTCATGTTGTCCGCAAGATCGGCGAAAGCGATCTCCGGTTCGATCATCCAAAATTCTGCCGCATGTCTCGCAGTATTAGAATTTTCAGCTCGAAACGTGGGACCAAACGTATAAACGTTGCGGAAGGCCATACAGTACGTCTCAACATTGAGCTGGCCACTAACCGTAAGACTCGCCATTCGACCAAAAAAATCTTTGGAAAAATCGACATCACCATCTTCGTCCAGAGGAGGTTTAGCCATATCTAGAGCCGTCACCCTAAACATTTCCCCGGCACCCTCGGCATCGCTTCCCGTAATAATTGGAGTATGCACATAAACATAGCCTTTTTCCTGAAAGAACTTATGAATCGCGTAGGCAACAACAGAACGCACGCGAAAGACAGCTACAAACGTATTCGTTCTGGGACGTAAATGCGCAATCGTTCGTAAATATTCAAAGGTATGCCTCTTTTTTTGCAGCGGATAATCTGCTGCGGCCAGGGCAAGCACCTCGATCTGTTCTGCTTTCAATTCAAACGGTTGTTTCGCTCCAGGTGAAGCAACCAGCGTTCCTTGAATACGTAAGGCAGAACTAATCGTTAACTTTCCAATCTCCGCAAAGTTGGCAAGACTATCTTCAAAAACCACTTGAATGTTTTCAAAGAAGCTTCCGTCATTGATTTCAATAAAACCAAACGCTTTGGAGGAGCGTACCGTCCGTACCCAACCGGATAGCTCTACCGCCTGATTGAGAAACCGGTCCGTCTCTCTGTAAATTTCCTTAACTGTTACCGATTGCATGTTAATCCTCCTCAAAATGTCCCATTGAGGGTTTAAGAATTTCCTGAGTTTAAATTATACATGATTAAAAACTTAACTTCAAATTTCAAACCGCTTACTTTGGACCTTCAATTCATCCATCAATAAAATTAACTGCCGTGCCCTATCTCGAATCATACTGACCGTTGCACTCATTTCCTCTGTTGAAGCGGCAATTTCTTCTGCGGAGGCAGCATCCTCTTGGGTCATACCCACGATCTCAGAGACTGACTTAGTTATGGCCTGCCCCATCCGAACAACCCCTTGCACCTCTCCCTCCATTACTCCCAGAAGGTGAGAGACTGTTTGCGTTCCCTGAGAAATCTCCATAAATTGCCCCAAGGCCCGATCTCCGATTCCTGATTGTTCCTCGATCAGACAGACCGCTTCTTCTGAAGCTCGGGCGGAATTCTCAACATTCAGAGTCACTTGATCGATCAAACCTGCGATTTGAGAGGCACTTTGCCTGGAACCTTCAGCTAGTTTGCGAACTTCTTCAGCCACTACTGCAAATCCTCGACCGGCTTCCCCAGCGCGAGCCGCCTCAATCGCTGCATTAAGGGCGAGGAGATTGGTCTGCTCAGAAATCCCAGTAATAATCTGCGTAATCCCGCGAATTTGCCCCGTCTGCTCGGTGAGAATATGGCTTGCAGTCTGGATCTCCGCGACTTTAGAAGCGAAGATTCGCATCTTGTCTGCCAAGTCTTTCATGATTTCTTCGCCACGCAGTGTCCGTTCAGCTACGTCAGAAGTACTGCCGGCGACGCGTTCCATATGATCGGCCAAGATTTGGACGCTTTGATTGATCCCTTCACTTTGCACACCCATCTCACTCGTACTCTGGGCAATTTTTTGAGCACCACCGGCTACCTGAGTGACACTCAAGGCCACTTGGTCTGCTCCTTGTGAGGTCTGGTCGGTTGCGCTTGAAATTTCCCTCGTTGAATCCTCTACCTGGGCTATTGCTTGGTTAATTGAGAAACATATTTCTTTGGTATTATCCAGCATCTTTTTCATGGAATTGGCCAGGATATCTAACTCCCCATACCAACCTGTCTTAATGGCAATGTTTAAGTTACCAGTGGCTAAAACCTCTGCATCTTCTGCTAACTGAATCAGTGGTCGGGTAAAGGTTAGAGAAACAAAATAACCTGAAACCACACCAAAGAAAAGCACCAGTAACCCCACCATGAAGACCCACAGTTTTAAGGAGTTTAACTCTTCAATTACGCCTTGCCGGGAGAGCACAGTCTTAATATAGCCCTTTACTTCCCCTTGATAGTTTTTAAAAGGAATAAGCAAAATATTGAACTGACCGTCCTCGCTCACCGTAAATTGAGTTGTGCCCGTGACGAGTGCTTGCAGCGAATTTTGCGATACTGGGAAATCATCCGGACCGGTTCCCGCTAAAAGTCCTCCATTCTCCTTCACGTTTTTGACCATTGACGTTGCTGGATCAAGAAGATAGATAAAATAGTCCCCAGGGTTCTTTTTCTGTAAGGTTCTTAAAAAGTCATCACCGAAATTCATTCCATATTCAGCACTACCCACCCACTGATCTTGATACTTGACGGGTACTACCACTCGAAATCCATATCCCTCGACACCCTCTTCCAGCCCTTCCACCATCTTATGCTCTTTGTTGGCCGCCACGACCGTAGGTCGAATTTTCGAAAGATCATCTCCGAATTTGTTGGGTGAATGGGCTCGATAGAATGAAACGGCCGGTGATAGATGAAACTGGAGTTGGCTGAAGCCTTCTTGCTTGATCACTTCAAAAACCGGTTGAACTAGCCGCGCGAGGGTAACCCGATCCTGTTCTGCTAAAGCCTTAGCCACATCCGGATTCATGGTCATCGATAGAGCCAAAGACTTAGCACGTTCCAGGCGATTAAGAAATTCATCTTGTATTCCCTGATCTACAAGTTTCTCTGTTTGGAGCTCACTCGTTTTAAGTAGCTTCTGGGCATTCCATAGGCTTGCCCCTGATAACGCTGCCACCACAACAATGACCACCACAGCAGCTAAAAGGGTAATTCGGGTCTTAATTGACATGGAACGTTTGATCCTTATAGACATATAAAATCTCCCCCCAGCTCCTGAATGACTCAAATTATCAGACTTCTCTATTTTTTAACCGCAATAAAAAACCAGCTATCTATTAGGCTGGATTAAGCAAATTTCACCGTTGAAACTTTGTTCTGTGTTAAAAATTAGTGGACAAATTAGCCTCGAAGAAAAATATCTCTCTTCGAGGCTTATATTATGCTCAAGCTTAAAGCGTCTAACTAATTGAAGTTCACCTCTTTTAAAATGATTTATGGAATGGTTGTGGTTAGTTCTACAAACAATTCTGTAATAAATAATTGCTATTTTACAATAATTAAGAACAAAGGAATGAAAGCTACACGACATTATTAATGTCTGGTTTACGACGAAAAAGAGGGTATATGACCTATGTAAAATAACACAGCACCAAACGAAGATATTTGGTGCCGTGTTATTGATGCATAATCCTTAAAGTTTAAGGCATCATCATTTTGCTCATTATGTGTCATTGCCTAATAACTTGATTAAATTCTCTTCAGTCAGTTCCTCTTCCGAATAAATAGGGATATTAGACTCTTTTAGGATGGCAGCGGTTACCCCCTGCCCAAGTAATATTCGATGGGTAAAGGTTCCATCATAAATGGTGTTCACTCCACAGGAAGGACTTCGTTCTTTAAGGATTGCCGCAGTTACTTTAACCATTTCTACAATCTTGATCGTTTCCATTGCACCTTGGATGAATTGTTGAGTAACGTCTTCCCCCTGCTCCCCTTTGACCACACATCGTCCGGCCAGGACATCCTGCCCTGTCCCAGTAATAATTTCTACCGGAAACCGGGGAGTAGTCAACCCGCCTAGCTGTTCTGGACAAACCGGGATGAATTTTCCCTGAGAACTGTATTTCTGGATCAAGGCATGGGCATTTGCTTTACCATCGTATTTCGTATTCAGCCCAAGCAAACACGCGCTGACAATAATCACAGGGTACCCTCCCCCTCCACATCAATTCCAGCCATTTTGATCAGATACATAGCATTGCGAGTCGTGGAAATCCCAGTCCTAAGTCTATAGTCAAACCGAATCTGATCGTCTTGATAATACTCTCGGAAATGATAGTTTCGAATCTTGCGAGCGCTTTCTCGTTCTAGCTCTCCTAATTCCAAATCATGGGTAGATACCATTCCCATCGAGCCCGCTTTACTCAGTTGCCGAATTAAAACCTTGGCTCCGGCGTGACGATCCTGCGAATTTGTCCCTTTAAAGATTTCATCTAAGAGGAAGAAGATTTTTTTGTCTGCTGTCTTCGAAGCAATGACAATCTGTTTGATTCGCAATAATTCTGCGTAGAATGAAGAGATATTTTCTCCAAGGTTATCACTTACGCGCATACAAGTATAAATCTGAAACAGCGAACACCTAAAGGACTGAGCATAAACTGGCGCCCCTGCATAGGCCAACACAAGATTAATACCCACCGTCCGCAGTAATGTGCTCTTTCCTGACATATTGGAACCCGTTATTAACAATATTCCAGACTGCTTTTCAATCGATAAATCATTGCAAACTGACTCCCTTAGAAGCGGGTGTCCCATTTTAACGGCGACGATTCCCGGATTTTCCGCAATTAGTTCCGGGTATCTCCAAGCTTGGTGATCGAAGTGAATGATTGACAAACTGGCTAGGGCCTCCAATTCGCCGATCGTATCCACCCACCGATTGAGCGATCGACCCGATCTTTCTTTCCAGGATTCCAAAGCAATCATGCATTGGATATCCCACAGCGTTAAGATATTAATAACTAAGAACATCGCGTTACTGCGATTCGCTATTAAATCGGCCAGTCTCGCTAGTTTTCTGATTTGTTCCGAAGCAGACTTGCCTTCACGATCACGTAAGCCCTTTTTTAGAGACCGCAGGTGCTGCGCTTGAAATGATCGCTTTTCAAACCTCTCTAACATTTTTTCATAAACTTTAATACTTTCCTTATAAGCATAAACTGCATTGAGCACTTTGCCTCTTTGCTTTCCCAACAAAAGTATGAGCGTCTGAATTAAACAACCCGTCAGTGGGTACCAAAAAGAAACTCTCGAGGTCCCAAAATAAAGGAATAAAAATAGTATCGTTATGAGCGGCAGCGCTCGAGCTAAAATGAGTACTTCAAGGCGCAGATAGGTAGCATCAAATGTCTTGGCCCATTCAATCATGCCTTTTGGAGAGCTCAACGTACGCTTTGTCATGCTGGCGTCCGCTAAAAAGCGCTGGCGCCAAGCTAGATTTCTCGCCATCTCCTTGATTGCTTCTTGTCTTTCGGTAATCTCACCGATTTCCACTGGAGACTCGGACAACCTCTCTTTCAGAGCTTCCCTTCCCCTAAACGTCCTGGCTGTATTAATCCATTGAAACAATGAGCCTAAACCAAAAAGATCGAGATCGCCCGAATAAGGGTGAGCTGGATCTTTGAAGTCCTCACCTGAATCTAAGAAGGATTTCCATTCGCCAGCGAGACGCTTCAAGGCTTGATCGTAACCTTCATAAAGCAACCGCAGGTAACTTTGGCGTTGTCTTAAGGTTTGGTGCCAAATAACTAAGGCTACAAACGTAATAACGGTAATAGCAACAGTGCTTATGCTCAACGAAGTACGATGAGTCCAATAAAAAAATACGGCCAGCCCACTGCCAGCAAGGAACATCACAAGTCTTATATTGCTTAAACGGTTGATCGTCTGAGTTAGGTTTTCTAACCGCCGATTATAATACGCTTTTCTTTTTTCATACTGTTTTTCTGGTTCTAACAAATGCTTATCCTCCAAATACTTCGGCCAAAGAAATAGATAAATCGTCAAAAATGCTGATCTTAATTACTTCTTCTATTTGATAAACTTTAGGCCTTGCATACTTACCATTTTCTATGAGCGTATAAACCATTATTATTTTGTCTATGGGGTGAATTATCCAATATTCACGGACTGAATGCTTCTCGTATAAGTTTAATTTCCTAATATAATCCATCGCAATGCTTGAGGGGGAGACAATTTCCATGATTAGATCAGGAGTCCCTTTACACCCCTTATCGTCTAATTTTTCCTGACTACAGACAATTGAAATATCTGGTTGGATAACATTTTTTGTCTCCTCATCAGCCTCATCGTCGCCTGTCAATCGGACATCAAATGGAGCTGCATATACTTCACATGTTTTTTTACGCAAATAGTTGGCAATCTGCCGAACTAATTCTACACTTATCTTCTGATGGATTCTAGAAGGACCAGGTGTCATTGCATAGGGTACCCCGTCAATTAACTCAATAGGGTTGTCAGATGGCCATGTTACGTAGTCAAAATATGTATATTTAGGTACCTGCTCTCCACTTGACTTACTCATATCTTTGTCTCCTTTCCTCAAAAGTATGATATCCCTTGACATTAAACAACTCCATCTTAATTCTTATCAGCATTATACACCACCCAAGTAATTATTACCACATCCTGGAATATGTCGTTTGGCTACCCCCAAGTAGAAAGATGAATAATCCTCAATTTATTAACATGTTACCAGGGAACTGGAGTGAGCTTCTATTTTGCGCTCCTAACTTTCCTATTAATTACTCCAATGCTATACTTGGTTATTGGAGGGATTATTATGGAACACAGCAAAATATCGCCTACATTACTAGCATTGGATTCTCTTTCAATTTACAGAGGACTTTTAAAGGATAGCTTAATTAACAAGTTAAAGGAACTCCTTATTTCTTTAGACGAAACGAACGATGGACTAAGAGAGGTAATCAACAGCTACCATGAATTTTACTTTGAACTGGCAAAGAAAAGCACTACCATGTCGCTTAAAGATTATCTTCTCGACCAAATAATTTTTGATGAAAATCCATTCACTTTTCAACAACAAGCAATGCCACTTAAGAGTTCTAATAGGGTCATTGAGAAAGTAGCCGCTCAGGATTTGAACAGTCTTCAACTCATCTCTCAGCTTGATTCTACTTCGGTTAAAGCCCACCTAGCTGAACTATTCCAAAATGATAACGATCATTCTCTCCTTGAGGAACTTCCTGAGTGGGTTTTAGAAAGCGATTCTCTTGACCCCTCAAACCATTTAGACCACATAAAAGAATGCTTCAGGGCCAGCGACCGTTGGTCTGACTGTATAGAAGATCTCAAAAATTTCCACAGACACTACGGATGCGGATTATTCGCCCGCTATTTTGCCTTTGTTTGGGAAAGAATTGATGGCTCAGGTTACATTCGAGGAATTGAAAGTCCCGACCCGATCACTTTAGACGAGTTAGTAGAGTATCAAAATGAACGTTCAAGAGTTATCGAAAATACTCTTCAATTCTTGAAGGGCTTCCCTGCCAATAACGTTCTTCTCTATGGAGATCGAGGCAGCGGGAAATCTTCAACCGTTAAGGCCATCCTTAATGAATACCATAACCAGGGCCTACGCATGTTGGAGATCCCTAAGGCCTATCTGGCTGATTTCCCCTTAATTATTCGGCAGTTAAAAAATCGAACTCAAAGATTTATCCTTTACGTTGATGATCTGGTATTTGGCGATAATGAGGAAAACTATACTTCGCTGAAAGCCGTACTCGAGGGTGGTTTAGAAAGTAAAACACCCAATATTCTCATCTATGCCACCTCTAACCGCAGGCATTTAGTTAAGGAATATTTCCAGGAAAGAGCAGGCTTACAGTCTAACAACCCCGCTGAAGAAGTTCATGCAGGAGACACAATGCAGGAAAAACTCTCCTTAGCCGATCGATTTGGCATCAATGTTGTGTTCACATCACCCAATCAAACCAAGTATCTGGACATAGTCGATGGAATTGCTGTGCGAAGAAATCTGAACCTTGAACGAGATATACTGCACAAAGAAGCCTTACAGTGGGCACTCTGGTATAATGGTCGCTCTGCAAGAACTGCTCGCCAATTTGTTGATTGGATTGAGGGACAGATCAGTCTTAAAGATCTGTAGCGCCCTCTAGAAGATTACGGAGAACACACCACTCCCTCAACTTCTCTTCGTACTTCTTAGTATTCGCTGGACTAGTCGATGTAAGTTTATGAAACGTCACATTCTCAGGCGCACTGAACCCTATCCACTTTTTATAAGTCTCGAAGGCTTTGCCCCCATTGAACATTACTGCTTTGATCTGGGGATATTTCTTAAACAGACTGCTAAAATCGTTCACCTGTTCTTCTCTGATCTTCGAATCAAGACTTCCTTCCCTGGAACACATTTTGATGACATCCCATAAAGCAATGCGCTGACTTCTTAAAAAACGAGTTCGCTCTTCATATTCCTCAACCGGTTCCAAGTCAAAGAGGGCGAAGATTATTTTCCAAAATTGGTTTCTAGGATTGGCATAATACTGCTGTAATCTAAGGGATTCCACCCCCGGCATAGACCCTAGGATCAGGACGCGTGATTGTTCTTCTACTATAGGTGGGAATGAACGCAACAGACTCAACTAAATCTCTCCCTCATACGTTGCATAATCTCTTTACCTAGGCCGTTTCTCAAGACCCAGTAAATCCTCGATCCGTTCGTTCATATATTTATAGGAATCCTCGATTCCTCGGTTATATAGGTAAGGTCCAATTTCATTAACAATAAAGTCCAGCAACAACTCTGCACCTAAGCGAGTTATTTCCTCATCCCTTTCGCTCCAGAAATACCTCTTAATGGATTCAATTAGTTCTTCTCGGACTTCCTTTTTAAGTTCTATTTCTATTTTCGGCATATGTTCTCCCCCCTTATTTTTTAAATCCATTCTAACTTATTTGCGAACAGCAACGCAAACAGTGATATCCTTGGGTCTTAGATTATGAATAAAGCGCCTTATACTGGAGAATAATGTTCAAAAACAGTAAGGAGCACACCTCATATGGACGACTATTTTGATAACATAGACAGTACGGAAATCAATTTAAAGTATTTTACGGAGCATCATGAGAGTATTTATAAGGCCTATGAGAAGTACGGTCGTTTAGTCCACGAAGAAGGCGGCCCGCTCGATGAAAAAACTTGCTGGTTAATTAAAGTTGCGCTCTCCACAGAATGCCAATATCCTCGGGCGCTCAGAACTCATATTTTAAAGGCCTTAAGTAGCGGCTGTACAAAGGAAGAAATTGAACACGCTATTCTCTTAGTGGCTCCTAGCGCTGGGTTTCCCAAAACAATGTCAGGAGTTCTAGTTCTAAGAAGTCTCTTGCAGGAGACTGAAACGAACTCGATTCACTAAAATTCCCAAAAACATAGGGGCCTCAGCAACTATGTAATCCCAAGTTTTAGCCCTCTACCATTGATTGAAGGTAGAGGGCTTGCTCAATTCTTCAGACCCAATTATTATCAACCTATACCTTCTGGTGATAAAATGATATACTATATTCTTGAATATAAGTAAATCTATAATAAAGGAACGATTATAATGATAAGTACTAGTGGGTTAACCTTAAGATTTGGTAAAAGAGCCTTATTTGAAGATGTTAACGTAAAATTTCTGCCCGGTAACTGTTACGGTTTAATTGGAGCCAATGGCGCAGGTAAATCAACCTTCTTAAAAATATTATCCGGTGAAATAGACTCTTCTACTGGAGAAGTCATTCTAACGCCTGGCGAGCGGATAGGAGTCCTAAAGCAAGATCACTTCGAGTTTGAAGAATTCGAAGTGCTGAATACTGTGATCATGGGGCATGCCCGGTTATATGAAATAATGGAAGAGAAAGACGCGCTTTATGCCAAACCGGATTTTTCAGAAGAAGATGGCATAAGGGCCTCCATACTTGAAGGAGATTTTGCTGAGCTCAATGGTTGGCAAGCTGAAGCCGAAGCCTCTGAACTATTAATGGGACTGGGAATCGGCAAGGATCTGCAGAGCCGCAAAATGAAAGAACTGAGTGGCAATGAAAAAGTTCGCGTTTTACTTGCTCAAGCTCTCTTTGGCAATCCCAATATTCTCCTCCTCGATGAGCCAACCAACCATCTTGACTTAACATCGATTGCCTGGCTGGAAAACTTCCTCTATAATTACGAAAATACGGTCATCGTTGTCTCGCATGACCGGCATTTTTTAAATAAAGTCTGCACGCATATCGCTGACATCGACTTCGGGAAGATCCAACTCTACGTGGGTAACTATGATTTCTGGTATGAGTCAAGTCAACTGGCTTTAAGACTCATGCGCGAAGCTAATCGTAAAAAAGAAGATAAAATTGAAGAGCTGCAAAAATTTATTCAACGCTTTAGCTCCAATGCTTCAAAAGCGAAACAAGCAACCTCTCGTAAAAAACAGCTCGATAAGCTGACGCTGGATGACATTAAACCCTCCTCCCGTAAATATCCCTATATCGCCTTTACACCTGACAGAGAAGCAGGCAACAATATTTTAACTGTCAAGGACTTGACGGTTAGTGTTGATGGTACCAAAGTACTAGACAACATCTCGTTTATGATGAATAAAGGAGATAAGATCGCCTTTGTTGGCCCTGACGGCTATGCTAAGACAACTTTATTTAAAGTTCTTATGGGGGAAATTATCCCGGACCAAGGGGAGATCAACTGGGGAATTACAACGACCCAAGCCTATTTTCCTCAAGATAACTCTCCTTATTTTGATACGGATCTTAATCTTGTCGAGTGGCTTAGACAATTTTCTAAAGACCCCGATGAATCGTTTGTCCGCGGATTTCTGGGGAGAATGCTTTTCTCTGGAGACGAATCCCTGAAATCGGCCCGCGTTCTTTCCGGGGGGGAAAAGGTACGCTGCATGCTTTCCAGAATGATGCTAAGTGGCGCCAATGTCCTTTTATTAGACGAGCCCACGAATCACCTGGATATGGAATCCATCACGGCTCTGAACAATTCTCTAACGAACCATGATGGGAACATCTTGTTTGTATCTCAAGATCACCAGTTTGTCCAGACGATTGCTAACCGTATCATTGAGATTACACCGAAAGGACTCCTAGATCGCCAATTGACGTTCGATGAGTATCTGGAAAATGAGGATGTTAAGGTTTTACTAGAAAAAATGTATGCTTAAGAATAATGATTTGACAACAATGTTTTTTTTAGTTATACTGATATAAGCTCGTTAAAACTAGTGGATTTAAGCAAACCTTCTCTATTACCTAAGGCTCCGGGAAGAAGTTGGTGAACTTGCCATGTAGCGCGGGTAATATTTTAGTGGAGGTTTTTTATAATGTTCAATGACAAAGTTTTAAATTGCAAAGATTGTGGTCGTGATTTCGAGTTTACAGCATCAGAGCAAGAGTTCTATGCTGAAAAGGGGTTCACTAATGAACCTGGACGTTGCCCAGAGTGCCGTGCTGCCAAAAAAGCACAAAACAGAAATCAAGGCGGTGGCGGCGGTTATGGTCGTCAACAACGCGAAATGTTCCCAGCCATCTGTGCTACTTGTGGAAAAGAAACAACTGTTCCTTTCCAACCTTCTGGTGACAAACCAGTATATTGCCGTGAGTGCTATCAACCACGTACACGCAGCAATTGGTAAATCGCTGATTGATTAAAAATAAACCCTCCAAGCCGCAAGGCTCTGGAGGGTTTTCTTATTCTGGTCAGGAAGAATAACTTATCGGTCCCATACTTTCTGGAAGGTCCCTTCTCGCCATCCTTGGCGGCGCTCTAACCTCAAACGTCCTGTTTGAGTCTTGTCCAGCACATAAGTGCAACCGCCTCCGCCAAGGCTAACAAGGAGGCTAATACGTGCGAAGACAGTGTCTTCGTGGGTGCCAACCAATTTTTAATAGCTAGGATTATTTAGATCACCTAGCGTGGCGCGATACTCGTCAAAACCCCATACCCACCCAGAACCCTTACAGTACCTACCAGTTCTCCGCTCTGGGATCTCTGCTGAAGTTCCTTCCCGCTTCCTTGTTCCAGAAAATATTTATCCAGACTGTAATCTACACGAAAAACATTGGACTCATTGTACGTATTCTGAAACTTTCCTTTAAGATAAACGCCTTGCTTGGGTCGATTTTCGCTTACTTGGTCAACTATATAGTACTTACCCTCTTGTTTTAGGCTTACATAAAGATTCTTATTGCTTACCTTATCGATCGATAGGGGCACCTTTGACTTGGGTATATCTGAGATCGCCAAGCTTACGGAAACATAGTCCCCCCTAAATAGATCCGTTGGGTCAATGGCCTTCGTTTCAAGCAAGATCTCCTTCCCGAAAAGAACCGTCGCCTGAGGTTTAATAGTCAGGGCCAGAAGGATAAGTAAGGGAATTAACACTGCTAGAAAAAACGTCTTATGCTTATTCTGCTTATTCATGCGAGTGTTCCCCCTTTTGGTGTTTTGATCATCCGTTCAAAGTAGTAACCGAAACCAAGGAGCAGCAGACCCCCAACAATAAAAAACAGTGATTTAGGTAAAAATGCAAAGGTATCTGTGTAATACCTGAAAATAGTAATACATACAAAAATTAGACTTATAACACTTCCCTTTCGGATGAGTGCAAACAGCAAGACAAGAAAAGCAAGTGCAAATAGAATACTAACTAAACGTGTAGACTGAACACTTACAAGGAGATCCCATATTTCGGGAATAGTCAAAATTACACCCGTTACCCCAAACAAAATGTTACCCTGAACACGGAAGATATCGGACCCTAGATTGTGTTTTATTCCATACATCAGAAGTCCAATCAAGAAAAAAATGAGGCCGACGTATAAACCCTTTACGTCATATCTCAGAGTGATTTGAAATATAAAGCTTAAGGTTGTCAGGTTGGCAAAAAACAACAGAAGTTTTGATTTTCCAAAATAGTTAAACGCTAGATACACAATTGGTACACCAACCCAGCCCGCGTAAGGGAAACCTAGGTTGTACGAGGAGTTAAGATAGACCCCGAACAGGATGTTGGCAAAGAGCATTAAATATTTGTCCTGAAGTTGAAAAGCCATCGGGATTACGCCCAAAGACCACAAAAGAAACGCCGTCGGAAATTCCCCTCCAAAGTTATACATCTGTCCTATAAGAAAAATACCTGCTCCATAAACCAACGTGCCCAGATAAATAAGACTCCGAGCTGTCTTGGGATAATTTTCTGTAAGCAGGTAGCCTGCAAGATTCACTCCGCCGAAAACTCCAAAGATAATTAGAAGTTTGCCTAAATGACTGATCCCATCCCAGTTACTAGCTATAAAACTCAAAATCCCAAGGCCCACTAAGATGGCCCCAATTGTAACCACAACCCGAATAAAGTTCAGGCCGCCTTTGATTTCATAGATCTCCAAGATCTCGTTTTTTTGCTCTCCTGTGATAAGTCCGCTACTTTCATAATGTTCTAGTTCTGTACTTACTAAGGAAAAGTTAGCTTTGCTAATTTGCCTTTTCAAATCGTCTTCCCTCCTTTATACTGACCAGAGCTCTTAGAATACTGTATACCCTCCGTCCGATAATTATCACTTCCACGTTCTGAAGGGAATACAGGAAACTGACTTCGTGTGGAATTGCAATTCCATCTGAAGGTTAGTGAACTTATCCAGAGGATTATGCGATATTCGATATCAGAACCCTACCACAACCGGTAACGGTTAGCAAACAGCTAAACTGTAAAGCTAAATTTTTCTTATTTAATGCTCACAGTAGCTTCCGCGAGAGCTACTGTGAGGATCTCCTGATTTTCAGGAAATGGTTTTATGTCAAGACGAAACTCTACACCTGTAAGATCATCCGGCAACCGTGGTGCTACCACAAAAGAATACTGCATCCCTTTGTCTTGCCCGCTGCCTCGATGTTGCCGACATTGATGCTCTGGTGAGATAAACAAATCAAGGCGAGCATGTCCCAGTCGGACATATCGTTCGGAGTTATTAACTTCAATTTCGATATAAACTACACTGGCATTGTCGTATTGTTTCATGTGCGTAACAGAATACAAAACACTGTCTATTTCCACCCATTTTAAAATGGGTACGAACTTAAGGAACCCAGTGGGTTCCACTTGGAAGTGGGTCGAAAACTCTTTCTCATTGTACAGCATTGTAAAGATGCTCTGCGTCATTGCTTCGTTCAGCTCATATCGTTGGCACCATGTTGTTATTAACCCGAGACTCGGAAAACCTGGATTATTTTCAGAAAGCTCTTTACGCTTGGAGATAAGTCCACAGATTTGCTCATCGATTGGTGCCAACTGTTCGCAGTAATAATCGGTAGGGGGATGAAACGGCATTCTCATCAATTTAACAACCTTCTTTCCTTTAGTTATAACGCTTGGGCCGCTATATTTTTTCAAGTTTGTCTACTGTTCTTTCATTTCTTACATCTCCAGTATTTAACGTTGTTTTGGCTTCAATTAACATGACATGTACTTCTTCTTCAGCAACTGGCATATGTTCAATTCCCTTCGGAATAATTAGAAATTCGCCTTCATTTATTATTACATCCTTATCCCTGAACTTGATAATCAAAAGTCCTTTTAGAACATAAAACATTTCATCTTCGTTTTCATGGATGTGCCATAAAAATTTACCCTTAAGTTTGGCAATTTTCACATAGGATTCGTTGACCTCGCCTAATATTTTTGGACTCCAATACTCATTGAAAAGATTTAATTTCTCGCCGATATTAATTTTATCCATTTTTGTATCCTCCTTAAATCGTCTCGTGTATTTAGCACAATAAACTCCATTCTTCTTTTAACAAGGAATAATATAACCTATCTAGATATTTGCCATCATGATAAAAGAAATCCCTGAGCGTACCCTCATATTTAAATCCACATTTCTCAATAACTTTCTGCGAAGCTATATTGTTTTCTTTATGGCAAATTTGTACCTTGTGAAAATTAACGTTCTCAAAACCAAATTTCATAACAGCTTTTGTTGCTTCAGTCGCAAGACCTTTTTTCTGAAAGGTCCTACTAATACAATATTCTATCTCACCAAAATGATTTTTACTATCCACGAGGAAAAATGCTACCTGTCCAATGCATTCGTTCGTTTCCTTTAAAATTATTGCCCAACGATAATAATCTATCTTTTCATAAGATGACATATATTGATCAAGCAGAGCTCTAACTTCTTGGTTATTCACATAAATAGGTTCAGAATACATGAATTGTACTAAGGGATCGTTTATCCAATACTTCAGCATATCAAAAGCATCTGAATAAGCAAATTTTCTCAAAATCAATCTTTCTGTTTCAATTGATTGTATTCCCTGGCAGTTTAACATTATTATCACTTCCTCCTCGCTACTGAGCATGAAAAATGAGTACATTTCCTTGTTGTTTCTAAGTTCGCATTTTTCACTTCCTGTAGAGGTTCCCTTGCTTAATCTACTAGATCCATTGCTTTTAGAACGCCGTATGTTCCGTCCTATTAATAATTTCTTCCTGCAGCGCCTCACTCAGATCACAGAAATAATCACTATACCCCGCTACACGGACGATTAGGTCTCTGTGTTTTTCCGGTTCGGCCTGCGCTGCCCTGAGCGTTTGGGCATCGACCACGTTAAACTGAATATGATGACCGCCTAATTTAAAATACGAGCGGATCAACTGAGCCAACTTCTCAATTCCCTCATCCCCTTCAAGGACTTGGGGAGTGAACTTAAGGTTTAGCAGAGTCCCCCCGGTGCGCGCGTGATCTAGCTTGGAGGCAGATTTTATAACTGCGGTCGGACCTAAGCGATCCGTTCCTTGGACTGGAGAAATCCCCTCCGAAAGAGGTTCTCCAGCCCGACGCCCTTCAGCTGTAGCACCTAAGACAGAACCAAAATAAACATGGCAGGTTGTCGGCAACATATTGACCCGATAGACACCACCCTTGGTATTGGGACGGCCATTCACTTCAGCATAATAAGCATTAAAAATATCCACCATCAGTTCATCAGCATAGTCATCATCATTGCCAAAATGAGGTGTCTTGTTGATCAGTTGCTGGCGCAATGCTTCGTGCTCAGAGAAATTGTCCTCTAACGCCCGCAGTAACTGGTCTAGGGTGAGATTCCTCTGATCAAAAACATGGTGCTTGATGCCTGCTAAGGTGTCGGTTAAACTGCCTAAGCCAACCCCCTGGACATAGTTCGTGTTGTAACGAGCCCCTCCGTCATTATAATCTTTGGCCTTGGCAACACAATCGTCAATCAGGAGAGAAAGGAACGGCGACGGCATGTAGGTCGCATAAAGTCGCTCGATGATATTGCTTCCTTTAACTTTAATATCCATAAAGTAGTGGAGCTGGGTTTTAAAAGCCGCAAATAGTTCCTCAAAGGAGGTAAAGCTGCGAGGGTCTCCGGTTTTTACGCCCAACTGCTGACCCGTTCTGGGGTCTATTCCGTTATGCAATGCTAACTCGCAAATCTTAGGCAGGTTAAAATACCCGGTTAGAATATAACTTTCTTTACCAAAGGCCCCTGTTTCCACACACCCGCTGGTCCCGCCCTGACGGGCATCCTCAATCAATTTGCCTTGGCGCAGAAGTTCCTCAACGACTGTATCGGCATTAAAGACGGAGGGCTGACCCCACCCTTTTCTGATAATCCTGGCCGCTCGTTTTAAGAAGCGATCTGGGTTTTTCTTACTCAATTGAATGTTTGAGCTAGGTTGTAAGAGTCTCATTTCATCGATCACGTCGAGAACCAAGTAGGTGACCTCATTAACTCCATCCGAACCATCGGCTTTGAGCCCACCGCTGTTAATGTTGGCAAAATCTGTATACGTACCGCTCTCCGCTGCTGTTACACCAACTTTAGGCGGAGCTGGTTGATTATTAAACTTTACCCAAAAACATTCTAAGAGTTCTTTGGCTTGTTCCTCGGAAAGAGTTCCTTCGGCCACTTCTTTTTTATAGAACGGATATAAATGCTGATCCAGACGACCAGGATTAAACGCATCCCAAGTATTTAATTCTATGATAACGCCCAAATGCACAAACCAATAGGCCTGTAAAGCTTCCCAGAAATTCCGGGGGGCATGAGCAGGGACGTACGAACAGATCTCAGCGATTTTCTCCAGTTCTTCTTTCCTCAGCAGATCTGTTTCCTTCTGGGCTAATTCTCTGGCTTTTTCCGCATGTCGCTCGGCCAACCGGATAATGGTTTGAGCACAAATGCGCATGGCTCGCAGTTCTTCCTGCTTATAGTAGGCCTCAGCATTGTTCAAATAGTCGAGTTTTGCCAAATGGGCATCGATCTCAGCCATGATGTCCAGGAAACCTAAACGGTAGATTTTATCATCGAGCACAGTATGTCCGGGTGCTCTCTGCTCCATAAATTCCGTAAAAATACCTGCATCATAGGAAGCTTTCCATTCCTGAGACATTTCCGAAAAAATAAGGTCCCGCATCGACTTGCCTTCCCAAAAAGGAATAATTCGCTCTTCATAAGTTCGACGAACTTCTGGGCTGACTTTAAACGGTATTTTAGGACGAGAATTCAGAAGATCCAAATCCTCAAGGCTATGACAGCAGAGCTCAGGATAGGTATAAGTAGCTTTAGGGGCAGGACCTCTCTCCCCAATAATTAATTCACCCGCATTAATACAGATCTCTTTTCTTTCCATAATATATTTAAACGCCAACGCTCGCTGAACTGGGACGGAAGAATTCCCTGCCGTGCGGTAAAATTCTGTTATCAAGTCCGCCCTTTCAGCGGAAATATAAGCTTCAGTCTCTAAACTTTGTTGCCTTAGCATGGCTACTCGCTCATTCATTCTCAGATCGCTCCTCTAATCGTAAAATCACCTAACTTAACCTTATTCTCAATTGTTCTCAGCCTCCAATTTTAACCTTCAGACCAAACCGCTCCAGCTGCCCCTTAATCTGTCCCATTCGCTCATTGTCTGGAGATTGAAGGTCTGGCAATTGATACGTCCGACCCAATCGTTGGTACTTATCCGACCCAGCTTTATGGTAGGAGAGCAGATGAAGTTCTGTGATCCTTTGTAACGATGCCACAAACTCTCCCAATTGCTGAAGAGTTTCCTGGTCATCATTAATTCCCGGAATAATTGGTACTCGGACAATGACCTGAGGATGATGCTCGGCCAACCAACGCAAATTCGCTAAAATAAGTTCATTGGATACACCCGTAACACTTTGGTGTTTCTGGCTATCCATAAGTTTTACATCATACAGAAACAGATCCACCCAAGCGCTCATCCTGTGTAATAATTCATGGTTTACGTATCCACACGTCTCTAAGGTCGTGTGGATTTCCTTCTTCCGGCACTCTTTAAGTAGCTCCAACAGAAAAACAGGTTGCATGAACGCTTCCCCTCCGGAAAACGTCACACCTCCCCCTGATTCGTCATAAAAAATTAAATCTTTCTCAATCGCAGCCATGACTTCTCTAACGGACATCGTCTTGGCTGCGAGTTCTCTTACCCCCGCATGGCAAACCTTACAGCATGCTCCGCAGGCCTGACATTGATCTCGGCGGTATGCCAATTTCCCCGCAATCACTGTCACTGCGCCATGCGGACAAATCTCTAAACATTGCCCACAGCCAATGCAGCGCTCAGGCCAATACATTAACTCTTGACCTAAGCACTGACTTTCTGGATTATGACACCACAGACAGCTGAGGGGGCAGCCCTTAAAAAAAACGGTTGTTCGAATGCCTGGTCCATCATGGATAGAATATTTCATAAGATTTATGATTTTACCCTCAGCCAAATTTCACCCCTCCGATGTCAGCTTGTTGTCCTTATCCTAAACAGTCATGAGTGTCCATAAGCATGTATATTCATCTTAAAATCAGGTCCTCGAACCAGTCATCATGCCTATGAGAAGCCTCTACCGACTCGAATTGGAACGCCTGGATTTTGCAGCGCGAGGAAATTAGCTCGTTCCGTAATGCTTTCCGACGACGGAGGGACCAGTTCCTGCAATAAATAATCTCTTCCCAGATTTCGATAGGTTTCCAGACCAAGGCGATGATAAGGCAACAGCTCAATCTCAATGAGTTTTTTCAGGGATTTGCAGAATTCCGCAGTAGCAGACAGATTAGAATCCGAGTCATTGGCACCGGGAACGAGGGGAAGACGCACGACAATTTCTAACGGCTCGCTGGTCTGATCAATTTCACGGAGGTTATCGAGAATAAGCGAGTTATCCCGACCAACCCACTGTTTATGAAACTTCCTATCCATATGTTTGAGATCAACATAGAGCACATTGAGCCAAGGCAATACTTTGGCGATGCTCTCGTAGGGAGCGTAAAAACTGGTCTCAATCGCCGTGTGAATTCCCAGCTCTCTGCACTCCCGCAGAACCTCCGCAACAAAATCCGCCTGGCACAGAGGTTCTCCTCCGCTGATCGTAACACCACCTCCTGAATGAAAGAAGAAAATCTCATCCTTGACAATTTCCCGTACCACTTCCTGTACGGACAGGAGGCTACCATATCTTTTATGGGCACTTTGCAGACATTTCGCCACACAGACAAAACAATTCTGGCATTTCGAGGAATCGGTAATTACTTTCAAGCCGTCCTCGTCCATCGTAAGGGCCCCTTCGGGGCAGGAACGGACGCACATTCCGCAGCCCACGCAACGGTTGCGAGCATACCCCTTTTGGAGAGTCGCTTCCTGCGATTCCGGCGTCGAACACCAGCGACATCTGAGCGGGCACCCCTTGAGAAAGAGCACAGTGCGCAGTCCCTGCCCATCGTAGATAGATGTCCTCTCGATCCTCAGTACAGGACCCACCATAATACTCGGCTTCATAACAAGGTTCATTCCTTTCTGAGGCACAAAACCTCACCCCACGGAGCTTCCTTGTTGAACTGTGCGTGCGATGATCTCATCCTGGACATCTTTGCCAAGTTCGACAAAGTAAGCCGTATAACCAGCCACTCGAACCAGAAGCCCCTTGTGCTCTTCTGGGTTTTGCTGAGCCCGGATCAGTTTCTCTTGATCAATGACATTGAATTGCACATGATAGACGCCGAGGCTGCACATGCTTTTCAGCAGGGCCATCATCTGGGTTATCCCATTTTCTGTGGAGAGCATGGCGGGCTCAACTTTCATATTCAGCAGAGTCCCTTGGACGAAGCGGGCGTGGGGAATATTGGCCACCGACTTGAGCACCGAGCTTGGGCCATTGAAGTCAGTACCTCCACTGGGGCTGATACCGTCGGCCAGCGGTTTCCAGGCCTGGCGACCGGACGGAAGGGCGCCAACCATAAGCCCAAACGGTGTATTACCGGACACAGGGAGAATCCCGGGAGTCATCCGCCCAAATTTACTGCTGTATTTTTCGATTTCGTCGGCGATAAAGGTAAACATATCTCCGGCAATATCATCCACCAGCGGATCATCGTTGCCGTACTTAGGCGCATCAAGGCAGAGTTTGCGCAACTCCTCAAACCCTATAAAATCCGAGTCCAAGGCCTCCAGAAGCTGCGCCATAGTCGCCTGTTTCGTCTTATAGACGATCTGACGCACTGCGGCCATACTGTTGATCAAATCCGCTACACCGATCAGAATGATACCGTTTCCCGTGTTGTATTTTGCTCCACCCCAGGCATAGTCAGAAGCCCTCTCTATACACTCCTTGAAGGAAAACGAAAGCGCAGGAACCGGGCGATTCAAGCAGATTTCGTCGATGACATGGCTTCCTTTCACAACGGCCCGGACCGCATATTCAATCTGCTTCTTCACGGCTGTTAGAAACTCTTCATAGGTTTGAAAGTAGAGCGGGTTCCCCGTTCGGGCGGATATATATCTACCACTTTTTCTATTTTTGCCATCTAAAAGAGTGAACTCTATCATGCTCCCCAGGTTGATGTCCGCCAGCGCCGTGTACTGGCGTAGTCTCCCCTCCAGGTTGGTCTCCACGCAGCCGCACGGATTCCAAGCGAAGGCCTCTTTCAGGGGAATCCCCTTGTTCATAAGCATTCTGATTCCGATATCATCGTTATGGAGCGCCGGGAATCCTGTACCCAGACGGATTAGCTCCACTACTTTTCTCAGAAAAGCGTTAGGGTTTTTGGCCAAGCTGAAGCGAACCGACAGAGAGGGTTGGTAAAGCTGCACATCCATTGT
>NZ_MASS01000061.1 GCF_001707885.1 Desulfosporosinus cupriresistens | reverse complement strand
CGGGACGCAGTGTGGCGAAAAGCTCGTCCGCTTTTCGTATACCGAACACGGAAGTTAAGACCTTCAGGGCCGATGATACTTGGGGCGCAAGCCCCTGGCAAAGTAGGTCATCGCCAGGTAAACAAGCAACGGCCCTTTTCCTACAAAAAATAGAACTACTGGTCCCAAAGAACCAGTAGCTATCGTATAATTTAGTTATGCCAATAACAAAATTACACTCTAAAAATTATACCGAATTAAGTGGACACTATCAATTAGTTTTGCCATTTAATTTTGACGTGTTAATACCGGAGGATGATTCAGTTCGACTGCTAAGCCACATTTTGGAGGGATTAAATTACGAATCATTGTATCAGGCCTACTCTTCCATCGGAAGAAAACCTGAATTCTATACGCGGCAAGAAAATTACAATAAACATAACCAATTCTTTGAGGGAAGAAATAGCTATTCCAAGACCGATCCTGATGCCACCTTCATGCATATGAAAGATGATCATATGCGCAATGCTCAGTTAAAGCCGGCTTATAATGTTCAGATTGGCGTGGAAAGTGAATATGTAACAGGGGTTGGGATTTTCCAGGATCGTAACGACATAGCCACATTAATCCCTTTCTTAAATACGCTGGAATCAAAACTACAAGAGCGTTATGAAAATGTCACTGCAGACTCTGGTTATGAGAGTGAGGAGAATTATCTTTATCTCGAAGGGAAGAAGGAGACCTATTACATAAAGCCTCAGACGTATGAACAATGGAAAAAGAAAAGCTTCAAAAAGGATATCAGCAAACGAGAAAACATGGTTTACAATGCAGAAATGGATGAATACACCTGTCATAACGGAAAACAACTCAAACCCGTGGGAATTACCCATCGGAAATCAGCAACTGGGTACCAATCTGAAATAACAATCTATGAATGTGAAGATTGTAGTGATTGTCCCAGTAAAAGTCGATGTACAAAAGCTAAAGACAATCGACGAATGCAAGTATCCAAAATGTTTGTGGCCAAACGCCTGATATCGTATAGAAACATCACAACACCGGAAGGAATATTGCTAAGAGTAAACCGGTCCATACAAGTCGAAGGAGCCTTTGGGGTACTAAAAAATGATTATAACTTCAACCGCTTTTTAACACGGGGTAAAAACAGCGTGAAAACTGAATTTATGCTGCTGTGTTTTGGGTATAACGTGAATAAACTTCATGCAAAAATACAAAACGAACGAATTGGGAAACCCCTTCACCCACTAAAAACGGCTTAAAAAGGGGACAAAAAACAGCCTAATTTAGAAGGCTGAATTTGTTGTACCCAATTTTAGATTTAAAATAAATATTGAAGATTTCAACCAACCACGAAATAATTTTACACAGGAGAAAGAATGAGGGAGCATTGCTTATTACTTCAAAAAAGTAGTTTTGCAACACTCCCTTTGTGTTCCTTATAAGCTATGAATAGAAGCGACTGGGGCTGGGGTTCTACCCGTTCGGGATCCCCACTGCAGGAGAATTTGTTTCGGGACGCAGTGTGACGATAAGCTCGTCCGCTTATCGTCACATTGCTGGAGTTTGCGTTACGAGTCGCAATGTGGCGAAAGTCTCGTCAGACTTTCGTATCGCCAGCTAAACACAAAAGACTATCTCTTAAGGGGTAGTCTTTTGCAGATTTTTCGTTGTTGGTCAAGGCGCTGGGGTTCCATCCGTTCGATCCACACGAGGGAAATTGATCGATTGTAATTAAATATATTTAAACTACAAATTCTTAAAGGGAAACTAAATAATACGTAGAATTAATGCCCATATATGGTAATGAGTGGTCATATCGTTCTATTATTCGTGTAGTTGTGATGATATGGAGTACTTGGATGCGATCCATATATGGAGATATAGCTAATGTGCGGCTTTAGAAGAAATTTACTAAATAGTAGTGTAGGCAATAAATTTCTTTATGGGAGTGATTTTTGTGATTGATAGTCGTGAAAAAGGCAATGAAAAGATTAATAGCCAAGCAGCTGTTGATGGCAAAAGCAAGGGACATGCACCTTCCGGCTCATTTGCTAGTGAAGGGCAAATACCTACAATATCCCTTCCCAAAGGCGGTGGTGCAATAAAGGGTATTGATGAAAAATTTGCCGTAAATGCTGTCAACGGTACCAGTTCTTTGTCTATCCCACTTCCGCTTTCTCAAAGCAGGAGTAACTTTGCGCCGTTACTTGCTCTCAGTTACAATTCGGGAGCAGGAAACAGTGTATTTGGTTTAGGTTGGAACCTTGAAATTCCGACTATTCAAAGAAAAACCGATAAACAATTGCCACAATATAGAGATGAAAACGAAAGTGATGTATTCATGTTTTCGGGGGCGGAGGACTTGGTTCCGGTTCTGAACGTCAATAAATACAAAGCTTCAGAGGGAATAAGGGTAAAGGGTTATCGCCCAAGGGTAGAAGGAATTTTTGCAAAAATAGAAAAGATCATAATTCAGGAAGAAAAGGGTTTTTACTGGAAAGTAACCACCAAAGATAACGTTGTAACTTTTTTTGGAAAATCTTCTAAGACGAGAATTTGTGATCCTAACGATGATACGAAAATTTTCAAATGGTTGCCGGAGTTAAGCTATGATGACAAGGGGAATTGCATTGAATATGAGTATGTTGCTGAGGACTTAGAGAATGTGCCTATAGTGGTGCATGAAAAAAACCGTCATAATAAATTAGTCTCTGTTACTAATAAATACTTAAAAAAAGTGAAATACGGTAATAAAACCCCATATTACCCATTGCCAACAAATCCTTATGATCCCTTTAATCCGGAAAATCATGAGTACTTTTTTGAGGTAGTTTTTGACTATGATGATCATGATCAATCGGAGCCATTACCTGTATGGCAAAAAAAGTGGGGCTGTCGAAAGGATTCCTTCTCCGATAATCGCGCTGGATTTGAAATCCGCACTTATCGGCTATGCCGCCGAATCTTGTTCTTTCATTACTTTAAGGAGCTCAGTAACGGCTTAGATATTAAGCCATGCCTGGTACGCTCACTCAATCTAAATTACAAGCGTTTTTGCAACGGCACCGCTGATTCACTAGCCTCACATGGTGTGGAAACGGATTTCATTACATCCATCCAGCAGTTATGGTACCGCAAGACTAAATCTGGGAGTTATAAAGGAAAAGGACTTCCTGCTATGGAGTTTCAGTATAATGAGTTGGACTGGAACAAAGAGATAAAAAATATTGATTGTAAAGATATGTCCAACGCTCCAGTTGAGATCAGCAATCAATACCAGTGGGTGGACTTTTATAATGAAGGCATTTCCGGAATTCTTACCGAACAGGCGGAAGCATGGCATTATAAAAGCAATCTAGGGAATGGCAGTTTTTCTACTGCCATGCTTGTCGCGCCAAAGCCCTCATTAAACGGAATCACAAATGGTTCTTTGCAAATTCAGGATCTAGATGCAAACGGAAAAAAATATATCGTAAGTACCAATACCGCTTTAAAGGGTTATTATGGGCAAACAGATGATGGAAACTGGGAACCTTTCCGTTATTTTAGACAAATGCCAAATATCAATTTCCGGGATCCAAACGTCAGATTCATTGATTTAAACGGTGACGGCAGAGCAGATCTGATTATTTCTGAAGATGAGGTCTTCACGTGGTATCCGTCGCAGGGTACACAAGGTTTCGGCGGACCGGAATATTCCCGTAAGCCTTTCGATGAAGAGCAGGGTCCATACATTATTTTTGCCGACAGTACTCAGTCTATTTTTCTAGCTGATATGAACGGCGACGGGCTGACAGATATCGTTCGAATTCGCAATGGCGAGATTTGCTATTGGCCCAACATGGGCTACGGCAATTTTGGAGCCAAAGTAAATATGAGTCATGCGCCACTTTTCGACACACCGGATGCTTTTAATCCGGTTTATTTGCATTTGGCGGATATTAGCGGCACAGGTGCCACCGATATTCTCTATTTGGGACAAAATAAATTTAAAGCCTGGATTAATCTGAGCGGCAATGCTTGGAGTGAACCGCAAGCGATAGAGCCCTTTTGTCCCACTGAATTTCCTAATCAGCTTTCAGTGATTGATCTCTTGGGTCACGGGACACCTTGTATTGTCTGGTCTTCACCACTACCCCAATATACGGACGCTCCGATGCGTTACATTGATCTCATGGGTGGCAAAAAGCCGTTTGTCATGTCTGGCTATAAAAATAATTTGGGAAAGGAAACTCGCATTAAATACAAGAGTTCGACCTATTACTATCTGAACGATAAACAAGCAGGCAAGCCATGGGTTACCAAACTACCGTTTTCGGTGCAGGTTGTTGAACAGGTTGAGACCTATGACAGGATCAGTCAAAACCGCTTTGTCACTCGCTACGCCTACCATCACGGCTACTATGATGGCCCTGAGCGCGAGTTTCGCGGGTTTGGTTTGGTTGAACAGTGGGATACGGAAGAGTTTGCGGTGTTATGCGAGGATGGCGTGGTGTTACCTGTTACTAATTTTGATGCAGCGTCGCACGTGCCACCCGTATATACAAAAACTTGGTTTCATACAGGCGCTTATTTCGACGGAACAAAAATTACGCGACATTTTGCAACCGAGTATTACCAGGAGCCCAACCTGACATCGGATCAACTTCAGGTAATGCTGCTGGACGATACGGTGCTGCCCGCTGGTCTTTCTGTTAAGGAAGAGCGCGAAGCGTGCCGCGCTCTTAAAGGTTCGGTTCTGCGTCAGGAAGTCTATGCACAGGACAATACGGCAAAGAGTAAACACCCATTTAGTGTTTCTGAACGCAATTACACAGTGGAGTGCCTGGAGCCTCGGGCCTCCAATCTGCATGCTGTGTTTTTTGTACATTCACGCGAGACGGTTGACTACCACTATGAACGTGAAACAGTGAAACTTGACAAAAATAATCCCAATTCCTCGGTGAGGGCTGATCCCCGCGTAAGTCATCAGATCATCCTGAAGGTAGACGAATACGGCAGCGTGGAACGCACAGTTGCGATCGGCTATCCGCGGCGGGCGATCGCCGATCGCCAACTTGAGCAGGCGGAAACTCATATCATGTTCACAGTAGGTCGCTTTGCCAATTATACTAATGAGCAGGATTGGTACCGCGCCGGACTGCCTGTAGAAACACGTACTTATGAGATTGTTAAGCCACCACAGCCGATTATGACATCTGTTTTGGTCAAGTTGTTTACCTTCCAGGAAATGCAGACACTAACGGAAGGCTTGCTCCCGCTTGGACACGATGAGCCGGATGTGACTAAAACTTGGCCATATGAAAAATGGGATTGGAGAAAGGATACGAACGTACCGAAAGATTCTAAACTACGGTTGGTTGAACACGTCCGTATCCTGTATTACAAAAACGACCTATCAAAGCCATTGGCACTTGGTCAGTCTGATGCTTTGGCACTGGTTTTCGGAACCTATAAATTAGCGTTTACACCAGGTGTACTAACAACCTACCGGCGTGAACACGAAGACTTGTTGTCTGACCTGATGAAGGTAATGCAGGATGAGGGCGGCTACATAATGAGCGACGAATATAAAACTCTTGCCTGGTTTCCGAGCAGTGACGCCAACGGTTACTGGTGGATTCCCTCGGGGCAGCAGTACTATTCGCCAATTCCCGATTCGGTGGCGGCCCCAATCGTACAGAACGCGCAATACGCAAAAGAGCATTTCTATTTGCCGCAAGCCATGCAGGATCAGTTTGGCGCAATCACGCGGATTGAATACGACGAGTATGATTTAATGCTTAAGAAAATAGTTGATTCTGTAGGCAATATCGTTACTGTTGAGACCCAAGACACCGACGGTCACGATATTATTGCCATTGATTACCGATTACTGCAACCGTGGCTCATAACTGACCCGAACGGCAATCGCACGGAGGTTGCATTTGATTTACAGGGACTAGTCGTAGGCACGGCGGTAATGGGTAAGATCGGGGAAAATAAGGGAGACTCACTGGCGGGTTTCAAGGCAGACTTAGAGCAGAGCGAGATTGACAGCTTCTTTGCCAACCCCAAAGGACCTATCGCCGCGACTCTGCTAGGCAGCGCTACCACACGGATTGTCTATGACGTGACACGCTATGCGCGCCTGCAGACTACAGGCAAACCGGTTTTTGCCGCCGCGTTGGCGCGTGAAACCCATGCAAGCGACCAACTGTCCCCGAACGGGCTAAAGATCCAGGTTGGCTTTAGCTACTCAGACGGCTTCGGGCGGGAAATCCAGAAAAAGATTCCGGCGGAAGCAGGATCGGTGGAGGAATGCGGGACTGTTGTCAACGAACGTTGGGTGGGCAGTGGCTGGACGATATTCAATAATAAGGGCAAGCCGGTGAAACAGTACGAGCCGTTTTTCACTTTCACCCATGATTTTGAGTTTGCCAAGCAGCACGGTGTGAGTTCCACGCTGTTCTATGACCCGCTTGGGCGGGTAGTGGCCACTCTGCATTCCAACCACACTTATGCGAAAGTAGTCTTTGATCCGTGGCGGCAGGAGACCTGGGATGTAAATGACACTGTCCTGCAGGCCGATCCGCAGAATGACCCGGACGTAGGTAATTTCTTCCGCCGCCTGCCGGATGCCGAGTACCTGCCCACTTGGCATGAGAGCCGCCAGAACGGTCAACAGGGTGCAGCCGAGCAATCGGCGGCTCAGAAGGCTGCTGCCCATGCCAACACACTGGCGGTCGCGGACCTGGATACATTGGGGCGCGCCTTTTTGACCATCGCTGACAACGGATCAGCCGGAAAGTATGAAACCCGTGTCGAACTGGATATCGAGGGCAATCTGCAGGCAGTTATCGATGACAAAAAGCGTGCAGTTATGCGCTATGAATACGACATGCTGGGTAACAACATCAAGCAGGTTAGTATGGATGCGGGCACTTGCCGGATGCTGGCTGATGCAACGGGAAAACCATTGAGAAGCTGGGATGGCCGCAATCACGAATTTAGTTATAAATATGACGTATCGCACCGCCCATTGGAAATGCGGATAAAAGGCGGGGACGGGCCTGTACTGCTGGATAATGTATACGTGAAAATCATTTATGGTGAGGGTAGATCACTCAATGGCAAAACCGATCAAGAGTTGAACCTGCGGGGTCAGCCATTCGCGCATTATGATACCGGCGGCAAGATCCAGTTTGAAGAATATGATTTTAAGGGGAATCTGATACGGAGCCATAGACGCCTGGCGAAAGATTATAAACAGGTCGTGCAATGGGTCGTAGCCGATCCTAATTCAGAGCTGGAAGACGAGATTTTTGTCACAGAGACGGAGTACGATGCCCTAAATAGGGTAATTAGGTTCAAAATGCCGGATGGAAGCATTATAGAACCCGCATTCAATGAAGCGAACCTGCTGGAGAAGGTGCATGTTGAACAGGGAGGAACGGGAACAGACTTTGTCACGGACATTAACTATGATGCCAAAGGCCAGCGAAATAATATAACCTACGGCAATGGCATAAAAACCACTTACCAGTATGACCGGGAGACCTTCAGGTTAACGCATCTTGACACGAAGAAAGCCAATGGTGAATTGCTGCAAGACCTCTACTACACCTTCGACCCGATAGGCAATATCACCCAGATTGAGGACCAAGCCCGGCCAACTGTCTTCTTTAATAATTTTGAAACCAAACCGGTTAATCAATTCACTTATGATGCCTTGTACCGACTGATCGAAGCTACGGGCAGAGAGCATATCGCGCAGGTAGACTTCGGTGATGAGGATAACTGGAACGACCTACCCTTCCTGAGAAAATATAACGTCAACGACTCCATGGCGTGGCAGAACTACACCCAGCAGTATCAATATGATGCGGTCGGCAACGTCTTGCAAATGAAGCACAGCGCTAATGGCGGCAGTTGGACTAGGAACTATGAATATGAAACAGTAAACAACCGTTTGAAGTCTACCACCGTTGGAACTATTACTTATTACTACTCGCACCACCTGCAACATGGCTTTATGGAAGCAATGCCGCATCTGCAGTTGATGCAATGGAACTTCCAGGAAGAACTCCAGGCCGTGGTGCGGCAGCGCAGGACGGATGGCGGAACGCCGGAGACAACCTATTACGTCTATGACGCTGTTGGTCAGCGCATCCGGAAAGTGACCGAAAATGCTGCAGGTGCAGGCAATATCCCTACAAAGAAAAACGAGCGTATCTATGTTGGCGGAATAGAGATATACCGGGAATATACCGGAATTCATGCGGGTTTGGAGCGGAAAACGCTGCATGTGATGGACAATACCCGCCGGATAGCTATGGTGGAGATCAGAAATGACGTGGATGACGGCTCGCCGGTCCGGCTTGTACGCTATCAATTCGGCAATCATCTTGACACCGCCTGTCTGGAAACCGATGACAGCGCCCGTGTCATCAGCTATGAGGAATACCACCCCTACGGCACAACTTCCCACCAGGCTATGGATAAAAAGATTAAGGCCGCAGCCAAACTTTACAGTTACACGGGTAAAGAACGAGACGAGGAAACCGGGTTATATTACTACGGGGCACGGTATTATGCGCCGTGGTTGGGAAGGTGGACGAGTGCTGACCCGGCGAGAATGGTGGATGGAGTGAATTTATTTGCCTTTACACAAGGAAATCCCTTAAGGCGCATTGATATAAACGGATGTACAGGCGAAGAAGTAGTCGATAAGTTTGATCTTGGGGACGAAGTTTGTGTCCGAACTTATGTATGGGACGATACAGCAAGTGAATCTGGTTACTGGGATTATTGCGAACCCAAGTTAGAAAGCACTCTAAAGAAGAACCCAACTGCACCTAAAAATAAACCTTCTCCGCATGCAGATGCATCACCGGCAAGCACACCAACAGTGCCGCCGGCAAGTACATCAGCGGCGCCCCAGCCTTCTACGGATGCACCGAAAAATAAGTCGACGGAGATGGATTACGCCACTGCTTTGGTTGGTAAACTATTTGATCCAAGGTTTTGGGTATCAGTAAATGACAAAAAAGGTGTTTCCGGGGGTATTCCTGGTGGCAAAGGTCCAGAATGGATGGCGAACCCAGTCGGTCAGGCCGTTTATATTGGTATCAATTTGTTTTGTACTTTTGCGAGTGGTATTGTTGAGTCTGGTCTTCGCAAAGGAGTGTCGGCTATGCGTAGTACATTAAGTGCTGCGTGGAGCAGATTACGTCCGACAGTATTACAGGCCGCTACGGCGCCTGCGTTTTTATTGATGGGTGTAGGAGGAGGTGGTGGTGGTATGTTGCCAAAGAAGTTTTTTTCAAAATCCCCAGTCCCACTGACTGCAGCTGAGGAAAGAGGCGCCCAAGCGGCACTTGACGTAGCCAGACAAGGTGGCTCGCCACAGATGGCCGGGCAAGCGGGACACGAAGCAGCGGGAGCAAACCCAAGAGGATTTGATTTTCCTGAAGTTCCTTCAGACCTAGCTTATAAAGCCGATCGTCCGGCAGTGCCGTCTATGAATGAATTAAAATTTCATCTTGGCGGGCCTATGTTTGAAAGCCAATTTAATCAGGCGGCGACTCAGGTGACAAATTACTCCCTGCAGCAACAACTTAGAACTTTACAGGAATTAGGTTACAGTCTCGTTCCTATAACATCGACAACACATGTCTATATCGATATAAGGCGCGGAGTATTTATAAAGTATGTGGGACGATAACAAATTTCGTATGAAACCACTCAAACCACGTCCGCCCACACCCGGACATGGTCGCTCGAATTTTGAACAGATGGAGAATCGACGAGATCCTTCGCAGTGAGTATTTGCGACGTAAAAAAGGAGGAGAAAGCATGAAACTCCAGGGACGAAATTTATCAATCAGGATGGAAGGAAATGACGTTAAACTTCTCCAAGATGTATTGCAACGGCAGGGCTATCACATCCCTGCCGATGAGCAGAAAAGAAATTATTTCGGTTCCGGGACCCACGCTGCTGTCTTAGAACTTCAAAACAAGCACAACCTGGCAGCAACGGGCATCGTGGATGAACTCACCGCCGGGCTGATTGGCACGGAAAATGAGATGCGAAAACCGGAAGGCGGCCGAAATCCAGGGCACTTTGTGGTAAAAGGCCATATCCGTGCGACCGATGGAACACCCGTGGCTGGTGTTACTGTACGCGCCTTCGACAAAGGTTTGGCCAATAGAACTAATTTACATGGCGAAATACAATTGGGTGTTGATACAGTCACCGATGCATCAGGGCAATACTGCATCACATATGATTCTGGCTGGTTTACCCGACCCGGAAAGAGCTGGGTTAATTTGTTTATCCGTGTGTATACCCCTAGGCTTAACAGCAAGGTTATCGCTGCATCGCCTGTTGTTTTCAGGGCCAAGAAGGAGGAAACGATTGATTTAATGATCAGCGGCGAAGAATTCAGGGGACGGTCGGAATATGAAAAACTTCTTGCGGAACTGGCCCCGGTGCTCCAGGGGATTCAGCCCGTCAACCTGACCCAGGAAGATATCAGGGTTTTGGCTGGTGAAACCGGCCTGGGGCAGCAGCATATCGAATATCTGGTCGCAGCAGCAAAACTGGCAGGGACAACCGGACTGCCTGCAGAGGTCTTTTATAGCTTGGCCCGTCAGAAACTGCCCACATCTCTAGCTGTTCTTTTAGTGCAGAACCCACAGGAACAGCGCCGCGCTTTGGAAACTGCTATACGAGATAATATCATTCCTGCCAGACTTCGGAGCGAACTCGACACAATTAGCAGGCGGATGCAACAGTTGCGAGTGGAGCTAGCGTTAGGGAAGACAGGGGAAAGTGAGCAGACATTATTAAGTAAACTTCTAGACACCACCTTGACTCCGGTTTCCCGTGAGTTGCGGGAGACGCTGGTACATACTTATCTTCAGCATCATGACTCTCTTGAAGATTTTTGGCCGGGACTGGAGGGCAAACCGGAGTTCAACCTAAAGATGGTGCATGACCTGCAGTTCACCGTGCAATTGGGCACACTGGCACTCAATCATTTGCCCCTTGTACAGAAATTACAGCAGATGCGGCGTTCCGGCGAATTACGGTCACCCCAAGGTTTGGCCCGGATTGACTGGGAAGAGATGATAACAAGCCAGGTTGACGGACATGTAATCGGATTTCCGGACGGTACCCTGGGGAAAGACGACGCCGAAAAGTCCCGAAATTATGCCCGGTCCATTGCCGATACGGTTGAGGACGCATTTCCTACAGCTGTGGTTGCCTATCGGGTTGGAAATGACGATGTCCCAGAGAATAAGGACCTTAACAGATTTTTCAACAACAGTATCTTCAACAATGACGGAACTTCGGGCTGTCCTGAGTTTGATTTCGAGACAACCCATATCGATCGCTACTTATCAGAGCATCACGAAGTACTACTGACCGACGTCACCGAACCGGATGATCTGAAAAGTAGGCTTAAGAGCATGCAAAGGGTGTTTAAGATCACCCCCCGTTACGTTGAGATGCGCGTACTGCTGACTGACGGCCTAGATTCTGCTCAAAGTATAGTCAGCATGGGACAGAGCAATTTCAAGCAGCGGTATGTCGAGTTGCTGGGTAGCTCGGAGAAAGCAGAACTAGTCTATGATCAGGCTGAGCAGGTCTCTGCCATGTCGCAGGCCCTGATCAGCAAATATGGGGCGGCATTTAACTCTGTGGGCACCGCCGTGACTCCCCCGTTACCACAGCCAAGCGAAAAGGAGCTGCCTGACTGGCCGACGTTATTCGGAGCACTTGACTTCTGTGATTGTGATGAATGCCGGTCCGTCTTCAGCCCGGCAGCCTACCTGGTTGACCTGCTGGAGTTTCTCAAGCATAAATCTCGACAGATCACGATCATGAACAAGAAATATAATGCCAAAGATATCCTGTTTTTGCGTCGACCCGATATAGGTCAGACTGAACTCTCCTGCGAAAATACCAATGTTCCCGTTCCATATATCGACTTAGTAAATGAGGTATTGGAGTATGCAATTACTCCCAATATTAGCCCGCCTTCCCTGCAAACGCGTGGCAACCCTGAGGAACTACGGGCAAATCCTGAATATGTCAATGATAATGCGTATATCAAGCTGGCATCGGCGGCCTTTCCCTGGAGCCTGCCCTTTGACCGGCCGCTTGAGGCAGTGCGAACCTATCTGGACAATCTTGGCGTGAAACGCTGCCAGTTGATGGAGACGTTCGCGAAGACAGGCAAACCCTCCCCAAGCGATCCGGCGATTGCCTACGAATACCTGGAGTTAACGCCGGTTGAAGCGCAGATCATCACCAACACTGCCCCATCGGAACCATGGAGCTATTGGGGCTATCAGGATGGGGCGAAGTGGCAATCCGATTTGACCAATATTCAAAAATTTCTTGACAGGTCGGGGCTAAGTTATCAAGAATTGAACGCCCTGCTCGATACTCGCTTCATCAATCCAGATTCCGCAAATCCCGCCGTTAATATTAAACCTCAGACTACCTGCCAGCTTGACCAGATGACTCTCGCGGTGACGCCGGCGGGAGCTCTCGAGCCCACACTCGGCAGAATACACCGCTTCGTTCGCCTCTGGCGTAAACTGGGTTGGAAGATGTCTGAACTGGACCAGGCATTGGCTGCCCTCGCAGACGGGGACTTTTCCGAGCAGTTTTTGTCTCAGCTGTCTCTGACGCAGCGCCTGATGAATGAACTGAACCTGCCGCTGGCGCAAGTACTCAGCCTGTGGGCGACAATCGATACCCACGGGGAAAACTCACTCTATCACAAGCAGGATTCACTCTACCATAGGCTTTTTCAAAACAAAACGGTCATCAATCCTCTTGACGCTGACTTCACACTGAATAGTGATGGCTCTCAACTGGATAGCCCTGCTGGAAAGATTTCAGACCACATCTCCACGATCCTGGCGGCCTTACGGCTCAGCGTCGCCGATCTCGACCTGATTCGGGATGATGCCAACTTATCAGATACCGATGTGGCGGCGCTCACCTTGGAGCATCTATCCATCCTTTACCGTTATAAGGTTCTGGCAAAAGCATTGCACTTAAAAGTCAAAGACCTGATTGCGCTGAAAAAATTGTCAGGAGTCAATCCCTTTAGCGAACTGGAATTACCGTCTGTCCAGCATCCTTACGGACAATTCATTGATAAAGATCCCGCTCGAACCTGGCGCTTTGCGGGGATTGTGCAAAATGTGCAGCAATCGGGATTCTCTGTTGCTCAGTTGAATTACATCTATGGAGACGTAACAGGGCAACCCGGCGGCATTGCCCCCCGGCAAGATTCTGTGGCTCTACTGACTAAGAACCTCCTAGACGGACTGGCCAAGATCGCCGCGGATAATACCCTGAGCGGCGATCCGACTGGTGAGATCACCCGCAGTAAGCTGGCAAGCATAATGGAGGCTGACGCTGCCGGCCAGGTGGTTACGATAATTAACGGCAACGCCGTCTTTTCAGAGCCGCTTAATCCCTTGCCAACAATCTCGCTGCCCGGCAAGATTGCTTACGATGCTCTAAATCATCTGCTCATCCTGAGCGGAGCAATGTCCCTGGACGAAAGAGACTTACTGCTCTGTCTGTCCGAAGACGGCGGTTATCAAAAAGCCGTCGGAGAATTGTACCATGAAGGCCAAAATGTAGACACAGCCATACTCCTTCGGTTGCCTCCCACCCTGGCCTTCCCTGCTTCCGGACAGCACAAAATTATGTATGACAAAAAGCTTAAGCGCCTTAGTTTCAGCGGCTCGATGACGCCTGCTGAAAAGGCGCTGCTGCTCGACTTGGCAGCAGATCAGGCCTATCAGGCAGCGGTGATGGGTATTTTCCAGCAGGCACGCGATTTATTAAAAGGCGCCTTTTCCACCTTCCTGGCAGAACCCGCTCTTTCAGACGCAGTTGCCAAGCTGTTGGACGGCGAACCTCTGACGCCCGGCGGGCAATCTTTGACAATGGAAGGTAAATTTAACTATATCTTGGCACGCCTGCTGCCTTACTTGCGCGAAAAACTCAGCCGCAACCTGGTGGAACAAACCCTGAGCGATGACCTACAGATGGATAGCGCCACCATCCAACTGCTGCTGGAGAAGGTCCTAAAGTCCGGTAACGATCCGGAGAAATTTGCGATTGACGATTTCTTGGCACTGCTTGGAGATGGCCTTACCGCTCAGTATTTCGGCCAAGCGAACTTCATGGGCAGCCCATCGCTCACCCGGATCGATCCTACAATCGACTTAAACTTGAGGCCGGGGTCTAACGATCCGGCCATCAATTCAACAGCCTTCAGTGTGCGCTGGATGGGTAAACTGCTGCCTCAGTTCGATGAGAGCTATACTTTCTATATAAATAAGGTGGCAAATCTGAATCTCTGGATAGGCAATAACCCTGTTACCGACCCGATAGATTTAAAGGCAGGATGCCTTTATGACATCAAGGTTGAATATTCAATGGCCGGGTCGGGTGGACCGGGCCAGGCGAATGCCCAACTTCGGTGGAGCAGTAAGTCCACTCCGACACAAATCATTCCTCAAAGCCAACTCTATTCCAGTTCAGCGTTTGCATTCGACCAGCCACTGACATCATATTATTGGTTATACAAGATCACCTTGCTGATCAATGGTTTCAGCATGACGGCCAGAGAGTTGGAACACATAGTTCTGCTTCACCCCGATGATTTTGTTGTCCTCCTCGACCCGGCGGATCCGGCCAAGCAGGCTGCCTTCTGGATCAAGCTACCGATGCAACCGATTGTCGAAAAATATACGAATGACATGAGTGCAGCGCTCTTTACACAGTGGTTACGGTTATACGACCTTTTCAACCTGCGAGACAGCCTGCCTAAGGGAGAAATTGACCTTATCGACGTTTTTCAGGCGGCCTTACATAATGATGTGGAACAGAAGCTGGCACAGGCCACGGGATGGGATGTCCAGGCTATTGACGCCCTGATCAACAAAGGTTTCAGTTTACAGGTCGCTGATCTGCGCACCGAAAAATGGCTGGTCAGGTTCCAAGCGTGTATGGAGCTTGTAAAGCGGTTGGGAGCTGCGGTGCCGCAACTGTTCGACTGGGCAGGAAATGCGCCCGATGCCTCTCAGGCCAAGGATGTCAAGCAGATCGTTAAGGCCAAATACGATGACGACCAGTGGTATGCGGTTGCCAAGCCGCTTCAGGACACACTGCGGGAAAAGCAGCGCGCTGCTCTGTTATCCTATCTGCTGGTACATCCCGAGCTGGTTGACAAAATCAGCCTGAAAGATGCCGATGAGCTGTACGAACACTTCCTGATCGATGTTGAAATGGGCGCCCGCATGATGACTTCCCGCATAAAACAGGCGATTAGTTCCGTACAACTGTTCATTCAACGCTGCCTAATCGGCCTGGAGAATAACGCAGTCTTAAGCGAGGAGGCCGCCAAAGAATGGAAGTGGATGAAGAATTACCGGGTTTGGGAAGCTAACCGCAAGGTCTTCATCTATCCGGAGAACTGGATCGAGCCGGAATTACGGGATGTAGACGATAAGTCGCCATTCTTCAAGGAACTGGAAAGCGAAATGTTGCAAAATGCAATCACCACCGATACTGCTAAGACAGCATTCCGTAATTATATGGAGAAATTAGATTCAGTATCCAGTTTGGAAGTCTGCGGCATGTTCCATCAGCTAGAGTTTACGAGAGAAGGGCAGATTGAGACTAATCATCTCCACGTTTTTGCCCGGACCAAAAATGACCAGGTTCGCACTTACTTTTACCGCAGGCTCGTTGATGCCACATTCTGCTGGCCCGGTAACTGGACTCCCTGGGAGAAAGTCGACCTCGACATCAATGGTGATCATCTGATACCAGTCGTCTATGAGCGCAGGCTGCGGCTTTACTGGCCCATCTTTACTGTAAAAACCGAGAATACTGACAGTGATCCGTTGCCCTCGACTCTGGCAGATGCCAAAAAACCAAAAAAATACTGGGAAATCCAGCTGGCCATGAGTGAATTTAAAAATGGCAAATGGTCGGCCAAGAAAGTAGCGCCCGAGGTGATAAGAACAGCGAGGCAATATACGAGATTATTGACAGACAACGAAAAAGAGCTATTTAAAAGGCTTCATAGTATAGAATTTGATCTTGACGCTCTAAAAAGCGTTTTGGATTCGTTAGTTTTTAAGTCTTTAAAGGATCAATGTAATTCGGCTAAAACTGAACTGGAAGCTTTAGTAAAAGAAATCGACACTAAACAATTAGAGTCTGAAGAAAATGTACTAAATATAATAATTACAAACCTGCAAATTGAAGTTGATATGTGCAAACCAGTGGATTTTAAAACAGAAATTGATATTTATTCTCCGCCGGCGACTACCACCTGTGACAAGCCTTTTGATGAAAAGGGTAAAAAGAACTTTACCTTTTTGCCCGTTGCTTTACCCGAACAACTGACCATTTTGTGTTTTGAAAACCCCCAGGAGATACCAGAGCCAGAAATTGATACGGCGGTGATAAAATGAGCTATGTAAAAGAACCTATTGTCGAAACCTGGATTGGTGCTTTTAATTTTACTGGTTGCAAAGGGAAAATTACTCCGTATGATCCGAAACAATATTTCATCGATCAATTATTCGAAAATGTAACTGTGGAACCAGATGATATCAAATTGATCAGGTCCTTTTATAGACTGCTTCTTAAACCTCCCGCTAGAAGCAATTATGAAAATATGATGTTTACGGAGACTAATGACAACAGCGACGATAGCTTGGCTTTTCGGGAATATGACAGTTCTCTCCTAGGAAATTACAGTTATACTCTGGGTTCCACTCCAGGGCTTTTCCGGTTGCTTTTCTCTAATCAATATGGCTTACCGGAGTTTAACCTTGATAAATGGATAAACATTCTAAATAAAAAGCATCTAGGTTTAATGCCGCCCCGCCAGGCATTCCTGCCCTTCTTCTATCACGACGATACTAAAACTTATTATGTAGCCCCTCGGCTTTTGAAGGAAACCAGGGAATTTTTGCCAGGCGTTAGTTTCCGAAGCAATGAAAGCCCCAAGTTGCCGGACTTCCATTCAAATTCGGCGGTCAAGCCTGACTCTAACGTTACGATCAAAATGTATATACCCCCAGAGTCGATAGTCCCGCATTACAGGTTGAAGTATCAGTTCAATACATTTTATCACCCGTACGCTTGCGAATTTATCAAGCAGCTTAACCGCTACGGCATCGATGGGCTGCTCAACCCTCCTGAGCCAACTTTTCTCCTACGCCGCCAGCTCCTGTTTTCGGAACGCCGCTACCTTGACGGCAAAAACAGCGTAATCACGTTTGAAAATATGTATGCCCCCAACAGCGAGGTGGTGTATCAGCCCTATCCGCTTGACATGGTTGATTTCTGGTTTACCGGGTCGTATTCCCTCTATAATTGGGAACTGTTTTTCCACGCTCCTCTGTTGATTGCCGACCGGTTGATGAAGAACCAGCAGTTCGAAGCTGCCCAGAAGTGGTTCCATTATATCTTCGATCCTACAGCCGGTTCCGATCCAGTTGTTGATTCCAACTTGGTCGAAAGCGTAGAGCAGTATTTTAATAAAATTCTTGGGAATCTCGGTTATTCTAATTCTCAGAATGCCGGTCTGAAGCGGTTCTGGAAAATAAACCCCTTCTTCTTGAACCTCTTTGAAAAAGTGTCGATCCAGCAGTTGATGGAGCTCCTGGCCGATTCCGACGGCACCAATCCGGGCAGGAATATGATCAAAACAGTGCTGGAGCATCAGGTGGCGCATTGGCGCAGCGATCCTTTCAAGCCCCACAAGGTTGCCCAGCTTCGCATCTCGGCTTACCAGAAAACCATTGTCATGAAATATATTGACAACTTGATCGCCTGGGGAGACCAACTGTTCCGCCAGGACACGATCGAATCGATCAATCAGGCCACTCAGCTCTATATCCTGGCTGGTCATATACTGGGCCCTCGGCCGCAAGAGATTAAGCCTAAAGTGACGGCGCCAGTCAAGACATACAACCAGCTCGAGCCGTCCCTGGACGTTTTCTCCAACGCCTTGGTGCAGATAGAAAACCACCTACGCTTACCCGTCAAGCATGCGCCAGTGCGTCATCTGCCCCATGAACCTCATCAGCCCCTGCCCAAGCTACTTTACTTCTGCATTCCCAAAAATAAAAAAATGCTCGGGTACTGGGATATTGTCGCGGATCGCCTGTTCAAAATTCGCCACTGCATGAACATTGAAGGAGTTATACGGGAGCTGCCACTGTTTGAGCCACCGATTGATCCGGCGCTGCTGGTCCAGGCGGCGGCGCAGGGGATAGACTTAAGCAGTGTGCTGAGCGACATCAATGCCTCAATGCTTCCCTACCGCTTTACCTATCTAGTCCAGAAGGCAGAGGAGCTTTGTGCCGATTTGAAGTCGCTGGGAGCGGCGTTGCTGTCGGCCTTGGAGAAGAAGGACGCCGAGACGCTGTCTGTTCTTCGCGTCAGGCATGAGACCGATCTCCTCAAATTGGTGGACAAGGTAAAGGAGCAGCAGTACAACGAAGCCACAGCATCCATAGAAGCTCTGGAGGCGTCCAGGCAGGTTACCGTAACGCGCTACCTCCATTATCAAAGACTGCTTGGCGTAGAAAGCCCGCAAATCCCTGAAAAGAATGCAGAGGTCGCCCTATATACCCCATCAGCTAATGCTGCCTTAGTAGAATTAGATGGAGTGAAGATCAGCACTCGCGAGAAAGCTGATTTAGATTCATCGCAGGAGGCGGCCGACCTGCAAAAAAAGGCTGCGAATTTTGAATCGCTTTCCAATTCGGCTTATTACATTTCACAGATTCATATATACACGGCGCCGCTTGGCAGCGGTATGGCTGTTGATTTTGGTGGCAAACACGTCGGTCCGGCGCTCGCAGCATTCGCCAAATACTACCAGGGACAATCTGCAGAAAAGAGTTTCAATGCCGCTAAATCCCAGAAACTGGCTACCTATGCTAATAGGGAGCTCGAATGGGCCTTACAGAACAATTTGGCTGCGAAGGAGATTATGCAGATTGACAAGCAAAGCACTGCGGCCGCAATACGGCAGGACATCGCCAAGAAGGAATGGGACAACCATCAAAAGCAAATCGACCAGGCTCAGGAGATCGAAGATTTTTTGCGCGACAAATATACCAACGAGGAGCTGTACGGCTGGATGCAGGGACAAGTATCCACCATCTACTCCCAATGTTACAATATTGCTTATGACCTGGCCAAGAAAGCGGAGAAAGCCTACCGCTTTGAACGCGGCCTGACAACCTCCAATTTTATCAAGTTCGGCTACTGGGATAACTTCAGGAAAGGTCTAACGTCAGGTGAACAGCTCTATCTTGCCCTAAAGCAGCTGGAGCAGGCTTACCTCGAACAGAATAAACGCGATTACGAGATCACGAAAAATATTTCCCTCATGTTACATGACCCACTGGCCTTGATATCAGTAAAGGAAACCGGACAGTGTGAAATACTGCTGCCGGAAGTCCTGTTCAATGCTGACTATCCGGGACACTACATGCGGCGCATAAAGAGCGTGTCATTAACCATTCCATGTGTCGCCGGCCCTTACACCAGCATCAACTGTACCTTGACTCTACTTAACAATAAGACGCGCATCACAAGCACGCCTGCGGCTTCCTATCCTGAGAGTGACGATGGAGTAGACGACCGGTTTGTAGCTAATTTTGCAGCCATGCAGTCGATTGCCACCAGCCATGCCCAGAATGACAGCGGAATGTTCGAACTCAATTTCCGCGACGAGCGTTATCTGCCGTTTGAGGGCGGCGGAGCTATATCCAGGTGGCGGATTGACCTGCCTAAGGATTGTAATGCGTTTGATTTCAACACCATCTCAGATGTTATTCTGCATTTGAAGTACACCGCCAGGGAAGGGGGCGATGTTCTAAAGACAGCAGCAAAGAATGCACTAAGTGACTTGATTAAAGGTTCGGATAATGATAATGCGCCTCTGACACGGTTCTTCAGTGCAAAGCATGAGTTCCCCGGCGAATGGTACAAGTTCCTTCATCCGCAAGATACGGATAATAAGCAGAAATTGGAACTTAACCTTAATCAAGAGAGATTCCCATTTCTGTTCAGGAGCAAGCATATCAAACTCTCTAAGATAGAGCTGTTTCTGCTGTTTAAAGAAATTTATGATTTTGAAATCAATAAGGTAAAGAGAGGCATGCCTCTGGAAGCCTATCAGAACGGCGGCCCTCTTAAATTGCACCTCGCGTCTCTCGGTGATCCTCTGTCATCTGGAAGCGCCGACCTCCAGAGCGCACCTTCGTACATGGATGGCTTGCCTCATGGAATAATTGACTTAAGCGACCAGGAGTTAGGCAACTGGTCGTTGGAGGTTGGGGACGAAGACATTAAACTGATTGCCGAAACGTTGAAGATGGAGATCACTTCAAATGGAGCCACCCACCATCGCTTGAAAGCGGATGTCATCGAGGATCTATATATTGTTTGCCACTATAAGGTCGAATAAACGTTATGGTGGAGAGGGGACTTGTGTAAGTAGGTCATCGCTAGGTAAGACATAGGGACTACCTTTTATGGTAGTCTCTTTGATTATTTTTACTGGTATAGGATTGAGATTTTAAACTTGAAGTTAGAAAATAATTTTCTCTCTGAGAAAATTTTTAATAGGCAAAGTCTAAGTCCTTTAGGGTGGCTTGAAGTGATGTCAAATCAACTTCCTTTGGCAAGGAACAATCTTTCTACATATGATAATTCATTAAATTTTATTAAGAAAAAGAGAAAATATAACTCACAAAAACGGAGAAGATATATAAAACTAAAAAGAGGTGAGATAAATTTTGACCAAGGATTATAGTAGATTTGATTCGAAGGAGCGACTGGCAGAACGTGAGTGGATGGTTCAAACGCAACTCATAGGTCGGGACATCACGGATGAGGCGGTCATTAATAGTATGCAAATTGTTCCACGACACAAGTATGTTATGGAAGATAAACAAGAGTATGCTTATTATGACACTGCCTTGGAAATTGAAGCAGGGCAGACGATTAGTCAGCCGTATATTGTGGCTCTCATGGCTCAAGTGTTAGAGTTAAAAGCGAGCGATAATGTTCTAGAAATAGGAACGGGCTCAGGTTATTCTGCAGCTATTTTATCCCGTATGGCCGCACATGTTTATACAATTGAACGTCATGACATCCTGGCCCAATTTGCGAAAGACCGGTTTCAAAATCAGGGTTATAAAAATATTGAAGTGCTGGTTGGAGATGGAACGCTCGGATGGGCTGAAAAAGCACCGTTTGACGCCATATTGGTTACTGCAGGAGGACCCGTGATTCCGGATTCCTTAATTAATCAATTAGCTATCGGTGGACGTTTGGTTATTCCTGTTGGGGATAAAGGAGAACAGAAGCTTTTACGGGTTAAGAAAACAGAGACACGTCAATTGATCGAAGAGAATTTGGGATCGGTACGTTTTGTTCCGCTGATCGGTACAAACGGTTGGAGTGAACTAAACAATACGAGCATACAGTAAATTATATAGTTAAGTTAGATAGAGCAAGATAATCTTGGTCAAATCAAATAATATTAATAAAAATGAAAGATAAAACCTGGTTTAAGCTAAAAGTCCTTAAACTGGTTTTTTTTGTTATAATGAAGTAAGCTAGATAGATTGTAACTTTAAGGAGATGCTCGTAATAATGATAGAAAAAGCCTTGCGTGTACTGCGAAGGTATTTCGGGTATACTCAATTCCGAGATGGACAGCAAAAAGTAATCGATAGTTTACTTCGGGGTACGGATACCTTAGCTATTATGCCGACAGGGGCTGGAAAATCGCTTGCCTACCAAATTCCAGCGCTTTTGTTTCAGGGAACGACTCTCGTTATTTCACCACTGATTTCTCTGATGAAAGACCAGGTGGACGCACTACTGCAATATGGGGTTCCGGCCACCTTCATTAATAGTTCGTTATCCTTAAAAGAAGTAAGATCACGAATTGAACGGGCTGAGCGCGGGGAATTTAAGCTTTTATATATTGCACCCGAACGTTTAGAATCGGAAAGTTTCCGTAGTCTTTTAGGGTCGCTGCATGTCTCTTTCTTGGCTATTGATGAAGCACATTGTGTTTCTCAGTGGGGGCATGACTTTCGGCCGAGTTATCTTCAACTTGGACCATTTCTCAAATCATTTTCAAGTAAGCCACTGATCGGGGCTTTTACTGCGACGGCGACTGAAGAAGTCAGGAATGATATTGTCCAGTTGTTGCAGTTAAACCGCCCTAATACTTTTGTTACTGGTTTTGATCGTCCGAACCTCACGTTCGCAACGCTTCGAGGAGAAAATAAAAAGATTTTTGTTTTGGAGTACGTGCAAGCGCATGCCGATCAGTCTGGAATTGTTTATGCCGGAACGCGTAAAGAAGTTGACAACTTGCAAGCAGTTTTGCTTAAAAATGGCATAAAGGTTGGGAAGTACCATGCAGGGATGACTGATGAAGATCGCCAAAAAAGCCAGGAGGATTTTCTCTTTGATGAGAGAACGGTCATGGTGGCTACCAATGCATTTGGGATGGGAATCGATAAGTCCAATGTCCGTTATGTAATTCATTATAATATGCCGAAAAATATGGAAGCCTATTACCAAGAAGCTGGGCGTGCTGGGCGGGATGGAGAGCCAGGAGAGTGCATTTTGTTGTTTTCGCCCCAAGATGTGGTGTTGCAGAGATATTTTATTGAACAGACGATCTTTCAACCAGAGCGAAAAATGAATGAGCTCAAAAAACTTCAGGGGATGGTTGATTATTGCCATACGCCTCGGTGTTTGCGCAAGACCATTCTGGAGTATTTTGGAGAAGAAAATGTTCAAGAAGAATGTGCTAACTGTAGTAATTGTAATGACGAGCGTGAATTAGTAGATATAACCTTGGAAGCTCAAAAGATATTCTCATGTATTTATCGGATGCGCGAACGTTTTGGTATCGGTATGGTAGCTGAGGTGTTAAAAGGATCGCGCAAAGCAAAGATCATTGAGCTTCGTTTTGATCAACTTTCCACGCATGGAATTATGCACGAAGTTCCGCTACAAGAGATCAAAGACCGCATCAACTTTTTAGTTGCAGAGGGCTATTTGCAATTATCAAGTGGAGAGTACCCAGTAGTGAGGCTCCAACCCAATGCAATTTCTGTCATCAAAGGGGAAGCAAAAGTCACCCAAAAAGTGTCGCAGCGGCCTTCACGTGAAGAAGCAGTTGAAGCTAACCTCTTTGACTCTTTGCGCGCACTGCGCAGAAAAATTGCCCTTCGGGAAAATCTTCCTCCATACATGATCTTTGCAGATAGCACCTTGAGAGAAATGGCTCAGCTTTTTCCTAAAGATCATGTGGCGATGATTCGCATCAGTGGGGTTGGAGAACGAAAGTTGGAAAAATACGGAGATGATTTTCTAGAAGAAATCCGGAGTTTTATTGAGAAGAATGAAATTTTCAAATCCACAGAGAACAACCCTATTCCAGAAATCAGTACGCGACCAGATCCGGTATGTGATGCAGCTCAAAATTCTACCACTAAAATGCCGAGTCATCACCAAACATATCGGCTTTACCAAGAGGGGTATTCCTTAGAGGACATTGCAAAAGCAAGGACAGTTACCGTGCTTACAGTGCAGGAACACCTCGTACGTTGCAGTCGTGATGGACAAGCAGTCATCTGGGATGACTTTATTCCCATTGAACAAGAAGCACTTATTTTAGAAGTGGTACGCCAAGTAGGTCGCGAGAAATTACGTCCGATTAAAGAACTTCTATCAGATGAAGTGAAATGGTTTACGATTCGGGCCGTTTTAGAAAAGCATAAATCTGTAGGAGAAAGTTAAGTGCACTTGACAGGCGGAGTTACAAAAGTTAAATCAGAAATTGTTGGACGTTTAGAGAAAGTAGGCTTCACATTGGTTGAGGAGAAAGTAGGTTTCAATTGGTTAAGGGTAAGCAGGAAAAAGATAGTCGAGGTATGTGTATCCAGACAAATCGTAAAATAGTTTTGGTTAGCATTATGTTAGCGATGTTTATGGCCGCCATAGAAGGAACGATCGTAGCGACTGCAATACCTAGTATTGTTGCTGATCTGGGGGGGTTCTCCCTCTTTAGCTGGGTTTTTTCTGCATTCCTTTTGGCTCAAGCTGTGACAATTCCCATCTATGGTAAATTCGCAGATTTGTATGGTCGAAGACCTGTGTTTGCGTTTGGAGTTGTTGTTTTTCTTTTTGGCTCTGTGCTTTGTGGCTTAGCTCATAGTATGAATATGCTTGTCCTCTTTCGCTTGATCCAGGGTATTGGCGCAGGAGCGGTCCAGCCTATTGCCACCACAATTGTAGGGGATATTTTTGAGATGAAAGAACGTGCCCGTGTCCAAGGATATATCTCTAGCGTCTGGGGGGTTTCTTCTATCATTGGACCAGCGCTAGGGGCCTTTTTTGTGCAATATGTGCGATGGGCCTGGATATTTTGGGTGAATGTTCCGATTGGAATACTGGCTGTGGCTGGAATTTGGATATTTCTAAGAGAAGAGGTACATACAAAAGAGCATGAAATTGATTACATCGGATCGACACTTATTTTTGTCTCAATCAGTGCGTTGATGGTTGTTTTTATTCAGGCTGGAACAGTTTGGGCTTGGTCATCAGCTCCCGTGCTTTTTTTATTGGGGGTATTTTTTATAGGAACTTATCTATTTATCTTGCAGGAAAATCGTGCAGCTGAGCCAATCATGCCCTTGGCAATATGGAAAGATTCTCTGATTGTTGTTGCTAATTTGGCGACGTTAACGACCGGTGTTGTACTTATCGGTGTTTCCTCGTTTTTACCAACCTATATACAAGGGGTAATGGAGAAATCCCCTATCATTGCAGGGTTCGCATTATCTTTTATGTCAATGGGTTGGGTCATTGCGGCAACTTTGACCGGAAAGATCATGTTTAAGTACGGATTCAAACGTATTGCGGTCATCGGTGGGATTTGGATTCTTAGCGGTTCGGCATTTTTCGCAACACTTCGTCCAGAAAGAGGGTGGCTCTGGGCTGGAGTGGGTTCATTACTGATTGGTTTTGGAATGGGGCTAGCAAGAACCGTATTTATTGTGGGGATACAAAACAGCGTGGAGTGGGAAATGCGTGGAGTAGCAACAGCCTCCAATATGTTTATGAATATTCTCGGTAATGCAATGGGTGCCGCAATTTTAGGTGGGATTTTAAATATAAGCTTGACAAGCTATTTAAAAGGAGCAGGTGGGGAGACGTTGAATGTAGATGTTATCAATGTCTTACTTGACCCAGATAAGAGACGTGCGCTCTCCCAAGCGGTTTCACAAATAATGACATCGGGATTGGCAATTTCGCTGCATTATGTTTTTGGGGGTGTGCTTATTTTAGCATTAATAAGCTTCATTTTGCTTTTGTTTTACCCTCAAAAGGCAAGGAACGTGGTGTAACATTAAACTCTGGGCATGTTATGACAAAACATGTTGACCTTCACTAAGGATAGTGATAATAAATCGAGTGCGCTTCTCTAGACAAAAAGAACTAAAATAATTAGAGGAACGATTGAAAAAATAAATGTTGACAGTACACATTGAAAATGGTATTATAACTGAGCGCCACAAAGACGCACAATGATTGAACAAGTAAGGGGTAGAAACCTCGAGCTAGTCAATCTAGATCAGGCAAATTAGTCATTGACAACGCAAGTTGAAAATGCTAAAATTAAAGTCTGGCCCAAGTGGCCTTAGAAAAAACCATGGTCTTTGAAAACTAAACAACAAGGACAGCCAATGAGAGAAACTCGCAAGAG
>NZ_MASS01000060.1 GCF_001707885.1 Desulfosporosinus cupriresistens | reverse complement strand
CGAACAATTACGATGGGGATTAGTTTACTTGATTGTGTCTCAGAAGATATTGCTCGGATGGAACAGAAAATTTATGATAAGATCGTTAAAAATGCGGGACAATTAGTGACGGTAGGTGAACAAATATCAGCCCGCTATGGGATTCCCATTATCAATAAAAGAGTATCTGTCACTCCTATCGCCATCGCGGCTGCTCACTTAAACACTGAAGAAATGGTGCGAATTGCTAAAACATTGAATCGAGCCGCCCGAGAGATCGGGATTAATTTTATTGGAGGCTTTTCTGCTCTTGTGCAAAAAGGTTTTACAGCTGGGGATTTGGCGCTGATAGACGCTATCCCTCAAGCACTTAGTGAAACGGAATTTGTTTGTTCGTCTGTGAATATTGGAACGACAAAAACAGGTATAAACATGGATGCAGTTCTGAAAATGGGTAAAGTGATTTTGGAATGTGCTCAACGAACTGCAGACCAAGATGGGATAGCTGCTGCGAAATTAGTTGTATTCTGTAATGCTCCCGAAGATAATCCGTTTATGGCTGGTGCTTTCCACGGTGTAGGAGAACCAGAATGTGTTATAAATGTAGGGGTTAGTGGTCCTGGGGTAGTGGCTAAAGTCGTAAAGGAATTTCCTGAAGCGGATTTTGGCGAACTATCTAATTTAATTAAACAAACTGCCTTTAAAATTACCCGGATGGGAGAGCTGATTGGGCGCGCAACATCGAAGAGTTTAAATGTTCCTTTCGGAATTGTGGATCTCTCGTTGGCACCTACGCCTGCAATAGGTGACAGTGTAGCAGAAATCCTTGAAAATATGGGCCTCGAACGATGTGGAACGCATGGAACAACTGCCGCCTTAGCGTTGCTAAATGACGCAGTTAAAAAGGGTGGAGCTATGGCCTCTTCTCACGTCGGGGGGTTAAGCGGAGCTTTTATACCTGTCTCGGAAGATGCTGGAATGGTAAAAGCAGTCGAAGTAGGTGCTTTAACTCTTGATAAGTTGGAAGCGATGACCTGTGTATGTTCTGTGGGGTTAGATATGATTGCGCTTCCGGGAGATACCAGTGCAGAAACGATTTCTGCCATTATCGCAGATGAAGCGGCGATAGGAATGATCAATAAAAAGACAACTGCGGTACGAGCCATTCCTGCGATTGGGAAAAAGGCCGGTGAGAGGGTAGAATTTGGAGGATTGTTAGGTGGAGCACCAGTTATGGCGATTCATCCCTTTTCTTCAAAAATGTTTGTGAACCGTGGAGGACGTATTCCGGCGCCAATTATTAGCCTTTCAAATTAAAATTAGTGACGATGTCTAGAATAACCTGGATTTTACGGTTTTTGAGCTTCAAGATTGAGGAATAGGTAATTTAGAAGAACAAATAATGTCTATGCTCATTATATCAAGCGTATAGATGATAGAGAGGATTTTTACAAATCCGTAAAAATCAGGTACAATAACTCTTGTAATTAATGCAATTTGTTTTTCTTTGGGTTATGGAGCGTTATTCTAGTGCATGAGTTGGCAATCGAGGGCGGGCCTAATAATCCGCCGAGGGCATACCGATGAAGTTCCTGGTGGTGGCTTTCGACGCCCAGTCGAGGGTTGCTGCTGGGGGTTAAGGACGAGGGGGATCCGCAATGGCATGCGGGCGTTACCCTTTTCCGTGGAGGCCTAAGTGCGTGGCTCTAAGGGGCTACGGCTTAGGGTAGAACCTGCATTAGGAAGGAACTTAGTGCAGTGTAGCCTGCCTTGAGTGGAAAAGTTGGGAAGGCTAAAAGGGTCTGGCCTGTGTTGGCCGATGCATTTCAGACTGCCGGAAATGCTTTTCTGCAAAAGAGGCTAGATTATTAAGGAGTGTGAAGGAAACTTCTAGAACGTGTACTAACGAGGATTGAAGTGCGGACTCAGTGGCGATCAAGTTCTGAGTGATGGTGACACCTCGGGCTGAGGAAAAGGAGAAATCGCCTTACGGGAAACTGAAGGAACTCAGTGGGAAAACCTACTTGACCTAAGCCGCAATATTGACTCGTTAGCTTCCTAACGCCCAAAGAAAAGCACGCCTCTCAACCGAGAGGCGTTTGTTTTTTTATATAAGAAGGTATAAGTTTTGGCGTACCAGAGGGTACCCAAAACTCGAGAAAAAAGAAATTGTGACATATTTCTACTTTGGAGAGTGTGAGTAAGATAGATCGTCTTAGGGAAATGTATTAGATGATATGGAATCACAGATAATGCGTCGTAGGTTCATAGATGGGAAGGGGTGCAGTTCGAGTGAGAAAATAATGAAGCTCAGTACTGACTAAACGATATTAAGGCAAAAAGTATTATACCCTATGAAATATAGCAGGATTTTTAAGGTTATGTAACGAATAACTAAGGGACAACATAAAATAACCATATAAAAACATTTAAAAAGCTGAATCCAATCTATGTATTGGAACGGGGGATTATTTTGGGGTGAATCACGCGCTTTTTCACGTGTAGGGCTTACACCTTCGGCCCGAATCCGTCAACTAACCTCGTAAGCTTATGAAAGGTGGACAATTTCTTGCCGTTTTCCTCATCTGTGCGGATGTGGCTAGGAAGCATTACTTTTGCGGGCTTACTTTTAGCAAGCAGCCTGCCAACATTGGCTACAACACAAACACAAACAACAACCATCCGCTCATTAAAGAAGACAATGACTGAGGTTTCAATTATAACACCTAACAGCACGTATACAGAAGCAGTGCGTAAACAAATGAAATGGATTTCTAAACCCGTGATAGCTAAAACTACTTCCTCAGTAGATAAGCATTTTTCAATCGAAAGTAATTTAGTGGCAGACACTGCATTGCCCACGAAAATGCCTCAGACTAAGAGATCTACGGCAAACAACAAAAAACCTGTTCGAGTTGCAGAAACATCCTTAATAATGGTATCTCGATCGGATAGTTCTGAGGTTGTAGATCATGCACTAAGCCTACAAGGCATTCCCTACGTGTTTGGAGGATCGAGCCGCAAAGGGTTTGATTGTTCGGGATTAACGCAATATGTATATAGGCACTCAGGCGTTTCTTTACCAAGAACTGCTTCAGAGCAATTTAGAGTGGGGTCATCTATAGGCCGAGCTCAATTACAATCAGGTGACTTAGTATTCTTTTCAACGTATACTAAAGGGGCATCCCATGTTGGGATCTATATCGGTGGTGGACGTTTTGTTTCTGCATCGAATAATGGTGTGAGTATTTCAAGCCTTGCTAGTGGCTACTATGCAGGCCGTTATATTGGAGCTCGTCGCCCATAATTATTACTTGTCGAGAAGGGGATGTGTGAAAACTCAGTCTCCAAAATTTCAAGTGGTTACAACAATCAATAAGCGTCCTCATTTCACTATTAAAGTGGAGTGAGGACGCTTGTGTTTTGATGATATAGAAGCAAAAGTGGGGATGTGAAAAATATAGTAACAAGTTTTAGCACAGCCCCTTCTTTATTTTTTCTGAATGAGACTAAAATTGTGGCAACCAGGGAATCGGCTTGTAGTTTAGACATTCTCCCCCAGGTTTAGTAGAGTGAAACAACGAATTTTGAATGTAAGAATCTGAAACTAAGCATTTGTGGGTTCGCTTAAAGTAACATTTTCGGCACAGTTCAACTCTGTAATTTAGAATCATGAAAAGGTTCCTCCTTTGGCAACGGCGCTGGTAGGGACGTTGCGCGAAAATGCTGATAGATTGTTGTAGCTGCGCTCAGGGGCAGTCCAGCTGCTTGGAGTTCTTCAATACTTGCTTCTTGAATGTCGCTAAGAGATGAAAAGTGACGTAACAATTGTTGTTTGCGTTTCGGCCCGATACCCGTGATGTTGTCGAGAGCAGAAAGGGTCATGCTTTTTGCTCGTTGTTGACGATGAAATGTGATAGCAAAGCGATGGACCTCATTCTGGACCCTACCAAGTAAATAAAACGTGGGGTGGTTTTTGGGCAAAGTGACTTGATCACCGGATTGATTCAAAAGTCCATGGGTTTGGTGGCGGTCATTTTTAACCATTCCGGCGACAGGAATCATTAAGTTAAGTTCCTTTAAGGCCTTTAAAGCCGCATTGATTTGGCCTTTACCCCCATCAACTAGAATCAAGTCCGGAAGAGGGCTGTTTTCCGTAACCAATCGTGCGTAGCGACGTAGAATAACCTGGCCCATGGCAGCTGTATCATCAGAGGTTTCCATGGGGTGAATTTTATATTTTCTGTATCCTTTGCGCTGAGGTTTCCCCTCGATGAATTGCACCATACCAGCAACGGTATGTGTCCCGCCTATATTTGAAATATCAAAAGCTTCAAGTCTACTGGGAAGTGGAATTTTTAAGAGTTCCCCGAGTGTGGTTAAAGCAAGCAGTGTTTCAGATTGTTGGTGTATTTCGAGTGAGATTTGGTCGTGAAGGGCAGTCTGAGCATTGGACATGGCCATCTGTACTAGATCTCGTTTCTTTCCTTTTTGAGGAACGATAATGGGCAGTAAGCTTGATAAGACTAAGGATTCAATCGGTGGGAGCAAGATCTCAGGAGGCCATACAGTTCGTTCAAGATAGAATTGAGCAACAAAAGAAATGAAAGCTTCTTCAGGTTCTTCATAATAAGGGAAGGTGAAACTATCACGTGCTAACAGCTTGCCCTGTCTTAAATAAAAAACCTGAATGCACATTTGGTCTGTGGTTGTTGCATACCCGATAACATCGCGGTCAACAAAATCATTAAGCGTAATGTTTTGTTTCTCCCCGAGGAGTTTTAAGTCTTCAATAAGGTCCCTATATTCTCTGGCGCGTTCGAATTGGAGTGCCTCAGACGCTGTTTGCATTTTTTCGGTTAAGAGTCTGATTATTTCACTTTGGTTTCCTTTAAGAAAGGTCGAAACTTCTTTACGCATCTCGACATAAACATTAAGCGACACGTCAGTGACGCAAGGAGCAAGGCATTGTTCCAAATGATAATATAGACAAGGTCGGGTGGGAATTTGACGGCATTTCCGAAATGGAAAAAGCCGATTAAGTAATCGTGCAGCTTCTTTAGCTGCAGTTGCATTGGGATAAGGACCGAAGTATTTACCTCTACCTTTTTTTACTTGCCGGGTAACGAGGATTCGAGGGTGGTTTTCTTCAGTAATAATCAAATAGGGGTAGGTTTTGTCATCCCGCAAAAGAATATTGTACTTCGGGTTATGCTTTTTAATTAAATTGCATTCTAAGACGAGAGCCTCTACCTCTGATTCTGTTATGATATATTCGAAATCAGCAATTTGACTTACGAGTCGTCCCGTTTTGCCGTCATGTGATCCAGTGAAATAAGACCGAACTCTATTTTTCAATATTTTTGCCTTACCGACATAAATAATCTGTCCTAAAGTATCTTTCATCAGATAAACACCCGGCTTATCCGGTAATAAGCTCAGTTTTTGTCGAAGCAGATCCATTTTTCCCACCTCAGTTCTTATTCTAGAGGGTGGACTTCAGAGATGCAAGCTTTAGACACATATCTTTGCAAAAATGAACGTATATATGTTTTAGTGATAGACATTTGCGAAGCTAAAATGAGATATTAATGGAGGGGGACGGTATGCCAAGTGCCTGGGGACGACCACCACGTAACGATCTATGGCATGATTTACAAGCCTTGGCTCTATGGATTCTCATAATTGGGGTTGTTGGTTATATTTTGTTTCCTAACTTTTTTAAAGATATATACTCTCGTTTATCTGATCCTGTAACTCAAACGAGTACGCTGAATGATAACTATACGCTAAATAATTCAGCGAATCTCTACCCGGATGCGAATGATTCACAGCAGTCACTTGGACAAGACTTTTCGAGCGTATCCAATGCCCTCTATAATAATGGGAAAAACGAAGTTTCTACTGGATATTGGGTCATCTTTGTAGCCAATGGAGAGTTTAAGCAGCTCGCAGTAAGTAACGATGCTTATGCCTTTCTTCTCCGACTCATTGAAAGTGATCAAACCGTAACCGGCAAAAACACGGTTATCTTAACTGCTAATGGTCAAATTCAAAAATTCATTGTCAGTGAGGAGATTTATACCATTATTAATAATATGGCTTTAATCGTGGGTCGTGCAAAATAAATAATGCTCAAGAATTAGCGGAAAAGTAGCTTGGCTCCAGCGGCAAATAAAGCAATGCCAACGAGTTGCCAAGGAGTCCAAGGTAGACGACTTATACCGAACCAACCGAAATGATCAATAAGCACTGCCATACTAACTTGACCGATGATAATCGCTGTGGTCGCGTTACATACGCCCACTTTTGGGATGCTTATGGCAACGAGTCCAACAATAAGGACACTAAGAATACCGCCCAGATATAGATACCAAGGAACAGAAACCCAGCTATATTTAAAAAGCGGAGATCGCCAAGCAAGTGAGGCAATCAAGGCGACAAGAGTCCCGATGATATGGACTATGAGTGTTGCAGAGAGCAGCGATGTTTTTTGGCTTAAGGATGAATTTAGGGTCCCTTGTATGGCCATAGCAACCCCCGAGATTGCTGCAATTACAAAGGGAAGAGAAAGTAATTTCGACATAGTAAGCCTCCTCAGTTTTATTTTTTAACTATGGTAAATATGGCCAAGTTCGTTAAGATGTATCAGTATTCATTAGAAAGGTTGAGGGAAAAATGAAAGGGTAATAAAAAAAATTTAAAAAAAGAGGTGGCGTATGGACATCGATTATAATTTAGTGCAACGCGCCCAGATGCTACTCACAATGGAACATCCTTTAAATCAAGTACGTGATATTCTTTTAAGAGAAGGGTATCCACAAGAACAAGTGGTAGAGTTAATGGATGCTACAGAAGAAGTTTTGAATTACCTTGTTCCTCCACAATATGATGAACATAAAATTGGAATCGATATTCTCCACCCCGGAGAAAAAGTACAAGGGCGCAAGCCGACCGTTGATATACTAATAGATAAACGATCTGGAAAATTAGAGTTAATGACTCCCGACCAACCAGAAACATGGCGGGTTGCGAATGAAGTGCGCAAGGCGATCAAACGTCAACGTCAATCGATGAAATATTATCATTAACAATTTCTGGGACTCTAAGTGGAAAACGCTTACAGTCCCTTTTGTCTGTTCATTATCTTTTCTCGAATTTCGAGAATTATGTTATAATAGAAATAATAGTAATTATAGGAAAGAAGGGTCCGGAGTGGAATTTGATCCAATATTAAAAGGGTTGGAAGATGTATATAAAAAAATGACTTCAGATCAACGGCTTAATCGAGAAGATGGTCTGCAACTTTTACAGACAACCAATATACTTGGTCTAGCTTACCTGGCGAATGAACGGAGACGCGCCATGACTGGTGATCAGGTATTTTTTAATAATAATGCCCATATTAACTATAGTAATGTATGTAAAGTACGCTGTGGGTTTTGCGCTTTTGCAAAAGACCTTGAGGAAAAAGGATCTTATACAATGTCCATTGAAGAGGTGGTCAATAAGGCAGGGCAATTTGCTGATCAAGGAGTTACGGAAATTCATATCGTCGGGGGGATACATCCTGAGTTGCCTTTTTCGTATTACCTAGATATGATTAGAAAAATCAAAGAACGAGCTCCTCAAGTGAGCCTAAAGGCATTCACTGCAGCAGAATATGATTTTTTTGCTCAGATGGAAAATGTACCTGTTAAAGAAATTCTGACAACGTTTAAGGAAGCAGGGCTCAGTTTTATACCGGGCGGTGGTGCTGAAAATTTTAGCCCAAGAGTTAGAGAGGTCATTTGTCCCGGAAAATTAAGTGGCAAACGCTGGTTAGAGATTCATAAACTTGCGCACCAAATGGGAATACCTACTAATGCCAATATGCTGTACGGTATCATTGAAACAGATGAGGAATTGATCGATCATCTTCTGGCCTTGCGAGAATTACAAGATGAAACACAAGGCTTTTTTGCCCTGATCCCCACAGCCTTCCATCCCAAAAACACTAAATTCGAAGAAGTCTCTCAAGCTAGTGCGCTTCGCACGCTTAAAGTGATTGCCATAGCCCGCTTGATTCTGGATAATTTCCGTTATATTAAAGCGTATTGGGTCTCTTCCAGTCCTCAAGTAGCTCAGATGGCTCTTTCGTTCGGTGCTAATGATCTCGATGGAGTTGTTCGCGAAGAGAAAATTTATCATACAGCAGGGGCAACCAGTCCCCAAATGCAAAGTGAGCAACAGCTTATCGATATGATCCATGAAGTGGGTTTAGAGGCTGTTGAACGAGATACCTACTATCATGTTTTGAAAACGTTTCCCTGCTAAATCAGCACTCGGGAGTAAAGTTATAACCAAGAGGTGAATCAAGTGCGTATCGCGGTATTGTCAGATACCCATCTGCGAGTGGGCAAATCACTTCCCCGTTTTGTCTGGGAACACTTAACTGAAGTCGACATGATTATTCACGCTGGTGACTTGACACATATGGGCTTATTAGAAGAATTAGCTTCCATTGCACCTGTTCGGGCAGTAAGAGGGAATTGTGATGGTTGGGATGTCTCTTTGCCTGATCGTGATGTCATTGAATGTGGAGCATGGAAGATCGGGTTAGTTCACGGAAATGTGGGAAAGGGAAACAGTACTCCTGACCGTGCTTATGCAGAATTTAAGGAAACTCCCGTTAATCTGATTGTTTTCGGCCATAGTCATACCCCTTTTATGGAATGGCGAAATGGTATTTTGTTATTCAATCCTGGTTCTCCGACGGACAAAAGACGTGAGCCTCAATATTCCTTTGGACTATTGGATATCCAACAAGAACAGATTGATGCCAAACATTTGTACTTTTGAAAGTCGGTGGAATATATGAAACATCGCAGGAATAAAGTGAAACGCGAACACGGCATTATCCAGAACGCCTTGCTTTGGTTAGAGAATTTAGGTTGTCTCGGAGAGGTAACAGACATTATTCCTGGGGTTATTGAGGTAAGTCATTCCTCAGAACGAGGGATTGTCTATAAATATGAGACTCAAACAGGGTGTAAACTTTTGCTGAAAAGTAATGGTTCTATTCAAGAAGTCTTTGTGGTGACCAAAAACCCAGCTTGTGTTCAGGAATGGGTAAAGAAGGAATTCCCATCGGATGCGCTGCCACTGGCATCTAATAATACCTCCGCAAGAAACCAGCAATCACCTGCTAGGAAAAAGTTGTCCAACGTTCCACAAAAATCGAGACATGAAGAAGAAAACCAGACATCTACGCGGGGCCTGCATCACCCCAAAAAACATTCATACCGTAAAGGCCAGAGGGCGATTTTAGGAGATCAAAATTCCCCGAATGTTGCTGAACGATTGGATCTTGCTACTCTCAAAGCTTTAAGCCACCTGAAAAAATCACTTGAAAACATAAGAGTACAAGATGCTAAAGCGAAGTTTAAGAATTCACTACAGAAATAAAAACAGCTTAGGAAAATATTTATCCTAAGCTGTTTTTCGTAATATCTAAGTTTAAAGAATAGACAAGAATGAACTTCATAAAAATTCCTACTAGGACAGCAATCGAATTGTTAAGATGAGCATGCAAAAATATGTACGCTCAGTAAGGAGAGAGGGTCCGTCGTATGGCAGTAGATGGCATATTAGCGCTGGGGGCAATCAAGGGTGTAGGGCTTAATCAATGGCAGCTTGGCGAGCGTCTGTTAGTAGAAGTAGTTCGGAAAACAGGAGAAGGTGAAGCGACCATTCGGGTAAAAGGGCAAGACATCTTTGCTCTTTTGGAAACTTCAACCGAATCAGGAGAAAGGTTTTGGGTTAGAGTAGGCGCTGTGAAAGATAGGAACTTATTGTTGATACGCGAACCTCTGATGGAAAAGCAAGAAGATATTCACGTTGTCCCTCAACAGTTTCAGCAGCTTACGGAAAGAGGATTGCCTATTAATCAGGATATTATTACTCTGCTTAAAACATTTCCGAACGCGCATACAGAACCATTTAATTTTTTAGAGAATATTCAAGGCACAATGACAGACGAATTTATTGTAAGCTTAAAAAAAACAATTCCTGAGTGGGAGGAGTTGTCTAAAGAAAACGGAGCTGAAAAATTTGTAGAGTGTTTAAGAAAACTTGGGCTCAATTATGAACAGCGTTTACAACAGATGCTAAAACTAGATACTCAGGCCAAGGAAGTTGAGAAGAACAGCCTTAAAGAGACCTTTAAGTTTAAGCTCCTCGAAGCCATTCAGCATCAAGAAGGACAAGGATCGCATGAACCTGATGGGCCCTTAGCGCATTTACTTCAGAAAATTACAGGACAACAACTATGGTTTAAAACAGGAGTTCTAGATAATGCCTTTATGCTGCTCCATATCCCCTTATTAAATCAGGGACAACCTATGCCAGTGAAAATAGCGATTGAAAGTGCTCGTAAAGGATCTAAAATGGATGAACAGCACTGTCGTGTAGCGATTGAAATTGAAACCGAGCAACTTGGCGACATTGGGATTGATGCATTTTTTGATCAGGATTCTCTAACATTCCGGGTCCTCACTCGTAACCTCCCATTTCTACCCCAGCTCATTGAGGAGGTAATACCTGAAACGAGAGCGGCATTTTCCAAGCTTGGTTTCAATTTAGCCAAAGTCGAAACAGGAGATCTAGACCAAAACATAGAATTTCAGAATTTCCTGCGTGGAATCAGGCGAAGTGGGGTTGATGTTCAGAGATGAAAGAGAAGATTGAAAAAAAAGATAAGAAAGATAAGGCTGCAGCACTGCTTTATGATCAAACAGAGGCACCTCGTATCGTCGCTAAAGGGGCAGGGGAGATTGCCCGAAAAATGATCGAAGCCGCTGAAGCAGAAGGAATTCCTATACAAAAGAATGAAGTGCTTGTGGAAGCATTGATGCAGGTCGAGCTGACAAAGGAAATTCCACCCCAACTTTATCGTGCAGTGGCAGAGATCCTGGCTTTCATTTATAGATTAGACAAAGCAAAATTACGTGCCACCAGGTCATCTAAGCATACATAATTCAGAGAATGCTTCACAAACTATACTGAAAGAAAAATAATGCAGGAGGCCTATATGAATACTTCATTTGAAGTGCTGAATAAGATCCTTCAGGGCGAGCATATGGCGATTGAACAATACCAAGCGTATATTGGAAAACTTACGGACGGCCCACTTCGTAACCACCTTTCGGCCATTCTGACAGATCATAAAAATCATGCCACTAGAATATCTTATTACATTCAAACTAATGGGGGACAAGCAGAAGAAGGTGTCGGTTTAGGGGGCATTATTGCAGATTGGAAAACTCGTCTAACTAATATGGGAGAGGCAACACCCTTGGAAATCTTGGAACATCTTTATGACGGCGAGGATAAAGGTTTAGCCCGAGCTGTACAGTATTCGGAGCGTTCTTTGAGTAGTGCGGAAAAAGAGGTCTTGAATCCGATCTTTTCTGACGAACATGATCATCTGAAACAACTGCAGAGTCTAAGAGCAGGTCTTTACAGTAATATCTAATAGGAATCTGCTGAATTAAGAAAACTGCTAGGACCGGGGAGAAAACTTGGCTGGTGCCCGCACGAAGACACTGTCTTCGCACGAATTAACCCTTCTTGAAGACACTGTCTTCGCACGTATTAGCCTTCTTGTTAGCCATAGGTGAGGGTGGCCACTTTAGTCGTACTTATGCGGAGGACATGGACGGCCGAGCGTCCCTGTAGCCATGATTCGAACAGGACGTTCGAGGTTATAGTGCCGCCAAGGCTCGAACAGTCGTTCGAGATTAGAGCATCGCCAGGACGATAAGCGGACGAGCTTATCGCCACACTGCAACTTATTACGCATACTCCTGCAGTGTGGATTGGCTAGATGCCGTGATGGTGAGGACCTCGTAGAAAATGTATGTATGAAAAGTTATTCTGATTAGTACAAAAAAGCGGCTACGGCCGCTTTTTTTGTACATTATTTATTAGCTGGATAGCGCTTCCTTTTCTCGCTTCTTTGATAAGCGCTTTCTTGCTAACATTTCAGCGACTTTTCCGCTATCACCAAGAAGAACGCCTTGTAATCTCCATTCACGGAAGGTCTGCCAAAACTGTTGTTCCGAGATTCTCCCGGTATACCTGTCGGATTCTTCATCGTAAGGCCAAAAAACGTCAACCCACAACGTTCCTTTATTACTTAGAACCAATACAAAATGAACAAGTTCTGGGTTAGGAGATTCAGAATCATGCATTAATATGTGTGAACGACCATTAGGGAAATCTGTACGTAAATAACTAAGCTTCATTAATATTCCCCCCTTGTGCTACTTTTAGATAAGCACTTGACGTTTCAATTTCAGTATAGCATGAAATGTTGAATAAAACGATGGGTTTTTTGTACACTACGTCAGTACTGCTTATAGATTATGGAGATAGTTCTAATTCTTGTCAAAAATTCTTCTCATCTTAAATTATGCCTTTTGTCGAGTAAAAGTTCACACGCTAAATTGTATACAGTAATTGAGTTCAGGATAAACTAACTATGCAAAATTGTAGTTTCGAAGGAGGCAAAATATGCTTACAGTTATTCATACGTTTAATGGTCCTGATGCAGACCGCATTCTAGGAGAAGTTCGAACTGGAATCAAATCCGTAGAAAATATTGAAGGATTTAAATTTGCTTCAGTAAACAAACAAGACAATACATCAGACATAATGGTTTTTTCGAAATGGGAAAACCGGTCTGCTTATGAAAATTGGGCAGACACCGTTGGCGAAAATAAGGCATTTAAATCAGCAACGCCACAAATGTTTGAGGTACTTGAAGAGAAGTATTAAGTAGAAGAGGGCCAAGGGTAAAACCCTTGGCCCATTTTTTTATTACTAGTCAGAAAGCATGCATATCTTTTTGTTTCATACTTTCTGGAAGTCTCTTCTTGCCATCCCGTTTTTATTTATTAAAAAGGTGTAGAAGCCATTAGTAGGTTGTTATATGTTTGTTAATTAAAGTTTTATAAGCTAAATCTAGAGCCTTCGTTTTTGATTTGGGGGTAATTGGAAAGGAAATATCATCAATTTGACAAACTGGCATTATACCCATGAGGGCATTAGTCATGAAGATTTCGTCAGCCAAGAACAAGTCGGATAAAGGGTACAAGCCTTCTTGAGTTGGAATTTGCAGAGAACGAGCTAAACTGAGAATGAGGTGGCGACGTGTTCCAGGCAAACACCCACTGGCAAGAGAGGGAGTGAAAAGTGTCTCATTTTTAATAAAAAAAAGATTACTCATCGTACCCTCTGCAATATATCCTTTGGTATTAAGCCACACGCCTTCATCGGCACCTTGAAGTTTAGCAGTTTCCTTGGCCAGAATATTTTCCAAATAATTTGTTGATTTAATTGAAACCAAGGGGGAATGTTCGTTACGAAGGGTTGGCAAGATATGAAGCCGTATGCCTTGGCTATATTGTTCAGGTGTATAGGGGATTGATCGTTCGTGGAAAAAGAGCTTAGAAGGGAGATTAGCTAGGGGGGCTCCACCACTGAGCGTGATACGGAGTGCATAGGGAAGAGGGCTCAGAGATTGTTTGATAAACTCTTGGATTCGAGACAACCATTCAGTTTTTTCTGGTAGTTGGAGACTGAGTAAATCAGCCCCTATGTTCATGCGCTGCCAGTGAAGATCAACAAATAGCGCCCCTTCTTCAGTAATGAGAAGCGTTTCAAAAACCCCAAACCCGAATAAAACCAAGCGATCATGGGATAATAATGTCTCACATGGAATCATTTAAGCGTCCTTTCAGCACTCTAAACAGCGCTTTTGCTTTATCAAGCGTTTCATAATATTCACTTTCGGGTATTGAGTCTGCGACGATCCCGCCGCCAACGTGAACATAAGCCTGACTTTCCTTTAAGAAGATCGTCCGGATAACAATATTTAAATCCCAAGCGCCATCAAAGCCTATATAACCAATGCTACCCGTGTATAACCCGCGTTTGTGAGGCTCTAATTCTTCTATGATCTCCATGGCTCTAATTTTAGGAGCACCAGTGATCGAGCCGCCAGGGAAAATTGCTCGTAAAATATCGCTGGGGTTTAGCCCTTTTACAAGTTGCCCCGTAATGGTCGATACTAGATGCCAGACCGTGGGATATTTTTCAAGGGCAATTAAATCTTGGACTTTAACGGTACCAAATTCGCATATTCGTCCGAGGTCATTGCGTTCCAAATCAATAATCATGGTTAACTCGGCACGGTCTTTAATACTGTTTTCAAGCTCGACAGCTTGTAAACGATCTTCGGATGGTGAATCTCCACGAGGGCGGGTTCCCTTAATCGGACGAGTTTCGATTCTCCCATCCGGTTGTATGCGGATAAACCGTTCGGGAGAACTGCAAAGCACTTGAAAATCCGAATAAGGTAGAAAAGCAGCAAAAGGAGCAGGATTTTGTTTATGCAATTGAGAATAAAGTTTCCAGGCGTCACCTTTCCAGGCTATGGAAAAACGTTGGGTTAGATTGGCCTGGTAAATGTCTCCAGCATAGATGTAGTCAATCACGCGTTGTAAATCAGTTAAATACTGCTCATGAGAGACGCTGGGGTTGATGATCGACTCAGAAAGGGTAGTTAGATTATCAAGCGCATCTAGTTCGGAAAGTTCCTCTGGTACATATGAGTATAGAATTTGTTCCAAGTGTTCGAGGCGAGCATGAGCTAGATCGATATGGCATTTACCGTTTTCGTCAATCCCGCAGGCCGTGATCCAATATTTTCTTTGCAAGTGATCATAAATAACGATTCCATCATACCAAGCAAAACGCCAAAGAGGCAATTTTAAGTCATTTTCAGCAGAGTTGGGAAGGGATTCAATCTCGTTTTTTAAATCGTAACTTAAAAAACCTACGGCCCCACCAGAGAAGGGAAACGGAGAATGTGGTACATGGTATTTATGATTTGCCTTATTAATGAAGTCAAAACATTCGGATTTTTCAAGAGGTAAAATTTCGCGTTGCGAGCGGTTTGGCCAAAAAAGCTCAAGTTGGTTTGTATGAGCTGTTGCCTCTAAGAAAGAGGATGATCCCATATATGAATAACAGCCAAGTTCCTTGTAATCGTTTCCGCTATCTAAGAAAAATGGAGAGGGTTCATCTTTAAAGGCTTGGAATAAGAGATAAGGTGCAACTGAAACGGAGAGTGGTTTGACGATCCAAGGTGAGGGCGAATTCTGGGCCTGCCACTTCTTGGCATTCTGGATAGCGTTTTTTAATAGTTGATGTCCAGATTGAGTTAAGATGGCTTCCGGATGAAATTGAATTCCTTCTATGGGCAGGGTAATATGACGAATACCCATGATTTCGCCATCGGCTGCCTCAGCAGTAATAATTAATGTCTCAGGAAGGGTAGAATGTTCTAAGATCAGGGAATGATAACGGGTTACTTCTAAAGGATTAACAAGGTCACTGAAGACGCCCTGCTGGTCATGACGAATGGGTACTGTTTTTCCGTGAATAGGTCGCTTCGCCCGGACGACTTTTCCACCAAAAAATTGTCCTATAGCCTGATGGCCGAGACAGACACCTAGAATTGGGACCTTCCCCATAAAGTGTTTGATGACTGCTAAGGATAATGGGGATTCACTGGGAGTACAGGGACCAGGTGAAATCACGATCAGGTCAGGATGCATTTCTTCGATATCTGCTATGGTACAGGAGTCTTGACGTTTGACAATGATGTCCTCACCAAGTTCACCGAAGTATTGATAAAGGTTATAAGTAAAAGAATCATAATTGTCTAGCAAAAATATCATTATTGTCTCCCCTTTACCCTGATGTTCTATGTACTAGTAGATGACACATTGATATTATTGTGTCAGGGAGCCTTTATAAACAGCATATAAGAGAGCATAAAATTTAAGGTGCATAGATGCAACTATTTCAGAATAACCAAAATAAAAGTTGCTTTACGCAACTTCTATTCATCTTTATCATGTAACATATCAGTCAATGCTTCAAATGCAGGCTGAAGGTTAGGGTTATCTATCCCTTGTAAGATTATTGTTTGATTAATAATAACCTGCCCAACATTTGACCCTATAACTTCGATCTGGAGGGACTGAACCTCTAGGGTAACAACGTGATCATCTACAATAAACGTCATGCGCTTTGGTTCTGGAAAATTGGCTTGTAGGCTTGTCGTTCCAAGAGGGTCATTATCCGACGATTTCAGGTCACTGGGAGAATGCAAATCACTCAAAACAAAAGAAGACTCCAAAAGTAATTTCTGCATGACAGCCATATTGGTATTCCATGGTAATTCGATGTGTTCTGATTGAGTAGTTCCTGATGGGGAAACAGATAAAATAACGTATGAACTATCTTGGGTTAAAAAGGGTCTTTCTGAACAACCGCTAAGGAATAGACTAGAAAATAAAACTGTAAGGCTAAGTCCGAATGTAGAAATGGTCCGTTTGAACAACAATGGGGTATCCTTCTTCCTAACCATATATTTGTCGACAACCTATTTATTTACCCAATACGTTATTCGCTACAGAATGCTTAAATCCTGCTTTTCGTTGATTCCTTTCGATAAAATGGTGTACAATGGCACCAAGAGAGGGGTCAACACTGTGGGCAAAGACATCGTGGTTTTTGATGTAGAGACAACGGGCTTGGAGGTTGAGCATGATGAAATTATTGAATTCGCAGCACTAAGAATTCGTAATGGACAGATTCAAGAATCATGTCATTTTTTTGTTCAGCCTGAGCAAGAAATAACGAGTAAGACTTTAATGCGCACAGGTTTATCTGCGGAAGAGTTTACTAACTCGTTACCAATATATGAGCACCATCAAGAAATATTGAATTTCTTTGAGGATGCAGTTTTAGTCGGGCATCAGCTATCTTTTTGCCTCTCTATCCTAGAAAAGAAATTGAAAGTTAATTTTGAGAATTCCCAATGGGATACGCTGGAATTAGCTCGCATCTTTTTTCCTACAGTGCATCACTACCAGTTATCCTACTTAGCTGAAAAGCTCTCCTTGGCCTTGGGGGACGGATCTAGACATCAGCGTTCAGAAACGAATGCCTGGTTGACATGGAAACTCTTTGAGGCTTGTAGGTTGAAAGGTCTAAAATTTGATCTTAGTTTTTTTGACCAAGCTAAGAGTTTCCTTGAGGGATGGGCAGGAAAAGGTTTTATTGACGAGGCATATCAAGAGATTATACGTCGCTTTCCTGACCGCCAGATTCGAACGGATCTTGTGCTGGCCCCTATTTCTGAGGGGATATTTGCGCCGGGACAAACACCAACAGCAAACGTTCCTAGCTCAATCGAGTGGGTTGTCGATAGTTTTTCACCGGGGGGAATCCTCGAACGTAATCTACCGGGTTATGAAAGCAGACCAGGTCAAGTAAGAATGGCAAAACTTATTGCAGAAGGTCTTACTTCCTCGCAACATGTCGTTGTTGAGGCCGGAACAGGAACGGGGAAATCGTTTGCCTATCTAATTCCGTGCTTATGGTCGGCAATAAAGACAGGTCAAAAAGTTGTGGTAGCGACTCACACCATTCCACTACAGGAACAACTTCAGAAAAAGGATATCCCGATTTTGGAAAATGTGTTACCTTTTTCATTCCGTGTTTCCGTCTTGAAAGGTAAAGGTAACTATTGTTGTTTGAAAAAATGGCAGGGATGCCTAGTTAATTCGCGGGAAATTCCAAGAGGAGAGCAAAGGCTTGCCCTCTTAAGTGTTCTTGTTTGGCTAAGAGAAACCTTGACGGGAGATTTGCAGGAACTCTCGAAGGTTCCTGGACTTATGCAAATTTGGCCCAGTTTAAGTGCGGACAATGAAACTTGTATTCCTGGCAAGTGTTCGAAGGCAGGTGTTTGTTTTTTACAAAGAGCTCGGAAGAAAGCAGAGGAAGCAGACCTTTTAATAGTAAATCATTCATTGCTTTTTTCCGATCTGAAGACGGATTATAATGTTTTGCCGGAATATCATCAGTTGGTGATTGATGAAGCCCATCAGATATACCAAACTGCTCTCCAGCACTTGGGTTCTGATCTGAATCTAGACCATGTCACCCAAATTGTTAGTAATATCTATAGACAGGCTGGTCCCAATTTCTACGGAATGGTTAAACAACGATTGCGGTCACTTACCCAGATTGTCCCATCAGTTCCTTGGGAAATCTTTGAGAAAAGGTTGGAGAATGTTCCTGAAATTTGTCATATGATTCTTGATCAAGCTCAGGAATTGTTCCAGTTACTGTCGCTAATATTAGGAACGAACCGTACGTTTCGATTTGTCGCAAGCCATGCTGCCCAAACATGGTGGGCGGGGCTCAATGTTCAAATCGAGAACTTGTTTGGACGAATCAAAGCATTGGGGGCTGCCCTGGAAAGTTTAAAAAACGCTTTGAGTGGAGAAGACGCTGATGAGGTTGAAGAGTTAAAATACGTTCTAACCAGCCATCAAAGAGAGTTGCAAGTCCTTATGGATACCCTGATACAAGCAATAGACGTAGATAATCCGAAGCAAGTGACTTGGCTCGAACAAAATTCGAGTCTCTATTTAAAAACTTCCCCAATTGAAGTTAGCGATATTCTTAAAGAAAAAATATTTTCTCGCCTTGATGCTGTAATTTTAACCTCGGCCACGTTGAGTATATCTGATTCGTTTGTCCATTTTCTACGAGATATTGGATTACCGAGGACAACAATTACAGAACAGGTTGATTCACCTTTTGACTATGAACGGCAGATGCGACTCTTTGTGGTAAAAAAGGGCATGAACCACCAAAATTCTGACGAACAGAAGGCAATGGATCTCACAAAATTTATTTTTGAAGTAGCAGAGCGCATGAATGGTCGGACTCTAGTTCTTTTTACTGCTCATAAATTATTAAGAGAAACCTATGCTGCATTGTATCCAAGGTTGGCACGAGCGGGTATTGAAACACTCGCCCAAGGAATCCATGGGGAACGTAGTACCTTGCTTGAAGCCTTTAAGAGAAATCCAAGGAGTGTGCTGTTAGGTGCTAATAGTTTTTGGGAGGGAATTGATATACCAGGTGATACATTATCTTGTGTCATCTTAGTTAAACTTCCTTTCTGGCCACCTACGTTACCTTTGGTTGAGGCCCGTTCGGAATTCCTAAAATCACAAGGACGTGATCCCTTTCAAGAACTCTTGTTACCTGAAGCTGTAATCCGTTTTAAACAAGGGTTTGGCCGTCTTATTCGTTCCAAGGGGGATAGAGGGGTTGTCATTTTGCTTGACGACCGAGTGATTGATAAGTATTATGGTAAGTTCTTTCTAAGTTCTTTACCGATTCGAACGCATGTCCGTGGAGAAAATGAGCTTGTTCTTCGTAGAATCGAGGAGTGGAATACAAGTGAATTAGACTAAGAGCTTTTATAATCATCATAAAAATGATAAACTAAAGAAAATCAAGGGAGGAGGTTATTTTCTAGGTGAAACAATATCCCATTTCTCGTGATGGTTGGATATATTTGGCGATATTGGCAGTTCTAGCGGTTTTAGCCTATTGGGCTTGGCCGTGGCTTGTTATTTTACCGGGTATCGTGTTCTTGTTTGTTGCATTTTTCTTTCGCAATCCTGAAAGGGATATTCCAACTGATGAATTAACGTTAGTTTCCCCGGCTGACGGCGTTATCATGGATGTGGAAAGGGTCTTTGAAGATCAGTTTCTTAACGGTGAAAGCATACGTGTCCGTATCTTTTTAAGTGTTTTTAATGTCCATGTTAATCGAAGCCCGTTGGTCGGTAAAGTTGTATTTCGTGCCTATCGACCGGGACAGATGATCCCTGCCTTTAAAAGTCACGCTTCAGAGCTGAATGAGAAGAACTATGTAGGGATCCAAAATAAACAATTGCAAGTTTTAGTAACTCAAGTAACCGGATTTATTGCTCGACGGATCGTGTGCTGGGTGAATATTGGGGACATCGTAGCCAAAGGGGAGAGGTTTGGTTTAATAAAGTTTGGTTCGTGTACTGAAATTTTTGTTCCGACAAATGTAGCAATTATGGTTAGTCCCGGGGATAGGGTGCGTGGAGGAGTAAGCGTAATAGGGAGAGTGAGTGTCGATTGAGGGGTAATCCAATTCCTGCTCGCATGATTCCGAGCATCTTTACTTTGGCTAATTTGCTTTTTGGTTTTCTAGCCTTGATCTGGGTCTTGGAAGGCAATTTTACATTAGCAGCTGCAATGATTTTACTTTCTGTTCTCATGGACAGCTTGGACGGAAAGGTGGCTCGTCGGCTTTCTGTGAGCTCAGATTTTGGAAAAGAGCTCGATTCTTTGAGTGATTTAGTTTCATTTGGGGTTGCACCAGCAATTCTTACTTATCAGGCAATTTTACAGCCTCACCACTTATCGTATGTAAGGTATATAGGTTTAGGCATTGCTATAATTTTTGCCTTATGTGGAGCCGTTCGTTTAGCACGTTTTAATATGCTCAATATTACATCCTATTTTGTAGGTGTGCCTATTACTTTTGCAGGTGGCTTTATGGCTTTATTAATGTTTTTGCGAAATATGATGCCTTGGTATATTTATCCTGCTAGCATGGTGATTTTGGCGTTTTTAATGGTGTCTACTTTTAAAGTGCCAAAGTTGAGTAAGTAGGGGGACTTGTGTGACACAGCGCTTAGTGCCTACGACGCAGAGCAAACTAACCGTGTAAGCTCCTAAATGGGGAGCGGGGTTCATCCTTCGGCGATAGTATTCTTTTAAAGAACCGCCTACGGCGATAATCTCCACTGGAGACTATCGTGCCAAAAGCACCGTCCTTGGCGCATTGGCGGCAGTGCACATCCTTGTGCACTGCCCCGTATCTGGGGTCGCATACACGGAAGTTTGCTTTTCTGCTTACGTAGAGACGGCGCGCTCGTGTCACACTGCGTCCCGAGCTTGGGAGGTTTAGTCTTGCTTTGGAGATGTGTAGAACGGGGCAAGGACGGTTCTCGATTTGTATTATCGGCTTATTTGCATGAGAGACGGCACATTCCATGTGCACAGTCTTGTGTCTGGTCGCTTTCGTGAATTGTATTATGCTTATTAGATGTCGCGCTTGGAGCAGGGAAATGTGCACTAAGTGATATATACAAACTTCAAACTAGCAGGGAAGGTACTGGTAATTTACTTTCCCTGCTAGTTTTTTTCACCCTTCCCCGGATGAAGCATATAATATGGCACGGAAGTGATCTCTAAGGAGGAAGCAGTTAATGGATAGTCAACAAGTTAGTTGGAATAGTGTAGGATTACGCATGGTTCAAGGATTAACTACAACGATTGATGTGGTTCGCCAACTGGATGTTCAGGAAGCCTCTTTAGTTATGCGATTGTTAGGAAAAAGCTGCACCCGAATGGCGAAGGAAGGGGTAGGGCATCAATTTGGAATTGCCTTAATTGAAACGAGTGCTCAATTAGCGATGAAAGAGTCATTGGTTTTGGAAGATGTTCTTAAAGTTATTACGGGAATCATTGGCCGCCTCTATTTTACGGCGAATTCAGAGGAGGAACGTCTTCTCGTTGTTCAGCTTGAAGAGGCAGTAAAGAATTACCAGGTGATCTAAAAGGGCATTCGTAATTGTACCTGCATACATTACCTCTGAGTGGGAGATTTCAAACGGATGAAACGGATGAAAAGGAGGAATGAGTTTATGCGAATTTATTACGTTCGTTTACCAGAGTTTGTACTTAATGTATTAAGAAAAGTTTTTGGCTAAAGTGGAATGAAAAGGACTTTTCCCTCCTACAATGTATAGTAGAGACAAGCAAGGAGGGAAATTATGCGTCACAGTCGTTATGTATGGTTACTAGGGTTATCAGTCTTCTGTCTAATCACAATAATCACCTTTAAAACGCCCCAAACAGTGATATCAGCATTGGCGGATTCTCATTACAGAAACTCTCCACGTTCGACTATTCAACAGTTTTGGTCGCTTATGGATCTTCGGCAAACAGAACTCGCCCGCGACTTACTCAGTTTACCGGCGGGTTCTTTGGATGAAAATGAATTTATTGCTTGGCAAACTTTGTTGAATAAAGATCCGTTATTAACCTTACGAAAAGTGGAGTTTATGAATTCAGACCAGGATTCGTTATCTTCACAAACGGTAGTAGTACGTGTTTATTGGACATCGCCTGTTCAAGAAGTTCAAAATGTAACATTTTCAATGAATCTAAAGCAAGCGAAAAAGGGTTGGCGAATTGAACGAATTAAGCGGATAAATAATCTTTAAAGCCTAACGTCAAAACTGTTCTGCAAATGGCCGAGTTGATAGAAACGTTAAATTGAGCATTGAGAGTAATAAAAGCAATTCGAGAGTTATATCTCGGATTGTTTTTTCATTTTTTCGAACATCTCGAGCCAGTTCTATTTACTTTGTACTACTGTATATTTTCTAGACAAATTGCTTAAACTGTGGGCTGATACCATTTTTTCGCAACAAGGAGTGCCAAAATACACGTGAAAGTGTGGCTTACGTCACATTCTATCAGAGAGTACCATGATAGACTGATGAACAAGAAGGAGGTTATTTTGATGGCAAACGTAAAAAAAGAGGCTCCTGAATTGGAGTGTGCTAACTGTGGAACGACTAGTGAATTAACCCCCGTAATAACCTATGTCCACCAAGGTGAAGAAAAACATGTATGTATGCATTGTTTACCAATGCTCATTCATGGTTAGGAGATAACTATGCGTTTTACATTGGATATGAAATTGAAGGATATTATGACTTCAAATCCAAAGACTGCAGAAGCTATGCAAGAACTCGGATTACATTGTCTAGGATGTGCGTTTTCAGTCAATGAAACTTTGGCCAATGCAGCACAAATGCATAATCTTGATCCGAATGTGTTGTTAGAAAAAGTAAACTCTGTTGAACAAGGGGAGATATCTGCTGAGGCCGCTGCAAAGGCTCAGCCAGCAGGGTCTATTTTGCAAATGGATAAAAAGACTTATTCGATTGCGCCACATATACCAGCGGGGGTGGTAACTCCTGAAATTTTACGTAAGATTGCAGATGTAGCAGAAAAATACCATGCTCAAGCGCTTAAAGTGACATCTGCCCAGCGAATTGCCATCGTCGGGTTACTCCCTGAAGATGTCCCGAAGGTTTGGGAAGATCTGGGGATGGATCCTGGGCATGCCGTTGGCTTATGTGTGCGGAGTGTGAAGGTTTGTCCAGGTGAGACATTCTGTAAGCGAGGATTACAAGAAACACTAGCTTTAGGGATAGAAATTGATAAACATTATCATGGGATGGTATTGCCCTCAAAATTTAAAATGGGGGTAGCAGGTTGTCCAAATAAATGTACAGACGCAGCTTCTGTGGACTTAGGTCTGATGGGGACGAGCAAGGGCTATCACCTTTATGTAGGAGGAAATGGTGGCGTTAAGCCGAGGAAAGCAGATGTACTTTTGGAAAATCTTCAGAAAGAGCAAATTCTGCCAGTGGTGGACGCGGTTATTTCCTACTATAAGGAAAATGCAAAACCTCAAGAACGGCTTGGGCGTCTCATTGATCGAATTGGCCTAGATGGACTTCATGAAGTTGCAGAAAAAGCTATGCATTAAGACAGTAAAAGCGGATGGTATCATCCGCTTTTACTGTCTTTTTAAGGTTTGACGTTCATTTCTTAACTAGTTAACATGAATTGCGTCTGTTGGGCAGCCATCAGCGGCTTCTTTAGCGGCTGACTCGACCTCACTTGGTACCGGGCTAGTATACGCTACGGCTAATCCGTCATCCTCCATCTTGAAGACCTCGGGACAGAATTCTGGGCAAGCTCCGCACCCAATACAAGTATCTTTGTCAACTGCAGCAATCATATTGTACCCTCCTTTAATTAACTAGCTATATTCTCTCCTTGTTAAAGTCAACTATTCATAAAACATTTACTATTTTCGAAATAGATTTGGTTTAAGATCAGACGATCCGTGAGCAATGCAGTAAAAAAGCACAATTTTGTGGGTGTTGTATGCAACGAATAGACTTTACCTGCTTCAATAACACGTTATTTTTTCTCAGGAGGATATGTTTTGCTTAAACTCGATATTGTTCACGACAATTCGTTTATTTAATAGTGTAAGAATCGCTTATGGAAAATTGTAGTAGATTTTGCGGTAAATAGAAAATTCCAATAATATCCATAAACCCTTTACCGATAAGCCTTTCTCGTTAAATTAACGGCTTAACATAGTTGCCTTATTATTTACGATTTCGACATCCAGCCTAACGTATAATAAGGGCACCGGAGTGAAACAAACGCTGATAAAGGCAATTAGGTGAACCGGAATACAGTTAAGGCGGGATGATGGTACAATGGGTAAGAAAATAAAAATAATTGTCGCGGACGATAATCGTAATTTATGTCAAATGCTACAGAACTATCTCCAAGAACAAGAAGACTTAATTATTGTTGGAGTCGCTAATAATGGTTTAGAAGCTTGGGAACTCATTCAAACTCAGGAACCGGACTTGATTATTCTTGATCTAGTGATGCCAAATTTGGATGGTTTAGGCGTATTGGAACGAATTAATAATCGTACAACAATGACTCGACCGAAAATTATTATGTTAACGGCTTTCGGACAGGAATCTCTCACTCACCAAGCGATGATGCTTGGAGTTGATTACTTTATTTTAAAACCATTCGATCTTGATATTCTCAGTAAACGTATCCGTACTTTAACGCAGGATATGCCTACGGCGGCACCCGAACAGTTTTCTTCTTCAAGTTCTCCCATCGTGTCAACGGCGGGAAACGGACTTAATCTGAACGTTGAAGTAACCACGATGATGCATCAAATTGGTATTCCAGCCCATGTTAAAGGGTATCAATACATTCGTGATGCAATTTTGATGGTCGTAGAGGATGTTTCGTTGTTAGGAGCTGTAACCAAGGAATTATATCCGGGTATTGCCAAAAAGTTTGATACTGCACCTAGTAGGGTAGAACGTGGAATTCGTCACGCTATAGAGTTAGCTTGGGAACGTGGACATACAGATACGTTAAAACGTATTTTTGGATATTCAATGAATATTGAACGACAAAAACCCACAAATTCAGAATTTATTGCACTTCTAGCCGACAAATTGAGAGTGATGAGTAAAGTGAGTTAATCTAAGTAAATCTAAATCTAAGTAATCTAAGTCATCAAGTTAATCTAGGTCAAATTAAGTCAGTCAAAGCAAATCTGCTGTACCATATCTCTTTTATTAAAATAATCGAATCTGTAAAATCGTAATAACCTGGAGGTTTTCATTTGAATTGTTTGCTGTGATCTTTTAGCAATTTATAAATAATATATATTTTTAAATCCCTCAAAACAAACGACTGAAAGATAACTTTGGATGAGATAGAGGGTGCACTTTATTCAAAACAATTATTACTTAGAAAACAGACGAAACACCTTATAAATAAACAAGGTAAGGTGTTTTTGTCTGTTTTTGTTTTCCAAGACAAGTTGTTACAATGAAGCTTCTACTTTGCCTTTTCAATCTCTATGGAATGATTATAGAGCCACATAAGGTCTGAATAATGCTTTTAACTTTGTTATATGTTTACCAATAATGCGTTTAAAAAGCGTGTGGGTACTTAGAAAGGAAGGAATAATCACATGTTTAGGAAGAATAAATTGGGAGCGCTAATACTAGTAGTTGCTCTGATGATATGCATTACGGCACCAGGCTGCAGCTTCAGAAAAATGAAAACTAGTTATAACCCGGGACCCGAACCCAAAACATTGGACCCTCAAATGTCCAATAATACTTCTGAAGTGATTATGGAAATGGCTATGTTTGAGGGTCTGACACGTTTAGATGTGAACAACGTTCCGCAGCCAGCTATTGCGGAGAAAATTGATGTATCAGCTGATGGTCTGACTTATACGTTCCATTTGCGTGACTCCAGATTTAGCAATGGTGATCCGCTAACGGCAAATGATTTTAAATTTGCATGGATGCGAGCC
>NZ_MASS01000059.1 GCF_001707885.1 Desulfosporosinus cupriresistens | reverse complement strand
ATGCCGTTGAAGGAATGTTATCCGTAAGGGCTTCCAATGTTTCCGATGCTTTAGCAGTCGCCAGCATCCGGATGATCATGAACTGTGTGCCCGACATGTTGCAAGCTTTACTAGTAGGATCTGAAGTTGTTTTGAATTTAAAGCAAAGGGAGCAATTATTACAGGCCTCTTTGATGGCAGGAATGGTTATTGCCCAAACTGGTACCACGGTTGTGCACGCGATGGGATATTCCCTAACGTACTTCAAGAATATTGACCATGGCCGAGCCAACGGGCTTCTTTTGGGAGAATACTTAAAGCTTGTGGAAAAAGTTCAGCCGGATTTGGCTGAGAAAATCTTGGTAGCGATGAATTTTTCCGAAGCGGAGCAGTTCGGAGAACTTATGAACAAACTTTTAGGTGATAAAGAAGAAATTAGTTCCGAAGAAATCAAGCGATACAGTAAGATGGCCATCCAAACCAAAAACATTACCAATTCAGTGGTCAAACCGACAGAAGAAGATTTAAGAACCATGTATGCACTGTCATTTGTAAAATAACTTAATTCCAAACCAGGAGGAAGCAGCATGATGGAAACTATTCAAATGACAATCAATAAATTAGCGGAAGAATTGAAACCCGCTGTTGTGGATTTTTGTCAGAGACTCATCCGTATACCGGCTCTTTCTGGGGATGAAAAAGGGGTCGCGGATCTTTATTTGGCGGAAATGGAAAAACTAGGTTATGATCGTTATTTGCGTGATCGCTGGGGAAATGTTGTTGGTATCATCGAAGGGACATTACCGGGACCAGCCATTATGTACAATGCCCACTTGGATCATGTCGATACTGGTGATTACAGCGAATGGGGGGGCTATGACCCTTACGGGGCTGTCATTGATGTGAATGAAATGGAAAATCAAGATAGAGATGGTTATGAGTTCGTTGAAGTTATTCATGGTCGAGCCGCTGCAGATGTGAAAGCAGGCGGGGCATGTCAGATCTACTCAGGAAAAATCATTCTTGAACTTAGGAAAATGGGTTATCCGATTAAAGGACGCTACATCTTTACAGGCGTGGTCCTGGAAGAGCCAGCCGAACAGCTCGGGATGATCAAGCTACTTGAAGACACCTTTCCGGAGGAAGGCCTTACTTATGATGGTGTTGTATCCTGTGAGGCAACCTCTTTGAAACTATATTTAGGACACCGGGGCAGAGTCGAGTTAAAAGTTACCTTATCCGGTGTAACCTCTCATGGAAGTGCACCCTGGTTGGGAATCAATGCCGTTAATAAAGCGACAAAATTTATTGATAAAGTTGAAGAGGTTGTGGCTGCTAATCGTGGAACGGATGAACAACTTGGTAACTCCAGTATTGCACTGACGATTATCAACTGTACCCCAGGCGCGATGTGCATCGTTCCGGATCGGTGTCAGATTACGTATGATCGAAGATTCGTTCCCGGCGAAACCTACACGGGCTGTGTGGCAGAAATTCAGAACATCATTGATGAATTGGCCGGAGCAGATCCTGATTTTAAGGCCACAGTGGAGATTGCAACCGTACCTAGGACCACCTACACCGGCTTGACTGTCGCCGTCCCTAATGTTAAGGAAGCTTGGAAGATCAGTCCGGAGCATCCTTTTACCCAAGCAGCTGCAGCGGGTTTATCGGCTATAGGACAAGCTGTAAAATATGGGTATTGGGATTTTGGTACAGACCTTTCAGTGATCTGTGGCAGGGAGAAAAAACCAGCCGTCGGCTATTCCCCCATGCAGGAATTTTATTGTCACAGGCCCATTGACAAAGTCAGGATAGACTACATGATCAAGGCATTAGCGGGGAATGTAGCAATTTTCAGGGAGTTGACGGAACTGGATAAGAACGACTTTGTTTTATCAGAGAGTGAATAAAAGGATCGCAATATTAATAATTTTGGGAAAGGCAGCGAAAGTCTAATGAGTGTTTTGGATGAATCAATGATTTCAGCTATAAAGGAAATTACAGATGAACTTTATCCTAATATGGTGGCCTTTGGACAGAAGCTGGTGCAAACCCCTAGCATCAGTGGCACCGAAGGAAAGTTAGCCAATCTGGATTTAGCTGAAATGGAGAAGCTGGGTTACGATGAAGTATTCCGCGATACCCACGGCAATGTTGTTGGACTTGTCAAAGGAACAGAGCCGGGACCTATAATTATGTATAACTCTCATATGGACCACGTAAGTCCTGGGGACATTACCAATTGGCAAGGTTATGATCCATACGGCGGTCAAATCGATGTTTGTCAAGTAGATAATCAAAATAAACAACCGGATGAAGCAGAGTGTATTCATGGCCGTGGGGCGTCGGATGTTAAATGTGGTGAAGCCGTTCAGATTTATACTGGAGGACTTCTGGTCAAACTCCGGGAGAAAGGTTATCCAATTAAAGGAACCTTTATGTTTACCGGTGTTGTGCAAGAAGAACCTGCGGAGATGGTGGGTATGCTTCATTTGGTGGATAAGACGTTACCTGAAAAAGGATTGAGCTATGATGCCATGGTGTCTTCAGAAGCAACATCCTTAAAGGTTTATTGCGGTCACAGAGGCCGTGTTGAGATGCTGATTACAGTGTATGGCAGAACCTCTCATGGAAGTGCGCCCTGGTTGGGAATCAATGCAATCTATAAAGCGATACCCTTAATTACCGGAATCAAAGACAAGTTATATCCGTCGCTCCCGACAGATTCGGATTTAGGACAGGCTTCAGTATCCTTGAACATTATTGAATGTTCTCCGGGGGCACTGTCTATTGTTCCCGACAGATGCATGCTTTCTCTTGACCGTCGTACCCTGCCTGGAGAAACGGCAGCCTCAGCTATGGCTCAGATTCAGGAGATTATCGATGATTTGGCCACTAAAGATCCTGAATTCAAAGCAGACGTTGTTGTTAAAAGTGCGGTCGAAACATCTTATACAGGCTTATCCTATGAAGCAGCCAAAGACATGAATCCCTGGAAGATTAGTAAAGACCATGGGTTCGTGCGAGCGGCTACGGCAGCGCTGGAATCGGCAGGACAGACAGTAAACTATGGATACTGGGATTTTGGGACCGACGCCAGTAAAACCTGTGGCATCGACAGAAAACCTACCATTGGATATTCTCCCATGCAAGAGCAATATGCGCATACTCCTTATGATAAATGCCGAACTGACTTTATGAAAACAGCCTTAGTCGGTAATGCTGCGATTTATATCAATGCAGCAGTGCAGGGGAAGGAAGCGTTTGCTAAGGTTGAATGGTAGCAGGTGTAGGGTAGTAGAAGAGTGGCCACAGGCGAGCGGCGATGGGGCGCAGATGATGATCCGATAATCTTGTTAGGAGGTTATAAGAACATGGAGAACATGGATTTGATTATTAAAAATGGGACAATTATTTCTCCTACAGAAACTTATCAGGCAGATATCGCCGTAATAGACGGTAAAATAGCAGCCATTGGCAAAGGCTTCCCAGAAGATGGCGCGACCGTGGTTGATGCGAAAGCTAAATTGGTTTTGCCGGGTGCTCTTGATGTGCATACCCATTTGGCCATGCCCTTTGGTGGGACGGTATCGGCAGATAGCTATCTGTCAGGAACAAGAGCTGCTGCCTGCGGTGGAGTAACCACCGTTTTCGACTATCCTGTTCAGAGAAAAGGGATGTCTATTCTTAGTTTGATTAATGAGAAAAAAAACATCTGTAAATCTGAGGCCTGCGTCGATTATGCCTTCCATTGCTGCATTACGGATTTGAATAACGGCGAAATACTGGCTGAAATGGAAAAAGCCGTGGAGGAAGGCATCACCAGTTTCAAATGTTTTTTTGTTTACAAGAAGGAAGGTATGATGGTTGATGATGCTACCTTTGCCCGATTGCTTTTGCGAGCTAAAGAAATTGGTGCCCTTGTTAACGTTCATGCTGAAAACCCGGATTTGATCGATATAAACATTGAGCAATTCAAGAAAGAGGGAAAAACCTCCCCTTGGTACCATTATCTGAGCCGCCCGGAATACGTGGAGGCAGAAGGGGATAAGAGAGCGATCCACTGGGCCAAAAATCTTGAGGCACCGCTTTACGTTGTGCATATGGCGGATAAAGAAGGATTGGAAGCAGCGATTGAGGCCAAAAAGGAAGGTCACGAAGTCTATGTAGAAACTTGCCCGCAATATCTGGAATTTACTAGCGAAGTCTACAAACGTGAAGATGGTCGGAATTTTGTCTGCTCCCCGCCTATGAAAGGTCAGGAAAGTCAGGATGCTTTGTGGAAAGCGATCAAGACAGGCGGAATTGATACCATTGCCACAGATCATTGTCCGTTCCAGAGTTATGAAAAAGACTGGGGGAAGGATGATTTCACCAAGATTCCCAATGGCTGCGCGGGGATAGAAAATATGTATCCTTATATGTTGGCGGCAGCGAATGCTGGTAAGCTCTCCTTTAACAAAGTAGTGGAGTTATGTTCAGCCAATCCAGCTAAAATCTTTGGTTGTGAACAAAAGGGCTCCCTGACCGTCGGTAAAGATGCTGATATTGTCATTTACGACCCGGAAAAAGATTTTACGGTTACGGTGGCTACTATGCATTCGGATTATGATCATACTATCTGGGAAGGTAAACAGTTGCATGGTTATCCAGTGATGACCTTTTCACGAGGTAAACTGGTCTATCAAGACGGAGACTTTGTGGGTGAACCGGGCTGGGGTAAGTTCGTAAAACGGGTTGGAAGTAAGTAGAAGAAAGTGAGGAGGATATCGTTTGCAGGTAAAAGCACTCAATGAATTTTCAGCCAAAAACGAATCAGATGGCTGTATGCTTTGTGATACCGCCCCCTGTACAACAAGATGTCCTCATGGATTGGATCCAGCCAAGGTAATTCGCTCGCTGCGTTTTGAAAATATCAGCGGCGCGGCAGAGACTGGCGGAGACGGTGAAGTATGTAAGGGGTGTAAGGAAAAGAGTTGCAGCGAAGCGTGTTTAAAAGGTCAGATTGATCGTCCGGTGAGAATTCCACAGCTTATGGACTTTGTGGGAAATCGGCATAAGCAAAAAGGGAATTGTAAGTCCTCTAAGATTGATTTAAGGATTGAATTTTGTGGTTTACCTTGTGAGAATCCATTCTTTTTGTCCTCTTCTGTTGTTGCGAGTAATTATGATATGGTGGCCAGGGCTTTCGCTATGGGATGGGCAGGTGCGGCGTTTAAAACCATTGGAACCTTTGTTCCTCAAGAAGTATCTCCAAGGTTCTCAACCATTCGTAAAGAAGGAAACTCGTTTATTGGTTTCAAAAATATCGAGCAAATATCGGACCACACCTTAGAAGAGAATTTAGATTATTTACGACGCCTTAAGCAGGACTTCCCCCAAAAAATCCTCATTGCCTCTATTTTAGGCCAGAACGAAGCAGAGTGGACGTTTTTGGCCCGCCAAGTGACAGAAGTGGGTGTTGACATAATTGAATGTAATTTTTCCTGTCCGCATATGACCGGAGAAGGATTAGGTTCCGATGTTGGACAAAATCCAGACTTAGTTGCTCTCTATACAGACGCCACAAGAAAGGGAACTCACTTGCCTGTTTTGGCGAAGATGACACCCAATCTAGGAAATATGGAGATACCTGCCTTGGCGGCAATGAAGAACGGTGCTACTGGAATCGCAGCCATTAATACCATTAAGAGCATCATGAATATCCATTTAGATGATTTTAGTTCCGAACCTCGGGTTGATGGCAAATCTTGTGTGGGTGGATATTCCGGTAAAACTGTAAAACCCATTGCTTTGCGCTTCATCCATGACTTGAAGAAGCATCCAGATTTGAAAGACACGCCCATTAGCGGCATGGGGGGAATCGAGACCTGGCGTGATGCTGCTGAATTTATCGCCATGGGATGCGCTAATCTTCAGGTAACAACTTCGGTGATGCAGTATGGGTACAGAATTATCGATGATTTATATGCTGGTCTTTCCTCCTATTTGGGAGAAAAGGGGTTTTCGTCGGTACAGGAAATGGTGGGTATGGCTTTGCCGAACTTGGTACCAGCCGATGAGTTAAACCGTCATTCCATCTCTTATCCGAAGTTCGATCGTAGTCTTTGTCTCGGCTGTGGTCGATGCTATCTGTCGTGTTTGGACGGTGGTCATCAAGCCTTGGCAATGGATAGAGCAACTGGTAGGCCAGTATTAAACCCTAAAATGTGTGTTGGTTGTCAGCTTTGTACGGTTGTATGCCCCGTTCGAGCAATTTCTCCCGGTAAACGTGTAGAGGTTTAAGTAAAAGAAACAATGATAATAACTGCAACGGCGCAGGGGATAAGATTTTATCGACCTTTTAGGGATAAAATTTTGACCCCTTTTTTCATTTATTAAAACTAACTTGTAAACATGATAAAAGCAACTAGGGCTTTTACTATGCCAAATGAATTGGCACAAGCCTTTAAAGGAGGTCAGATTGATGAATGCAGCTGAAATTCAGATAAAAAATGTAAGTATGGTCTATCCTGTTAATAATGGTGAGGATATCCTCGCTTTGACTGATGTGAATTTTGACATTCAGGAAGGAGAATTTATCTCCTTACTGGGGCCTTCTGGTTGCGGGAAAACTACCTTGCTTCGGATTATTGCCGATCTACTTCAACCTACCTTGGGCAGTGTATCCATACGTGGTCAATCGCCAAGAGACATAAGAATGCAGCAAAAATATGGGATTGTGTTCCAAAGTCCGGTTCTTTATGATTGGAGAACGGTTCGAAGGAATATCTGTATGCCTATGGAGATCATGGGGATTCCGAAGAAAGAGAGAACAACACGGATTACTCGGATGTTAGAACTGGTAGGATTACAGGATTTTGGCTATAAATATCCTTTTGAGCTAAGTGGGGGTATGCAGCAGAGAGTTGGTATTGCAAGGGCTTTAGCCTTAAATCCAGAATTCTTGTTGATGGATGAACCGTTTTCGGCGCTGGATGAGTTTACTCGCGAGAAACTAAATGAAGATTTACTGAGTATCTGGAGTAAGACCAAGAAAACAGTCATCTTTGTAACGCATAATATTCCTGAATCTGTTTTCTTATCGGATCGGGTTGTGGTCTTATCACCGCATCCGGGTAGAATTTCCGCCATTGTCGATATTGATTTACCTCGACCGCGTGAAAACTCAATTCGGGAAACTTCAGAGTTCTACGAGTATGTAACCAAGATAAGAAGGAGCTTTGAGGGGGTGTGAGTGTGGCTATTGGCAAAAAGGAACGGAGAGTTGTGGCTATTGTTTGGGTGATTGGGATTATTGTGGTTTGGGAATTAGCATCGTTTCTTCTGAAATATGTGGTGCATGATCCGATGGCTGCCACTAAGCTTCCCTATCCTCATGCAGTTGCCATGACGTTCTTGGAAAATTGGAAAATGTTATTGGAAGCAGGTGCAGTGACTTTTTCCAGAGCAGCGCTTGGTTTTGCTCTGGGCACCAGTGTGGGAATCCTGCTTGCAGTCTTCATGAGTTTGTCTAAAACCATGGAAAGAATTGCCTTTCCATATTTGATTGTTTCTCAAATGATACCCGTCTTAGGACTTGCGCCTATTATTTTCAATATCGTGAGAGATATGAATGTATCACGAGTCGTAATTGCTGCCTATATTACGTTCTTCCCAGTTTCTGTCAACATGCTGAGCGGTTTGAAGAGTGTGGAACAGGACAAGAAAGATTTACTATTTTCTATAGCCGCCAATAAGTTCAAGGTATATCAAAAACTGATGTTTCCGTTTGCTATCTCTTATTTATTCACCGGACTCAAAATTGCTGCCCCCATGGCGGTTACGGCCTCCATTTTAGTCGATATGTTAGGTTCTAAAAGTGGTATTGGGGTTAAGATCCTCTATGCACTGTATTCCAACTCATCAAATATCTTTTGGGCCTCTGTTCTCACCAGTGCTTTTATGGGAATTATCAGCTTTTACATTGTCGTCTTTGCTGAGCGGTTATGTCTACCATGGCAAAACACTACACCTAGGAAGGAAGGTGTACGGGCATGAAAAACAAGGTGAAAAATCTATTGTGGCCCTTGGCATTTGGCATCGCTCTAATTCTGGCTTGGCAATTTGGAGTCTTTCATAAGATTCTAGACTTAAAGTCTTTTCAATTGCCGGTTCCAACGGAAATAGCGTCAACTTTAGCGGCTAATTTGCCCAAGGCATTGAAGGATTGTGGAGTTACGATTTCCGGGGCCTTGATTGGAATGATCATCGGTTCGTTTATGGGGTTTATGATTGCGGCCATGGCAACATTTTTTCCCAAGTGGGGATATGGCGGCATGATTGTGGTTACTGCGCTTAATGCCGTACCGATCGTAGCCCTTTCACCAATCATGAACTTATGGTTTTCAACGGGTATGGCCCAAAAGATTGCTGTGGTTACCGTCGTTTGCATGGCGGCGATGGCTATTAATGCCTACAGTGGCTTAAATGATTTAAACCCATATTCCATTGATTTAATGTACTCAGTAGCAGCAAATAAGTGGACTATCTTTAGAAAATTGCGTTTGCCCAATTCTTTACCTCATATCTTTACAGCTTCAAAAATTAATATTGCTTCATCGATTATTGCGGCCATTATTAGTGAATATTTTGCGGCATCCACTTCCGGTTTAGGATTTGGAATTAAAGATAATCTTCGCAAAGCTGAGATGGCAATGGGTTGGTCCTATATTGTAGTAGCTTCTCTCGCTGGTGTAATTCTCTACTGCCTTATTTTATTGGTAGAACGCGATGCCCTAAAGTGGCACGCTTCACAAAAATAAAAAACAAAACATTTAGGAGGGGAAATTATGAAGAAAAGCAAATTGACGAGTGTATTGGCCGTAATCATGTTGATTTTACTGGTAGCCACAGGTTGTAGCTCAGGAAATTCAGCAGCTTCAACGCCAGGGGCCGGAACCTCGGGCGCAGAAAAAAATGCTTCAGGTAAACTTGACAAGGTGACACTTCAACTAAAATGGTTGCCACAATCTCAATTTATGGGTTATTATGTGGCTAAAGCCAAAGGGTATTATAAAGATGAGGGAATTGACCTGGAGATTCTTCCTGGTGGGAGCGATATTATTCCGGAACAACAGGTCTATAACGGTGTAGCAAATATCGGTGTGACTTGGGTTTCCAGCTTAATGAAGTATCAGTCTCAAGGGTGGGGATTAGTCCAAGTTGGCCAGATCTTCCAAAAAAGCGCTATGTTGCTAGTATCGAAGACCTCTGCAGGAATTAATAGTGCAGCGGATCTCAAAGGGAAGAAAGTCGGTTCCTGGTTTGGTGGTAATGAATATGAAATTTACGCTCTTCTAGAAGCCAATGGACTCAAAAAGGATACTGATTTAAAGCTAGTGCAACAAGATTATACTATGAATCAGCTTTTAAATAATGAAATCGATGCAGCCTCAGCTATGACTTACAATGAATATGGGCTTTTGCTTGAATCGGGACTTAAAGATAGCGACCTCCACGTTATCAATATGAATGATGCTGGTGTTGCAATGTTGGAGGACTGCTTGTTCGTAAATTCTGATTGGATTGCCAAAAATCAAGACCTATACGTTCGGTTCCTAAAAGCTTCCATCAAAGGTTGGGCCGAAGCTTGTGCTGATCCGGAAGCAGCCGGAAAAATCGTCTTTGATGTTGACCAAAGTGTCTCCCTGAGTCATCAGGTTTATATGGCTAAAGAAGTTGCCAAGCTTGTTGTTCCTAAAGACTTTGATCCTGCCAATATTGGGTATATAGATATGGATGCCATTAAGCAGACTGCGGATCTTGCTCATAAATATGGTTTGCTTACCAAGCCGGCCGTGATCTCGGAAGATACAGTTACAAGTAAGTACTGGAAAGAAGCGACTTCTAAATAACTTTAAAAAATGTAATTCCCGCTTACGGTGGTAAGTAAAGAAAACTTGGCTGGCGCCAAGTCTTAGCGAAGGCGGCTGCCATAGTTGCCCTTATGCTTAGACGAAGACACTGTCTTCGCACGGATTAGCCCTACTTGCAGTATATAACGAAGTTTATACTTTCTGATAGTACAAAAAAGACCCCCCTATGATAAATCCGGAACTTTGATTTATCATAGGGAGTCTTTTTACTCTAAGTTAAGAAAGGAATGCGAAAGAGCGCCCAAGATGCCCGACTCAGATTGATTATACAGTTATGACTCTTGTAGCTTCATCTTTCAAAAATTCGGTAAGACCTACACCCATATATTTTACAGTTATCCCCATATTTTCTAACGCTCCAGAGACACCGTAACTATCCGTACATGCTTTACAGGCCAATAGCTCTACACCAGCATTTTTCATTTCTTCGATATGTTCATGTAACGTTATATCTTCCGCTAAAAGTTTAGCTGAAGGCCCCCAAACTACGAGACATACTTCATCCCACCATTCCTGTAGTTTGGAATTAAGTGTATACATAAAAGCCATACTTATAGCAACCTCTCTATCTCCGTTAGCCCAAACTACTACTACTTTATTTGGTTGACTCATAGTACCATACCTCCTAAATTTTTTCTTGAATAAACTTTACGCAATTGATAATTGAATAATAGCATATATTTTTTTTGGTTTTTGCTAAGTATTTAACATTTCACAAAACAATAATCCCACTCATGATTTGAACAAGAGGGAAGATTATTGTTTTTGGGGTTTTATAGAGGTTAGGGAATTTTTTTTAATACACTTTATTTATTGAACTGTTAATATAAGTAAAGAGGAGATAAGGAGATAAGCTGATGGATGACCATGCGTCGCAAGTTGATAAAACTAAATTAAGTCTAGATGAGTTAGTTCAGATAGCGTTGCAAATAGGTGCAGGAATAATTGATGTAGTGGTAATTCCCACAAGTGACATCTTAGTTGAAGAAGATCTGGCTAATATGTGTCGAGAACCTAGATGTGCATTTTACGGATTATCAGCAAATTGTCCACCTTATGTTTCTGGGCCATCTGGGTTTAGAAAAATGATGGAAAGTTGTACATATACACTAGCCATTAAAATTGATGTTCCAACGGGATGGCTGATGAGTGATGAACGTCTTGTCATAATGAGATTGTTGCATGAAATCGTTGCTGATATTGAAAGATCGGCTGTTGAGCGGGGTTATTCTAATTCAAAAGCTTTTGCCGCAGGTTCCTGTAAAGAGATTTTCTGCAACAAACAATTAAGCTGCCGAATGTTGACCAACAATGGACCGTGTCGGAATCCACAATACGCTCGCCCTTCAATTGAAGCTTATGGAGTCAATGTGCATGAACTAACTAAGACGACAGGCTGGTTTATAAACCCCCGAGATTCAAATGAAGCTAATATCGATAAGGCACCAATAGCAGCAGCAATTTATGGTTTGGTTCTAATAGGCTAATAATGTTTAGCCAATTGTAGTAAATTGAGATTCGATTTTTCGCTGATAGGGTAAAGTCCTCTTAACGACGAATTCTAACGTAATAATTGAATGTTCTTCGCGTTTCCTCAAGGGTTGTTCGTGGGAGTAATCGAGAGGTGGGTGGGGGATTCTAATTACCTTTTTTGTAGAACAGTATAGGAAGTGTGGGTTCTTAGGTACAAGGAGGAATTTATTATGATTTGGCTTGATGTTGATAAACCAACCCATAAGTGTACCTTACATACAGATGGAAGTTGTACTTACTGGCAAAAGAAAAGAGAAACAAAATTCAAGGGCTTAGGTAAACTAAAGTATGATGGAGGATATCCGAGAAGAAACATTTGGGGGATTAAGGGGAACTAGATAGCCATTGAAGAAATTTGTTAGTAAAAACAAGGGAAATTAGCTAAGAAATGCAAGAGAATAATGGTATACCGTATACCATTATTCTCTTGCATTTCTTAGTAAAAGTTTTATAATTAAGACATAAAAGGATGTATGAGTTTTCTAAAGAAGAGATAATAAGTGTAATTCTAAATTGTCGACTGAATATGAGAAGGGTAGAGGGAACTATGAAAATATTGCTAGAAATGTTTATCACGTTTTTTAAGATTGGATGTTTAGCATTTGGTGGAGGTTATGCCGTCATAGCCATCTTGCAAAAAGAGGTGGTCGAACTGAAACAATGGGTTGGCAATGATGAATTGACAGATATCATGGCTATTTCTCAAACTTTGCCAGGGATTATTTTTGTCAATTCGGCGACCATGATTGGCTATCGAAAAAAAGGCATTCTAGGCGCAATGACCGCGACCCTCTCTTCAATCCTACCGACCTTTTTTTTAATACTGCTGCTGACATTTGTTATATGGGGATTCACAGACAATGTAATAGTCCATAAAGCCTTTACAGGAATACTGTTGGGAGTCACTGCTTTGATTCTAAATTCTGTTAAGAAAACCTGGAAAACAGCAGTCAAACACAACTCTGACATAGTGTTGGCCCTCTTGGCAACTGTGCTGTTACTTTTTACCAAAGTTAACGTAGTAGTTATTCTTTTACTTATGGCTGGATTTGGCTTTGGCAAAAATCTATATTTTATGAGGGTTGAGGGCAAGAAAAATGGAGTTAATTGAGTTATTTATAGTATTTCTGAAAATTGGAGCTGTTAGTTTTGGTGGCGGTTATGCAATGATCCCATTTTTCGAGACGGAAATGGTATCCCATAACTGGGTGTCATTGGCTGACTATATCAAAGTTATCGCTATTGCACAGGTAGTACCCGGGCCTTTTGCCGTAGATTCATCATCCTATATCGGCTTTAAAGTAGCAGGCATACTTGGTGCATTGATTGCGACCATAGCCCTTTGTATTCCTTCTTTTATTGCTTCAGTTATCATTACCAAGTTCTATGCTCAGTTTAAAACGAACAAGTATGTAAATGCTCTTTTGCTAGGAGTTAGACCAGCCGTGCTGGGTCTACTCATCAGTGCTGCCTATATTATTGGTATTAAGCCTTTATATCAATCGGGCAATACCTTGATATCTTTGATGATGTTAAAAGCAATTATTTTAATCGGTGTTGGATATTATGTATTAAACCAGAAAAAAGTCAAAGTAGGTACTTTCACCTTCATAGCTGCTACTGCGGTGGTCGGAATAATATTATTTTAATATGATCTTAGCAAAGCATAAAGCTAGGTTCGCTTTATGCTTTGCTAAGATGCTATAATTCCCATTAAAAATAATACTAGGATGTCTAATGATAGCCCACATAACTGGACAGTGATTGATCGAACTGATTACATACGCCGACAATATCTGAAGAAGTGGCATCGTTTTTTGCTTGCATAGAGACACCATTATTAATTTTATTAGATGATGCAAATATAGTGGGGTCTGCCAACATAACCAGAGCTTTCGCCGCTGACAAACCGTAAATAGTATTGTTACAGACTGAAGAATAATGAGTCTTGGTCAAACGCAGCCTTTTAAATAAACCAACTTTTTGCCCACCAGAATATAAGATTCCCCAAGTTAGCATAGATGTTACAAGTCCTTTACTTAGGTAGTGGTCTTTGCCGGTTTTCTTAAGCATATAGAGTAATGGAATTCCGGAAACTGAACCAACGGCTAAATGCAATAGTTCACCCAAAATTAAGTTTTTTCTTTGCTTAGTTCTAAAAGGAGAAACAAAAAATTGGCCAGCAATATGTCCATAGGTTACTTCGGATTTCTTAATCTTATAAAGCACCATATTAGATAAATCCATAAGAATAGTGCCTATCAAACCTCCAAGAAGCCCTGTAGTAATTGAATCTTTCATCGTTCCAATTTTCTGTACTTTGTCGAATAATTTTATAAATGATCTCAACATATTCATATTCACCCCCTTATGTTCATTAGATTGCTCCTTTTTTAAGCTTTCTAGTATATCAATATTTGCCAAAATAAATATGTTTACACGCCATTAAATATCTAAAGAACTTCTTGATCTATAGAATTACACCTTATATCTATCACGATATATACCTAAGATAAGTATGTCGCTAAATAAATATGGTACACGATCCAAAAGAAAAGAGTATTGGTATGTTTGTGGTCTAAGGAGATAGTGTTAATCAGTGTCATTTCAACTACCGCTGTACTAACCTCAGTAGGTATCGCCAGTGCTATCCTAGATATTGGTATAGGTCAATTATCCCAAAAATCAGGAATCGCTTTTGGTCATATGAACAAGAAAGCAGGTGGAGCAGGCTTTATCAGTTCTATGGGGTAATCTAATACGTTTAAACACAGCCAAGTATCACACCTTTAGGTGTGATACTTGGCTGTGTTTACCGCTTATTGGTCGCAGGATGGACAGAAGAATAATATCATTCTAGAAAGAACCAGTGTTTGTAGCTGTCGAGACAGAATCGATTATCGTACACGCCGCAGATTTTTTTGCAGTATCGCCAACTCCACATTTTAGAGCAGCTCTTGCTCTCTCTAAAGCGTTAGTGGAAGAAGCGAAAACCTCATTCTCTGACATGAAGATATTGTCGATGCCGATATCAGAATCAATATTCGACTTCTTAAGCATTACGTCAAGGTCTGATTTTACACCGCTGATGATCAGAATTCCACCAGCTTCCCTAACATTACGAATAAAAACTTTCAAAGTACTGATTGATGTTAAATCAATTGTCGTAACATACTTCATTCTTAAAATGAACACTTTGGATTTATTGACTAAATTGTCCAGTCTGTCGCCTAGGTCTGTTGCCGCGCCAAAGTAAAGATTTCCCTCTAATTGGATGATTAAGACATCCACCTGTTCCTTGAGCGAGTCAATTTCTTGTTCAATAATTTGAGAATCTTTTCCTTGTGATGGGATTAGAAGTTTGATCGGTGCTTTGTTGGTATCTTTCAGGTATAAGACAATGGAAAGAGCAATTCCTGCATATATCGCATAATCAAGATTAAGGAGGACAATGACTAAAACACCTGTTACCCACATAGCAATGGAGTCCGATGATAATACGCCCGCTTTGACTACCTTCTTGATTTCCTTTTTGTCGATCAAGCCGTAGCCTGTAACGATGAGGACTCCAGCAAGGCATGGACTGGGAATGTATTTTGCATAGGGGGCAAAGAAGAGAAGGACGAGGGCAACAAACACACCTGACAGGATTCCGGAGAATCTGCTGGTTGCTCCGTTGATGTAGTTGATAGCAGAACGCGAGAAGGAACCGGATGAAGGAAAACACTGAAAGAAAGAAGCCACTACATTTGCAACACCCTGTCCGATAAACTCCTGATTAGAATCGATTTTTTGGCGTGTATTAGTAGAAATGGCTTTGGAAATCGATATGGCTTCTACCAGTCCGATGATGGAAATTGCAAAGGCTCCGCTGAGCATATCTCTCAAAGAAGTAAGACTGAATTGGACCATCTGAAAAGGGGGCAAGGCGGAAGGAATATTGCCCGTGAGTTTGACACCCTTCTTATCTAAAGCAAACATTATGATAAAGAAGATTGGAACGGTGATACCAATTAAGGCACCGGGCAGATTTTTACTGATCTTTTTGCAAAGTACAATTATCACCATCGTCATTAGTCCTAGGCCAAGGGAATAGTAGTTGGTTTGGCTTATATGGGTTATAATGTAATACATTTTTTCCATGGTTGACATGCCGGATGAACCTTTGATAGACATACCGAGTAATGTATTTACTTGTCCAAGAGCGATTAACACACCCGCTCCAGCGGTAAAACCTACCAATACAGTATGGGACACGAAATCTATCACCTTACCCAGTTTAATGACTCCATAAATTATTTGTAAGACCCCCACGAGGAACGTCATTAGAAAGAGCATTTGATAGGCATTAGGAAGTCCCATATATCGAATCATGGCACTGGCTGTGAGTAAACATATGGCATTGGTTGGCCCGGTAATCAGTTGATTCGAGCAACCAAAAGCTGAGCCGATAATGGCGGCTACTATCCCTGTATATAGACCATAAACCGGGCTAACGCCCGCGATCAATGCATAAGCCATATACTGCGGTATGCCTACGACGGTCACCGTCAAGGCAGCAATAATATCTTTTCTAATGTTTCCCTTTTTGTAGCTTCTAATAGTTTCGAGTATCGGTATATATTTACTGATTGCGAAGCTAGACACACCAATCCCACCTTTCATCTAAATCGCAACAACCAAGAGATCAACCTCCGGTGACGATTAGCTTACTTCGAGGCTTTTTTCCGAAATACATAGTCGGTCGGTTAAAATGCTTCTACGTGAAGTGAGGGCATAGGCCTTCAAAGTAGATGATGATCCTGTAATCATCGCCCAGCCTTTTTCTTTGTATAGTGCTCTGGCGGGTAAAGTTATAGGACCACGTTATTACGAATTTGTGATATAATACCTTTGATATACCTTCTTAGCGGCCTTTAGAGGCTGCTTTTTTTATTGATAGCTCTGAGGTACTAAAAGTTTAAACATGGCCTCGTCCTCCTCTATGTTGTTTTTGCTGCATGTAATCAACAAAAACAATTCCAAAAACAGCAACCATTACGATAATAGAGATCAAACCCATTACCATTCTTGTTCACTTCCTTTCTTCTCGTATATATTGATGATCACAAGTAAAGGTTAGCATTGTGCGAATACTGTGTCTATAGCATATCGATATACTCATACTCAGTTTATGTTATGGATAATTCTACAAGTTTTGAGTTCATATGTCGTAATAATGCGGATTTTGTATTTCTTTATTACTGTGTTACTTTTCATAATCTCAAGGAAGGAGCAGGAACAAAGAAGAATGCTCACTTACACTTAATTATGTCTTACAAAGAGAAGTGTAAATGTATCCTTATTGAGAAGTTCCTATTATATCTATAACCAAACGGACAACATTGCTCATGGTGCCATTGAGACTTGCGCTTCCAGCTTAAATATACTCCACAGATCCAACTCTATTAATATGATTGACTTAAAGGTTAGAAAATGTTCTGTTACGTAATATACTTTTCAGATAAGTATCCCAAGTTAGGTCTATATATTTGAAGTTGAAATTATTAATTAGTAATTATCTGGACATTTCAATAACTAACAAATTTCTGTTAAAACCAAAAGTACCTATTATTGTAATATTTTATGTTATCAACATAAAGGGCTTTAACTATTTGTAAATGGATTATTTTTCCGGGAGATTAACTTGTGAAATATGTTCATATAATAGGAATTCTCTCTTGAGAGAGAAGAGGAAAAGTTACAAACAAAAGTATTTAAAAACTTTTTTTTGCTTAGAAAAAGTAATATTACGGAGATAAATACAGCAGTTAAAAATAGTTGCCAATGCAACTAAAACAAATTATAATAAACAAGTTGCATACACAAATAAATTAAGGCTGAATTTGCAATTCTGTTTTTTTATGCTTTTGCTTATTTTACTTGAGAGGATGAAGTAGGTTTTGAAAAGTAATGAGGGTTCAATTGTGCGTTGTATTTCTATACTTTATCGTTACGGACAATCCTATATTGCCAAGAGGCTAGAATATTTAAATATAGGAAGTGGACAGTATGTTTTTTTGATGACATTATTTCGAAAAGGTGGAATTAGTCAAGAGGAATTATCGAATCATTTAAAGATCGACAAAGGAACCACTGCAAAGGCAATAAAAAAACTAGAAGAGGAGGGCTATCTCGTAAGAAACCCTGACTTGAGGGATAAACGAGCTTATAAGATTTCCTTGACTCCAAAAGCGTTAGAGGTCATTCCTGCGATCCAAGCTGCTGCTAAAGATTGGGAAAACCTTATAACTTCTGGTCTCTCCGAAGAAGAGAGTTCTAGGGTTGAACAAATTCTACAGAGGATGGCAGAAAACACGTGTCATTTTAAAATAGAAGATGAGGAGAACGGAAAATGAAAAATATTGACTACAAATGGGTGGCCCTTTCGTGTACTTCTTTAGGAGCTCTGTTATCGGTATTGAGCAGCAGCACATTAATTATTGCTCTTCCGGACATTATGAGGGAATTACATGCAAGTATGAATGCTATCATCTGGACAGTAATGATCTACATGTTAGCTATAACAATTTTAGTTCCCTCAATTGGTAGGATTGCAGATATGATTGGGCGAAAGAAACTTTTTGTAAGTGGGTTTATAATATTTACAATAGGCTCTGTTTTATGTGGATTTTCTGGAACGGCCTGGCAGCTTATCTTGTTTAGATTTGTTCAGTCAATAGGAGGGGCATTGCTCTTAGCAATTAGTACTCCTATTGTTGCCGACGCCTTTCCCAAAGGAGAACTTGGCAAAGCCTTAGGAATCAACGGAATGATTATCAGTGTTGGTTCCGTCATCGGTCCAATTCTTGGAGGAGCCTTTGTTTTAATTGGCTGGAGATGGATATTCTACATTAATCTCCCTATTGGGATATTTGGAACAATATGGGCATGGAGGCGGCTCAAAGAATTGGAGATACTCCCTCAAAAACAGAAATTCGATTGGCTAGGAACCTTATCGTTTACAATTGGTATGTTTACCTTATTGGTAGCTCTAACATTAGGAGGGTTTAAGGGATGGTTAAATCTATCCACTCTTGTGTGTGCCTTGGCAATTGTTTTTTTGATTACATTTATCAAGATTGAAAGCAGCATAGAGCACCCAATGCTTGACTTAAATCTTTTTAAAAACAGAATACTTGCTTTTGCTTACACTAGTAATCTGCTCAACGGGATAGCCCGTGGGGCCGTAACTTTTTTACTTGTTTTCTATTTCCAGGGCATAAAAGGTCTTGATCCTGTTGTGGCTGGCATACTTTTGACTCCTTTCGCCTTATCAATGATGATAATGGCCCCGATCAGCGGAAGATTGTCCGACCGTTATGGCTCAAGGATGTTAAGTTCGGTTGGACTCTTGATATCAGCTTTGGGACTTATCGGAATGATGGAAATTAAAGCGACCACATCAATAACCGAATTGGCAATCTGGATGTTTATTTCTGGACTAGGTTCAGGGATGTTCTTCTCTCCGAACACAAGTGCCATCATGGGAGCCGTCTCGCCCCAAAGACGAGGGATAGCAGGCGGTGTTAGAACAATGATGAATAACGCAGGAAGTGTCATAAGTATGGCGCTATCAATGGCGATCATTTCTTCAAGCATAACACCGGAAGCTTTACAAGGTCTTTTCTCAGGTACTCAGGTAGGATCTCAAGGAATTGCAGTAGCTCAGTTTGTGGCAGGGTTAAGAACTGCTTTTATGATTTCGTTTATCATGAGTCTTATGGGAGCCGTAATTTCCTATATGCGTGGTAGCGAGAAAACAGATTTAGTTAAAGCAACATCTTAAACCAACTTTTAATAACAAACGTACGAGATTACGAGATCGTGCGTTTGTTATTTTTATAAGGCCTAATATATGCGTATAGTGCGGGTGTGAAACAGATCATAGTAAATCTGCCTTGATGTTAGGTGAACTTGGAAGATCTATTAATTCAAATATGTTGTTAATAACCTGGCCTTTATTACAATTTTCATGACTGGGCTTAACGTTGTATGTTTCTTTGAGGTTGCGGGTACAAATCCGATTGCCAAAAAGATCGGAGAACGAAATACGTATATTTTATCACTTTTATCGCTCCTAATGTTTATAATCGGGCTGTTGGCCGTATGGGCATTGCCAATAAGTTATATTTCGTTCATGGTGATAATGTTCATTTTCATTGCCTATTTGGGATATGGAATGCCCGATGCCTAAGGCGTTGCAATGTTTTCTGAATTATGACATTAATCAACATATTTATCAAAGGGGATTGGACTTTCAATGTTGAATCATTACATTGTGACAGAGCTATCTTTATCGAGGTCCACTGTGAGCTCTTTCGACTAGATTTAAATTTAATTTAAAGGAAGCGTAGTATGAGGCTCAAGACGAAACTCTTTCTCGGATATGCAACTATTTTGGCTATAATGACTGTACTTTTTGGAGTATCGATTCATAATTTAGATGTCTCAAACAGGCACGCTGAAGAGACCCAACAGGTGCGTAATCAAAAAATCAAATTAACTAACATCGTGCAAGATGAAATCAACAATATCAGCAGGTTTTATAGGGACCTTGTTTCACTGGACTTAGAAAAGCATGATTTTTTCCAGACTATTAATTCAATTCGTACATCCAGGAGTGAGCTAGAGTCGGCACTTGATTCACGTGAGAAGATCGCAGAATTAGAAAACACCAGAAATGTGCTTCGGCAGCTGAAAACTATAAACGATGATTATACCGATATGCAAGAAAAATGCATTACCTTAGCTTCTGCAGGCAAGAAGACAGAGGCTATTCAAACGATAGTTGAGGGAGCTGAAACCCGCGCCCAGATATTAAAGTTAATAAAGCAGTTAAAGGACATTGATGGTCAGGCCATGGACGAAGTACAGAAATCAGCCGTCTCTGCCTATAACCAAGCACTCAAGTTCTTATTCATTTCTCTAGTATTAACCTTGTTTGTTGGTGCGGGGATAACTGTCTGGATCACACAGAGAGTTACGAGAGATATCCGCAAAGTCACTGATGTTATGAATCGTGTTTCGCTGATTAAGGAGCATATTAATTTGCCGCGCATCGATATCTATTCACATGATGAGGTTGCGGAAATTGCCACATCCTTTAATGAGATGGTACTGTCCTTAGAGGTGCATGCCGCTCAAGAGAAAGAATTCATTGAAGAAATAGAGGGACAAAACTGGTTGAAATCTAGGAGTTCCGACGTTACCGCTTTATGTCAGGGAGTTCAGGAATTAAAAACTCTGACTCACCTTTTGATCACTAAAATCCCCCCCATGGTCGAAGCAAGTTATGCGGTTTTTTATATTAGAGAGGGAAACGGGGACAAGCAGTGTTTTAAAAAGTTTGCCTCTTATGCGGGTAGTTCGCAGGAAAGCGCAGAGGGGGCTTTCCTTCCAGGGGAAGGGCTGGTGGGGCAGAGCGCTTTGGAAAACAGGATGATAATGCTGGACCGGGTTCCTGGAGATTATATTAAGGTTTCCTCTGGTTTAGGCGAGACATCACCAAAAAGCATTGTCATACTTCCTGTGGCGTTTGAGGAACAGGTAGTGGCTATCATGGAACTTGCATCCCTTCGAACGTTTAGCCCTCTCCAGCAGGAGCTTCTGCAACAGATTTCCAACGACATAGGGGTTACCATAAATCGGGTAGAAGCTCACATGAAGATTGGAACACTGCTGAAAGAATCACAGGTCTTGACTGAAGAACTTCAGTCTCAATCTGAGGAACTTCAACTCCAGCAGGAGGAGCTTAAAACCTTTAATGAGAAACTGGAGGAGCAGTATAAATACTCTGAAAAGAGGGCAACGGAACTGGAAAACATGAAAGCTGCTCTTGAAGAAAGCTCTGAATATAAAACAGAGTTTCTATCCAATATGTCGCACGAGTTGAGAACGCCGCTAAACAGCTTGCTGATTCTTTCTCAAACGCTAGCCGAGAACCAGGAAGATAACCTAACGGTCAGTCAAGTGGAGTATGTAAAAACTATTTATTCTTCAGGAAATGAACTGTTGACTCTGATTAATGACATCTTGGACCTTTCCAAGGTAGAAGCCGGCAAGTTATCTATAAACCCGACAGTTATAGAATTGGCCGCAATCAAGAACTATGTCGAACGATTCTTTCTTCCCGCGGCAAGCCAAAAGAAACTGGATTTTATAGTTCAAATGGATGAAGGTCTGCCTCAGACCATTTGTATAGACGAATATCGGTTACAGCAAATTTTAAAAAATTTATTATCTAATGCTTTTAAATTTACGGATCATGGAAGTGTCACTCTGCGAGTCTGGAGGACGGAAGATCACATCGTTACAAAAAATGACCTATTCATGAATGTGGAGTGTGTCTTGGCTTTTTCGGTGACAGACACGGGCATTGGAATTCCCAAAGATAAGCAGAAAATGATCTTTGAGGCCTTCCAGCAGGCGAATGGGACAACTGCAAGGAAATACGGGGGCACAGGTTTAGGACTAACCATCAGTCAGAAAATTGCTAGGTTGCTGGGAGGGTTTATTGAAATTGACAGCATCGAAGGTAGGGGGAGTAAGTTTACCCTATATTTGCCCGGCCAGTACGCTGAAAACGATTTTTCCGAGATAACCTGCAGCGAAGCAGCAGTAGCTTTGGAGGAGTGGACTTCCCCCGTGGCTGAATCTAACGGAGCCATTTCAACCGTCGTACAGGTGGCTGATGAAACTCTAAGAGTAGAGAACGGGAACACGCGCTTAGAAGGCAAGAAAATACTAGTTGTGGATGATGACATGCGGAACGTGTTTGCCCTGACCACAGCCCTTGAAAATCGTAATATGCAGACTCTGTTTGCCGAAAACGGCAGGGAGGGAATAGAAATTTTACAAAAAAACCCTGGGATTGACTTGCTGCTCATGGATATTATGATGCCTGAGATGGATGGATACGAAGCATTACAAAGAATTCGCCAAATTCCTGAGTATGCCAACCTGCCAATAATCGCCTTGACAGCGAAGGCGATGAAAAATGACAGGGAAAAATGCATCCAAGCGGGTGCATCGGATTATATTAGCAAGCCGGTAAACCTAGATCAGCTATTTTCTCTAATCAAGATCTGGCTTTATAGATAGGATGGTTTTGATGAGTTTAGAGGAAAACAGGACAATCACAGAAGCGGAAAGCTGTGATGAATTAGAAAAGATCGAAATAAGTCTGCTTCTAGAGGGGATTTATTGTTACTATGGGTTTGATTTTAGAAATTACGTGTCTTCATCCATTAGGCGCAGAATCTGGTATCGCATCCGGGCCGAAAGGTTGAAAAACGTGTCAAGCTTGCAGGAAAAGGTTCTGCATGACCCTTGTGTGATGGAAAGGCTGCTTTCGGATTTCTCGATTCATATATCAGAGATGTTTAGGGACCCCCCTTTTTTTGAATCCTTCAGGACAAAAGTGGTCCCGCTTCTCCAAGAACTGCCTTTTATCCGAATCTGGCATGCAGGCTGTTCCACGGGGGAAGAAGTTTACTCCATGGCAATCATTCTATGCGAGGCAGGTCTATATCACAAAACCAAGATATACGCCACAGATATGAACGAAAATTTATTAAAAAAGGCAAAGGATGGTGTTTATCCATTAGATAAAATGGAGGTATACCAGGACAACTACCTACTATCAGGGGGAACAAAGAACTTTGCAGATTTCTTTGAGGTTATTAAGGATAAAGCCGTTTTTCAGCCGTCTTTAATGCAAAATGTAGTGTTCGCCCAGCACAATTTGGCCACAGATCATTCGTTTAATGAATTCCACGTGATTATCTGTAGGAATGTGATGATTTATTTTGATAGGGTCCTGCAAAACCGTGTTCATGGGTTGTTTTATGAGAGTTTGTGCACGTCAGGCATCCTGGGGTTGGGTGGTAAAGAAGATATTGCCTTTAACAATTACTCTCATTACTATGAAGCCTTTGATTCGGCACAGAAAATCTATCAGAAGATGAAGTAGCTAATTTAAGTAAGGTTGTAGGGTCCTTAAAGTGAAAAAATAAAGGGACGAGTGCCAAGAAAGAGAAAGAAAATGAAGATCTTAATTGTTGACGACCGCCGAGAAAATTTGCTTGCGTTAGAAGCAGTACTGAAATCGCCAGACTATCAACTAGTTTTTGCCAGCTCTGGGGAAGAGGCCTTAAAGTGCTTGCTGAAAGATGATTTTGCCGTGATTCTACTGGACGTACAGATGCCAGGAATGGACGGCTTTGAAACTGCCAAGCTCATCAGGGCGAGGAAAAGAAGCCAGGATACACCTATTATTTTTATTACAGCGATTTACCAGACCATGGAAAACAAGTTGCAAGGGTATTCTCTGGGCGCAATTGATTATTTATCTAAACCATTCCACCCAGAAGCTTTAAAAATGAAAATAGAAGCATTTGTTAAAATTCATCTTAATGAAATATATATTAGGCGCCAAAATGAATTGCTTACGCGACGGGCTATTGAACTTGAAACAATGAATGAAAGTTTAGAGCGCACCACTTCAGATCTGCGTAAGGCTGAAGCATTAGCTCGTGTGATCGGGGAAACTTCGACAGATAGTGTAATTACGCTAGACGGAGAAGGATGCATTTTAAACGTCAATCCAGCGGTGACGGAAATGTTCGGCTATGGACCTGAGGAATTGCAGGGACAGCATGTCTCCAAGCTTTTTTTAGGAGAAATTCTTTCTGTTCTCAAGGATTCTTCGATTTGGAGTAAAACTAGCAAGATCCTAGACACCGCCGCCGTGCGTAAAAGTGGGGCAGTGTTTCTCGTGGAGGTTCAGATCGGTGTGGCCAACATTGAGGAACAGCAGATTTTCGTCTGGTCTGTACGGGATATTACCGAGCGAATACAGCTGGAGAAAGAGCGAAAAGATCGCTACCAAACTCTTGAAAAGCTCGTTCAGGAGCGAACCCGTGAACTCTTTCAAGCGAATGAAAAGCTTAGTGAAACCAGCCTTAAGCTCACTAATATTCTTGAAAGCATTACGGATGCTTTCTTCTCTCTGAATCACCAGTGGCAGTTTATCTTCGTTAATGAAGAGGCAGAGAAGTTCTGGCTTAAGAGCCGAGAAGAGTTGATCGGCCAAAATATTTGGGAGCTTTATCCGGAATTGCTCCCCGAATATTACGCTCTTTATCAAAAAGCTATGAGTACTAAAGAAGCCGTACATTTTGAGATCACGGGTCTCCATACAGATTTGCCGTATGAAGTGTATGTTTATCCGTCCAACGAAGGTTTGTCTGTCTATTACCGCGATATCTCCGAACGAAAAATGTTTGAAAAGGAAATGGCCCGCTTGGATCGGTTGAACCTTATTGGACAAATGGCAGCGGGGATTGGTCACGAAGTTAGGAATCCAATGACAACTGTCCGAGGTTTCCTTCAGTTATTGGGGGATAAAGAAGAGTTCGGGAAGTTTAATAGCTATTTCCAACTGATGATTGAAGAGCTTGATAGAGCAAATTCTATTATCACGGAATTCCTGAGTCTGGCTAAAAACAAGGCGGTAGATTTGCAGCCCTTGAGTTTGAATAAGCTAATTGAGAACATGTTCCCGTTAATTCAGGCGGACGCATTGCTCAGCGACAAAGAGATCACTATTGATTTAAAGAAGACGGTAGTTTTGTCTCTTGACGAGAAAGAAGTCCGTCAGCTTATCTTGAATCTTGTCCGGAACGGACTGGAAGCAATGTCGAGTGGCGGAAAGATGACGATAAGAACGTTTATGGAAGGTGAAGATGTTGTTCTAACGGTAGCAGACGAGGGGAGTGGCATCAAAACGGACGACCTAGAGAAGATTGGGACACCCTTTTTCACTACCAAAGAGAGCGGCACGGGTTTAGGATTGGCTACTTGTTACAGCATTGCAGCTAGGCACAATGCTGAAATCAGTATTGTTACGGGATCGTCAGGTACGACCTTTTTCGTGCAGTTTAAGCAATAAGAGGACAGCTAATCTAGAGGCTTATCATGTTATTTCCAATTTCCTAAGCTTGATTACCGATCATATCCAGTCCTAAACTTTGATCCCTATTGACACTGAATGAAGAAGCCCCGACGGCGGAAACCCCGCATAGTAGGGTTTTTTTTATTCACCATTTTCGTATGGCATCTCATTATCTGGTAATACTGCTTTTAGAATTGTTGACGTACATTTCCCTAACTGTCGTTTAATATTTAAAGTACTATTCTTTCGGGAATGAATAATTGATGAATATGGATAATGATTTAGTGATAATAGCCTATATAAATAATCTGGCGACAAATTACACTCTTGTATTTGTCAAATCAAGAGTGTAAGATTTGTACGATGCTAAATCTGGTAATAAAATGTAAGTATTTCTATATAATTACTTTAATTTTTAAACAGGATTTTAGGACCCTTATATAGAAAGTTGGATGAGTATGAGTAAAGAGCAGATATTAAGTATTTGCAATAATTTGATTGACCAATTGACTGTTCTAAAAGGATTTATACAACTGGATAGAATGAATAATAAAATTGACCATTCACTCATAATATTAAAAGAAATGGATAATATGGAACTGATAGTTAATGAGTTGATGGACCTCCTATTAATAATGATGGATTAAATATCGAATGATAGGGTGTATAAGGAGGCGGAGTTTAGTGAGTAATAATCATATTTTAGTGGTTGATGATAATTATGGTATACGCCGACTTATGTATGAGTTTTTAACTCAAGAAGGGTACTTAGTTAAAGAAGCAGCTGAAGGATTAAGAGCTTTACAATTTGTTATAGAGGAAAAGCCTAAACTTGTCCTACTTGATATGAGGATGCCTGGATTAGGAGGTGTTCAGGTTTTAGCTAAATTAAGAGATTTAGCTCCAGAAACAATAGTTGTGATAATGAGTGCTTATTTTGATGCTAAAGATTTAAAAGAAGCAGTTCAAGACGGTAAGATTAAGCACTTTATAATTAAACCGTTTGACCTAGTAGAAGTACGTATTCTTATAAATGACTTGATGAGTAATATTGAGAAGCATCAAAACATAATTTCATAGCTCACGGCGCTCTCTTGGAAATAAGTACACTTTTT
>NZ_MASS01000058.1 GCF_001707885.1 Desulfosporosinus cupriresistens | reverse complement strand
GGATTTTTGTTTGCTCAAATTGACCTAAACGCTTAATAAGTAATCCTGTGAAAAGACCAAAAGATGTACTGCTAAAGAACATTGCTGTCATTGTTTTTGCCTATCTAACTTTTAATTCAGTAACTTGAATCTTACTTGAAAGTGAAAATTATCGGAAAGAAAATGGTAACGATAAGCGCCCAAAGTGAATAAATAGGCAAATATCGCGTAATGGCAGCCTCAATCGTCTCCACTTTAATTTTACCCAATAGAAATCGGAAATAATTAACCGTAATCCTTATTAAGTGGACAAACACAATAAGATTCATACCCAAAACGGCCAACCGGTTTGGTGTTATGCCATAAGAAGTTAATCTGAACAAAATAGCCGATAATGCCACGCAGTCAATCACTATAGCAACGGTTAACAAGGCGAAGATTATTCGATCATTGACAGCTATTTTTGAGCCAGTTTCTCTTCCTGCGACGGAAAAAATCGTGATCGCTAAGACTAAGATCAGCATTAAGTTAAAAATTAATAAAAACTCTCTATCGGTATAAGGATTCTTCTGCGTTACGATAATTGTAGCTAAATAGACACCTAATGTTATTAAAACTAAAGGACTAAAAACCTTTGCTAAATAAGGAGCAATATTTTTGGTTATGCCCCTGGATTTCGCTAAATAAGTGCCTACAAAGGGTGAAGCGGCAACTCCATATATTACAATGTTGTTCATATAAAAATCTTTTATATTGACTTGAATTGCTTTAAATAAACCAATGGTCAAAGCTGTTAAAACAACACCACAAATGAGTAACAGACCAGAACTAATTAAAAGCTCACCGTTGTACTTCAGGTATTCCAATACTTTTCCCGGCTGCAGGCGATAGTCTCCCATAAAAGATATTGCAACTAACGACCATAAGAAGAAGGGTAAATGCAGATTAGCCAAGATAATACTGTCTGAGTCTTTTACAGGTAGAAAGTTTAGGTAAATCAATGCGGCCAGGTAGGATAGGCTAATTGACAGAATAAGCTTTTTAGAAGGGCGGTTCTTTAACAGAAAATAGAATGAAAGCAAAGGAAAAACGGAAAAAGCAATATTGGTCGGATTAATTAATCCTTTATCAATGGATGGAAACAAAAACCTAGCAATTGTTCCGGCCAGCAACGAAATCACAATAACTAACAGAAGGTCTTTCCACTTAGCATCAGGTTCCATCCTTTCATCCCTTGTCATATCAAAATTTAGCCTTTCATGCCAAACTTTCAGGATGGTTAGATTCTGATTTTTTCTAAATACTTCGGGAAAGGCTCTAATAAATTTCTCAGGCTCCTGCCGATAAAGCCTTTCCAACTCGGCTGGCTGTTCAAGATTTTCAGAAATGATATTTTCCATAATTTCCTCCAATAATTTAATTGTCCTTGCTGTATTCGAGAATATCACCCGGTTGACATTCTAAAGCCTTACAGATAGCCTCTAAAGTTACCCAACGCAAGAATCGGAATTCCCATAAGAAGAACAACGACCTTTAAAAGTGTTTCTCGTTTCATTAAAGCACCTCACTTATTATTTGTTAAGTTCTGTTAAGTTAATTAAGCTAATTGTAGTACATTACTTATCGATTTTCAATAAATAATTATCGATTATTATTATATTATTGTTGTAATGCAATGATATTTAATGTGCGTGTTTTTTGTTGGCCCCAAAAAATAAAACCAAGTCTTAGACTTGGCATAATGGTACTATATCTTTTCTTCGGATTCTTTACTCTTGGAGCAGGTGCGGCTAAGGAGTTAGTTTTGAATATGATATTAGTGACCTATAATTTTAACTTCTGTTAATTATACTATGATGCATTGGTAGGACAATGCGAATTACATTTTATGTGAATAAACACTTTAAATAAGTCGACTAGACACTATAGGTTACGGGAATTTGCCGATGGAAGTGAATTATAACTTATTTAGAATTAAGCTGTTCTTCTCTTGCAGTGAATTAAGATCATGGGCTTTAATTATTTCTGGGGAAAGGGTATAGAGGGTGTCTTTAATGAAAATGATCCGCTCTATGGCCCTAGAGCTGTTCAGATGATACTGACCGGATTTCAAGATGGCCTCATCCTTAAGGTGGGTTATTTTGCCTCTTAAGGTGAAGCCCTTGACCAGATCAAAATGATAAACATAAGCCCCTTGATAGGTAAATTGACCATAGTCAGGGAAGGCGTTTTTTGAATTGATTCCACCTGGATCGGCAACTTCCATAAGGGTAACTGGGAGAGATAAAATCCCTCTTTCTTTATCAAACAGCAAGGCCTTATGGTTGCGAAGCACTTCGGAATCCGTTCCGCGGTCGCCAATAGTTGTCTTAAACATCTCCACAGGATGAGCAACGTCGGTTACATCAAAGACGGCAAGCTTAAGACCTTGGTAAAAGGCTGTTGATCCCCCAGATTCACCGGGAAGGATGCCTTGACCGGTGTTTTGGCTTACCTCGATGGTCTCTTTGCCGAAGCCAATAATATGATTCTCATCGTAGGGTTGGAGATAATCACTGAAGCCCGGTATTTTCAAAGCCCCCAAAATCGTCGGAGCAGTTGGGTCTTTAAGGTCCAGGACAAAGAAGGGGTCGACACTTTTAAAGGTTACCAAATAGCCGCGGTCCCCCATAAATCGAACGGAATAGATTTTCTCACCGGGCGCAATATCTTCGATCTTACCTGTCAGTTGGAGGTTTTCATCTAGGATATAGACGTTATTTTTAGAGGTAAGCTCATCCGTTCGCCAAATCTGACCGGTAGTTGTAGCAATCCTTAAACGGTCCTTATCTTCGTCCATCGCAAACTGATTAAGAATGGTACCCGGTACTTCACCTTTAGCTTTATAAGTAGTTCCGCCTTGAGCCAGTCCGAATTTATAGAAAGCGGTGGATAGCTTAAACGGACTGGGAATTAATTTTTTAGGCGTTATAACCGAGGAGGAAGAGGAAAAGGAAGAGGAAGAGGAAGAGGAAGAGCTATTTGACGCTGGCTGTGCTTCTCCTGTCGTCTCAGATAATGACGAGCCCGGCTGCTGGATCTGCTGGTATTGGGTTACTGCCACATAGAGATTGGAGGCAGAAGCATAGACAGCCTGACCTGACCCCAGATAAGCTGCAACCTGCATTTCTTTATCCCTTTGATCCAGATCAAGAGCAGCTATCAGCAAATAATTGGCTTCGATTGATTGGGGGAAGTAATGGATGTCTTTATAGCCTATGGTTGCAAAATCCCCTCTGCCGGCAGTATCACGATAAGTGGGGAGTGGTGGTTCTGCACCTTGTTCCATAATCTGATAAGTATCCAAATACTTGTTGGCCATTAAATAAAGGTTCGAACCGATTTTACGGGATGACACATAGTCCCCATCCAGTTCAATTTCCCGCAGCTTCTTCAGATTGGTTTTATCAGCCAGGTCATAGACGATTACCTTGGAGGTAAATCGAGTTAATACTGGAGGATATATTTGAACTTGGGAACCATTCTGAACTTGAGGCTGAACCTTTGGAGTATCCGGAGAGGAAGTTTCCGGATAATAAGCATTGCCTATTAGGACCAGATAATGATTATCCACATAGAGTTCCTGTGGCGTAAATTCTCCCTTTTTAAAGCCTATACGGCTGACTATGTTCATCTGATTGGCAGGATAAGCCTGAGTAACAATGAGCTCCTGATTGTTTACTTGAAAGATGTATTGACCATCGTTTTTAATAATGTCGGCTTCATCGACACCCTCCACTTGCAGATTTGTGGTTGAATGATCAGAGCTTCCCGCCATAGCAAAATTGGCTGAAGAGGGTGCTGCTGATGTTGTCGTTTGTGCGGATTTATTGACTGTCCCCAACATTGCGTCACCGGCATAGACTCTTCCCTGTCCCATCATTCTGGAACTTTGAGACTCCTTTAAGATACTGCGCAGATTTTCGGCTGTTTCGACTGTGGGCAGACTTTGTTCCGGGGTTACCGTTACCTTTTCGTTGGTTGCTTTACCTAGATTAGGTAAAGTGACAAGGACAAACACCGTGAGCAAAACCACAAAAAACCAAGCTTTCTTCATTTTCAAAACCCTCCTCAACACACCAATAGAATTCCAATGAAAGACAATTTAGACCACTCCATTTAATAGACGTAGCTGTGGAAGTAAAACTGACGCCTTGCCCTTGTGACGCTCTTTATCTATGACGTAATTTTTCCCAACGGCTAATAATTCCAGTTTCTCACCTGGATTATCAACATAATAGCCCAGCCGGCTTGCTTGATTGCTAATTTGATTAACTGATCCTGGGGATTTTTAATATATTCTAAGTTAACCCTGCCGTCGTCGGTTTCTTCGCTTACGCCCTTCTGCTTGGCAAGTTTTTTTAGCGTTTTTTTGGCTTTTACAGTAGCCATTTATGTTCTCCCCTTTTTGTCAGATGTAGCTCAATTCTTAGAATAATTACTTCAACATTGTTGCAACAGAAACAAAAGTTTAATATAATATTGTTATTGCACCAATGGGTGGGAGGACAGGCCATGAACAAAGAAGAACAGGTCATAATGGGTTTCAGGGACTTATTAAACAAGATGGTTTTTCTTAATAAGTTTAAGATGGAAGACGGTCTTAAGGGTTATAAGTCTTCTGAAGTCCATTGCATCGAATACATTGGAAGAAATGTAGATTCCAACGTGACAAAACTTGCGGAGACCTTTTATATGACTAGGGGTGCCCTAAGTAAAATAGCTAAGAAGCTCATTAAAAAAGGCCTTATCGAAAGCTACCAGAAGCAGGATAACAAGAAGGAAGTCTATTTTCGCTTGACTCCGCAAGGGGAAGTAATTAACAAAGTCCATGAAAAACTGCACAAAGAGTTTCAAGAGCGGGATAAAGCCGTATTTGAGCAGGTAACCGAGGAACAATTTGATAGCATGCTTAGCTTCGTGGAAACGTATAGTAGGCATTTGGATGCAGAAATAAAGAAGCAAGGTGTAGTCATAACAAATCTAAATGATTTTGAATAATGGAGTTGTATCAAAAAGTAGCCTAAAGGGGGCTGTATCAAAACGCTGGAGCATTGAAGCGTATGATACAGCCCCACTTTATTATTGACGAGGAAACAATAAAGTGATAGACTAGTTATGTTGCCAAGGAAACATAACTAGTCTTTTTCGAGAGGTGAGAATTTTAAATGCGTAAAAATTTTTTGTGGATCATTGTGGGGATTGTGTTGATGAATGGAATCGGGATGACGGTGGTGTTCCCGCTATTGCCATTTTTGCTTGGCAACTACTTGCCCGCTTCGCAAATAGTTGTAGGAATGAGTGCACTGGCATCAGTTTTTGCGGCTTGCACTTTTTTGGCAGCGCCAATATTTGGGGCATTAAGCGATCGCTATGGTAGAAAAAAGATTTTAATCCTAAGTTTACTCGGATCTGTTATAGGATATATTCTGTTTGGTATCGGTGGGGCGCTGTGGGTGCTCTTTCTGGGCCGGATAATTGATGGACTAACAGCAGGCAATATCAGTACGTTGTTTGCTTACATTGCTGATAGTACAGAGCCGCAGGAGCGCACAAAATGGTTTAGCTATATAGGTGCTGCCATGGGAATAGGATGCATGATAGGGCCTGCACTGGGAGGTCCGCTTGGCGCCATTTCAATTACGCTGCCGTTTTTCGTTACTGCAGGTATAATGTTCCTTTCCATTCTCTGTACCTATTTCTTTCTGCCGGAATCACTGTCTCCTGAAAAACGATCAACCCATTTTTCGATAAAAAGTTTCAATATCTTCGGTCAGTTCAAAGATATTTTCACCATGACAGAGGCCAGAGCGCTTATCATCGTCGGAGGATTCTTCTATGTGGGCTTAGGAATCTATCAATTCAATTTCAGCATCTTTTTAAAAGATATTTTCTCGTGGGGGCCTGCGCTTATCGGTTATATGTTTACTCTTATTGGAGCCTGCGATATTATTTCGCGAGCTGTGTTATTACCGCGTCTTCTTAAAAAGTTCAGTGAGCGAAATATTGCTATTGTTGGTCTTTTCGGACTAGCACTGGGACTTACGCTAATAATTCTTAGCATTCATATCTCGTCTCCAGTACTTATTATTGCTGCGGTTATGAGTATCACGCTAGGCGAAGGCTTGTTCGATCCGTCCTACAACGGACGACTCTCGCAGTCTGTAGACGAAAGTAGCCAAGGAAAATTACAAGGTGTAAATCAAAGTTTGCAGTCGGCTTACAGAGTTCTTGTTCCTCTTGCAGCAGCAGCTATATATTCATTCAGTCCGGGCATTCTATATGGAGTGGCAACTTGTGTTATGATTGGATCGCTCATTTTATTCTCGAAATTACAACCGCAATATATTAAAAAATAAAATAGTAATCCATAGGTTATCTTTTGGAAGAGTTGTTGATTCAGGCGTGCAAAAAGCCATTGGCCGAAAACAATTCCCAACAAGGTAAATAGGAATAGAGAAGCAGTGAACACGAATAAATATTTGAGATATCTTATGTTTAGGAGATGAGATGAAGATAATAGATGTGAAAGAAGACCATGGCATAAATGGGCTTGTTAATTTACAAAATCAGATCTCACAATGTCGCTTATGTCAGGATACCTTTGGATTCGAACCTCATCCCATTGTGCTGGGTAATCATAATGCCCGAATCATGCAGATTAGCCAGGCTCCCTCTAAAAGTGTGCACGAAACGGGGAAGCCCTTTAACGATGCCAGTGGCAGAAAACTTCGCAGGGAATGGTACCGCATATCGGATGAGGAATTTTATAATCCGGATAATTTTTATATTGCGTCAATTGCCCATTGTTATCCAGGAAAGGCGCCTGGCGGGGGAGACTGTCGTCCGCCCAAGATCTGTGCGAAACGGTGGCTTCTTAAGGAAATGGGGCTTGTCGATAATGAAATCTATATCATAATTGGTGGGATTGCAGCAGAATTTTTCTTTCCAGGAGAGAAAATTACAGCATTAGCCTTTGAAGACAAACAAATAAATGGAAAACCTACCTATATACTGCCACATCCGTCACCCCTAAATATGAAATGGTTTAAAGACTATCCTCAATTTACGGAAAAAAGGATTCTTAAGATACAAAAAGAAGTTCACAAAGTGTTAGGCATTAAAAGCCTTACCTAATGCAACTAAAACCTATGTGTCCTAGTGCGAAAGGTGCTCGATTTTACCTTTGCGGGATATCTGATTGACAGGAAGCGCATGGGAAGCCACCGGATACTTATAATTCAACTGGAAACAATAGTGAAAAAGTGAAGGAACCGGCGTGATTATATGACTGCAAAACTCAACGAATACAACCAAAAAAGGAATTTTGCCAGAACCTTGGAACCGGAAGGGATAACAGAAGTTGCCCGAGAGGGTCTGAGGTTTGTGGTTCAACACCATATAGCCCGCCGAGATCACTACGATTTCCGCCTGGAATGGGACGGAGCTCTCTTGAGCTGGGCAGTGCCCAAGGGCCCTTCCTATGATACCCGAGACAAGAGGCTCGCCATACAGGTGGAGGAGCATCCTTTGGAATACAGAAACTTTGAGGGGACGATTCCCAAAGGGGAATATGGCGGCGGTGTGGTCATGCTCTGGGATGAAGGGTACTGGGAACCCCAGGGGGATTTGGCTGAGGGACTCGGTGCAGGGGTGCTGAAGTTTGTTCTGAAAGGACGCAGGCTGAAGGGCAAGTGGGCTCTGGTGCGCATGAAAGGGAAAACGGGCGAGAAGCAGGAAAACTGGCTGTTGCTTAAAGAAAAAGATGAGTATGCTAATACTGGCGACGGGATTTCCGATTTTATCACCAGCATCAGAACCGGACGCACCATGACGGAAATTGAAGAAGGGGAAGACGAAAAGATCACCAGCAACCCCTTCAGCAGTACCGGCGTCCAGCTGGCCCAATTAGTCCATACGCTTCCTAAGGGTGAGGAGTGGCTTTATGAGTTGAAATACGACGGCTACAGGATACTGGCCTATATTGAAGGCAACAGCGTCCGGCTTATCACCAGGAACGGCAATGATTATACCGAACGTTTCCGGGATGTCGCCTCTTCCCTCGTTGAATGGGCCGGCGGTAGGGCGATGATTCTGGACGGCGAAATGGCCATCACTGACGCAGTGGGCAAGACGGATTTTCAGGCACTGCAGAGCTATCTGAAAAATCCTCAGGACAGAAACCTGACCTATATCGTCTTTGATCTTCTGGCCCTAGATGGAGCGGACCTCCGGGGACACCTCCTGCTTGACAGGAAGGAAACCCTGGAGGCTTTGCTGCAGGATGCTCCCCAAAACCTTCACTACAGCCGGCATGTGAGAGGAAACGGCAAGGAAAGTTTCAGCGCGGCCTGTGAGGCAGGTATGGAAGGGATCGTCGGCAAAAAGGCCGATTCCACCTACAGCGGAGCAAGGAACGGCGACTGGATCAAACTAAAATGCGATAAAAGACAGGAATTTGTGATCGGTGGATATACGCTTTCTGATAAAAAAACGAGCGGGGTAAGTTCTCTGCTTCTTGGCGTCTATGCAGGCGGGGAATTAGTCTATGCCGGACGTGCCGGCACCGGCCTGAGCGAAGCCGACATGAAAGAGCTGGAGAGAAAATTTGCGGGCCTAAAGAGAATGGAGCCCTCTTTCCAACTCGCGCCCAAGCCCAGGTCGAAGGAAAAGATCACCTGGCTTGAACCTGAACTGGTCGCGGAAATTAAATTTGCCGAATGGACCGCAGACCATCTGTTAAGGCAGGCCAGCTTCAAAGGCCTGCGGACGGATAAAGATCCTAGGGATATCAAAAAGGAAAAAGCGGATGACGAAATACAGCCTCAATCATCTACTAAAGAAGCGGAGACACCCATGAAAACAAACACCAACAGTATCACTATCCAAGGAATCAAGATTTCCAACCCGGACAAGGTGATCTTTGCCGACCCGGAAATTACCAAAGGGGATGTAATCCGGTATTACGCCCAGGTGGCAGAGCTCATGCTGCCCTATGTGAGCCACAGGGTTCTCAGCATTGTGCGCTGTCCCAAGGGCATCTCCCAGACCTGCTTCTATAAGAAGCATCCCGGTCCGGGCAGCCAAGGAATTGTCACCATTCCTATTTCCACCGGCGGCGGAGAAATGGAAGACTACTTCTATATCGAGAACCCCGTCGGGCTGATTGCCGAAGCACAAATGGGCACGCTGGAATTTCATACTTGGGGAAGCCGTGTGGACGAGCTGGAAAAGCCTGATCTGATGGTATTTGATCTGGATCCGGATGAGGGAATGGATCTGAGTAAGGTGCGCCAAGGTGTGCGGGATACAAAAAATATTCTTGCCGAGCTTTCCCTGAACTCCTATCTCAAGACGAGCGGCGGCAAAGGGTACCATGTGGTCGTCCCTTTAAAACCTGCCGTTACTTGGGATGTGTTTCACGATTTTGCCAGGCGCGTTGCCCAAGCTATGGAGCAGAAGTGGCCTGACCGCTACACAAGCAATGTGAGAAAGGCCAAGCGCGCCAACAAGATCTTCATCGACTGGATTCGAAACGGTAGAGGCGCAACAAGCATTGCCCCTTATTCTATAAGAGCGAGAAAAGGGGCTGGGGTGTCAATGCCTATTGCGTGGGATGAACTTGACAGGGTGGCTCCCGACGGTGTCAATATGGCAGAGGCGCTCCGGAGGATCAGCGGCAATGACCCTTGGAACGATTTTTTTAGGAATAATCAGCAGCTTAGATGAGAAGGCGCGAAGCTAAATAATCCAGCTATTTTAGTTATGAATTTGTTTCTTATTGATTATATAAAATTTGAGAATCAATAAGGTCGTCGAACTCATAAAAGGCAGTGACTTAAATATAACGGAAATAGCAATGAGCTGTTATTTTAATGATTCGAATTATTTCAGCAGAATTTTCAAAAAGCATAAAAATATCTCCAATGCAGATGAAGAAACTGTCAGGAGATATTGAAAGCATCGATATCCCTCGAAATTGAGTTAAGTACTTTTAGATTTAGTTATTGACTTTTTTAAGCCCATGAACTACAATGGCGAAAATTGAATATTTAAGCTATGAAGAAAAAGAGTACCTGTTTTAATATGCGCAGAGAGAAGATGGTTGGTGAAAATCTTCGTGAAGAAAACAGGGAAGCCATTTCTGAGCTGTTTAGCCGAATGATATCTGTCCAGTAAGCTATACCGGAGTTCCGGCCGTTATAACGGAAGCGGCATTTTGTGCCGGCAGAGAGCAGAGTAACCTCTGAATTTAGGTGGTAACACGGATTTGCTAATTCGCCCTAAGCTGATTAAATCAGCTTAGGGCTTTTATTTTATAGGCTGTTGCCTGTTGAGCGAAGCGATATAAAAACCACCTTTCCGTTAAAGAGTAATTTTTCAAGTTACTAAATTAACAAATTAAAAGCAACCATCCGTTAGGCGATGGTGATAATTTTTGAAAGCGGTGATTGTAATGAGAACATTTAATATGTCAAAGAAGCTGGATTATGTCTGTTATGATGTACGTGGGCCTGTGCTTGAGGAAGCTGAGCGCATGCGCAGTCAAGGTATCAATATTTTGAGTTTAAACATCGGCAACCCTGCCCCGTTCGGATTTAAGGCCCCTAGAGAGATAATTCACGAGATGACGGAAAATCTGCACAATGCGGAAGGATATTCAGACTCAAAGGGTATTCTTTCAGCCCGTGAAGCAATCGTAAATTACTGTGAATTTAAAAAAATACCGCATGTTGGAGTAAATGATGTATATACCGGAAATGGTGTCAGCGAGCTAATCGTTATGGCAATGCAGGGACTTCTCAACAACGGAGATGAGATTCTCGTCCCCGCTCCCGATTATCCGCTATGGACGGGGGCTATCACATTGTCGGGCGGAAAAGCCGTCCATTACATCTGCGATGAGCAGTCCGAATGGTATCCGGATATACAAGATATAAGCAGAAAAATAACTGCAAAGACGAAAGGCATTGTTATTATAAATCCAAACAATCCGACCGGTGCATTATATCCAACCGAATTATTGGAACAGATTGTAGAACTTGCACGGCAGCACAGTCTTATTATTTTCTCTGACGAAATATATGACCGTCTTGTGATGGATGGCTATCAGCACACATCCATTGCTTCATTGGCTCCCGATTTATTTGTTGTAACCCTGAACGGCCTTTCCAAATCCCATAAGATCGCCGGATTCCGCTGCGGATGGATGTGCTTAAGCGGAGATAAGTCACATGCGCGCGGCTATATTGACGGGTTAAACATGTTATCATCCATGCGGTTGTGTTCAAATGTACAATCGCAGTACGTTATTAAAACAGCCCTTTCTGACATCCATAAATGCGACGACACTCTTTTGCCCGGAGGACGCATATATGAGCAGCGCGAATATATCGTCAATACCTTAAACAATATTCCTGGTCTTCAGGTGTTTAAACCTAAAGCTGCCTTCTATGTCTTCCCCCGGATTGATACCAAGCGGTTCAATATCACTGATGATGAAAAATTTATCCTGGACTTTCTTCATGACAAACATATCCTCATGGTTCATGGGCGTGGATTCAACTGGCCATTGCCTGATCATTTCCGTATCGTATATTTGCCAAAAATCGAGGAATTAAAAATTGCCTGTGACCGTCTGGGCGATTTTCTGGAGGGGTATCGGCAGGCCTAATTGGATAGGCTATTCCTGACAAACTGAGACAATAACCCCAGTAGACAGAAAAGCTTAGGTTTCATTTTGAGCGTAGTATTGCAGGAATGGAGATAATCACAATGCCAACAGGAAAAAAGCTAACTTATCTGATATTAGTGTTAGTTGTCCTATCATGGGGTTTGAATGTTGTAATGATTAAATTTCTAACCCAGCATATGTCCCCGATCTTGGTAGCTGCAATCCGAATACCCCTTGCGGGAATTGTTTTGTTATTTTTCGTTTTAAAAAAATATGGGTTGTACAATCCCAGTAAGAAACAATGGGGATTGCTTTTTTGTATAGGATTAATCTCAGTTTGCCTGCATCAGTTGCTTTTGGGATATGGGGTTTCGGTGACGTCGTCTGCAAATGCTTCCCTTATCCTGGCCCTAAATCCTCTGACAACGGCGCTTCTAGCCTCCATATTTGTCAAGGAAAAATTCACTAGGAATTTAGGGCTGGGAATACTATTAGGATTTGCAGGGGTTGTTTTGGTAGTATTCTCAAAATCTCCAGATGGCACTATCGAATTTTCGTTAATCGGAGATGTCATTATGTTATTAGCTATGTTAACGTATGTCATTGGGGGCTTACTTATCAAAAAACTGTTGGAAACGCCGATTCCAATCTTAGTAGTGACTGCCTATTCTACCTTAATAGGAGGAATATTGTTAAATTTGGGGACGCTGGTTTCCTTTGGGCCTTCGGTTTATGGACAGATTCATTTATCGTCAACGGCTGTACTTGTCTTGTTGTTATCAGCCTGGGGAGCTACAGCATTAGGTACATTGGGATGGAATGACGGTATTAAACAGTTGGGGGCCAACAGAACGGCTATGTTTTTGAACGGTATGCCTTTTGCAAGCATGTTCGGTGGTGTCGTCTTTTTAAATGAGAAAATCGCTGGGATCCATATCTTAGCACTTATCCTCACTACGTTGGGCATTGTGATTGGGAGTATTCCCAAAAAGAAGGTCATTCTTTTAGAATCATACGAAACATAAACTTGCCAGTTCTAAATAGAACTTAGAACTGGCAAGGAATAGTTGAAATTCAAGAATTAAATTTGTCCCTATAAGCAAACAAGATGAGAGGTAATTTTCCTCTCATCTTGTTTTGCTTATAACTGCTTCTAATTGTAGGTCGAATAATTACAGGTTGACAACCTTAAAACTGGGTGAGTTCATGTCCGATCTGCGAATGATATGATTTACGACTTTAACGACAGTGGCTGGTGAACTGGTCAGTTTGACCACTCGGAATTCTCTGGACTTTTCACCATATAATACGTTTAGAATATCCAAAACTTTCCCTTTAGTGGCAAAGAATGTTACCTCATCACTAGCACCACGCAGTTCTGGTGCCCATAGTTGCTCAATTTCCTGACCTAACTTTGCTAGTTCAGAACGGAAATGCAAATACATAAGAACCTCCTTAATTCGCTCATGTTTTACTCATTTTATCACAAAAGTGTTAAACCTAAATTATCGGTTGGTAAAGTGTTCGTAAAACTAAACACACACGATGTTATTATATGTTATCGGAACGTTTTTGTGAAATATTGCCAGACTAAAGTCGCCAGTTTGAAAGCAGGCGGTCAAGGAGTGAATATACAAGTACGTACCTATTTGTGCCTATAAACTTATAAAATGATATATTTAACTATCCATATTGGTGTAGTTTTCTCCATGTAGGGTAATTTACCACCAACTTTTTCTATGGGTATAGTTTTAAAAGGACTGGTGATTGGCGGAAGGAAAAGTAAGATGTTCGGCGAAATAGTAAAGGATCATTATTTGCTGATTATTGGATTTCTCCCTATTATAATAACTGGTTTTATGTCAGGGGCGTTTGTGAGCGGCGATAGAGTCAGAGGCAAATCTCACCCCATTCTGGATGGGGTAAAACGGAGGTAAAAATGAAAAGCAAAATACTCTTAGCAGCAATGATAGTTGCATTACTTGTAGCAGGATGCGGAAAAACAGCTCCAACTAATACCACCCAACAACCCAAAGAGGGATCACACGCAGTGGAGACTGCCAAACCTTCCATGCCCGCTCCAACCCAGGAGGCAATTGATTATCATCAATACCTTAAAAAAACATGGACTAAGAAAAAGGATGCTGATAATAACTTCGGAAACGAAGTGTCTTTTTCTATTTCTAAAATTGAAAATGGAAAAATAACGGGAGAACTCATGGTGGTCGGTCCTGCTCCATCGTACCCTAATGCTTTGGCCAATTTAAACGGAATAATTATTAATGATACGGTTGAATGTCAGTTTACTGATTCGAGAGAAAATGAGGGAACGATCAAATTGCTCTTTAAACCAAAAAATGAGATGGAAGCGACCATTACCCTTACGAATAAAGCACAGGATAGTAAAGCGCAGCCGCCGGTAGGAACTTTCCGGTTCGCTCCGTATAATCTTAAAGATATAGAGAGCTTTAGTCCCATTGAGAATCAAGCATTTATGGTGGATTTAAATTCATGGGGCAAGGTTAAATTCGTATCCGGAAAATTGACAGGAGGCAACCATATACCAGTAGTATTTTATTTAACCGATGAAAACGGGGATATCCTTTATAATTTTCAGGCAACCCTCCCCTATATGGTAGACGTTAAAGCGGTTTCATTTGAAGATGTGAGTCAAGACGGACTAAAAGATATCATCATCATTGTTGATGATGGTTATGCTGGACAGGGGAATGCTCCCTTAGCTACCGTCTTCTTTCAAAAAGCCGATGGGTCCTTTGCTAATGATCTGAAGTTGGATCAAGAAATAAACGATTCAAAGAACAATAAAGATGTAAAAACCGTAAAGAGCTACCTGGCTGGAAAACGATAACTTGAATTATAGAAGCTTTAAAATGCAGACTGAATCATTCCACCTACCTTTATTATTTTTTTCGTAGCATACCCAATAACAAAGACCGATCACAAATGAGGTGATCGATCTTTGTTGGTCAGTTTTACTGGAGAGTAACTAACAGGCTAAATCGGACAAGTGAGAAGCGGACGTCTCTTGGAGCTTCGGTTCATTGCGCAACCGTGACAAATGGAGCACGGCCATCCAGATAATGGAAAAACCGATCCATTGGCCTAGGTCGATTGTCTGGTGTAATATAAGCCAGTTGAGGAGTAAGCCCGTTGCAGGAAAGGCGAGCTCGGCAATAGTTGCATGAGAGGCCTTGACCCCATTCAACCCTCGGTAATAAAATAGTAGACTCAATAGACTAGGCACGACGGTTTGGAACAGTAGGTTTGCCCAAACTGGTGCCAAACATAGTGCCTGGCTGAGGCTGTGCCAATTCGGGTGTTGTACTAGGATGATGAGAGTTAATAATGGCAGCGCAACAGCAAATCTTAATGCCGTTACTGTGGTAAACGACACCTTGCCGACGAGGCGTTTGCCCATGACCGTCGAACCGCCCCACAGAGCCGCTGCTCCTAGAGCATATAACGATCCGATGAACTGCGTGCTATCGCCGGTCGTCGGAATGTGCAGGCCGAAGGTGAGCAGGTAGGCACCGATGAGTACCACAACCAACATCATCCAGAAAGCCTTCACCATGCGCTCTCTGAGTATCCAGGCGGCCAGCAGAACCGTGAAAACGGGCTGTACCTTTTGCAGGATAAGCACCACGTTCGGATTGCCGTACGTAAATCCGGCCGTAAACAGGATGGAGGCCAGAGCCGACCCACCCCAGGCGATGAACAGTATGGCTAACCAGTCGCCCAGATTCAGACATTTTAGCTCATGACGCTTCCAGATGAGCACGGGTGCGGTGAAGAGCAACAATAACATGTGCTCTACCCAGACTATCTGAGAAGAGGTCATATAGTTTAGCAACGTTACGATCAAGACACCGTCGAGTCCCCACATAGCGGCTCCAAGAGCGATCCACCATATGCCCATGTGGGATGTTTGTTTTTTCTGTACCAATTGAAAACCCTCCAACCTGATCAGATATTTGAATTGAACCAACATAATGCGAACGGAACAGCGCGCATCAAAAATACCTCGAGAAGTTTCTCGAGGCAGCAAGTTAACTAGGAAAGACCTCTTAGTCTAACCCAGTTTGTTCCTTCTCTCATCCGGACTATACCGTCGGCCTTGGAATTTCACCAAGTCAATCGGCGCAACAATTATGGTCACGTCGAGTCGCGGGCTGGATTGCACGGGCAATCGTCACCGCCGGTAGGGAATCTCACCCTGCCCCGAAGGTTCATATTCAGTTAAATGAAGTATAACATAATCTGGAGGACAGTGGTAGTAGATACTTGGAGCAATGGCTAGATGCGGAACGAATCTGTAGTTCTTTTATATTGAAGAATACAGGGACAGTATTAGCCTGGGGAACCCTTAGGGAAATCAAGGAACAAAGCAAATTAGTCGAGGGCTCCTTATTGGATTGTTTTGATAAGCTCTTGGAGAATAGCTAATGCGTCATCTCCTTGAAGGTAGTGATGATCAGAGGTACACCTGTTTGGCGGAGAGATTAGGTAGTATAAATGAGTTCAAAGATAGTATATAATTATGATACAAAATAGAATTATTCTAATATCATTAAAGGAGTTAAAACTATGGAAAGTAAATGTTTCAAAATTGTCGTATCAGGAGACATATGTGTAAATTTATTACAGTGGAGAACTGATCAACAGTGTACTAAGGGTTTGAATTGGAGATCTTATCCACACGTTCACAATTGTTTTAAAAATGGTGAGGCACTACTTTTGTCAAAGTTTGTAACTCTAGCAACTCAGGCTTCAATAAGTTCACCGCAAATTCAAGACATAGAAGCTACGTTGCCCAAAGAACTTCTTCGTTCTACTGTAGAGTTAGAGCTTTTTCCTGAAACCCTCAATAAAAATGATAATCAGAAAGTTTACCGCATCAGCCGCTATCTTGGATTTACAGGACTGACTTCTGGTATGCCTATGTTACTACCGATCATAGATGATGACCAAAATGCAGATATGGTCATATTAGATGATGAGAATAACGGTTTTAATTCTAACGAAGAGTTTTGGCCTTTAGCAATAAAAACGCCTGGAAAATCACCTATTGTAATATATAAGGTGAATCATCCTACCAGTTCAAGTAAGCTTTGGCATAATATAAGTGATTTCCATATTCAAAATACCATTGTCGTTATCAATAGTGATGATTTAAGAGCAAAAGGAGTCAATATAAGTAAAAGTCTTTCTTGGGAGAAAACGGCACTAGATTTTGTGTGGCAAATCAGTCATAACCCCGACCTGGCCTTCCTTGCCCACTGTCATCACCTTATAGTGCCTTTTGGCCTTGAAGGTGCTATATATTATCAAAATAATGGAGTAGCGGAATCTCAATTGTATTTCTTAACTTATGAATTTGAAGGAGGTTTTATCAAAGACAATCAAGGCAAAATGTTTGGACTAACCTCTTGCTTTGTTGCTGCGCTGTCCCGTAATATAGCTACAGGAATTTGTAATAATGAAGAACTTAGTAAATCAATAGGGGAAGGTATTCGCGAAGGCATTGTTGCAGCTCAAAAGTATTTTGTTTATGGTTTTGGTGAAACTATTGACGAAAGTGCTTTTCCTAATCCGTTAATCTTTACGGAAACCGAAAATGATTTTGTTTGTAAAGAACATATTCAAGATGTCCTGATACGTGATACAAATAATACTTCAAGCTGTGAGACTGACTGGTATATCATTAAAGACAAAAGTTCTAGTAGTTTAGCAGACATAGCTTATAATATCGTCAAAAGAGGAGAAAAGAGTGCCCTCAAGTTTATACCCATAGCCCAATTTGGAAAATTAAAAACGGTTGACAGGGCAGAAATTGAGGGTTATCGAAGCATCAAAAACCTAATGTCGGAGTATATTTCTACGAAAAATACGGTTCGTCCGCTGTGCATTGCTGTGTTTGGAACACCAGGGTCCGGGAAATCCTTTGGGGTAGCAGAAGTAGCTTCCAGTATTGCCCCAGGTCTTATGGATAAATTAAATTTTAATTTATCTCAATTTCAATCATTAAAAGACTTATTTGCTGCCTTCCATAAAGTCCGAGACCTTTGCCTGAAGGGAAAAGTTCCACTAGTTTTCTTTGACGAATTTGATTCGGCTTTTGAAGGGAATCTGGGCTGGTTAAAGTATTTCTTAGCACCTATGCAGGATGGGGAATTTAAAGAAGGAGATTCTATACATCCTATCGGGAAAGCTATATTTGTATTTGCCGGTGGCACCAGTAGTACATTTAAAGAATTTGGCGGAGAAGATATTACGGATGAATTGGAACATAAACACTTTCTAAAAGAATTTCAAAGTGCTAAAGGTCCAGACTTTGTAAGTCGTCTAAGAGGTTACGTAAATATTCTCGGACCTAATCAAACCGATGAACAGAAGGATCAATTATTCATTGTTCGCAGAGCAATGCTATTACGATCACTACTAGAACGCAAAGTACCTCATCTATTAAATGAGCGAGGTGAAGCTCAAATAGATAATGGCATTTTAAGAGCAATGCTCAAAGTTACACGATATAAGCATGAATCAAGATCAATGGAAGCCATCTTAGAGATGAGTATGCTAACCGACAGTAAAAAATGGGAGCAATCACATTTGCCTTCTAAAGAACAGTTGAAATTACATGTTGATGAAGAACAATTTTTACGTCGTTTAATGCATGATGCTTTCTATAGTGAGAAATTTGAAAGTCTGGCCATGGATCTTCATAGGCATACTTTGCTCAACAAAGATAAGGAAGAATCAAAATTAGATTACATAAAATCATGGGAAACTCTTTGTAATGAACATAAAGAGTCTATCTACGAACAAATAAAGCATATTCCCGATGCTTTGCATAGGATCGATTACGATATTATCTCTGTTAAGGAAAAACACGAAGCTGTAACATTTACAGAACGTGAATTAATTGCTTTAGCTGAATACGAACATGAACGTTGGTTACTTGAAAAAAAGGAAGCCGGATGGAAAGTAGATACTATTATTGATGAAGAGAGAAAATTACATCCGTTACTAGTACCCTGGAAAAAATTATCCGACAAGAACAGAAATGAGTTAATAGAAACGATTAAATTTTGGCCAGAAATACTGGCAAATTCAAACTTTAAGATAGAACGACTCAAGTTTCTTTCTTATTGTGAGACTGCACTTTAATTTTCCCCAAAAAGAGCCTTTGGGGAGGCGACGTCGCGTTCTACTGGCAAACTGCCTTGGGTTAGAAATGGAGGACTTCCCAGGTAATCATGCTGGCTACGTTTTCCCTCAGAATGGTTTCGTTTCGCGGAAAAGTTATGGTTCATTCTTGACAAATAAACAACTCTACAAACTTCAAACAACTTCCTTAAGAAATGAATGATGCGGTTACAATCTAGTAACAACAGAAAGACCTCTCAGAGGTCTTTCTGTTGTTACTAGATTCTTAGGAAGATTAAACATCTTCAGTTTAGTTTTTTGCCGTAATCATTCAATTGCTTGATATTGCCCGGTATGCCCCGACTGCCTGCAACTCGCAGGGTGTATGTTATCACGTCGTAAATGACCCGGACACGTTACGCAGAATTACGAACACCGAACTGAAGAGCACCGAACTGAAGAGCACCGAACTGAAGAGCACTCTGGAAGGGATGCATCCAATCGGGCGACTGGGTCAACCAAAGGAGATCGCCGAAGTTGTTTGTTTCCTACTTTCGGATAAGGCTTCGTTTATGAGTGGGTCGCAAGTCGTTGTTGATGGTGGATTCCTTAGCGTATAGGGGTAATACCAGCGTCGAACAGCAGCTCAGGAAGCTGGCAAGGCAATAAGCCATAAGAATTGATGTTTTGCCGCCAAGGGCTACCCTAATGAGTGAAAAGAAAGTGAAAAACAAGCCACCGTTACAGTATACGGTGGCTTGTAATAGTTGAGGCTAATAAATGGCAAATTAGAACTTAATTATTTTTGGTTCCCCTGTAAAGGTAGCTATCGTAGCTACTGCATCCTGCAAATACAATGCCTGGGTGTTGTCATCTGTTGCCGAATACCGAGACTGAAGTGAAGGATAGCTATCAAGCATACTCTGCTTTGCTTCAACACGGTCATCCTCTACTGCAACGGCCTGGATACGAATCCATTCTTGGCCATTAAATGCGCAAATTTCAATTTTGGGATTTGCTGTCATTTGCTTTGAAACGTCCTTTACCTTACCAGTCTGAATATAAAGCTTACCCTCAAAAATGTTTACAGTTCCAAAGGGACGAACTCGTGGCTGATCTCCATCGACGGTTGCTAAGTAATAAGTCTGGCACTTCTTTAAGAAATCAAAAACTTCTTGCATTAAAGAAATCTCCTTTCAAATTTATATAATAAATTTACAATAAAAGTCTTGAAATATCAAGTACGATTATTTATGATACATAGTATCTAAATAAATACTGTTGTGAGGAGATTAGGGAATTGGAGAAAGATTTATTTGGGATATGCCCATATACAACAGCACAGAAGGTTCTTTCTGGTAAATGGTCAATAATTATCCTCTACCATCTCGGGAAAAAGACCATGCGCTTTGGAGAATTGCAGCGGCAGTTGCCTGATTTAACCCAGTCAACTCTGACGAAACAGTTGCGCGCTTTGGAGGAGAACGGATTGATTGAGAGAAAGATTTATCCCCAAGTTCCGCCAAAGGTCGAATACTCTTTAAGTGATATAGGGATAAAGTTTAAAAAAGTTTTGGCAGAATTGGCAATTTGGGGAAACGAATACATCGAAACCTTGAAGGATAAGAATTGTTAAATTGAAGAGCTGCCTTTATGTCGTACTGATGCAGCTCTGCGAAGAGTATGGGACGAAACTGCTTGCTTCCCTCGACAGTGACGGTAATCCAAATTCGTCACTGGTGACGAATTTGACCTACACCCAGGCGCTCATCCTTCTTGGGATCCCGGAAGAGGAGCGGTTTTTCTCCAAATTTGGATTCTCTTTAAATACGCAGTATAATTGAAAAAAATCTACGTGAATGCGAGGGAGCCCTATATGCAAAGGATTGTCCCACACTTATGGTTTGACAAGGAAGCCGATGAGGCATCAAAGTTCTATATGTCCCTATTCGAAGGATCAAAACTCAAGGACAAAACTATCTTAAATGACACACCATCGGGCTCCGTGGATATGATCACAGTCGAGCTTGCTGGACAAGAATTCATGTTGCTGTCTGCGGGACCCTTATTTAAATTTACGCCAGCGGTATCCTTTCTGATCGCTTGTAGTTCTGTCGCAGAGGTAGAAAGGTTATGGGGGAAACTTATCGAAGATGGCGTAGCGCTGATGGGTTTAGACTCCTATCCGTTTAGCGAAAAATATGGCTGGGTAATGGACAAATACGGCCTTTCTTGGCAAGTAATGTACATGGGTGATTTTGAGATTAAGCAAAAAATAACCCCAACGCTGATGTTTGTCGGGGATCAGTGTGGAAAGGCAGAAGAAGTCATCCGATTCTATACATCATTATTTAAACATTCAAGCGTTGGTCATATCCTTAGATACGGCGAGGATGCTGCCCCAGACAAAGCTAACACGATTCAACATGTCGATTTTGTCCTTGAAAACCAAACCTTTGCAGCGATGGACAGCGCTCATGAGCACAACCTTACGTTTAATGAGGCCATTTCCTTGATGGTGATGTGCGATACTCAAGAAGAAATCGACTATTATTGGAATAAGCTATCTGCAGTCCCTGAAGCAGAACAATGTGGTTGGTTGAAGGACAAATACGGCTTTTCATGGCAGATTGTACCCACAATCATGAATGAGATGATGCTGACTAAGGATGCTGCAAAATTGGCCCAAGTGACTGAAGCATTCCTTAAGATGAAGAAATTTGATATCGCTGAATTAATCAAGGCCTATGAAAAATAATCAAGTCCATAAAGTATTCAGCCTTGATTGAGTAACAGTAAATATGGTTAGGGGCATCATAAAACCTGGTGCTCCTTTTGTCTGCCTTGGGGCGTGCTTCTTCTTGACATAGTGTGGCTAATATCATACTGTAGAATTTGACCGAAGCCCACAAGGTAAAGTATGGGAAGTTTTGATAACTGATGAGGGGTAGGCAGAGATGGTTAAGGGAATTGATCACAGAGATCATAAAGACCATAAAGACCAAGGAGATCAGGGCAAAATGAAAATACTATTTGTTGAAGACGATCGAATAATTGCGTCAGGTCTTTGCTACTCACTCACCCAAGAGGGATATCTTGTAACTCACTGTGTGGATGTTAAGTCAGCAAAAACTACACTTTATGAGAATAACTTTGACTTAGCGATCCTTGATCTATCCCTTCCAGACGGAAGTGGCTATGATCTTTGCCAATTAATCAAGGCCAAGGAGGATATCCCAGTTATATTTTTAACGGCAATCGATGACGAGGTTAATGTCGTTATGGGTCTCGATATGGGCGCTGATGACTATATAACAAAGCCATTTCGCATAAGAGAGCTGCTCTCTCGTCTTAAATCTGTTACTCGCAGGTATGACAAGACAGAGCTTATAAAAACAGTTTACCAGTTTAGTAATCTTAAGATCGATACTGCCCAGGCAAAGGTCTATAAAGGAGAGCAGGAAATTGTATTAACCTCTCTTGAGTACCGCTTGCTCTTATTATTTGCGAATAACGAGGGACAAGTCCTTAGTCGTAATCAGCTTCTAGAAGGTCTGTGGGATTTTGCAGGGGAATTTGTCAATGATAATACCTTAACGGTCTATATTAAACGTCTGCGCGAAAAGATCGAGGATGATAGCCAAAACCCATCAATTATTAAAACGGTTCGTGGAATCGGATACAAGGGGGGCAGCTAAGGTGTTGCGAAATAAAGAAATTAAACTATATATCACACTTTTGGCTGCAGTTGTAATAGTAGGTTTTGTTGCCTGCTATTTTTTTAATCCCGTCTCAGGGATCATTGCTTTGTTAGCGTTGCTTTTAATGGCTGCAGTATCCTTCATGTTTACGAGCTGGAGATATCAGCAAATAGCAAAGCTAACCGAATATCTCAAGCGAATTGCAGGTGGCGAATACTCACTCGATATTAGAGATAATGATGAAGGTGAGCTTAGCATCCTTAAAAGTGAACTATATAAAGTAACCGTAACCCTCTCTGAGCAAGCCAGCCTCTTGAAAAAAGACAAACGTTATCTTGCCGATTCAATCTCAGATATTTCCCATCAGCTTAAAACTCCCATCACCTCAATGGTTGTTATGACAGACCTGATAAGTGATGAAAACCTCCCCCTGGATAAGCGTGTGGAATTCACACAAAATATTCGCTCCCAACTTGAAAGACTTCAATGGCTTGTGGCCTCACTACTCAAGCTGTCGAAGATTGATGCAGGTACAATTAAGTTTAAGAAAGAGCCTGTAAATGTGCAAGACCTTATCACACGATCAATTGAACATTTACTAATCCCCATGGAAATAAAAGAGCAAACCCTTGAAATCAGCGGAGATGAGCATACTGAATTTAGGGGGGATTTTAATTGGTCGTCCGAAGCCTTGACAAATATCATCAAAAATTGTCTTGAGCATACACCTTGCGGTGGAACGATCGGTATCAGCTTTAGTGAAACCCCAATTTATACCCTTATTAAGGTATACGATCAGGGTGAGGGTATTCATAAGCATGACTTACCGTACATATTTGATCGGTTTTATAAAGGGAAAAATGCGCACAATGACAGCATCGGGATTGGGTTGGCCATGTCCAAAAGCATTGTAAAAAACCAAGGTGGTAGTCTAGAAGTGACCAGTGAAAAGGATAAAGGGACACAATTTACGCTCAAGTTTTACAAAAGCGTTGTGTGACAAAATTGTCACTAAACTAGTCACTGTAGAGTTATATTAGGCAGCTATACTAACATTATCGGAAAAGGAGTGAGTTAGTATGGAAATATTAAGAGTAGAAAAGCTGTCTAAGATCTATGGTAAGGGTGAAACCGCCGTCAAGGCACTTGATAATATTTCGTTTTCTGTAAGCAAAGGTGAATTTGTTGCCATTATTGGACCATCAGGTTCAGGGAAATCGACCCTGTTGCATACCTTGGGTGGTGTGGATACGCCTACAAGCGGCAAGGTATTCATTGAAAATACGGATGTTTATGCCCTTGACGAAACAAAGCTGGCCATCTTTAGACGCAGACAAATCGGTCTTATTTATCAATTTTATAACCTTATACCCGTTCTGAGTGTAGAGGAAAATATTACCTTGCCGTTATTGTTGGACGGGCGCCAGGCGGATAAAGGGCAACTTAAGGAAATAATCAGCACCCTAGGTTTAACCGATCGCTTAAACCATCTGCCCAATCAGCTTTCAGGGGGGCAACAGCAAAGAGTGTCCATAGGACGAGCCTTAATAAATAATCCTGCACTCATGTTGGCGGATGAACCTACAGGAAATCTTGACAGCAAAAGCAGTCATGAAATTATTGAGCTTCTTAAAATGTTCAATAAAACATTTCGTCAAACCCTGATTGTAATTACTCATGATGAACGTATAGCCTTACAGGCAGATCGAATCATGACCATAGAAGACGGGCGGATCACTAAGGATGAGGTGCTTCGTCGATGAACATTATAAATAAACTAACGCTAAGACATTTGAAGCAAAACAAACGACGAACCCTTGTCACAATCCTGGGAGTGATTATTTCCGTCGCCATGGTGACGGCTGTGGCAACTATTAGTGTCTCTTTTATGGAATTATTGCAAAGGCAGACGATTGCCAGTGAAGGAGAATGGCATGTCCTTTACCAAGATGTGAACAAGGAGCAGCTCGCAGCGGTAAAAAACGATGAAGCAACGAAAGCCCTTGTCATCTCCAGAGACCGTGGCTTTGCTCTTTTAGAAGGAGGACAAAATAAAAATAAGCCCTATTTATTTGTCAAGGAGGATAATGCCCAAGGGTTTGAACAGTTTCCCATTGAATTGAGTCAAGGGCGACTTCCGAAGACAAACAATGAAGTTGTGATTTCCGAAGAAATTGCTGAAAATGCCAAAGTAGACTACGAGATTGGGGATCGGTTAGAACTTGATATTGGTAAACGGTTCAACAAAGACAGTGTTCAAGAACTTTTTCAGCGTGCCCCATTACAAATAGAGAATGGTACAAAAACCGAAACCTTAAAAGGTAGTCTAATTAAGAGCTACACGGTTGTAGGAATCATCAAACGACCTACCTGGGAACCAACCTGGGCGCCGGGGTATACGATTATATCCTATATCGATGAAAGCATGATAGGAGCAAATGAGACAGTAAATGCCTCGGTTGTACTAAAAAAGGTTAAAAGTTCACTATACACTCATGCAGAAGAACTAGCTAAGAAAAACCAAATTCCAATCGATAAGATCCAATTTAATAACAATTTACTGCGCTATTATGGGGTCACGAATAACGATAACTTGAACAGCACTATATATTCACTCTCAGCGGTCATTATGGGGATCATTATTATAGGCGCTGTTTCGTTAATCTATAATGCCTTCGCAATTTCTGTGTCCGAACGTTCCCGTCATTTAGGCATGCTCTCCAGTGTGGGGGCTACGAAAAGGCAGAAAAGAAACTCGGTGTTATTTGAGGCAGCAATCATTGGTTTGATCAGTATCCCGCTTGGAATCATGGGTGGTCTTGGCGGAATGGGCATTACCTTTTGGTTCATTAACCCGCTGATCCAAGGAGCGTTAAGAGGGGCACCAAAGTTAACGGTGTCCGTAACCCCCTTGTCGATTTTGATGGCCTGTGTAATTTCAATGCTGACAATCTTCATTTCAGCGTATCTACCAGCCAGAAAGGCATCTAAAATCTCTGCTATTGAGGCGATTCGGCAAACAGCCGATGTTAAGCTGACAGGTAAAGCGGTCAAAACGTCAAAGTTCATGCGCAAGCTATTCGGAATCGAGGCAGAAATAGGCTTAAAAAACTTAAAAAGAAACAAACGCCGGTACCAAGCAACCGTATTTTCACTCGTCATAAGCATCGTTTTGTTTTTAGCCGTATCATTTTTCACCGCCAATTTAACAAAATCTTTGGAGCTCTCCCAGGATGGCGTGAATTTTGATATTCAAGTATCAATGGTTGGTGGATATACCGATACAGTTGATCAGTTGATGAAATCAATTGCTTCCCTAGATAATGTAACGGAATATAGTGTTATGAGAGATTTAACGTTAAACTCTTGGATAAACCAAGAATCAATGGCTAAGGAATTGCACGCGCAAGTAAATGAAGATAAGAATATGCTTAAGAACGGAAAATATCGTTACGACATCGATATACATGCTTTAAATGATGAGAATCTAAAAGCATACGCGGCAGAGATTGGTGCAGATTACGAACAACTAGTCAATCCGAAAAATTTAACTGGAATCGTGATTGATACCATCCCTTATAAGGATAGGGAAGCAGGGAAATATGTAGAAACAAAGGCCATTAATACTAAAATAGGTGAAACGATTGATTTATTCTATCCTGTTGGGGGGGAGACATTTAAAGAGAGGGGTTTAAATCAATTAGAAATCGCTGCCTTGACAGATCAATCTCCAATGGGTGTCTTTCCAGCGGGATTAGGCGGATTAACTATTATTGTCTCTGAACAAATCCTGAATCAATTAATGGATGATCAAGAGATTCCCAACTTGCAAACACAACTCTTCCTGAAAAGTACAGATCCAATAGCAACTCAACACCAGATTGAGGACCTGAAAGAGAGTAATCTTCGTATTTACAATGTTTACCAAGGTAGACAAAATGAAGAGCAGATGATCCTGTTAATGTCGGTGTTTACCTATGGCTTTATCGTATTAATTACGGCGATTTCGATTGCCAACATTTTCAATACGATCTCGACGAGCATTTCCCTGCGAAAACGAGAATTCGCAATGCTAAAATCGGTGGGGATGACACCAAAAGGCTTTAGTAAAATGATAAACTATGAAAGTATTTTTTATGGAATTAAGTCGTTGTTCTACGGTCTGCCGATCAGCATAGTTGTGATGTATTTAATCCATAGGTCATTGATGAATAGCTTTAGCTATAGCTTCGCCCTTCCTTGGCTAAGTATTTTATATGTTATTGCGGCCGTTTTTATCATCGTTAGTTCCGCAATGCTGTACTCCAGCGCCAAAGTTAAGAAGGAAAACATTATTGATGCCCTCAAGCAGGAGAATATCTAGGCCCTGCCATCTTGTATCTCCTTTTTAATTGAATAA
>NZ_MASS01000057.1 GCF_001707885.1 Desulfosporosinus cupriresistens | reverse complement strand
CCGTCGAGCTTCAGCAGGATTGCGGACAAGTACATAGCGAACGCGAGCTTCGCCGTCACCTACGATGACTTCTTTTACCTCAAGGTTTTCGCGAACAGATCGGAATCGCCCAGGATGAGCGAGTGCCTTTTCGACGATGGGTTTACCTGCTGTCATCCGTTCACCCACAATATAGTGACCACCCGCCTCTTGAAGAATGCGCAGGTTTCCTTCGGATGAAAAACCTCGGTCAGCCACTGTCACCACTCGACCGAGCTTCCAACCGGTTAAGTCTCTCTTAACCTCTGGGATGACTGTCATATCCGAGGTGTTTCCGGGCCAAGACCAGCATCGTATGGGGATACCGTCCCTTGTCACAGCTAAACCAATCACAATTTGGGGAAGGTCAGGACGGCTGTCTTTTGAATGACCTTGGAGCTTAAAATCTTCATCGTCCCATTCATCCATCTCAAAATAGGTAGACGTGGTATCAAAAAACAGAAGGTCAACTTCTAGATTAAAAAGATCGGAGACGGCCTTGAAAACCTCGTGCTGAATCTCTTCTTCCGATTCTAGAAGGAAATCCATCGCTCGGTAGCAGTGCTGGACATCGAGATCATTCAGCCCTGGAAGCATGACTTTCTTCGAAATCCATTCTTCCAGTCCTAGTTTACTGGAGGGAGCTAGGGCTCGATTTGCAACCATCGCTAAGATAATCCGTTCCATTTCCGTCCGAAATTCACGGTTCTTGAGACGTTTTGCCAACAACTTATCGATCCCGATGCGCTTCCAAAGTCCATCGAGGAGCCAAGCACCACCCATAGGTCGACTGGATAGAAACTTCAACTCCGGCGTTTGGGCATCGAAAAGGGTTGGCTCTTGGCCCAGAAAACGCTGGATGCTCCGAGCCAGACGTTTTAGTGCATCCATATCCAGTTCATCCATCCGTCCGAAACTATGAATCACCTCTGCCTGCGGTGTACCCGTCTTCGGATTTCGAACGTTATGAGCCAACTGAACATATTTAATGACCTTATTATCTTTGTTTTTACGGGAACTTACACGAATATACATGGTTCTATTATATCATCCCGCACCTACATCAATCAATAAATATTAGCTTAATATCAGTATTTATTTGAAGTTATCCACAATTTCGTGTGCCTACTCATTTTTGAGTTGTTTGCCTGTGGATAACCCCTGAAACCCGCATGGTTACTGTATTCATAATTTTTCCATGTGCCTAAAATGGCTTTTGACTGTCGAACCCGACCAAACGCGTTGGGTCACGCAAGTTATTCCAAGAAGATGGACGTCTTACAAAATATGTAAGACATCCATCTTCTTCTATTATTTTTGCATATAACCATACTTCACTCTCAATATCATCAACATGGCCGAAATGCTATTTTGTTAACTCTTTTTCACTCTTTTCAAGAGCAATGGGATCGATTAAGCGCTCTGTTTATTTTTCGGCAAAGCGTAATGGCACCAAATACGGAAACATTTGGATAGTTTAATCGATGCTGATACCTTGACATAAATGTTTTACGTATTCATTAGACTTTTGGGGCAAGGGACTAGGAATGCGTGCCTATTTTTATATTTTCCTCAGAAGCTTTAAATTTGTCTATCTTCCAAGTTCCCCTCTCCTTTTTTACTGAAAGCGTATAAATAGTGCTAAAAGGAGTTCCGGCGCTGATGGCATTTTTCTTTTTATTGTTTTTGTTTAGCAATTTAAAGTATTTGTCGTCAGCACTGACCACGCAACTCCTTACGTTATAAACTACCTCAGCTTGCTCCTGTTCAGCAGTAAGCGTAATCGAGAGAAATTCACAATCTTCATATTTGGATTTAATCTTGTTTTCGTTAAACAATTTTATGGTACCATTCTCATCATTTTTCTTTATGAGTTCTATGAGGTAGTCCACTGTATAAAGATGATACTCCGCTCTACTGTCCAAGTGCTCAAAATCGCGATCGATTAAAGCTTTCGCAAAATCTTTTGACAACCCCTTTATTGCTTGTTCATCCTCGGTATCATTAGTTAAAGTCACAACCTCGCTGTCAACCTGACCGCAGTCTTTTTTTATTGTCCCATCTGAAATAGGCAAAGTTTCTTGGATTACTTCCAAGACCTTTTGTATGATATTTAGCTTGTTCATTTAGTCTCCTTTCTTTCACGGCTTTTCAAGAAACATAAGCCAATATATCTTATGAACAATATGAAATTCGGAGACTTGGGCCAGATCCACTTTGAGGTTATTGTATCGTAAAAGCGCCGTGTCATATACAGGCAAAATACTGTCTTTTTGCTTAGGATCCCTTTCAGCTAATTCGCACTTCTAATTTCAATACCTAACAAAAAATAACACCACCAACGACGAATTCAATTAAACTATGCCTTCTTTTGCAAAGTGCCTTTTTAACAATCCCACAAACCTATTTAACCATTGTGCTTTCAAGCCATGTTCAGATATATATACACCGGTGAGAATCAAGAAACCGCCGGCAATTGCTAAACTAGTTACCTTTTCATTCAGTACGAGAATCGATGTGACCATAGAGATCAATGGAACTAGATAGATGTAATTGCTGGCCTTTATTGTGCCAATAATCTCAATAGCCTTGTTCCAAGTAACAAAACAAAGAGCTGAAGCAACTAGGCCGAGAAATCCAATATTTAATACCAGCTGAAGACTGATTTTTTGAGGTATGAAATTCGAACCGTTAAAAATCATGATTGGAAAAACTGTAAGCAGTCCATAAAAAAACGTTTTTCTGGTCACAAAAATAGGATTGTAGCCACTGTCAAATTTTTTTAACAAAACTGAATAAAATGCCCAAGCCAATGGTGCCATCAGGGCAAGAAAATCTCCCAGGGGATTTAGTTTCAATACAACCTGAGCGTTAAAGATAACCATGGCTGTTCCAGCAATGGCCACCATGAAACCTCCAAAAAGTTTTCTGCTGAACTTTTCATCAGTTGTAAAAAAATGTGACACTATAGCCGTTAGAATAGGTACTGTCCCAGATAAAAGCCCCACATTGGTAGCCAATGTAAATTTCAAGGCCATGTTTTCCAAAAGAAAATATAATACAACACCAGATAGTCCCAGTCCAAAAAACATTAGTTCTTCTTTCGCTCCCTTTGTCTTGTGAGTCTTTGGGTAAATAAAAAACAGAGCGATATACCCAATTAGAAAGCGATAAAACAGTATTTCCACTGGGGTCAAATCCTCTAGCATAACTTTAGTACAAACGAAGGTGGTTCCCCAGATCGATACCGTAAGTAGAGTAATCAAGTGCCCGTACAATGCTCTTCTTCTCATTTGTTATCCCCCCTAGCTGTTTTGCCTATTTTACGGCCTGGGAGGGAAAAAATATAGGAAAAAATTGCTCCGCAGTTTACTTAAGCTTTCGATAATAATCCGGCGTAATCCCCACGTACTGTTTAAACGTATTAGAAAAATGGCTCTGGTCATAAAACCCTAATTCAGCAGCCACGTCAGTAATGGACTTGTTTTTAAGTAACACTCTTTTGGCATAGTTGACCCGTAACATCGTTAAATATCCATGAGGAGAGACACCACATAGTTTGTTAAAAAGTCTTATAAGGTAATATTTACTTAGTCCAGTTATGGTGGCTAGATTATCTAGTGTAATTCTCTCTAAAAAATTCTCATGCAGATACTCTTGGGAAAGTCTGAACGCCTCTATGTTGTAATGATTAAAACATTCCTGGTCTCGAAGATGTCCAAAATTAACTAGCCCAGGTAAGTCACGAATCAGGCAACTTTCTTTCTGTATCAGTGGCAAGTTACTTAGTAATATTCGAAACAAATTTTTAGTTTGCTTTATGCTTTTCGCATCCAGCATCTTTGACGTTGGGATATAGTTTAAGGTTTGTATCCCAAAAGCTATCTTAAGCCATGAGGGACGTATGTATAACATCTTAAATTGCCAATGGTCATAGCTTTGGGGAGAACACTGATGAATTATCTCAGGAGGAATTACAACTAGATGACTTGGGCCTACTTCAAACATCCGCCCTTCATACTCGTATACACTGGTACCTTTTTCAACGAGACCGATAGAGAGCTCCTCATGAGCATGTTTTTTTGAGGCATGAACTGAATTGGTACAAGTCTTGATTTCTATTTCGGGAAATTCTCTATCCCGGAAGTAACGAACACCGATCATGATAACCTCCATTTTGGTCATTTCTCTCAGTATGGACAGTCAGCCTAATCAAGAATTGCAACAACTTCATTTATTTTTTCAAGGGCGCTTGGGTTGATTTTTAAGGTGCACGTTGCTTCTCCTGAGCCCCCATATATATAAGAGTATTGAAATAACCGTTTGTCTATTACACAAGGTAAATCATGTCCTACCATAGAGATACTTCCTACGGAACAACCGGTCACTTTTTCAACTTCCCTTGCCCCGGCTAGCTTTACCTTGTGGCATCCTAAAATACGCGCAACTTCATCCAAATTAACGTGACCCCGCTCACCGGACACAATTAATGCGAAGAAACCTTTGTCTGTCTTTAGAATTAGCGTCGGGGCAGTTTGACCGATGGTTATCCCGAAGTACGTTGCGCCCTCCTGCGCAGTATGGATCGGAACCTTATGGTTAATTAATTCAAATGGAACGTTTTTTTCTTGGAAGAGCACTTGAAGGTTTTCCATAGCCGTTCCCCCTTATCTGATCGTTAAAGCTTCGGGTGGTGTCCATGATGCGTAGCAGCCAGCCTCTTCAGCTGACCCGCAAGGTATATGCCAAGATCAATACTGATCGCGCTTTGGAGCATTAGTTCTATGGAACAATCGTAGAGCATGGTGGCATTGGCCCGGACTTCTTCATCACCTTCCCAAACTATAACACACAAGGGTATTTCAGGAAATGCTCTAAAAACTACGGACGTATCGCCGAAGGGACCCGCTTGAGCGCCCAAAGAGCGTGCAACCGTCATTAACTGACTTGCTTGATGTCCAAACGTCTCGATCAGCACTGAGATAGCCGTTTTATGAAACGCGGAATAAAATATCATTCCGCCCGGTATTTCTTTAATGCTCACCCAGCCTGGTGTGGATTCTGGCAATGGATGCGCATAGGCTAAATAATTGAGGATAATAATCGTAGCCACTACATCGGGAACCTGTCTGTCTGCTTTCCTGTAGATTGTTTCCATAACGCAGTCTGCGATATACTCCTCGGCAAAGAAGATCACAATAAACTGGCGTGTGACACTGCTATAGGAAACAGCGCGTGCTACAGTTATCTCCTCAGGGGCGCGTTTCTTAATGTCCTGCCAAAATATGTTATAAACAACACCATAATTGGATTCGGTGTCCATTCCCATGGAGCCCATTTTCTGTCACATCCTTTCTTATCTTTTGAGTTAGCTTTAAGTGTCCAAAGCCGAAGTGCATGGTACACCCTTTGTTTAGTATAATGTAAACCCTTTTAGACTGAGAATAATACCGCTTCTTCTCCCCATTCTACATAATTAGGGAATACTCCTTTTAATTAGAAAAATCAATTGAAAAACCGGAACGCCCAAAACGCTCCGGTTTTTCAATTGATTTTTCACTAACTCCAAGTCGTCTCATATTTACTTTAACCAAGTTTGTTATCTACATATCTCACCGAAACATGTGTGGCATCACAAAAAGGCTTGTTGCTTGATTTACCGCATCGACAAAGAGCGACCCGATTTCTTACTTCATATGTAAAGCCATCCGATGACTCAATTGGTATATTTCCTTTAACAAAAATTGAAGAACTAACTTTTTTCTCAGGGTCTTGAAGAATTTCAATCGAGGGCTCAAATATTGGTTCGATTAAATTTCCGTTTTTGTCTACGGCAACAAGTCTGCCTGCAGGGCAATCACTTGCTGCTTTTATGGCCTCTTCTCGATATTTTGGATTAGCGGATTCATCTGTAAGCTCCCAGACATTTCCTTCTTGTCTGTGGCAAAACCTCGCAAAAGCGCAACGATCATCATCTAATAGATCTAGATTTGATCCTTCTTGCCTGAATGCTCTATCTATATAATTTTCTTTTGATGCGGTCTCCGTTCCGTCAAATTTATAGATATCATGAGAACCATCACAAAAAGGCGAATTTTTGGACTTTCCGCATCGGCAAAGTGCATATTTCTCAGACTGCGGGAATGAACGCCCCTCTTTATATTCATAGCCTTTACCTTTAGGTGCAATAATCTTCTCGGATAACGGCACATTTCCAGTAACCATATATGGCCCGTTCTTTATTATCTTTATTTTGCGTTCTTGATTTTTATCCGACATAACTTACATCACCTCTCAATATCATGTGTCTCTAAAAAAGAATGTATACATGAAAGCTAGTTTATGATAATCGCAATATTTTGCAGTGATTTGTAAAGGCCCAAAGTGCAACGACCACTTTGGACCTTACTCGTACTAGTCAGAAGCATAACCTTTTGCTTTTTCAAGAAAATCGAGATCTAGACTACACATTTGAAATGACTATTCCTCTAACCCAGAAAAATCTAAAGTAGCAAAAAGATCTTCAAGCGTCTCCGCTCGCCGAATCATTTCAACACTACCGTCCATTTTGAGGAGCAACTCTGCCGAGCGTAATTTACCATTGTAGTTAAATCCCATAGCATGGCCGTGTGCTCCAGTATCATGGATAACAGCAATATCATCAATATCTATTCTAGGCAACGCCCTATCTATTGCAAATTTGTCGTTGTTCTCACACAACCCCCCTGTGACATCGTAAATGTAATCACACGGCCAATCTTCTTTCCCCATCACTGTTAAATGGTGATATGCGTCATAGAGACCAGGACGCATTAAGTCGGCCATACAGGCATCTAAACCTACATAATTTTTGTAGATTTCTTTCTTATGCAATACCTTGGTAACTAAATAACCATAGGGACCCAAGATCATCCGTCCACTCTCCATTGCGATCTTCAAAGGGTCCAACCCCTTATCTACAATCAATTTGTCATAAGCATTCTTTATCCCTCTACTTACAGCCTCCAGACTAACCGGTTCTTGCTCTGGTCGATAAGGAATACCAATACCCCCGCCCAAATTGACGAATTCAATTCTAATCCCTAACTTCTCGTATATCTCACCTATAAGTTTAAACATCATAATGGCAGTCTCAATAAAATACTTAGAATCAAGTTCATTGGATATAATCATCGTGTGGATACCAAAGCGCTCTGCCCCTTTTTCTCGGGCAGTCTGATAGGCTTCAAAGATTTGAGCCTTTGTTAAACCATATTTAGCGTCAGCTGGTTTACCAATGATCGCGTTTCCCCCATCGCGTAAACGACCAGGATTATAGCGAAACGATATAATTTTTGGCATACCAATATATTCTTCTAAATAATCGATATGAGTTATATCGTCGAGATTAATGATTGCGCCTAATTCTTTGGCTTTTTTATATTCGAGAGCAGGCGTATTATTGGAAGAAAACATAATATTCTCGTCAAAAATTCGAGCTTTTTCCGCTAAAATAAGTTCTGCCAGTGAACTACAATCTGCTCCGAATCCTTCCTCGCGCAAGATTTTAAGGATATAGGGGTTAGGTGTTGCTTTGACTGCAAAGTACTCTTTGAACTCAGGTGCCCAACTGAAAGCTTCAATTAACTTACGGGCATTTTCCCGAATAGCCCTTTCATCGTAAATATGAAACGGTGAACCGTATTGCTCAATCATTGTCTCCAACTGTTCCTTGGTAAAAGGTAATATTTTTTCTGCCACTATTGTTCCCCCCACATCAATGAATCTCTTCTAATAATAATAAAAAGAGCAGTTTAAAGAGTGCACTCCAAACTGCTACAATATTAAGCGATAGTGCTCCACCCATTACTGACACATCTAATATTATCAAGTTATTATATTATGCGACAACGTTTAGATAAATGTCAATCTATATTCTAACTTGTTTTCAATGCTAAGATGGAAATTTTTAGCTGGATTTCCTCCATTCTCTTAAGCAGACAAATCCAGCTAAAAACATAATGGAAACATCCCTAAATACGTGGTATAAACTAATTTTTTCCGGTCCACCAAATCCAAAACATCCACATCCGTAAGGCAGGATATTGCTATAATTTAAGATTATCTGAATAAAGAAAAACAAGGATAGCAAAAACAAGAACCCACTAGAATGCTTCGTTTTCCAATTCAAAACTAGAGATAATCCAGCCAATATTTCCAACCAAGGAAACACTATGGCGATCATTAAGGCCAGTGACTCCGGCAAAAAGGAGTAATATGCCAGAATGGTGGCTTTAAAAAGATACAGATTTAAAACCTTTGATCCTCCAGCCAATATGTATATACCTGCAAATAATAACTTCAAAATCAACTCGTCCCACCTGTTTCTCTAAAAAAATCCTTGTATTCCTCAACTGTTTTAAGTCCTCCGGTAATGCCCTTTATTATGTTATGGTTACTATATACATAAAGAGTTGGAGTTCCTTGTATTTGGAGGTCTTTGCGTAAATACTCAAATTTTTGTACATCGACCTTCACAATATTCTTGATCGTAAGTTCTTTCACTGCTTGTATCAACTTGGGTTCAGATTTAATACACTCTTCACAGGTTGGCGAATAGAAATAGACATAGAAACTTTCACCATTATCTATCATTTGTTGTAACTGATTTGGTGGAACATCTGGTATCTGAGCTGTTTTGAACGTGCGTGACTGCCATAAATAAATGCCAATGGATAAACAAATCCCCACAATAAAGATTATGAGAAATAATTTTTTCATTTCTTACCACATTCCCGTTTAATAATCATTTACGCTTCGCGTCATTACACTTTTTCCCATCTTCGAAAGATCCGGCAACTGTTGTGAATGTCTTTTACCTAAGCTATTAACCACCTTTCGCAAGTTTCCGCTTTTTGGGTTTACTGTTTTTATTTTTCGATACAGATAGAGCCTTCACAGCCCAATCCGCCAATAATTCCCTGTTTTCCAAAACATCAACAGGAACTTCGTAATAGGGCATTACCATAGGTTTGTCCTCAAAGGGTTGGAATGGTTCCATTCCTACCCTTTCATAGTCTGATCTATTGGAGTCATCCACCTTAAAATATAGGACGTCATTCGCTAGTATTCCGAAAATCAAACCGTCATAGTAAAGACCAGCACCGCCAAACATCTTTTTAACTGTAATAAAACCCAACTTTCCAAGTTGGTCTACTACATATTCTTTGTAACTTTCGCCAACTGTCATGATATTCCTCCATTTTAACGTATATAAGTTGAGCCATCCCGTCAGATTCCAACCCGGAGGGCTCTTATTAACCAAGGCCTAAATATATGTCTCAGTTCAAATACGTTTATCTCAATAAGCCCTAAGAACATGGAGCAAATATTCTTAATAGCCTCGTTTCATTGTTTCTCCATTCTGTTTTAATTACTTCATTATATAGCTCATTATAATATTTCAGCAACCCGTTACGATACCCTTCATCTCCTCTAAGACAACAAAAATCATCTGAAAAAAACTAAGCCAGGCCGTATTAAAAACGACCTGACCCTTCATATTATCACACTAGTTGTCAGAAATTCATTATATTGCTTCCGGCATTTGTTGTCCCACTGCCATTCATAACAGCCCTTCTAGAACTATTAGCGCTACTTCCGTTAGTCATCATGTTTCCCTCTGATTGACTCATAAATTGGTTCATTTTATCAAGGTTATCTTTCCCCATTAGAGCCTTAACATTTGGGTCTGAATTCATGAGATCTTGCATCGCTTTAAAATCCCCTGTTTTCATGGCATTCTGCATCTCAGCTGAATTATGGAAATTTTGCATGGCCGTCGAATTCATTAAGGTTTGATGTTGACCTGGTGAAAAGATTTGCTGCATGAAGCCTTGCATTTGCCCCACCCATGTGTGCCTTGTTGCTGAGTCGTTCCAGCTAGGGCAGGTAAAGCCATAAGCCCAACTGCTAACGTTGCGGTTCCTACGATTGCGGTGATTTTATTACTTAATTTTTTCATTGTGGATCTTCCCCCTAATTTAATCTTCATGCAAAGCTTCGCTTCTCTATGTCCTTAGTGTAACCTTGCGATTTGATCTTCTGATGAAAAAGTTGTGAATTTGTCATGAATAAAAAGGACGTAACAAAAACTATCATTTCGTTACGTCCTTCGGTATTAACTTTTGGTAACGAAATTCAATAATAGTAATGTTCATCTATGCACGAAAACAGCTCTTTATGGCATAGTTGATAAAGGGAACAATAATAATATATAATGACGATGTCATAAATCTTATTATGGGTTATATCGGGTGGAGGTTTTATGAAAAACAATAATTGTGGTGCGAATCCTAGAGCTCTTCCCTATTTTGCACAAGATTTTATCAATCATCTTGCAGTTATTAATAAGTCGAGAAATACTCAATATGCCTATGCCCATGAACTTAATTTGTTTTTTCAGTTCCTATGCAATTCCTTGACTACCTTCCCCTCTTCGCCTGAAGGCATAAATTCATTGTATTATATGGAGAATGTTGGGCATCGCGATATAGAAGCCTATTTAAGCTGGGCCAGGACCGAACGTAACAATGGAGTGCGTGCCCTGGCTCGCAAACAAGCAGTCATAAAGTCCCTTTATCGATATTTACTACGTGAGGATATGATTTCGAAAGATATTACCATCAAACTGGATCCGATAAAAGTCAATCAAAAGCTTCCTAAAGCTCTTGAGCCAAATCAAATTGCTGATCTTACTGACGTTTTAAAGAACGGAACTGGTTTATCTAAGGAACAGCTCAAATATCAAGCTTATACAGAAAAACGAAATTACGCAATTTTTCTTACGTTTATTGGAACGGGATTGCGTTTATCTGAACTTTGTAATCTCAATCTCACAACAACAAATCTTAATAAAGGTTGCTTTGAAGTGAATCGCAAAGGAGATAAAGAAACGGTTGTATACTTTAATTCCGAAATTGCCGAGGCCTTGAACGATTATATTGGCAATGAACGACCACGTTATGCTCTAGGTAAACCAGAGGCATTATTTCTCTCTATACAAGGAAAACGCATAAGCCCAAGAGCTGTCCAAAATCTTATTACCAGATATATGGAGATTCTTAAAACATTGGGCCATAATACTGACGGTTTTAGCGCACACAAAATGCGATCAACGTTTGCCACACTATTATTACGTGAAACGGATAACCTTGCAATTGTACAAGACGCTTTAGGGCATGCCGATCCCAGAACAACAAGGATTTATGCTAAGGTTTTAGATGAACAACTTAAACGTTCGGCTGCATTAATAAAGTTTAAATAGGAGATTTTGAATATCACTCGGCAATTAAGTTGTCGAGTGATTTTTTGTTGGACGTAAGATTGGATACAATAAGCACTATTTTTAACAAATCTAATATATTAATAAATAAGACTAAGACAGATTTCTTGCTAGTAAAGCTTTATGATAGCTGATATAAAAATATCTTAGATTGCATTGTTTAGGAAAAATTTATCTGTTTCGTGGAGGGTTAGAGATGAATAAGTTAAAACGTATTTCTAAAGTCTTTGAATCAGCAGAAGAAATTCCGATTGACGACTCCACTCGGATTATTCTAATGAGTGACGTCCATAGGGGGGATGGAGGCTGGGCAGACGATTTTTCTAAGAACCAAAATTTGTATTTTGCTGCTTTAAAGCATTACTATAATGAAAATTATATTTATATAGAGATTGGTGATGGCGATGAACTATGGAAGAATAAAAGACTTTCCGACATTATAGGCGTGCATAACAATGCATTTGAGCTTCTTTCAAGATATTATAATGAAGGTAGACTTTATTTTATTTTTGGGAACCACGACATGCTTAAAAGAAATGACAAATATGTAAAGAAAAATCTCTACCAATACTTTGATGAACGAGAGAAAAAGTACATCCCGTTATTCGAAAATATTCAGCTTCACGAAGGGTTGGTTTTAAAGCATAGAAAGACAAATCAAAAAATCCTTTTAATTCACGGGCATCAAGTCAGTTTCTTGGATTATGAATTGTGGAGGTTCTCAAGATTTCTAGTGAGGTATTTTTGGAGACCACTTGAGTTATTTGGCGTCAATGACCCGACAAGTACGGCCAAAAATTATAATAAAAAAGATGCGGTAGAAAGAAAACTTACAGAGTGGGTAACCCAAGAAAAACACATGCTGATTGCAGGTCATACTCATAAACCCATGTTCCCAGAAGTAGGCAATCCCCCATATTTTAATGATGGAAGTAGTGTTCATCCTCGTAGTATAACGGGAATTGAAATTGCGGATGGTGATATTACACTGGTCAAATGGAATGTTAAAACAAAGGATGATGGTACCTTGTATATCGACAGAGAAGTACTGGCAGGACCAAGAAAGTTAAAAGATTATCAATATAACAGTAGTCTCCCATGAACGGCTTGCTACGAATGTCGTTTTCAGACCTTGACCTATATCCATGTTGCTGGCGAGAATCTCTACAGTTTCATCTGTGTTTTTCTTGATTCTGACCACAGCCTTAATGATGCCACGTTCTCCGCACCAATGCCTTGACAAGTACAGCACTTGTCGGAATATCGGGTTGCAGAACCTCGCTAAAGGATACTCGACATCATCGGATATTCTTCATCATCGACTGTCCCTCCGGACCTAAAACGCACTCCGCTATTCAGGAAAGATGAGCGAAAAACTGCATCCGGTCCAAATCGTTCTCGAATTGAATCGATCGTGCGATCAACAGCTCTCTGTTTTGCGAAATCCTTCTCGAAAAGAGAAAGTTGTGTAAAATCATTTCTACATAACTCTGAAACACGAACTCCAAGATGCCGAACGGGCTCCCCTTTCCACAGTTCATCAAAAAGTTCGCAAGCTATCTCATGAATAGCATTTGTGCAATCTATCGCAGAGTTAATCTTGCGTTGGTGAGAACAAGAATGGAATTCGTTAGTCTTTAAGGAAACCGAAACTAAACGAGCGCAGTATTCTGCTTGACGAAGTCTTGCTGCTACCGTTTCAGTTAGAGAAAGTAAGACCAGATGAGCAGTTGTCTTATCCTCTACATCAAATGAAATTGTGGTTGAATTGCCGATTCCTTTGATCATAATTCTCCGATTTTCTCTTACGGGCGATGTATCGTTTCCATTCGCATAGTTCCATACTAACACCCCATGACTTTTCAAAAAAAGCCTTAGCATATTCGGATCTGCTTGAGCTAAAGCCCCAATAGTATTAATGGTTCTACTCCGCAACTTTTGGGCTGTCGCTCTCCCTACCATGAACAGTTCTTCGATGGGGAGACACCACATTTTATCGGCGATCTCATGCGGGAAAATGGTATGTATTTTATCTGGCTTTTTAAGTTCACTAGCCATCTTGGCTAAGATTTTATTGGTAGAGATCCCAACATTTACAGTAAACCCAAGTTCCTCTTTGATACGCTCTTTAATTTTGTAAGCTGTTTCAATGGGTTCGGCATAGATCCTTCCCATATTTGTGAAATCCATAAAATACTCATCGATAGAATACTGCTCAACTAGAGGTGAATACTCACGAAGAATATCACCAAAAGCATGGCTACATTGCATATATAGACCATAGTTAGGTGGCACGATGATCAACTCAGGACACTTCGTTTTGGCAGTGTAGATAGTTTCACCTGTTTGTATTTTATATTTTTTGGCAGGAATCGATTTTGTCAAAACAATCCCATGGCGTGTTTCAGGATTCCCCCCCACTACGGAAGGGACGGTCCTTAGATCAAGTGTTTCTCCGTGTTGAATTCTGTGGACAGCCTCCCAGGAAAGATAGGCAGAATTTACGTCTATATGGAAGATAATACGATTAGCCATAGCCTCACCCCCTTAAGAATATACGTTCCTATTTTACTAAAACATAAGTTCTTAGTAAAGAAAATACATTCGCCAAATTATAACAAAAGCTCTCCTATCAGGGTGATGGAGAGTTTTTGTGTCTGTTTTACTGCCAAATTTTTGTCTAGACATTTTCTGCTTTTTTAAGTAAAATATTGTTCGTACAGGAACAGTTTTATATAACACTAGGAGGGCTAAGGGATGAGAAAAATTGGCATGACTTTAGTGGCACTATGTCTGCTGCTAAGTGGATGTGGGACCACTCCGGTAAACCAGAACAGTAAACAAGTTAGTGCAACTGACCAATCCCAGGATATGTACATTATGGCCGGTCGAATTGAATCTGAAGCTCAGGCCAACGTAGCAGCAAAAATCTCGGCACGTGTCTCTAAACTTGCTGTGGACGTTGGGGATAAGGTAACCCAAGGACAACCCCTAATCTATTTAGATAATCAGGATGTTGCCGATCAGGTCAAACAAGCCCAAGCTGCGGTTGATGCCGCTCAGGCTAACTTGGATAAAGCTCTGATAGGGGCTCCAGAGCAACTTGCCCAAGCACAAGCAAAAGTAGATAGTGCAAAAGTTAATTATGATAATGCCAAGGTTAACTTGGATCGGAATGACCAGTTATTTCAAGCCGGCAGTATTCCCAAACAACAGCTTGAAGCAGCCCAGGGTCAGTTTGCCACTGTCGATACGGCATACAAGAATGCGCTATCAGACCTGGCCTTACTCAATAAAGGACAATCTCAAAATACCATTGATAATTTGCAAGCGTTGGTGAATCAATCCCAGGCCGCTTTAGGGTCGGCTCAAGTGCAGTTGAGTAATGGGACAATCGTTGCACCTGTTTCAGGTACCGTCAGCCAGCGCAATATCCACGTCGGTGAAATGGCTGCCCCTAACGTTACGTTGCTTTCCATCGTCGGAGGAACTAATTTGTTCGTCAACGCCAAAGTTCCTACCGATTATCTCAGCCAGTTGAAAGAAGGTCAGAAGGTCTCCATCATGATCGACGAACTGCCGGATAAAAGTTTCAAAGGTAGTATTGCTGTGATCAGCCCGGTAGTAGATTTCCACAGCAAACAGGTAGAAGTCAAGGTCACGCTAGACAATAACCAGTCCTTGATTAAACCTGGGATGATGGCTGAAATAGGTATTAGCAACACGAAATAATTGCTTTAGAGGGGGAAGACAGGGATTATGAATGGTAAGCGAAAGGTTCTGATTTTCTCAGTACTTATTATAATGGCGTTAGCCATAGCGGGAGTAGGTATGTATTATTGGTTTGAGAACACCAATTATGTTTCCACCGAGGACGCTCAGGTTACCGGAGATCTGGTAAACGTTACCCCGCAGATCTCTGGAAAATTATTGGTATTTAATGTTAGCGAAGGTCAGATGGTGCAAAAGGGTCAAATTCTGGGTAGGCAGGACTTGGGAAGTTTACCCGACTCCAGCCTGGAGATGGCTATCATCAGGGCGCCGATTACGGGCATAATTCTCAAAAAACAAAACTATTTGGGTGTCGTGGTAAGCCCTGGACAAACCTTGGCTATGATGGTTGACTCTAGTCATTTGTACATTAACGCCAACATTGAAGAGACCAAGCTGGAACGCTTGAAACCTGGCCAAGTAGTCGATGTTAACGTTGATCAGTTTCCAGACAAACACTTTTCGGGTACGGTAGATTCTATCGGACAGGCATCATCGGCTACTTTCTCCCTTCTGCCTACGAATACAGGCGGCACTTTTACTAAGGTAGTGCAAAAAATACCGGTGAAGATAACCTTAGCTAAAACCGATGTAAAGTTGTTACCGGGAACCAATGCCGTGATTAAGATTCACGTTAAATAACGGGGTGGCTTATGAAACCTGAAAAACAGGAAGATGGACTGTATAAGTGGTTAGGTTTACTGGTAGTCGTAGTAGGCACATTTATGGCTATCCTAGACACGAGCATTGTCAACATAGCGATTCCTAAGATGATGGCGGTTTTCGGCGTAACCGAAGATAGTATCAAATGGGTGTTAACTGGGTATATGTTAACTATGGGGATGGTAATTCCTTTGACGGGATACCTGGGAGACCGCTTCGGCAGTAAAAAACTCTACATTTGGGCCTTGACCGTGTTTACTGTGGGGTCAGCCTTATGCGGGCTTGCTCCGAGCAACTCGTTCATGATTGTCGCCCGCATCATTCAAGCCCTCGGCGGCGGAATGATTATGCCGGTTGGGATGTCGATGATTTATCAAATGTTCCCCCCCGAAGAAAGAGGAACGGCCTTGGGGGTGTGGGGGATTGCTGCCATGGCTGCTCCTGCTATCGGGCCGACCACGGGCGGATTTATCGTGCAGTATTTGGACTGGCGCCTCATCTTCACGGTTAACATTCCGGTAGGAGTAGTCGGAGTAATTCTAGCTATTCTGCTGCTCAGGGAACTGCCTAAGCGCCCTACCAAAGGATTTGACTGGATTGGCGCGTTTTCTTCCGCAGTAGGACTTAGCTGTTTACTTTATGTATTTGGTGAAAGTTCTATTGACTGGAACGATTTTACTAATATATTATTAATACTAGTTGGAGCATTCAGCCTGGTATTGTTCGTTGTTAATGAGCTTACCCACCCCGATCCTCTGCTGGATTTGGGTCTGCTGAAAATATGGCCCTTTACACTCAGTATCCTTATTTCCAGTATCATCGGCGTTGCGCTGTTTGGCGGGGTTTTTTTGTTGCCAATCTTCTGGCAAAACCTTCAGGGGTTTACCGCGCTGCAGACCGGTATGTTTATGTTTCCCAGTGCTGTTGCCACCGGCATTACCATGCCTATTGGCGGTAGGCTCTTTGATAAGTTCGGGGCTAAGCCTGTTGTACTCCCTGGATTAATTCTCTTAGCAATAACTACTTTTCAGTTGACCAATATCACCTTAAGTACAGACCCTCATACAATTATGATTATCTATATGCTGCGCGGAGTAGGGATTGGACTGGCCATGATGCCGTCTTCCACTGCAGGTATGAACGCAGTGCCAATCCATTTGATTGCTAGGGCTTCGGCTTTATCCAATGTGGTTAGACAAGTAGCTAATTCTCTAGGGGTTACCATCCTGACAACCTTTATGACCAACACGCAGGTTACAACCTATTATAGGATGGCTGAAAAGGTTAATTGGTTTAATTCAGGCAGTGTATACCTTATGAATGCGGTGAAAGGTCTATTTATGCAGGGCGGTATGTATTCTGGAGATGCCCAAGGAGTCTCAGTTCAAGTAATCTACGGTGTTTTACAACGTCAGGCACTTGTGCAAGCCATTGACGATACGTTTTTTGTGACCTTTTTAATTGTCCTGATCACAGTCGTCTTAGGGCTGCTAATACCCAAACAGAAACCGGTGGTCGAAGCCTCTTCTGAGGATCATCAAGTAATAATGGAATAGGTGGTGACCTATGAATTTCCCTACAGACTTCGCAGATGAAATAGCCAATCTGTTTAAGAGTATCCACAAAACTTATCATGATTATATCTTGTCTCAAGTTGCGTGCCATAACTTCACTGTACCTCAGTTGATGGTACTGCACGAACTGTACCATCACCCGGAGATAACTCTGACCGAACTCAGTGAGCGAGTTGACCTAACAAAGAGCACTGTATGCGGTATCGTGAATAGACTTGAGTTGCACGGAGCAGTGAAAAAGGTAAAGGTGAGTGAAGACCGACGGATCGTCAGGATATCGCTTACGGAAGAAGTATCCGCAGTACAGGAAAAGTTAAATGCTATTCGCAAAAATTACTTGGCCGAATTGTTTAAGAATACTGATCCTGAAGATCTTGAAAAAATACTCTATGGACTCAAGCAACTCAATAATGTAATGAAAAACTACCAACCAGATGAACATTGCCGATTTAAATAATATAGAAAACACCAGGTCACTTTAATGTGAGCCTGGTGTTTTTTGTCGCTACCCCTTCCCTAGCAACCTATGATCATTATTAATGTAGAAACTCATTTGAGCTTATTCTTTCAATTTAATTCTAATCCCCATTACCTCTTGGAAAAATTCTATATTATTTAGGATCCCTGGATTATTCTTTCGAGGAATCATTTACCAGCGGATGATACGGCACGCTGGTCACGAGGATATTCTTTTGTAGTAAAAGTAACAGTTTCATTAACTGCCCGGTCTGGTTGTGCAAAAAGTTCTGCCATAACTTTGGTGGGACAAACTCAGGTATAACCATCGTGACTGTTGAATATTGCGGGTCTTTCTCAAGAGTATCTAGGTACTGCAACAGGTCTTGAACGGTAGCTCGATAAGGAGAATCTACAACTACTAGATCTATTTGAATATTGTTTTGTTTCCAATGTTTTTGCAGCTTTTCTGCCCTTTCCTTGTCCGAAGCAATGTGGACTGCCGAAATTAGTGGAGTCAACTCATACCCATATTGAAGGGCCTTGAGAACTATTCTGTTCAAATCGAATACTGGAACAACAACTTTGCTTCTATATTCTGAAAGGTCTACGTTGGAACGACGATTTGAAATTCTAGTAATTTCCTTATTAAATGCTGCGATATCTTCTTTTGTTGGTTTAATGAGCTTGATTTCGCGCTTGTAAACGTTTGATACACCATTGAAGAAAAACATAAGCAAGGGAATGATAATAGCAACTAACCAGGCTCCCTCAGTAAATTTAGTAATCAAGAATATTATAAACACCAAAAAAGATATCAGTCCGCCGAATAAGAAGATTATCAAATCCTTGAAATAACCCTTGGGTCTACTCTCAAGGCAATGTTTAGCCAAGCCAAACCCAGTGAGGGAAAAGCTGATAAAAACGCCAATAGCATATAATGGCAGCATACTATGGGTATCTCCCTCAAAAAGAATAATCAAGAGTATACCTATTATGCTCAATGTCCAAATTCCTGCGCTATACACTAACCGGTCACCAAGATTTTTGAAATAGCGAGGAGCATACCCGTCGCGCGCCATTAAACTCAACAGAATTGGTAAACCTACGAAGGGTGTATTCGCGGCAATAACCAAAATAATTGCGATGCCTGCCATTAAAATATAATACATAATTGTTTTGCCAAAAATTATTAATCCCAACTGGTTTATGATGGTATTGTCATCACTAGGAATTAGTTGATATTTACTTGCCAGAAACACCATTCCTACAAGGCCAACCACTACGATAAATCCAAGCACGAATAATGTATTAATGGCTCTTTTCTGTGCTGGGGCTTTGAACGCTGTTACCCCGTTGCTGACGGCTTCTGTCCCTGTCAAAGCAGTAGTACCTGCTGCCATGGCCCTCAGAAAGATAAATAATGTTAAAGTCTGGGTATTTGCTGCAATGATTGCCTGCGAATGTGGTATGGGAGTTATTCCATACACAAAATACTTGAACAAGCCAAAACCAACCAATCCGAAAATACTGATTATATAGGTATAGACCGGAAGAGCAAATAATCGAGCTGACTCTTTAAGCCCACGCAAGTTAACAATGGTCATAAAAACGATAATGAGACAATCTGCTAATATTTTGTGAGGAGTTGGTTCCAACCAGCGAAATATTCCGGTGAGATTTTCAACTGCCGAACTGACGCTGACTGCTACAGTTAAAATATAATCAATGCTCAGACTAGCACCAGCCAGTAACCCCATTTTTTCTCCTAAGAAAGCATTGGCAACGGTGTAAGAGCCTCCACCTTGGGCATATTTTTGTATAGTGCGGCGATACAGCATTAAAATGCTTAACAGCAATAGCACGATAGCACCGGTCACCTTCATCGATGCTGCATAGCCCGCTGTTCCTGCTAAAATCAAAACATACAATATCGCATCTGGAGCATAACCTTGAGAAGATATGACATCAGAACCAAAGACGGGAATACCGCCAAAGATACCTATTTTATGGTTTTCAGCGCTTTGCGTGGTAAGAGGATGTCCAAATATTAAGGTTCTAAACCTTAACCAAAATAACTTACTATTGGCAGGAGCCATATGTAAACAACCTTCTTTCAATCTTTAATCTCATTACGGCAATGACCACTCTCATCAATCTGTCACATACAGTTTCCTTCCTGAATAGATTATTTATTCTTATCAATGAAAGTAATTATGGGTACTAAAAATGTTGATACAGATACGATCTTCCATACTGCTACAAAGCCATTTTTATCGTAAAAATAACTGCAGAGAGAACATATTTCTCTGAATTATGCCTTATTATAGCTCTAAAGTAATAAATAAAGTATAAAGAAATACATCAAAAGCATAAAGAAAACATAAAGATTAATCTAAATAAAAAAGAATATTTTGACAAATTAAAAAACCTTTTATAATAAAAAATCCTCCACATCTACTAGTGCTGAGGAAAGGGTAAGTTATTATAACAATCGATAACCAACGCCTGGTTCGGTAATGATATGGCGAGGACGAGATGGATCACGCTCTATCTTACGTCTAATCTGACCCATGTAAACTCGAAGGTACTGGATGTTATTCTCGAAGATTTGTCCCCAAACCGAACGAAGCAAAAACTTGTGCGTTAGTACCTTTCCTGCATTGGTTGCCAGGCATTTTACTAACTCGTACTCTATGGGAGTTAATTTAACTTCCACATCCATTAATTTAACCTGGCGATAACTCAGATCAATCGATAAATCATCAAACCTCAACGTCGGTTCTTCTTCGACTCCCACCGAATGACGTAAGGCTGCCCGCATCCGTGCCAGTAATTCGCCCATACCAAACGGCTTTGTTACATAATCATCGGCACCATTATCAAGAGCGGTAATTTTATCAGTCTCCTGTTCTTTGACTGAAAGAATGATGATCGGAACCTTGGACCATTCTCTGATTTTGCAAAGCACTTCTATTCCGCTCATATCAGGTAGTCCTAAATCTAAAATCACAAGGTCAGTGCTTAATAAAGCAACTTCGTTTAAGCCCGCTTGGCCAGTTCCCACTTCTCGTACTTCATAGCCATGACTGGTTAAACTAACCCGCAATAACCTTCGGATTTGGGTTTCATCATCGATAATTAAGATTCGTTGCCCTTTTTTATCTATGTCAATCTCCTCCTTCGACTGGAACTTTACCGGAGAATTCGTAATCTATGGGTAAATTAAAAATAATCGTTACACCACCAAGCTCATTGTTCTCGGCCCAAATATCACCGTCATGTGTTTCAATAATTCCTTTACAGATCGATAAACCAAGACCTGTTCCACTTACTTGAAGTGGAGAACTGAGCCGATAGAACTTATCAAAAACCTTGCTTAAATCGGTTTCAGGGATACGTGTTCCCCGATTGGCTACAGCTATCTCCAATTTCATTTCTATTTGCCTGACTGATATTGTTATCTTGCTGTCCGGCTCAGAATACTTGACTGCATTGTCCAGTAAGTTAACTAATACTTGTTCAATCAAAACATAATCAGCATAGACTAAGGGCAAGCCAGCAGGGATATTAATATCCAGCAAACGTTTGGCAAGAACTATATCTAAACGGTTAATTGCTACTCCGATAATATCTTGAATATCACACCAATCTTTGTTTAGTTTGAGCATTCCACTTTCCAGACGGGCCATGTCTAATAAGTTATTGACAAACCGATTCATTCTTTCGGCTCCTTGAAGAATCGTTTGCAATAAATCCTGCCGAGCTTCTCGAGAATACACAGCATCATGGTCTTCTAGCAGCCCTGTAGCCGCACCGATAATTGAGGCCAAAGGTGTTCGCAAATCATGGGATAAAGAATTGAATAATGCTGTTCGTAACCGTTCGGACTCTGCTAAGGTATGGGCCTGTCTTGCTTCATCAGCCAGTTTTATCCTATTGATTGCCAGCGCTGCTAGCCCTGCAAAAGCATCTAAAAAGCGAATTTGTTCGGGGTTAACCGATTCTGCTTGATTATTGAAACATATTCCTAAGACTCCTTGGGTTCCCTGTTCTGTGGTTAATGGTAAGTAAAGTGCATTAGCGGACCCTAACGTTTCAGTTCCTTGACCAGCTTTTAGTCCCCTCACATAGACCCAAGTCGCAACAGCCAATTCACTTTCGGTCATGAAATGATCAGAACTCGAACTTTGGCTTAATACTAATTTATCTCTTTCATCCGGTAATAACAGAACAACCTGACCATCCAGGGTATCCGCAATCTTGCGAGCAATGCTGTCCAAGACCCTCTCTAGTCTATCGACTGCAGTAAGGTCCCGGCTAAGGGAGTATAAGGCAGAAACCTGCTGCTCACGATGCCGGGAATATTTAATCTGGTTTTTTAGTCGACCAGACAGAGTCCCGGTTACGAAACCCACGATCATTAAAATGACAAAGCTTATAACATAACGAAAATCATCCACTGTAAACGTGTGGAAAGGTGGAACAAAGAAGAAGTCGAAGATGACAACACCCATCCCAGCCGTAACAATAGCCGGCAACTTACCCCAGCGAGCTGCGCTGAGGAGAACAGGCAGAAGATAAAGCATTGAAATATTTATAGGCCCTAGAAATGACTGAATTGGAGAAACAACGAGGGTCATAGCCGTCATCATCAAAACAGACATGATATACGGTGTATAGGAATACTTTTTGCGAGGCGGTAGGTTTGGGTTACCTATCGATGTACGGCTGTCGTTGGCTTTCTTTCCAAGCTTTTGGCTTGCTGCTTCCATTTGTCCAGAAATAACGTGGATGCTGATGCCATGGCTGTTCCGGATTACGTTATCGACAATAGAGCCATGAAGCAACTCCTGGAAACGCGTTCGTTCTGGCTTACCAATGATTATTTGAGAAACGTTGCGTTTTCGGGCCACCGTTAACAGCTCTTCCACAACGTCATCGCCATGAAGACTAACAATTTCTGCACCTAATTTTTCCGCCATACGCAGGTTTTTAGCCATAGTGTCCTTTTCAGCTTCGCTCTTAGGCAGTCGACCAGGAGAGGCAACATGGACAGCCAACCATTCAGCATTCTGGCGCGTTGCCATTCTCTTCGCCGTTCGGATTAGTCGAGCAGAAAAACGACTACTGCTTACACAAACCATTACTTTTTCTCCCGAAGGCCAAGGACCAGCAATGCCATGCACCCGCATATAGGACTCCATCTGGCTGTCCACTCGTTTGGCCGTATAACGCAAGGACATTTCCCGTAGGGCATTGATGTTCCCTGGACGAAAGAATTTCTTCATAGCCTCAGTGGCTTGTTCAGGAACATAAACTTTACCTTCTTTGAGCCTTAGAATCAGCTCATCCGGCGTAATATCCACCATCTGAATTTGAGAAGCAATTTCCAGCACTCGATCAGGCACTGTTTCACGTACAGTTACGCCAGTTATCTGGGCCACGACGTCATTGAGGCTCTCTAGATGTTGGATGTTCAAAGTGGTATACACATTAATGCCAGCAGCCAGCAACTCTTCGACGTCCTGGTATCGTTTCGTATGACGGGAACCCGGAATATTGGTGTGGGCTAATTCATCGACTAACGCTAGTTGGGGATGATGTTCCAAGAGCGCTTCCAAGTCCATTTCTTTAAAAGATTTATCCTTATATTCCTGCATTTTTATGGGAATAACGGGAATACCCTTAAGTATGACCTCAGTTTCGGCTCTGCCATGGGTTTCGACTAAACCAACCACTACGTCCACACCTTCGGCCAATCTTTCCCGGGCAGCCTCTAACATGGCATAAGTCTTACCCACCCCGGCGGCCGCTCCCAGAAACACGGTTAGTTTTCCTTGGCCCTCCTTCTCAATGCTGGCTAGCAATTCGTCTGGATCAGCTCGTTTATCATTGATCATTGTTTAAACATCACCCTGCTTTTAAAGAATCCAATGCCCTATTTAATCTGAGCACATTGACTCGTGGCTCACCTAAGAATCCAAACTCCCTACCCTCAGTATATTGCTCTACCAGGGATTGGACCTTTTGCTCGCTGAGATTCCTCGCCTTGGCGATCCTTGCCACTTGAATACGGGCTGCTTCCGGACTAATGTCCGGATCTAATCCACTGGCAGAAGCGGTGACTAAATCACTGGGAACGGGAGCATTAGGAGTTAGCCCGTTATCGATTCTTACCTGCTCTGCACGTTTCGCTACTTCATCCAGTAACGCTTTATTTGTTGGCCCTAAATTAGAACCTCCCGACTTGGTAGCATCATATCCGTTAGTACCTGCTGCTGACGGCCGTCCCTGAAAATAACGGGGGTCGCTAAAGTTTTGTCCGATTAGAACTGAACCAATTAATTCATCACCTTGATACGAGAGTGATCCGTTGGCCTGTTTAGGGAAAATTGCTTGGGCTATGCCTGTAATCAAAAGAGGATAGCCTATGCCCGTCAACAAGGTCATGACGAGAAGTAACATCAAGGCCCTGGACATTGTCTTAAGCATCGAAATTCTCACCCTTTCTATTTTAGCTTAAACCTAATAGAACTAAAAGCATGTCGATGACCTTGATACCGATAAAAGGAGCGATCAAACCACCTAAGCCGTAAATAAGAAGATTACGCCGTAAAATTACATCGGCCCCCAAAGGACGGTAGGCGATTCCGCGCAAGGCTAATGGAACTAGTGCGACGATAATTAATGCATTAAAGATAACTGCCGATAGGATGGCACTTTGGGCTGTGGCTAACCCCATGATGTTTAAAAGGCCAAGTTGAGGATAAGTCGCAATAAACAAAGCCGGAATAATTGCAAAGTATTTCGCAACATCATTCGCGATGCTAAACGTCGTCAGCGCCCCTCTTGTCATCAAGAGTTGCTTGCCGATTTCGACGATTTCAATAAGCTTCGTGGGATTACTGTCCAGATCGACCATATTGCCCGCTTCCTTGGCAGCCTGTGTCCCACTATTCATAGCCACGCCCACGTCAGATTGGGCCAAGGCTGGAGCATCGTTGGTACCATCTCCGGTCATAGCGACCAAATTGCCTTTGGACTGATATTCACGAATGAGTTTTAACTTCGCTTCCGGTGTGGCCTCGGCTAAGAAATCATCGACTCCCGCTTCAGCAGCAATAGCAGCAGCTGTTAAGGGGTTATCTCCTGTAATCGTCACAGTTTTAATACCCATCCGGCGCAGTTGGGCGAACCTTTCGCGAATCCCACCCTTAACAACGTCTTTAAGGTAGATGACCCCTAAAGCTTGGTCTTTTTCGGCCACAACTAAGGGAGTTCCGCCTTTTTTAGCAATATCCTCCACTGCAGACTTAACCTCAGGGGCCATTTGCCCACCGTTATCCTGTAAATACTGTTCAATAGAATCCATTGCCCCTTTACGGATTTCCCGACCTTGAAAATCTACGCCGCTCATTCGAGTGTGGGCACTGAACGGGATGAATTTGGCTCCAATGCTATTAATATCCCGCTCTCGCAAGTTAAACTTTTCCTTGGCCAAAACAACGATACTCCGTCCTTCAGGAGTTTCGTCCGCCAGGGAAGACAATTGCGCGGCGTCAGCCAGCTTCTCCGGTGAAATACCAGGGCCGGATACAAACTCGGTAGCCATTCTATTTCCAAGGGTAATTGTGCCGGTCTTGTCCAAAAGGAGTACGCCAACATCCCCAGCCGCTTCCACAGCCCGACCAGACATTGCCAGAACATTTCGTTTTAACAGACGATCCATGCCAGCAATACCAATGGCACTAAGCAAACCTCCGATGGTGGTTGGAATAAGACAAACCATTAGCGCGGCTAAAACGGGTATCGATAATGTAGCCCCTGAGTAGATGGCAAAGGGCTCTAAGGTTACCACTGCCAGTAAAAAAATAATGGTTAAACCAAGCAAAAGAATGTTAAGCGCGATTTCATTGGGAGTTTTCTTACGTTTGGCACCTTCGACTAAGTTAATCATCCGGTCTAGAAACGTTTCCCCTGGATTGGCCGTAATGCTGACTTTAAGCCAGTCGGAGAGCACCTTTGTACCACCAGTTACCGAACTTCGATCACCACCTGATTCCCGAATCACTGGTGCAGATTCCCCAGTAACGGCACTTTCGTCAACGGAAGCAATCCCCTCAATCACTTCACCGTCACCGGGAATGATGTCTCCTACCTCCACAAAAACTATATCCCCTTTGCGCAGTTGGGACGCTGAAATGCTCTCTGTTTTTTCGCCGGAAAGCTTTTTGGCTGTTGTCTCACTGCGAGTTTTGCGGAGAGCAACTGCTTGTGCCTTACCCCTTCCCTCAGCAAGAGATTCGGCGAAGTTAGCGAAGATAACCGTGATCCATAGCCAGAAAGCAATTTGACCATCGAACCAAAAATTTTTCATATAATGGGCGCCTATATCTCGGATGGTGAAGTAAGTTGTTAAGACCGCAAGTACCTCCACCACAAACATTACAGGATTAGTCCATTGGACTTTTGGATTTAGTTTCTTAAACGATTCTTTAACCGCTGCAGAAAATATAGCGCGATTGAAGCCCGAAGAGTCACTCATATTCGTTCCTCCTTAAAATATGTGTCCTGCTTGCATCAATAACTGCTCTATGATCGGTCCCAATGCCAAGGCAGGAAAAAAGGTTAAGGCTCCAACGACTAATACCACGCCTGCTAAAAGGCCTGCAAATAACCCACCCGTTGTTTGAAAAGTACCTGCCCCTGCTGGTGTCGTTTTCTTTGTTACCATGCTGCCGGCAATAGCTAAAGCAGGCAGAATAACTCCGAAACGCCCGATGAGAATGGATAAACCGATAGCCACATTGTAGAAGACTGTATTAACATTTAGCCCAGCAAAGGCGCTCCCATTATTACCCCCAGCAGATGCAAAGGCATAGAGAATCTCGCTTAGACCATGGGGGCCGGGATTGGCTATAGAAGAAGTACCCGCCGGAATAACTATGGCAAGAGCACTACCCAATAAAATGGTGGCCGCTGGGATAAGCACAGCTAAGATTGCCATTTTCATTTCAAATGACTCAATCTTTTTCCCTAGATATTCTGGAGTTCGCCCCACCATTAGGCCAACAATAAAGACGGTAAGAATTACAAACATCAATATTCCGTATAATCCCGCTCCCACGCCGCCAAACACGACTTCGCCAAGCATAATCTGGAGCAGCGGCACGAGTCCGCCTAACGGTGTAAGACTGTCATGCATTGCATTGACTGCTCCACAGGAAGCTGCAGTGGTAATGGTAGCAAACAAGGCAGAGTTAGCAACACCAAACCTGACTTCTTTCCCCTCCATGATGGTTGAACCGCTAATGCCAAGTTTACTGATTAAAGGATTACCCGCTAATTCAGAACTATAAATCGTTCCCAGCATGACGACGAACAGTACCATCATTGCCACAAGAATAACCTTACCTTGTTTAGAGTCTTTTACCATTTTCCCATACATAAAGGTCAAACCTGCGGGAATGAGTAGGATAAATAACATTTCCAAAAAGTTGGTGAACGGTGTTGGATTTTCAAATGGATGGGCTGAGTTAGCATTGAAAAATCCGCCACCATTAGTACCGAACATTTTTATAGCTTCTTGAGAAGCAACAGGCCCCATGGCGATTGTCTGTTTAGCACCTTCCAAAGTGTGCAGCGATAAATAGGAAGACAGATTCTGAATCACCCCTTGAGAAGCAAGCACCAAGGCACCAATAATTGATAAAGGAAGTAAGATGCGGAGAACCGATCTGGTCAAGTCTACCCAAAAGTTACCGATTGACTTTGCCTGATGACGGGTTAAGCCACGAATCAGGGCAACCACCACAACCATCCCGGTAGCTGCAGAAACAAAATTTTG
>NZ_MASS01000056.1 GCF_001707885.1 Desulfosporosinus cupriresistens | reverse complement strand
AAAATCCAAACCCATTTCACGCATGAGTCCAACAGCAATCTTTAAATCATGCAGACCGAAGAGAGTGGGCTCCGTAACCAAAATTGCTAAGTCGCTTCCTTCAACGGAATGGATCACACTGCAAGAACTCCCAGGAGGACAATCGGCTACGATTATCTCCTCCAAACTTGAAGAATGTTCCTTCTCCCTGCGATGCAACTCTCTAATCACTGGGCCAGCGAGGGATTCACCTTCTTTTAGAACACCTTGTAAGCATAGCAGACCGTCTCGTTCTCCCTCGTCAATTCTCCCAAGTGGTCGTTCCACTTCATCCACCGCCCCAACAGGACAAACGATGCCGCAGGTTCCACAGCCGTGACAAAGTTCTGGAAAAACCAAAACTTTTCCTCCGACGACAGCTAATGCATGATATTGGCAAGCCTCGCTGCACTTTCCACAAAAAGTGCACGCTTTATTGATTTCTGGATACGGTAAAAAGACTGGTGAGGTGTCTCGTATTTGCGGACGCAAAAATATGAAACCATTCGGTTCTTCCACGTCGTAATCAACATAAGTTGTTTTTCGATAAGGAGCCCAACTTAGAGCCAAATTCACTGCTACAGTTGTTTTGCCGGTTCCCCCTTTACCACTAAGCACGGCTAACCTCATTCATATTCCTCCCTAGACAAGGCCATTCTCAGACCATTCCCTCTAACGTTCTCCGGCGTGCGCTGCTCCAGCTTCAGTGATCTGAGTCAGGCGCCCCTCTTTCCAAGCCAAAATGGCCTCGCTAAGTGTCATGTCTTCGCTTGCAGTGTAGGCTGGTATATTCGCTCCGTTGATCACCCGCAGGGCATTAGGACCTAAACTACCCGTAATTAAAACCTCTACCTTTTCCTTAGCCATATATTCTGCAGCAGCGATACCCGCCCCACCGGTCCCTGATAACGCCGGATTGTCTTTATACTCCGCCGTGCTCTGTGGATCTTCAGAATCACAAAAAACAAAATACGGGCAGCGTCCAAATCGGTCGTCAACAAACTTGTCGAGACCACATCCCCCTGTTGAAATTGCTATACGCATCCTAGTTCATCCTTTCTTTAAAGCAAAGTAGGTAATATAATTTAATTTTGCTCAATTATTTTATTGATGTTTTAAGCAAAAATTTTTTATGTATTGCAACCACTACAACCACTGCAACTCCTTAACATGGCACAGGAATTGCACATTTCTGCCTTATCACTTGCTACGAGACAATAAGTCCCTTCAATCTTCCAGCAAGCTTTAGATTCATTGACTGGAACAGGACTGTTTTGAGTGGCACCCCCCTTGCAATTTTGCTTATACCAGCAGAAATACATGGAAGTCAAGTGCTTTACACCAGCGATGTTCAAACCCTTTTCATTCATAAGATATTTGATAAATTTTAGTCTTCTAACATCATTGCTTGAATATCTCCGTTGATACCCTTTCCGGTCAGGACGTATTAGGTCATTTCGCTCCCAGACCCTAAGTGTCTCAGGATGTTCTTGTAGCAACTCCGCAACAGTACCAATTGTATATAGTCCTTGGTCTTCATCAAACATAGTTTTACCATCCAAACTATTTATTTATCTAGGATATGTGCTTACTCTCTCTTGCAAGATTAATATGTAATTTATTATATATTACCATTTAGTATATTTCAATTATTTTATTGATGTTTGAAAACATTTTCCGACAGGAATCTGGCACCTTCCCCTTATCTGCTTGGTTGTGGTGAATCATTCATGTATAATCAATATAACTTGCTGACTTGCCAGTTGGGTCTCCATCTATTGCTTTGATGTTCATTTCAAGGTTGTTTTTTTACTTCGACCGAATCCCCTACTCGGACAGTACCTCAGCAACCATTTTTCGGTTAATGAAAAAAGGTGGTATCGTTTATGATTCAAGTGACTATTCCAGGCAAAGGGACTATGACCTTAAAAGTATTGGTCTTAGATTATAACGGGACGTTAGCCTTAGACGGAGAAATGTTTGAATCCGTTAAAGAGAATCTCCTTCAGTTGTCATCATTTGTTGAGATCCACATTCTCACCGCGGATACCTACGGTACAGTGGCACGTCAATGTAAAGGATTGCCTGTTGAGGTAAAGGTGTTGGAGAGTTTAGACCATACCACCGAGAAAGCAGACTATTTATTGCAGTTTAATAACCAGGAAATTATCGCTATCGGAAACGGCGCTAACGACCAGCTGATGCTAGAACGAGCGCATTTGGGCATCGCCGTCATCGGGCTTGAGGGGGCCTCAATCCAAACTCTCCTGTCAGCTGATTTGGTTGTGAATAGAATTGAGGACGCCTTCGGCTTGCTCATAGAAACCCAACGTCTTAAAGCGACTTTAAGACGTTAAAGAATTCGACAAAGTTATCCCATAGCTACATGATTGTAAATAAAATAAGGGCCAGGAATATATGCAAAGAGCAACTCCTGGCCTCACTTTATTAATTAGGCTAGATTCTTACCGATGTTCGTTCTAATCTGTTCAGCTAAACGTTTCGCGATTTGATCAAAGGCTGGGGACTGATAATCTTCAACTTTACCAGCATCCGATAATTCAGCTAAGGCCGGGTCAATCGGAAGTTCTCCCAGGAAAGGAATAGAATTACGCTTTGATTCTTCCTCTCCTTTTGGTCTCCCGAAAATTTCTATCCTCTTTTTACAATCTGGACATTCAACATACGCCATATTTTCAATCATCCCGTAAATTGGAGGTTCATAGTTTCGCACCATTTTAATCGCTTTCCGTACAACCATATTCGCTAAAGCTTGCGGACTCGTCACCATAACGACTCCATTAATGGGTAACGATTGGAATACCGTGATCGGTACGTCCCCTGTCCCCGGCGGCATATCGATCAATAGATAATCTAAATCGCCCCAAATTACCTCTGTATAAAACTGATTGACGATTTGCGTAATAAGTGGTCCGCGCAATATTACAGGGTCGTCTTCTGTTTCTATCATAAGATTCAGAGACATTACTTTAATGCCATCACGGCTTTTCGAAGCAAGGATTCCAGTTTTACTGACACCCGCTCTTCCCGTCACTCCAAAAATTTTAGGAATACTTGGACCGGTTATGTCAGCGTCTAAAATTCCAACTTTATACCCTTGGCGCATCAAGCTTACAGCTAACATGCTGGTAACAGAGGACTTACCGACTCCTCCTTTACCACTCATAACAGCAATTACTTTGTCAATATGGCTTGCTTTTTGAGCATCTGTCAATTTAGGCTCAGTAGAACAACTTTCAGTAGTACATGTTCCTGCTGCAGAACAACTATTACACGCCTCGCTCACGGTACTGCCTCCCTTTCTAAACAACCCTTTTTCCCTAATGAATAATAACCAAAATTTATGTTACTCTCCTGATTCTTGTTTGTCAAGTTTGTCCTTCTTGGGTCGCTACTTAATGCTGATGCCCATGATCGTGGTGTTCATGTTCTTGGCAGACAGACCCGGTACTCACGAGATTTCCTTGGGCATACGCTTGAGCCACATCCACCACATTACCTGAAGCCCCAGTGACTACAGAAAGCCCTACCGCATGAAGACCATTTATCATGCCTCCTCCGATACCGCCGCAGATGAGCACCTCAACGCCATTGCGTTTAAACATACTCGCAAGTCCTTCATGCTGATGTTGAAGTCCTGTTGCACTCAACAATTCTACCTTGCGAACTTGGTTACCTTCAATTTCAAACACTGTGAATCCTGCAGCCCGTCCAAAATGGGCATCTACGACCTCACCATTAGTAGGAATTGCAATTTTTTTAGCCATAATTGAACCACCCTCCAATTTTATCTCGAGAGCCTTTTGGCTCCTGATATCCGCCTTAAAATAAGTGAATTTAAGAGTTCCCTCCGCAACAACTGCTCTGACCTAGGTTTCTATGATGACTGCTACTACAAGTATGCTTAAGCCCGTTGTCCAGTCTCATCTTATTCATACTTCCACACTTTGGACAAGCTATCTCGTATCCGTATTTACCTCCAGCAGCACACGGTTCAACCTCCCACATTAGTCCGCAATCGACGCACTCAAACACCCTATTTTTTATGACATAGTTACCACCTCGTATTATAATCGGCCTGCCTTCGACTAACGCTGTGGCAATTTTCGACCTAGCTGCCCCTAGAATTCGCTGAAATGTTGCTCTTGAAACTCCCATGGATGCTGCACACTCAACTTGATCTAAACCCACTTTGTCTTTAAGACGGATCGCCTCTAATTCCTCAAGCTGAATTAATATTTCAGGCCAACGTGACTGTCCCAGTGGAATAAAGGTTTGGCAGACTATTGTATCATCAATTAGACCACAACAACGCCGCCTTGACATTGCATCAGCCCCTTCTGAGCATATGCTCATTTAAATTATATCCAACGTTGTCCAGAAAAGCAAGTTTAAACAGAAAGCATGGAACGATAAGTTATGCTTTCTGTTTAATATATAAAGCCCTATCCAGTTGTGGATAGAGCTTTGAACTTTATAAAAAGATTCATCAGCGCCGCTCACTTAATCTTAAGTGTGAAACAAGGCCCTTAATAACTGATTAATGATTCGGCATTGCTGAACGTAGCTGATATTTCATGATTAAAAACACACTAAATATATTTCGTTTCCAATTTTCTGACCTTTGACCAATTCACAGTGGCGTAGGGTAGCAAATTGGTTTTCCAATTCCCAAGCTGGTAATTTAAAGTAGTCTGCAAGTTCCTGCTTTGTAGCTTTACCATTGTCTTGGATATAAGTATAAAGTTTCTTTTGTAAATCAGTAAGGCCTTCTGTTCCTTTTAAACCTAAAGATTCTCTATGAGCTTTTGCAGAATGTACTGCTGCTACATCGCATGTTTTAGGGGGTTGCATCGCTCCTATATAGCAGTCCTCACAAAGCGTTTTGCCTCTATGGTCATAACTTTCTCCTTCAGGGATATGTTCTTGACATCTTTCGCAATTCATATGCCAGCCTCCTCCAAAGTATTATAGACTAGTTTCTTGGCAACTTGGAAAAATGGGTCCAACTACTTAACACAAATCTTCTTATCACCTCTTTTTCTATCACTTACGATCATGTGATAGGTGTCCGCCCAAATTTATCCGCTACTACTATATGAGTCGTCTTACGTTATATTAAATTCAATCCCTTGTTAAGTTTTCTTACCAAAGAAATCAGTACTTCCTTTTCATGAATGTCGAGAGTGGACATGATTTTTTGCATGTAACTGTTGTGTACGGGAAGGAAGGATTGAATCAATGCACAGGCCTTATTAGTGAGGCAGACTCGAAATACTCTTTTATCGGAAGGGTCATTTTTGCGAACCACCAGGTCTTCTTTTTCCAAACGCCCTATTAGACCAGTGATGTTAGCTCTGGAAACCAGCATTTTATTGCCTAGTTCTGACTGGATTAGTCCACGATCACCTGTCATATACAGATGAATTAAGGCGTTGAACTTTACCCAAGAAAGCCCAAACCGGGAAAAGTGCACCTCAAAGACATCCTCCAGAGTACTATGGAGTAGCGCCAGTTCATATATCGCTTGGCTTGCAAGGTAACCATCGGATGCGCCTTGACTTTCTTTAATCTTCGAACCCCCTAATTGTTAATATATTAACAATATAATTGCATTGACAGAAAAAGTCAACACAATTATTTGAATTTTCCCAAATCAAAGGTTGTTAAACAATTCGTTATATTTTTCTACCTAATAAAAATAGCCGTCATCCCCCTATAGAGGATTCCGGCTAAAAAGACCTAATTTATTGATTCAGTTTCATGAGTGTTTCAATCGCTTTGTTCAATACTTCTTGACGTTCCTCGCCTTGGTCAATCGCCTCAATTAAACAGCCATTTGCATAACGTTGAGCGACAAGAACAGATACTTTATGCACAGCTGAACGGATAGCGACAAGCTGCAATAATATTTCCTCACAGCTCTTTTCTTCCTCCATCATGCGTTCAACCCCTGCAATATGGCCACGCACGGTTTTAAGTCTTGTCATTATCTTCTTTGTTTCAGCTGGGTCGACATCTTTCACAAGGGTTATCTCCCATCTCATCATGATTAAAACCATCGCATATACCCAACGAGGGTACTCAAATTCATCTAATCTCTTTGAGCACTCGGTATCTCAGCGAGGTATCTTAATTATGGTAAAGTGTAATGTATTTTTGATAACTTTTCAAGACACGATCTACATAATCCCTTGTTTCCTTGAACGGAATATCTTGTTGACGTATATTCTTGGGATCAATTTGACCAGTTTCAATCCATTCTTGCACATGTCCTCTACCACCGTTATAGGCAGCGATCACTAACGTGGTATTATTAGAAAACACTTTCTGGAGACTAGCGAGATACCATGTTCCGTATTGAATATTCTTCTCCGGACTAAGTAAATCATTGTCACTATAAGTTTTGTCTCCAATACTTTCAGAGATTGATTTCGCCGTACTAGGCATCAACTGCATTAACCCTATTGCGCCTTTATGCGATTCCGACTGTGGAAGGAACTTGCTTTCTTCTCTAATTACAGCAACAACAAATAAAGGATCAACTCCATACTGGTCGGCATACTTTTCTATGATGTCGCGATGGGGATATGGATAAATAATTTTCTCCAAAACCGGAATTTTCATTATACAATAAGCCGTAAGGATGGCGAGTAAAATAAGCATACAGATTTTCCGACCACTCGTCCAACGTTGCAGTCTCTTTTTATCCATCCCATCTCCTCTTCTCGATCTGGCTTGGTACTTACCTTAAGTGTATTTACCAAGTATCATCTATTATGAATTTCTGAACCTTTGCCTCATTTGTAATTCTTTCCATACTTCTTTAAGTTGGGATACTGTGTCCAATTCGCTTCCGGAGTTATCAATAACCACATTCGCTCGCTTTCGCTTTTCATCTAAAGACCCTTGTGCAGCCAGACGGGCCTCTACCTCACTACGGCTCAGCTTGTCCCGCTTAATAACACGCAAAATCTGAAGTTCCCTGGGTACCCACACAACCCAAACTTCGTCAACAAACTGTTCAAACCCTGTTTCAAAAAGCAAAGGTACATCCCACACACAAAATTCAGCTCCGGCATCTCGAAGCGCGGCTCGTTCATCTTTCATGCTTTTCAGTACGTTTGGATGCACGATGCGCTCTAGGCGCTTTCGTGCATCTTCGTCACAGAAAACCCGTTGACCTAATTTTGGACGATTAATTTGCCCATCTAGACCTAGGATCTCAGACCCAAATTCATGAATCAGCTTTGAAATGGTTGACAAATCCGATTGCAACAAATGGTGAACCGTTTTATCGGCATCAAGCACCGGAACTCCCTGCTTTCTTAACCACTCAGCTACGGTCGATTTTCCACTCCCAATTCCACCCGTAAGTCCAATAGTCAACACATGCATCACCTCAGATCAATTTGCCCAATCCGATTAAGATTAACACCGTACCCGGCAAATATTCCGCTTTGGCAGTCCAGTTTTCCGGGATCTTTCCGGCCATCTGCTGACCTAAGCGTAACATTATAATTTGGGTCAAAGCTACGATTCCAATAACAGATAGCGTCATTCCTGCCATTGCGGCCCCAATTCCGCTGGCAAAAGCATCCATTGCCAACGCACTCCCTAACAAAATACTTTCTCGAAGACTAATTCCTCCTGAGCCATCAACATCTGCTATATGAGGTGTTCTTAATACCTGGATCACTAATCCCAAAAAATTCAATTGAACTTTGAAAACGGGCTTCGGTACGTTTATTGGATGGACTGCAGCGATTGCCGGAACAGCTTGCGGAAAAGTCTCCTGTTTACTGTTCCATATCGCTCTGGCCAATTGAAAAATTCCCAGGGACAGTAAAATAGAAGCTCCCAATGAACGCGCCGGAATAAACCTGAGCCATAATGTCACCCAACTGCCAAAAAGCATAGATATACCCATTGCAAATACAGTACACAGCGCAATGACCATAAGAGAACTCAAAGGTAAGCGAATACGACGTAATCCGTAAGCCAACCCGACACCCAATCCATCCAAACTTAAAGCCACTGCCATCAGCAAAGCTACCCCCATATATGTATCCCCCCACCTTGCAACTTCAGGATAATATATGGGTTACTATGCTATTTGGTGAAACTAATCACTTCCAGTTATCCATTCTTCCAAGACACTATCTCGGCGTTTCTTTACCTTTTCACACTCTTCATGAAGCTTCATAGCTAATTCATAATTTGTATCCGCTAAAGCTAGATCTGATTCTAACGTTTGAAGTAACGCCTCTAACTCTTCAATTTCTATTTCAAGTTGCTTCATTCGCTTTTTCTCTCGAGCCACAGTGCGCGTTTCCTGCTGATCTTGATAACTCGACTTAGAACTCCGCTCAATTGGGGCAGCCACTGTTTCCTCTTGCTGTTTATACTCCTTGAACCCAGTGTAATCTCCTTCATAAAGTATCAAACCCTGAGTTGTAAGTTCAGCAATTTTATTGACAATTTTGTCCAAAAAATAGCGGTCATGGGAAACAACCAGCACTGTCCCATCATACTCTTGAAGTGCTTCTTCAAGTACTCCACGGGTTTCCGCATCAAGATGATTTGTTGGTTCATCTAACAATAACAGGTTTCCTTGTTCTAGAAAAAGTTTACATAAAGCCAGACGACTCTTTTCGCCCCCACTTAATACAGAAACGAGCTTAAAAACATCATCTTTCCTAAAGCCATAGCGAGCGAGGAGACTTCTAATTTCCGGGTCCTTTAACATCGAAACACCCCGGATTTCGTCCATCACTGTACCCGATCTGCCCAGATTCTCATGCTCTTGGGAGTAGTACGCAACCTTCACATTAGCTCCTAAGCGTATCGTTCCCATAAAAGGGGTTTGCTGGAGAACTGCCTTTAACAGCGAGGTCTTGCCAATGCCGTTTTTACCCAATAAAGCAACTCTGTCGCCTCGTCTTAAATCCAATTTTACGTTAGAAAATAGTGTTCGTGCTCCATAGGTAATTGATAGATTCTCCATTAAAAGGACTCGGTCTCCACTTCGACCTCCACTTCCCAATGAAATAGCAAGTCCGTGGTCTACTTTTGTGACCTGAATCGGTTTAAGCTTCTGTAGCTGACTTTCCCGACCGCGGGCCTGTTTCGAATTGACACCGGCCTTGTTTCTTCGCACATACTCCTCAAGTTTGGAAATTTTATTTGCTAATCGCTCTGCTTCGCGGCTAATAGTTATGTGCTCCAAAACACGTTGAAGTTCGTATTCAGAATAATTTCCACTATACCCTTTTAGTCCACCATTTTCCAGACAAAAAACTTTTGATACTGTGCGATCCAAAAAGTAGCGATCATGTGAAACAATGAGCAAGGCCCCTGGATAATCACGTAAATACCCTTCTAGCCACTCCAGAGCTGCGATATCCAAGTGATTGGTAGGCTCATCCAAAATTAAGAGTTCGGGCGCTCGTAACAAAAGCTTACATAAGGCTAATCTCGTCTTCTGCCCCCCGCTCAAAGTGGTGATCAATGAATTCATCTCTGCTTCCAGCCCAAGTCCGGCCAAAATTCTTCGTACTAAGGCCTCTAAAGCATACCCGCCCTGGCGTTCAAATAATTCTGTCAAAGCAGCATATTGTTCCATGACTTTCTCACTATCGGTGAGAGCCATCTTTCCTTCTAACTCACGTAACTGCTCCTGCAATTGTAACAAATCTGCCCGTTCTTGAAGGACACACTCAAAAACGCTCCCCTCATCCTCAATGATAGGCGTCTGGGGCAAGTATCCGTAGGAGCCAAGAATTTGCACTTCGCCGCTTTCTAAACGTATGTCACCTAAGCAAGCTCGGATTAAGGTGGTCTTCCCTGTCCCATTAGGGCCGACCAAAGCTGCCTTTTCCCCGCTTTCCAGAGCAAAATTGACCCGTCGAAAAAGCGGATCACCCGAAATATCAACGCCGCAATCTCGGCAAAATAATATACTCATTTTTCAAGCTGGCCCCTTTGTTTTACTAATCAGAAAATATAACTTTAGTTCCATACTATCTGGAAGTCACTTATAGATAGTAAGAAGTTTCTTATCTAAAATGTTTAAAAAGCAACGTAATCTTTCGCATTTTACTATATCATACCCAATGCTATCAAACAAACGATTGTGCCGCATTCTGTGGCCTATATTCAGGCGAATTGGGACTGTTACTATTGTGCTTTCAAGTTGTTATAGAACCCCTTTTTTGGGGATACAACACTACATTTAGAATAACCTTAAATTTTGTTTCAACCGTTGTATTATATCTGAGGTTCAAAATTCTCTAACCTTCTACAACAAAACGTAATAAACATTTCTAATCTGTGGTTTACCTCCTGTCTTATTTAATAAATACTCATTTATAACTATTAACCTCTTTTTTAAGATCAATGTTTTTCCTTAATCTAGCTTATTATACATATTAGACGCATTAACGTTACCTTTTTTTATTTTAAATGCAAAATTAGAATTTTACGTTACTTTTTGCAATTACCTATTGATAAATAAGAGCAATATTGTTATATTTTCATTTCATGCTGGCATCATACTCACCAAGGGGACAACAAATGAAGGCACGACTTATGCTAGCAGCAAACTGTCCGCTTCCAGCGTTGTAACCACTTTATACAAATGCTGCTCAATAATTAGTCGATTTTCGTCAAAGACTTTTTCAAGCTACGGCTTATAAGATGGTCGTACGAAACCGAAATTAGTTTCGCACGCCCCTTTCTTGATCTTTTAACTACACATTCAAATCTTTACTTTGATAAAATACATAAGTCGCCCAAGATAATCCTGCGACGATTACAATTGACAAAATTAGATAAACAGGTTCAAAGCCTCGGGTGTATATAAGGTTTTTAGCGTCAAAATATTTAAAAGGTGTTAGGTATTTAAGAATTTCCATCCTACTGTTTAGATCAATAGCAATAGATAAGATAAATGTGAGCAGAAGTATCCCAGTAGCAAGGGATGGAGCACTCTTAGGGTGTTTACTGGTAGCAGCTATTGCTGTACCGATAGACAAAAATATAAGTTGTAAGATAAACATTCCAAGCATTAATTTTGCTATGTCAGCAAGAACCCCTTCCCCTTTGCTATACTTTTGGACCATAAGAATCGAGGAAACAAACGTTACTAGGTTAAAGATCACAATATTGACTAATGATGCTAATAGTTTTGAGGATATAATTTTATTTCTGGAAATTGGTTTTAAAAACAAAAACTCCGCTGTTTTATCCCGTTCTTCTTTGGCAATGATATTTGCTCCAAGCATCGATGCATGAATCGTGGCCATCATAGCCAAGTAAAAAAAGAGCATGCCATAATATCCGGTAGCCGTTGATAAATCGAAGGTCCCCATACCCATAATTGCCTTTAGAGATTTGGGCATTTGAGCCAATAAGTCATTGATCGATTGACCCGAGGCTGACAAACCTACATATTTACCCATACCACTGACAATCATAAAGACCACACCAATACACCATATGATAAGAGCTTTCCTATTGGCTCTCATTTCTCTTTTGAAGACATTCATAATTTATTAACTCCTTTATAATTGGAAACAATCCTATTACCACCAGATTACCTATTATCGCGGACATTGCTATTATTGGGGACATTCCTGTCCTAAGCACCTTGTCCTTCAGCAGGTGTGTCCCCTTACCTATTACACCGCATGAATATCGCGCTTGGAATAAATGAAATAACTAGCAGTAATCGCTACAGCAATAAAAGCAATGGCTACGATCACAAAAGAAGACTCATAACGAGAATTCTGCACGATATAGGCAAAATCGAAATATTTAAAAGGCGAAATATAACGCAACGCATCATCTCCCGTTGTCGAAGCTAACGCTCCGATGATAAAGAAGGCAAATACCGAACCTAATGAGGTAGGAAGTACAGCTTTAATCTTAGGAATCAAGACAGAAATGATGGTTCCTAAAGCCAAGAAAATAAGTTGAAGAAACAATAATGTCAGCGATAGCAAAACGAAAATTTTAGTGTTAAACTCCTTTGTCTCCACCAGAGAGGCCATCGTGATTGCAGTTGCTAAATAAACTGCATTCGTAATGACTAGGGAGGTTAAAGCCGCTAAAAGCTTGGCGGTCATAATTTCCGAACGAGTGACAGGTTTGGTTAAGAGGAAATCTGCTGTTTTATCACGTACTTCTTTGGAAACAATAGACGTACCTAAATTCATGGCCTGGATTGCACCGACAAGTGAAATATATAAAAAGATATAAGAATAAAATCCTAAAATAGAACCTATATTCTCCACAGAAAGCCCCAAGGCCCTTCTTATTGTCTCTGGATACCCTTCCAATAATTTTTTAAAGTCTTCCGCTTCCCGAGAAAATGAGGGAAACATAGAAAGGAAAAGAATAGCTAAGGCCATTAAGGCTAATGTCCAAATAATTGTGGATTTCCGATAAGCTTTTAATTCATGGAGAAACATATTCATAGCTTTAGGCCCCTTTTTCATAGAAATGCAGAAAGATTTCTTCAAGGTCGGGCTCCTCCACCCAGACATTGGTTAAATCTATCTCGGAGATCTTTTTCATGATCGAATTAAGATTGCCTTTGAATAAAAAACTAATGATATTTTGCTTTGCCTCTAAATTACTGACTCCATCAATATTAAAGTAATTTCGGTCTAAATTCGCAGTAGTTTGGAGTTTGATTTTTTTATAGTTGTTTTCTTGTAAGGCGCTAATTTTTTCAAGCTGTATGATTTTACCTTCTTTAATAATGGCAACACGATTACACATTCTCTGCACTTCACCTAAAATATGAGATGAAAATAGGATTGTCGCCCCTTTATTATTCTCCTCTTGTAATAGTTCAAAGAACTTTTGCTGCATTAGAGGATCCAACCCGCTGGTAGGTTCATCTAGAATAATCAGTTTGGGTTCATGAAGTAGTCCCTGAACAATTCCAACTTTCTTTTTGTTGCCGAAGGACAAATCATCAATCTTTTTATTAAGATTTAGATCCATTTTTTCTGCTAAGTCATTAATTCTTTGCCTACAATCTTTTTCATAAAAGCTAGCAGAGTATTTCAAGAGATCAATCACTTTCATTTTGTCATAGTAAAAGACTTCTGATGGTAGATAGCCTATCTCTTTTTTAATTTCCGGGCCTTCCTTGATACTGTCTTTTCCAAATATTTTAGCGCTGCCACTTGTGGGATAAATCAGCCCTAATAGAGTCCTAATGGTCGTTGACTTTCCTGCACCATTGGGTCCAATAAAACCAAAAATTTCTTTCTCTTGAACATTAAAATTAACATCAATAATTCCGCGCTCGTTGCCATAATACTTGGTCAAATTGTTTATTTCTATAACATTCATTTTTACGTCTCCTTTATAAATCAATTTGGAAATATTTCTATAACTACCATAACTTAATAATTTTGGGCATTCGCTAACTACCCCAGATTTAAGCCATAGATAGAAGCGGTGTATCTCCGTTCATTACTGGAGTATTAGGTTTGTTCCTTTTATCTATAATTCTTTACATAACTTTAATCAAATATCCATTTCTATATTAGATCAGGCCAAACCCTGAATCCTTCCGACAAGTAATATCCCTACAAATAAAGATGACCAATGTGGAAGGCCTCTAGGGTAAATGAGAACATCTACCCTAGAGGCCTTTTCGCTTACCTTATCTTCTAAGAAAATACTTTCCAGAGTTTGTCTGATTAAGAGACCTAGCCGAAGTTTATACGGTTGATCCCCATGATGATTAAAACGGTTTCTTAACCAAACCAATGTCAGAGATCTTTGAATTAACAACGATATTCACTTCAGCTTTTGGGAATTCCTCTGTCCAATTATCTTTCATTTTTTGCCATTCCTGTGGAAATTTTCGGCTTAACTCAGTCCCAAATCCTAAAATATCCGTACCGTATTTGTCTTGGGCTTTGTCAACAATGTTCCTGATCTCTTTTTCTATTACCTCATCCTGACTCTTCTTTAACTCCATGAGCTCTTCAGGATTGCCCAAATCTGTGAGACACGCTTGCTCAGCCAAACGAGATACTACATTTACAGTAATCGTAAACTTCAATTTGCCATCGGTAATATCCGGTTCAATTTTCCCCTTAGCCTTCTTAATTTCCATGGAAACTTTTTTATTTTCCTCACCCGGACAGGGAAAGGTAATGATTCCAGATTTAACTTTATCTTGGGTCCACAAATAACCTCTAGTTTCTAGGAGATCCAGCCTTCCAATAAGCTTGTCTCTCCGGAAGACAGCAGCACCGTTGAGAAGCAAAGTTTTTTTGGGATTGCTGAGGTCTGGTTCAATGTTACTGAGGACAACCCCCGGCGAATCGTAAGCTAGTTGCTTCATTGTATCCAGTAGGTTAGTAGCTACTGTTTTTGAAGATGCTCCAAAATCCATAAGCATCATATCAAGCTGTTTGGCCGATAGACTCTCCAAAGTGGCTTGGGCTTCAAGGATATCGGCTGCTTCTCCCGGAGTAACTAATACCCAAGTAAGTGGACGCATTTCAGCGTCCCGGTTGAAAAGGTCAAGTACAGGAAGGATTCCCTCCGTGGCTATCCCATTACCCAGGATGATAGCCGTATTATGGGGATAATACAATTTGCGCCCAGACTTTAAAACAAGATTTCTTATAGCATCAAAGACGGTATCTCCAGTGCTACTCATAATAACACTATCCCTTTCACCTCCAGAACTACCTTCACTACTTGATGCCGGTGAATCGGAGGTGCGGGCAATTTGAACAGAAAATTTGATTTCATTATTCTTCCCTTTGTCAATAGCTATCAGCGTAATGATTGCCCTTCCTTCTAATTCCTTTCGGTCCCAACAACCACTTATCAACAAAGGAATCCCTAAGATTAATAATAAATAGATTACCCTTTTTACTTTTCGCATAGGTCTAACCTCATTTTTTCTTTGGGGATGGCCTGCTTGAGCGTCCTCTAATTGAATTCCATGTACCTAAAATCCGGGGACGAGTATTTAAGGCCCAAGTAGGAGTCTTAATAAGAACATCCTGTAAATCGTTAAGATTTGCTGGAGCCAGCGGTGCCATGTAGGGGACCCCAAACGAGCGTAGTTTTAGTAAATGAATGAGCAGGATTATACTTCCCATCAGGATGCCGAATATGCCAAGAATAGTTGCCCAAGTCATGAGAAAGAGACGACTAATTGGAATAGCATCCCCTAAAGATGGGATGACAAAACTGGCGATACCGGTTAAGGCCACAAAGATAATGACTGTATCACTGACTAAATTCGCCTTTGATGCCGCTTCACCAATGACTAAGCCCCCGACAATACTAACTGCTTGCCCGATCGGACGAGGCATGCGAATTCCAGCCTCTCGCAATATTTCAAAGACCATTCCCATTAGAAAAACTTCCACGTAGGCAGGGAAAGGTATTCCTTCTCTGGCTTTGGCCATGCTTACTAACAAAGGGGTCGGAATTAAGTCCGGATGAAAACTCTGGATAGCAATATATACCGCCGGAAGAAAAAGAGCAAACATTAGGGAAACAATCCTAATCCAGCGAACAATAGTCACATAATATGCTCGAGCAAAATAATCCTCTGAGCTTTGCAAAGCTTCGACCAAAAGATAAGGAACTGTCAATGCAATAGGCGTGCCATCGACTAATATACCAATGCGCCCTTCTAGCAGCTTCGCAGCTAGAATATCCGGTTTTTCCGTATTGCCCACCGTGGGAAAGATTGAGACTGGCGCATCTTCAATCAATTGTTCAATATATCCGCTTTCCAAAATTCCGTCGATATCGATTCTTTGCAGACGGCTTCGGACTTCATTTACTAATTTTTCGTTGACAACTCCATTTAAATAGGCAAAGCAGACTTTGGTTCTCGTTCGAGTTCCCAAATTTAATTGTTCTAAAATAAGGTTTTCATTAATTATTTTTCGCCGTAATAGTGAGAGGTTTGTCCCCAAACTCTCATTAAAGCCTTCCCGAGGTCCTCTCACAACAGATTCAGTCGCTGGCTCTTGTATGACACGACTATCGAACCCAATACTATCGAAAATCAAAGCTGAATTAAAGCCGTCTAGGAGTAAAGCCGAATTTCCTCTTAATATGCTATCAATAATATCTTGAAGCTGGCTAAATTCCTGCACTTTGTTATTGGGCACTGCATAATCCCTTATAAACGAAAGTAAATCATGTTGATTAAGCTCTTTCCATAGTTCTTCCCTTTCGTGATCAAACATTAAGGGTTTCAAGATCGTTGCATTTATTGATTCAGAATTAACCATACCGTCGATATAGATTAGAACCGCGCTCTTATTTGGGTCAAAGCCAACCTTAAATTCACGAAAAACAATATCTACACTACCCTGAAACCGCTCTTTCAAAACGATAAGATTGGTTGTTAGGAGCGAAGTGAGTATATTCATTTCGGCATCAGGTTCATTAGAGGGAGGACGGCTAGCGTTCTCTGTATTCGGTTGACCGCAAGCCGGCAATTTCTTTAGTTTCCTTAGCTTTTTAAGTCTCTTTAACAATATAGCGCTCCCCCTTTCCTAAAATTCAGTTCTTCTTTATTCCGTGACGTATTAAGCTGACAATAAGCAACATAATGATCAGGAAGACTTCGATAAACAGAGCCAAGACAGGGAAAATTGTCTCGGTAAATTGATTCATTTCCGTGATATTACTAAATATAAACACTGATAGAATAAGAATAATTATTCCAAAATAGGGCGTCAACGTCTGATACCTTTGTATCTTGAAAATCTGGGCTAACCCTAGAACGCTTGAATAATAGAATATAACTAGGCTTACAAAGGCACCGGCAATCTGAAATATAATGACTAAAGTTTCAATGCGCTCAAAAAAGTTACCAACTTTAATAATCTGAGCAAGACGAAATACTGGATATATTTGCAAGCTGCTATAACTTATACCGAAAATAGTAATTAGGGATATCAATGTCATAATGGACAGAAAGGTCACACTCCCGATAGCAATCCATTTTGCTTTAAGACTCTCTTTAGGCCTGTTATGATAAGCCATAAATATCCCCATGACGATGCAGACTCCATACATACTAATGGGTAGAAGGCTAGACTTAAGTAGTTCCCAGATGTTATGTTGAAAAAATGGTCGTAAGTTTTCTAGTTCAACTCGATTCAAGCTAAATGTCAAAATGATCAGCAATGGAATAAGTATGAGTGGAGCTACGATTTCGCTCAACCTGGCAATGACCTCTAAACCGGCATTGACCGCATAGAAACTCACCAAAAGCAGAACAAAATTAATAAATAGTTCTGGAGTTTCTGTCAAGAGTACCGTATCCACAAATTCACTCACAATTTTTAAGGTTACCAGTAACATATACCCGAAAAACAGGACAAATAAAAGGCCTATTACCTTGCCAATCCATGGGCCCAGAATAGTCTCACTGTATTCGAACATCGTTTGCTGAGGATACCTCATACCGAGGATAAAGTAAACTATGGCAAGTACAGCATCGATAACAAACGTTATGAGCATTACTTGCCAAACGTCTTGTTTACTTTGTTCAATCAAAATTCGAGGTAAACCAAACATAAGCGAACTTAACAAAAGGGAAAAGAGCATGCAGGTAAATTGTCTGGTTGATATTTTTACTTTTTCCAATATTTTTATCTCCCATATTCATCAAGACCTAGAAGTTATTGTAACCTTTCTGGATTTTTCTATGTAGGTCAGTTTAGATTCTACTTGTGGGACATAAGAAAGCTCCTCCTTACAAATAAACAGTTTTGTTATTTTAACTGTCTACCTTTAGGGCAATGTCATTAAGTTAAGCTCATGAGAAACCCCAGCGGTAGAAAAGTGATACCGCTGGGGTTGTCGCATACACGGAATAACATAGAAAACACAGGTGTTTTTGAATTTTGAGCAACACAAAAGCATCTGTAAAAGTCCTATCACACATGTTAAATCTCAAATAATTCTGTACTGGAACCCTACTGCTGAAATCGGATTTTGATATCTAGGAAATTGTCGGCCAGGGCGTATTGGGGAAAGGTGCTTACCTATCAGTTTAAGAACTTGGACCGCTGGAATTAACTCTCTCAAAAATTGACGACATATATTTAAAGCCACTGGAAAATTTACTCGCAAATCTTCCGAAATACTGATGTGGTGCATGATAATGGAAGAGTAATTATATAGAATTAGTTGGCAAAAATCTCTTGCAATATAAAATCCTTCTTTTTACTGTGCAGACTTGCCAAACCCACAGCATATTTAAGCTCCTTAAAAGATGTCTCAATTCCCCAGCTCAGATTATAGAACTGTTTTATTTTCTCCGGCGGAAAATCTTCGGCATTGAGATTTGTATAAACCGCTTCATACACACCATCAGCAATAGCGAAGCGAACGGCACGAAAATGCAAATCATAAAACTTGGAATCTTTCGGTTTAATGAAGTCAAATGTCGTATGTGGTTGTATCCATCGATACCGATGGGGGTATGCTTTTAAAAGCGACAACGTTTCTTTGGTTTGGCGCCGGGTGAGGGTTAACATGATTTCTTCATCGTATTCCGGGCAATCTGGCAGAGAAAGCCTTGATATAATCCCATAGGATTCTTTCGCCCTGATGATATAGTACCATGATTTCTCCTGAAAATGAGCGATATTGTTGAATGACTCATATCCCCGATCCATGATTGCAATTACATTTCCGCTGATTTCAGACTGGTCTACCATGGATAGTAAGGCTTTATGCTCATTCATGCCTTTCTTGGGTTGCACGGATGCATTGACATAAACCTTGCCAATCAGGTCATACATAGCGTCCAAATGCACAAGATTGTAATTTTTGCTATCTTCGCTGTTCCTGATGGAGGAGAATCCATCATTTGAATTTGACGGAAGTCTCAAATCCGAACCGTCAACAGCGAGCAGCCTGTAGTCTTGTAATGAATTCTCCGGTACTGCTAATCTTGTAAATTCGTGAAACAGTAGTTCAGTGCTTCTGGACGAATTTTGTCTCTCTGTTGGACAAATGCTGAAGCGGTTGCAGTCTCTGACGAATAGCCCAGCCAATCATATAATTCTTTTGAAAGGCTATTGCCTCCCATGCCTACAAGCATAAGCAGCATAGTATGCAGTGATAATTTGCGTTCGCGTGAAAAATCTTGCCCTGGTCGTTTCACGCAAGCCGGTAAATCTGCTGTGATTGAGCGTATCGCTTGGTGCAGTGCAGTTCGTACCTGCTCTGGATATGCTTTCTTTTTCATTTTAGAAAGCCTCCTTAAAAATGTCCTCATTTTCAAGGCGAAGCCTTCGATTTTTTATTTATTTGTCAAGTGTTTTTTTACAATTGATAAATTTTATATGCCCACCTGTATGTATAAGAAAAACACAACCATCTTAATCTGGATGGTTGTGTTTTTCAGGCCTTAACTTAATGACATTGACTACAAGGGGAGCATATCACTCTGATCGGGCTTATCCAGTGTTGTTATTATTGAAGTTGCTCTTCAAGGTCTACCTCTGACATCTTGAGCAAAAAACTGTAGTCCTCCCGGCCAGACGTATTCGTTCTAACGTCTGCCCACAAACTTTACACGACCTCCCTCCCCTTCCATATACTTGAAGCGCTTGTTCAAATAAGCCTTTTTCCCCATTTGCATCTCGATAATCTCGAAACGATGTACCTCGAGCATCAATTCCTGCTTGGAGTACCTTTTGGATTGCATGATGTAATTTTACTATTTCTTCCTCGGATAGGGTATCTACTCGACGATCAGGAGATAGACCTGCCAAAAAAAGGGATTCATCAACATAGATATTCCCCATTCCTGCTAGAACGGTCTGATCAAGTAACGCGGCTTTTAAAAAGACCTTCTTCTTCCCGAAACGTTCTTTCAGTACGGCAGGTGTAAAACCTTCTCCCAAGGGCTCTGGACCAAGCTTCTGCAAAGAGGATTTACAAATACATAGTGGCGTTGGTATCGCTTGAATGCGCCCAAATTTGCGCGTGTCTGAAAAATGCAGCTCTCCGTGTTCTAAGCGAAAAACTACGTGCGTGTGCTTTTCCGGTTCCTTCTTTTCAGCGAAATAATTCAAACGTCCGGTCATCCGCATATGAGCAATTAACGTCAAATCCTCATCTAACATAATCAGCAGATATTTGCCTCGTCGTTCGATTGTTTGAATCCGTCGACCAGTGACTAAGCCTTCAAAGGTCTTGTCCTCCCAACCAACGACAGCAGCGGGCCAAATGAGAGTAATCTCCTCAATTTTTAAGTCTTTAACATGTTTGACTAATGTCCGGCGAATTGTTTCAACTTCAGGAAGTTCTGGCATATATCCTCCTTAATCCTTCGGTTTAAACGGCTGCATATCATACCAATTTGGTCCGACTTTACATTCCACAGTCAGGGGCACAGAAAGAGGCCAAGCGTTTTCCATTTTATCGATCAACATGCGTGCTACGTCCTCTAAATCCTCAGGAGCCACTTGGAGCAAAAGCTCATCATGAACTTGGAGCAACATAGCCGCTCGAAAGGGTTTCAATCCTTCGGCGACATTAATCATGGCTAATTTCATAATATCGGCTGCGGTCCCTTGCACTGGTGTATTCATGGCAATGCGTTCTCCAAACTGGCGTTGAACCCGATTAGAGTGCAGCAACTCTGGAATACGTCGCAAGCGATTTAACAACGTTCGGACTTCACCCTCTTTTTTAGCCTGCGTTACAACATTTTCGAGATAACGTTTAACTCCACTATAGCGCTTAAAATACTGCTCGATGTAAAATTTGGATTCTTTCCGCGGAATCCCTAAATCCCTCGACAGACCAAACTCCGTTAACCCGTACACCAAACCAAAATTAACTGCCTTGGCACTCCGGCGCATGTTCGGAGTGACTGCTTCAAGCGAGATACCAAAGACTTCCGCGGCCGTTCGAGTGTGAACATCCTGTCCCAGTGCAAAGGATTCACAGAGTAGCGGATCTTGAGAGTAGTGGGCTAAAATCCGCAGCTCAATCTGGGAGTAATCAGCCGAGAGGAGCACCCAACCTGGTTCCGTGGAATGAAAGACTTTCCTTAACTGCCGACCCTGCTCAAGTCGAATGGGTATATTTTGTAAATTAGGTTCTGTGCTTGACAAACGACCCGTTGCCGTCACAGTTTGCTGAAACGTCGTATGAATTCGGCCATCCTTTATTTGAGCGAGCAACCCATTCACATAGGTGGACATCAGTTTATTCAATTGCCGATAGTCGAGAATCTTCTCTACAATTGGGTGAGCGGAACGCAGTTCCTCTAACGTCTCAGCATCAGTAGAATATCCCGTTTTAGTTTTCTTAGCTGTAGGAAGACCTAGTTTTTCAAAAAGAATCGTTCCCAACTGCTTAGGCGAATTTATGTTAAAGGTGTTCTCCGCTAAAGCCCATATGTCTTGCTCCAGCTGTTTTAAGGTTATGCTTATCCCATCACCGAAACTAGTCAACTGTTCTGCATCAACTGCAATTCCATGACGTTCCACTTGCGCAAGTACCAGACTTAACGGTTCTTCAATCTCATGGAGCAAAGTCATAAGTCCCAGCACAGAAATTTCTTCATTAAACTTGGGCGCAACTTGGGCTAAAGCAGCAGCTTCCTCTGCAATGCTCTGGAACACCTTTTGTTTCGGCACGTATTCTTTGACTAAATCCAGCGAGGCAAATTTAGTCCGCGTGGATTGAATCAAGTAGGATGCCAAGCTCAGATCCAACCTTACGCGTTTTAAGGAGATGCCTTCATTGTCCAACAACAAAGCCACTGTTTTACTATCCGCCAAGGTTTTGGGAACCTGATCATTGCCCAACAGATCTAACCACGCCTTGATAACGCCTGGGGATGCTTCCTTACGTGTCAACGTGAAAACCTCACCCTGAGTAGCTACTCCCCACTCCAGCCAACGACCACCTTGTAAACCCGTTCCTTCATAACGGCAGGCTATAGTGAGTGAGACTTTCTCTGCTTGCCACTTTTCAATCTGTACCAGCCAGCCCTCTTCTGAAAGCGTGCGTTCCGGCCAATCTTCTAACAACTCATCAGGATTTTCTTCCAGCGATTCCGCATCATCTTGATGACGCTCTTGCCATAGACGAGTCACACTCTTCAGATCATACTTTTGAAAAACTGGCAACGCTTTTGTCGCTTGTGAGCGGCGATAAACAAAATCATTTATAGAAAATTCCAACGGAATTTCGCTCAACATCGTAGCTAATTTTTTACTCAGCAGGGCCTGATCTGCAAAATCTTTCAAATTACTTTGCAGTTTTTTCCCAGAAACTTTATTCGCGTTCGCTAGTACGCCTTCAACCGTTTCAAACTCCCAGAGCAATTTCAGTGCAGTTTTCTCACCAATACCGGGAACCCCAGGTATATTGTCCGAGGTGTCCCCCATAAGCCCTTTAAGATCGATGATTTGGTAAGGACGCAACTGGTAACGTTCCCATAAGGCATGCTCATCATAACATTCAACGTCACTAATCCCTTTTTTGGTCAAATATATATTTGTCTTGGGAGATATAAGTTGAAGAGCATCTCTGTCTCCCGTGTAGATCTGAATTTCCATCCCTTGTGTTTCAGCTTGTTTAGTAATTGCGGCAATAAGATCATCCGCTTCATAACCAGCCAATTCAAGCACGGGCACGTCTAATTCCGTTAAGACTTCTTTAAGGTAATCAAATTGAGGACGTAATCCCTCCGGGGTCTCTTTTCGCTGTGCTTTATATCCAGCGTACTGTTCAATCCGTACCGTTGCTTTGGTTTTATCGAAAGCTACCACCCAAGAATCTGGATGCTGTTCTTGCTCTAACCTAAAAAGCATGGTCAAAAAACCATGTAATACATTTGTTGGACGCCCATCGGCCGTGGTCAACGGCGGCAAAGCATAAAAGGCGCGATTCGCAAGGCTGTTTCCGTCTAAAATCACCATCCGTGGCATCTAAAAAACCCCCCAATCTTTCGCGTTTTACTATATCATACCCACTGCCTACTAACAAACGATTACGTTGAATTCCCAGGGGCATCCAATAAATATCAGCCATTCCCTCGTTAATATTCTAATGTTAGTGAAAATTGTCTGATGAATAATAACTTAGGAACAACAAGGCTAAAACAATCATAAATAGACGAAACTAAATTTCCTCTTGGAAGGAATTGTAAATTTGAATGTTGAATTATTAATTACAATTTCTTTAGGGGGAGGCTGAATAAATGAAAGACTGTACTTTGATTGCGAGCTCACTTAATGAAGAAGGAGGACTTTGGTTAGCAGAAATACTCGAGGTTGATGGCTGTACAACCCAAGGGAAGGATCTTCTCGAGGTGATCCAAAAAGCAGCGGAATTAAGAGAAGCAATTGATAAGATTAATGAACTACAATTTATAGAAGAGGATGAAACAATGGATGAGCAAAAGAGCAGCAACAACGATGTTGTAGGTTTCTTCCTATCACATAAGAAAAAAGCAAATGGCTCGATCTGTTCAGATATAAGTGAAGTGTTAGGAATTATCGAGAAATTTGATATTCCTGAAGACAGGGGGACTAAGGCATTTCGAAGACACCTGGGAATTATGCTGACTCATTTATCTCCAGCGATTCCAACTCTCAGTATAGGCCCCTGGACTATACTGTCAAAATCCATGAAAAGTGAACTGGGTAAAGCTCCTGAATGGGAGGGCTGGAAGGACAAGCCGAAGGAAAAAAAAGAATCGGCTTAAACGGCGAATCTATCGTTACATATAACACTGCCAACATCAAAAGCAACAAGTCAGAGCGTTTTAACTTAAGCACTCTGACTTGTTGCTTTTGCAACTCTCCTACGAGAAATACCCTCTACTTGTCAAGCAGTCGCATCTTGCAGATGAAATAGTAACTTTAGTTATCATTACGATTGACTACCGGTCTAGAGATTGGTACAATTTGTGTGATACTACTCCAGTAGTTACATATCGGGGGAGCGATTATTTTGTTAAGAAAGGAGCTCCGAAATGGTTCGAGATTTAAGCGAGATCCTTCAACGCTTCGGATTTACTCAATACGAATCTAAAGCATATCAAGCTCTTGTTAGAAGTGGTCCATCGAATGCCTCCTCCATAAGCAAAGTGTCCGGTATTCCCAGAGCTAGGATCTATGATACTTTAGAATCTTTGGTTGAGCAGGGGATTGTGATGACTGAGGAAAATGCCGAAGGGGTGAAAACCTACACCTGTCTTCCGGTAAGCGTCTTTCTCGAAAGGATTCGCAATAGCTGGCTAACTGATTTCTCTTTTGCCGAAAAAGAATTAAAGGCGATTGAAAACCAAGGTGAAAAGCAGGATACTTACATTTCTACTTTGCGAGGAAAGGATAACATTTTGGCATTTTGCCGCATTCTAATTCGCAGGGCGAAAAATCAAATAATCCTTTCAGTCTGGGATACGATGTACAATGAACTACTGCCAGACCTCCAGCAAGCAGTGCATAACGGGCGTCGCCTACGTGGTATTACTTTTGAGGTTTTTCAACCACTTGAGGGGCTTTACAGTCATCGCCTTAACGATTACATGTCTTCGTTACGTTCAGAGAATTGGTTCATTCTTTCGATTGATAGTTGCGAGCTACTATACGGCCATTCTGCAGAACGCGACAGTAATGCCTTTTATACTGATGATTCTGTTCATATCTATTTGCTTGAGGATTATATTTGGCATGACGTACTTGTTAACCGCCTTATAAAAGAACAAGGAAAACAACTCGATAATTGGATTTTGCCTGAGATGGAGGAATTTTTCGGCCGAAAACTATTACCTCCTAGCTTGTGAAAAAAGGCAACTACCTTAAATTATTAAGTGATGCCTTACTACTAGAAAAAGGAGCGCTAAAGATGTCTGATAAGCAGATTCGCTTACTAATGGTGCTGACTACCATTTTTTGGTCGGGCGCATTTATTACCGGCAAAATAGCCGTAGGAGAATTTCCTCCATTTGCCCTGACTTTCTTTCGTTTTCTCTTTGCTTTACCTTTAATTTTTATAATTTTATATGTTAGAGAACCCAAAAACCTTTTTCCGCGGGGCAGACAATGGTCTGCGCTGATCCTGCTTGGGATCGTCGGCACGTTTTGTTATCATGCCTTGTTTTTTACTTCACTAAAATATACTACAGCAATTAATTCATCACTTATCGGAGCTATGAATCCCATGGTTACAACAATTCTAGCTGCAGTGTTCTTTAGCGAACGCTTAACTCTCTGGAGGTTATTGGGTATTTTCTTATCTTTTAGTGGAGTCTTCCTGTTCATTACGAATGGAGATTTGCAGTTAATTTCCCAATTTCAATTTAACAAAGGAGACTTAATTATGCTGCTCGCGGTCTGTTGTTTTGCAGTCTATTCGCTACTCAGCCGCAGGTATATGAAGCAATATCTTCTATCACCGCTTATGGTCACTGCCTATACATTCTTGATCTGTGTTGTTATTTCCATTCCTTTCGTTTTGTGGGAAAACCCTGCCACATATCTATCTTCAGCAACACTGAGGGGATGGCTCTCCATTTTGTATATGAGTGTGTTTGCTTCCGTATTAGGTTACCTTTTCCAGATGGTCGCCATTCAACGCATTGGCGCACCGCGCACAGCCATTTTTATTAATTTAGTGCCAATCTTTACGATTATCCAGTCTGTAACAATCTTAGGTGAGTCAATTACACTTATTAAGCTAATCGCTGCCGCCATTGTAATTACCGGCGTTTATTTAGCTACACGACCGGAATCGAGAGTCAAACATTTAGGTGCTGCTAATGGGAGTCTTCTATAACCTAGGAATTTCTTTTATTTAGCACATTATTTTCCATGTATAAATGGCTAAAACTTAAGAAACGTACCACCTCGCATTATAAAAGCAACGCTCATACTTCCACGGGACAAAAGAATTATGCAAACTAAGAGATTTTAGGCTTCATATATTTGTATTGAAGCCTAAAATCTCTATTTAAGAGTCATATTAGAGTCCTTCATGGAATTTGAAGTTATGTTAAAGAAGCTAATACCTGTTTAAATATGTCTTGTGGTTGGCTTGAAGGAACAGATGCTTTGCCATTCGGAACACCATTTTGTCCATTGGATTGATCTTTTGGTTGTTCACTTGACGGTTCTTGCCCATTTTGGCTATCTCCATTGGGCCCTCCGTTCGGATCACCTTGCTTCGCATTTGTACTCAAATACGTTTTTTGTTGGTCAGTAAATACCGCTGTAATGGCATCTGCTTTTTCTTGGAGAAAATCTTGACTTGGGTTCGAAGTATCAATTAAGAGTTGCAGGATTGGTTTGATTTTATCTTTCTGATCGCTTGTTAAAACCATCTGCTGGTTACCTTGGAGTCGACGTATCCCCATAGCGGCTTCAATCGCAGGATTTAGTGTCAGTTTTTGGGAAGTCTGACCTTGATTATCTTGACTAGATGTTGTTGGTTGCATTTCAGAGTCAGCGGATGCCTCTGTTGTAGAGGATGATTGTGTTGTAGTTGCCTTTTGTGAACCACAACCAACTACTCCAATTATCGTCAGAGACATTAACATCCCAACTGTTATCCAAGATCTCGTGCTTCTGGTTAATTTTTGAACATAACTCTGTTTCTCCATTAATAAAATTCCTCCTTCGTTTTTATAATAGTTTGATTGATGGCTATACTATGAACTAGTTGTGGTACATAATTTGTAGTTCGTAGTTCCTAGTTCGACTTAACTTCAGATGAAGTATAACACTCCATCTGAAGTAAGTTTTCTTTATGTCCTAAAGGGCATAAAGTTTTAAGTTTTAAGTTTTAAGTGCTAATTGATTATGATAAGACTCTCGGAGAACTTACCCTGCTCCATCCCCTCCTTTCTCTATGCGCAGCATCGTATAAAACCTTAAGCAGGCATACGAACATTAAAACGTTTAAGAGAGAAGTAACTATGAGGATAGGACCATATGATACGGAATTTATACCGCTCAGCGTTTCATAGAGAACATAATGTGTATTGATATAAATAGTCGTGCTATACCCTGCTGCTAACAGTATTAAGCGTTTATCTCTAAGATATATAAAGGTTAGAATCGATAGGGCAACGGCTGGGAATAAATATCGTTCATGCATCCTAGTCGAAAACGTGAAGACACCGTCAATCAAAAGGAGTGCTACAGCGGAGGCATTTATCCTACTCTTCCCTTTAATAAAGACAAACCATGAAAATGCGGTAATCATAACAATGGCAATCAGACCCCAATTGTGATAGCTGAGTACAAACAGTGTACCTGCGTCTTTGGCAAAGTTCGCTCCCAATAAACTGAAGAAGTTAAAGGCGTTAACAGAGGCATAGGGATACTCAGCTAGCGTACTTGCAAAAAGTTTAAAAATCCATAGTCCATTCATGTTCAAAGAAAAGGGAAGTACAACCACGAGAGTTGTAACCAAAGCTGAGATGAAAACTTTTAGCCAACTCGTTAAATTTTTTCGCCTGATTAGTTCGAAGAAAAGTACGGGTAAAAAGATAATCCCCTGCGGCTTCATGAGTACAGCAGCCGTAAACAAGACAGAGGCCAGCGCGATTTTCTTTTCGGAAAGCAAAACAACCGCCGCGACAATAATTAGAGTGAAGAAAGAATCCACCTGGCCCCATATCGTCGAATTAATAAGAACTGCCGGGTCGAAGATGTAAAATGCGGCTAGTAAAATGCTAATTTCCAAAGCAAGATATTTTTTGGCGAGTTTATAAATCAAGAAGGACGTAGCGATATCTGCTACTATGGACGGAAGTTTTAAGAGCAAAGTGAAATAAGGGCTAAGTGCAGAGATGCTTCCAATTTTGCCAATTAGAAATAAAACATAAATATACAAAGGCGGATAGTCGCTGGCGTTACGCCCTTGATAAAATTGAGAGAAGTTATTGGCAGCAGTGGTAGCCCAGTTTTTGAAGGTATTAAGATCAAAAGGATGACCGGTCATCAACGTAGCCAGAGAAATTCGCAAGAGCAATCCAACACCAAGTAAGGATAGGATTAGAAATTTTCCGTTACCTGGCTGGATTATTACCTTTTTCCTGGTAACCAGGTAATAGGCTGCAAGGAAGATAATTAAGAAAGCAATAGCATAGGCAACAATTTGGAGGGTATAATCAGCAGCACTCGCCTTAGTACTTCCGCTGGTCATTGTATTAGGCATAGCCCTGTTAGCGGGTTTCATTCTCTGACTTGCATCTGGTGATTGGAACTGTCCATTTGGCGCTTGATTTGCATTCTGAGTTGTACTTTGACCTAAATCTTGACCTGTACTTTGACTCATAT
>NZ_MASS01000055.1 GCF_001707885.1 Desulfosporosinus cupriresistens | reverse complement strand
GACAGGAGCTACGGGAGCTACAGGGGCTACAGGAGCCACCGGACCTACAGGAGCCACCGGAGAGACAGGAGCAACCGGAGCAGGAAGCACATTAGCTTCCATCCAATCCAGTAGTTCTTTAAGTCTTCCAATTACCACTCAAGTATCTGTTCTGTCTCTTGCTGTAACTACTACGACAGGGCAGACATTGAAATTAGATTCCATGGCAGAAGTAGAAATAACTACAACCGCAAGTGCCAACTTTCAATACACTATTGACTATGAACTATTCCTTGATGGATCATCAATTGCTACAGTAACAGTTGAAAAAGAAACCGACAGTCAAACGGCAACTTCACGTCTGTTTGGCGAAATTCCTAACTTGACATGGATTGATACTCCAGCTGCCGGATCTCACACCTACGAAATCCGAATTACAGTTACGGGTACAAACCTTACAAGTGCGGTTGCACTTACTAGAGCATTAAATGCCCTTGCCTTCGGATAATCATTACTAGAGAAGGTTTCAGCAAAGAGGAGCCCATTGAGGACTCTCTTTGCTGAAATATTGTTGAATATGCTCTTACTTTCAATATGTTGAATACCATAAGTAATGACCAAAATCATAATTATGAGGTGGAAGGAAAGATGGCTGATAAGTCCATAACCGTTAGTTTGTGTATGATTGTACGGAATGAGAAAGATACCATTGCGAGATGTCTCAATTCCGTCGAAGGTATCCCTGATGAAATAGTAATTGTTGATACGGGTTCAACGGATTGTACGAAAGAGATTGTCAAAGAATTTACTGACAAAATCTTTGATTTTAGTTGGATCGATGATTTTGCGGCTGCCCGTAATTTTGCTTTTAGTAAAGCGACTATGGATTACATCCTTTGGTTGGATGCAGATGATGTTTTTTCTGAGGCTGATCGTGAGCAGTTTGTGAAGCTAAAGCAGAATTTTGATCCCTTATTGGACGTTGTGAACATGCCCTATCTTTTGGCATTTGACCAGTTTGGCGCAGCCACTTTTAGCTTAAGAAGGAATCGTCTCGTTAAACGCAGTATGAACTTTCGTTGGATTGGAGCAGTACACGAATATTTGGAGGTTTACGGGCAGGTTCTAAATTCTGATGTCTGTGTAACACACAAAGGAACGGAAGGGGATGATTCTGACCGCAACCTTAAAATATATGAAAAGCGTAAAGCTAAAGGGGAGCCGTTTTCTCCACGGGATTTATATTACTATGCAAATGAATTGTTGGAACACCACTTTTATAATGAGGCCATTGAATCTTATCAGGAATTTTTAAATACTAAGCAGGGATGGGTTGAGGATAATATTTCTGCTTGCGGAAAAATGGCCGACTGTTACCAAAAATTAGAGAGCCCAGACAAGCAACTTGAATATATATTTAAGTCATTCATATATGCCACCCCAAGGGCTGAGTTTTGTTGTCGCTTAGGTTTTTATTTTCTGGGTGCAAAGCAATACGAACAAGGGGTTTTCTGGTACAAACTGGCCACTCAATTAGAAAAGCCTATTGATGGTTGGGGTCCAATCCTTGAAGCATGTTGGACATGGTTACCACATTTACAATTGTGTGTTTGCTATGATCGGCTAGGGAAATATGAGTTGGCGTATGAGCATAATGAAATCGCCAGAAAGTATCGACCGCAAAACAGTCAAGTCTTGTACAACAAGAATTATTTAGAGGGTATTTTAGGAAAAGCCGAAAAACTAGAGAAAGATATTGAACTGCCTAATATTTTAGAGGAAGAGGTTGAGTAATGTGGTTGTATTAAACTGGCATGAAGACTTTATCGTTCATCTGGCTAGTCTTGTCCGTCCCAAGGTTTACGTGGAGCTAGGATTATATCATTGTGCGCTTTTTAATCGAATAACTCCCTTTGCTGAACAATTAGTGGGGGTAGATATTAGTGCGGACGCCGGTAACTATATGCAACAATCCTCAAAAACTCGTTTTTTTAAGGGCACAACACAAGAATTCGCTAAGGAAGTAGAGGCTAACCCTCTAAAAATAGATATGTTATTCATTGATGCGGATCATTCTAAAGAGGCAGTGTTACAAGACTTCAAGGATTTCTTTCCATTTGTAGTTCCACACGGTCTCATTTTGTTGCATGATACCCATCCTGGGAATGAGCAAATGATACAACCAGAGTGGTGTGGTACTGCCTATCTGGCAGCAGATGAGTTGTTGAGGGAATCGGGATCATCGTACGAGCTGATGACGGTTCCGATTTCACCAGGTTTAACGATTTGCAGAAAACGTCAGGTTCAGTTGTCATGGCAGGAATAGGTAGGCGGCAAATATATTTATATACGATAAATTAGGTAATCAAAACCGACAAGGGTTCAATACTTGAAAAAGTGAGGGGGCGTTGCAAAACTACTACGAAGTAGTTAGCAACAGCCCTCTTTTTCTAATTAACCCCATAATAATTATGTCATCACAAAGTCTTCTTCTTTGATTTTCATTTTTATCCCTACCGACTTATTTTTAGGGGTCTGTTAGATATTATAACTATTTCATAATCCATAATTTTCATGTCCCCCATGAACATAATTTTGTTTTTGATTAAAGTGTATGTAATTACTTACTAAATGAGTGCTAAATCGTATTGTGATGGGGTTGAGCTACTAACGAAAAGCGTAGGCTAGAAAACCCCTTTATGCGGTAAAAGGGGTTTCTAGCCTTTTTATATTTAAGAAGGAGCAAAGCAGCTTAAAGGCTCATCAAAAATGCTTCTACCTGATCTGCGGTACGTTGCCAAGACCAGGTTTGAGCAAAAAGATGGCCTGAAGAGGCTAGTCGCTGACGGTCGGTATTCTGTGTCAATAGGCTATAGATTGCTATGCTTAGCAGATCAATGTCACTAGGGGGAACTAACAAACAGTTTTCACCGTTCCGAACGTAATCACGATTTCCCCCACAATCAGTGGTCACTACAGCCGTACCACAAGCCATCGCTTCAAGGGGAGGTAGGCCAAACGCTTCAAAGTATGAGGTGTAAACAAAGAGGTCAGCTTCGGCATAGAGCCGGGCGAGCTCCTGATCCTTGGTTGATGTCATAAGCCGACAAGGCACAGGACTTGTAAAAAGGGCGTTTTCTGGCATCGAAACGGTCAGCTCAAAATTGACCGTATCCTTTAAACGGTTTAGAGCTTTTAAAAAGTCTGAACCACCTTTCCAGGTGTATCCAGAAGCAGGGTCGCGCATGATGTAAAAAATATTTTTAATCTCTGTTTGTTCAGATCGTTTAGGATAAGGATGAAAAACCGAAGTATCTACTCCACCGGAGATGACCCTGCTATCTAGACCTGTTTCTTGACGTAGGAGTTGTCGGTGCCATTGAGATATTGACATGATTGGGGCACCGATCAGATAAGTCTTCTTGGCGGTTTCTGAATCGGGGACCCAGAGTGGTTCATACCCAAGACTGAGGCGTACGACTCGACCTTTTTGAGATTCCCAGGCTGGCTTAACTGTTAGATAAAAATTAGGAAGTATGAAATCAGCTGAAGGAATAGAGGAAGCAGTTAGTTCTTTCACTCGTCTTAGCTTAGTGCGCAATGGCCAGACTTGGAGTCCTTTGTCAGGCATAACGACTTCAACATCATGTCCTTTGTCGAAAAGGGCATTAGCTAGATGATAAATAAAACGGGCTCCTCCACCCATTTCTAAACTAAGGACAGGAAACACAATCTTCATGGTTTGTCCTCCCTTTTGTTTTACGGTACTACATATTATGCTTTCTGATAGGGCATTTGTGCTTCAGAAGGCACTTAAACAGAAATTTTGCATAACATATAAATAAATTAACATTGGAAGGATGTTCAGCCAGTGACAGTTAATGTTCTAAATCATAAAGACTTCCTATCTACGGTTAATGGACTCCTGGCAGATTCCAGTACTGTCCTAGATGTTGGTTGCGGTGTAGGCTCTACCCTTAAAGAAATTCGTTGCCCTATAAAAATTGGTGTTGATGCTCATCGACCATACTTAGAGAATGCTAAGTATGGTGAGCGGTTTATCAAACTCAATTTCACTGCAGAGCGTATAAGCGAGCTATTCCTGCCGAATTCCCTTGATAGCGTAACGTTGATTGATGTCATTGAGCATCTTGAAAAAGGGGTTGCCTTGGACGTTCTGCGTCAAGTAGAGGCGATTGCTGTCAAAAAAGTAATAGTATTTACTCCCAGGGGGTTTTTTAAACAGTTAGACATTGATCATTACGGCTTGGGAGGAGAAAGCTATCAACGCCATCGATCAGGGTGGGAGGTAGATGATTTTCAAAATATAGGTTACAATGTTTCTGTTTTTAGTAAGTTTCATGATCAGAGGAATAAAGCCTTTCTGCAGGTCTATGGTAATGAGGCCGAGCCTATCGACGCTTTATTGGCTTGGAAGGATTGTGGGTTTTAGGTGCGAGCTAATTGGTAAAGTAAGGCTTCTAATTTATCGGCCGAGTGCCGCCAGGTCCAAGACTGGACAAAATGTAAGCCAGTTTGAGCAAGCTGATGCCGTTCCTTTTCCTGAGTAAATAGACGATTTAGTGCTAAGGTGAGTTGTTTGATATCACTAGGGGGAACCAGTAAGCAGTTCTCACCGTCTCTTGCATAATCGCGGTTACCACCGTTATCTGTAGTTACGACTGCTGTACCGCAGGCCATGGCTTCTAATAGTGGCATGGAAAAAGATTCGAAATAGGAGGTTGACACAAAAATGTCTGCCTCGGCATAAAATTTGGCCATCTCAATGTCAGAGGTGGCTTTTAGTATCTCATAAGGAAGGGGTGCTTGGTAACATGCTCCCTCTGGAGCGACAACCTGAATGTTAAAATTAGGAACTACCTGAGCTAGTTGTCGACAGGCTTCCCAAAAGTCTTCGCTGCCTTTCCAAGTATAGCCATGTTCTTTCGAACGGAGGATATAGGCGATATTAAGACGTCCAGTGGAAAGGGATTTCTTGGGGAAGGGACGAAAAACCGTGGAGTCAACACCCCCAGGTATTACTGTGCTATCGCGACCAGTACCTTGTAAAATTAATTGACGATGCCATTGAGATAAGGAAATGATCGGCGCATCTATAAGGTAAGAAGCAAGAGCTTTTTCTGTTTCATTCACCCATAAAGGCTCATAACCAAGGCTAAGTCGAACGACTCGGCCTTTTTTAGATTCCAAAGCCGGAAAAACAGTTGGATAGAAATTTGGAAGAATAAAATCTGCAGGCGGTATTGTATTTGAGGTGAGTTCTTTAACCCGGGTAATTTGTGCCCGCAGTGGCCAAGCCACAGCAGCCTTTTCGGGTATTACAATTTCGACGTTGTGTCCTTTATCCACTAGTTCATTGGCTAACTGATAAATAAAGCGTGTCCCTCCGGTTTCCAAACTTAGTACAGGAATAACTAGTTTCATGAATATTACCATTCCTTTCGTTGAGTTCAATTACAAGATATATGAATCATGAAATAAGTTGTCTTTCCAGTATATGTACACGCCACTAAAGTGGTAATAATGCTGTAGTTTCGCGATTAGGTTTATTATTTCAACAAGAAAAATATTACGGTTGTATCAATAATAGGTGGACTGCCATAACTTATAATGACGAGATTGGGGGAGGATGAATCCAATAATGAAAATATGTGTAGTTGGTTTGGGTAATATCGGCTTTAATCTTTTCACTCACCTTTGCAATGAATATCCAGGAGAAATCATTGGGGTGGATATAAATGAGAGTAGGATCAAAGAATTACGCACCCAGGGTTATCGAGTGACCTCTGATTATCGGGCATTAACTGGAATTGATGTTTGGCTAATGGCTCCCTCTACTGGTAATCAAGGTCAAAACTTATTTGCGGCCTTAGAAAAAATGATAATCTGCCCTGGATCTTTGATTTCCATTGAATCTACTTTGCCTCCGGGAACCATGAGTCGCGTGCGTGAATTTTTAGAGGGAAAAGGGTTTAGTTTAGGAACAGATCTTTTCTTAATCCATGTTCCCCATCGAGTAATGTTTGGTGTTGACAAAACCGTTTGTGATACCCCACGAGTGATGGGAGCTTTTACAAGAGCTTGCCTAGAAAAAGGACGTCAGTTCTATGATCCGTTGGTCCCTCTTCTAGTTGAAGTTTCCGATGTCAGGGTGGCGGAGTTGTCTAAGGTAGTTGAGAATGTAAAGCGCTATGTTGATATAGCCTTTGCTCAGGAAATTTACGGCTATTGTGTCGATCAAGGAATGGATTATGACGATCTGAGACTAGCCGTTAATAGTAAAAATAACGTCGAACTTTTAGCTACTGACTGGGGTATTGGTGGAGAGTGTCTGCCTAAGGACATGAATTTCTTACGAACTGTTTGTAACTCGATTTTATTGGAGGGGGCAGAACAGGCGGATAGGCACTATAGAGATAGAATTGTGAACCAGGTCGGTAGTGGCAAGCAGGTCTTAGTCAGAGGTTTAAGCTATAAAACTGGTGTTAAGGATCTTAAGCATAGCAGAGGGGTTGACTTGGTTAAGGCCTTAAAAGAGGCCGGAAATACTGTCTGGGTGGAAGATCCCTTATTTACCTCAGATGAGCTTAGTGGAGCAGGATTCAGCCCCAATGATGCGGTTGATCAAAGGATAGTTAAACAGGCTAAGGAAATAGAAAGTGTAGTGTTAGATCGACAAAAGGCCTTAAACAATCAATAAATAATTAGTGAAAAAAGGAGCAGATATAAATGGCCAAAATGTTAGTAATAGGCAGTAAGGGCACTTTAGGTTTGCGATTAGTAGAAGTACTTCAGATTCGAGGACATGAGGTTTGGGAAGTTGATTTGCAACACCATCTTGGAGAAAAATATATTCGGGCAGATATTTCGGAATATCGCCAGTTGGAACGCGTATTTGAGCAAAACTATGACTGTGTCTATCTTTTAGCGGCAGAATTTGGTCGCATTAATGGAGAACATTATTATGATACGCTTTGGAAGACCAATGTAATTGGGACACGTAACATCTTAGAATGGCAATTGAAAAAAGGCTTTAAGTTGATATTTACAAGCTCCTCTGAAATTTACGGGGAAGCGGCTGAGCCCATTTTGACAGAGGATTTACCCCTTAAAAAAACCATTATTCAGCATAATGACTATGCCTTAACGAAATGGGCCAATGAAGTTCAAATTTTAAATTTCGAAAAGAAATACCAATCCCCCATTGTTAGATTGCGTTTATTTAATGCCTACGGTCCGGGAGAATATTATCATTCTTACCGAAGTGTAGTTTGCCTTTTTGTCTACAGAGCGCTGATGGGGATTCCGTATGATGTTTTTGAAGGATACCACCGTGTCTTTATGTATGTTGATGACTTAATTCCCACAATAGCTAACGTTTTCAGTAATTTTAAACCGGGAGAAGTCTATAACCTTGGTGGAACGGAATACCGTAGCGTCAAAGATCTAAGTGATCTAATCCTCAAATGTACAGAAGGCGACCCCAAACTAGTCAACTATCTTCCAGAAGACAAGCACAATACTGTTAGCAAACGACCGGATATTAGCAAAGCGAAAGCGGATCTTGGACATGAACCTAAGGTGACATTAGAAGAAGGATTGCCTTTAACTGTGGAGTGGATGAAGAAGATTTACCAGGAGGGTCATTAATGTTGACACCTAAAGTTAGTATAGTCATCCCCACGTACAATCATGCCCGGTATCTCCCCCATGCCCTTAACAGTATTATTAATCAGAGCTATGCAAATATTGAGGTCCTTGTGATTGATGATGGTTCCACTGACGGAACAGCTGAACTAGTGAAGCCTTATGGCTCAATGATTGACTATGTTTATAAGCAAAATGGGGGAACACCTAGTGCTTTAAATCTGGGGCTTTCTCTAGCAACTGGTAAGTATATCTGCTGGTTAAGTGCTGATGATACTTTAATAGGAGAAAAAGTGTCAAAACAGGTTGGACTCATGGAATGCGATTCGAGTTTGGGTTTTAGCTACACCAGCTTTATAGTAATTGATGCCAATGGCAACAAGCAATATGATGTGAATTCCGCTTATTTCACCGATAAGCAGGAAATGGTAACTAAGCTCATGGAGGGTTGTTTTATTAACGGATCTTCTGTGATGATGAGAAAGTCTGCTTTAAAGCTAATAGGCAATTTTGATGAAAATCTGCCACAAGCCCATGATTATGACTTGTGGTTCCGTTTCCTGCGTCATTTTAATTGCGGATTTTTGGCAGAACACTTGTTAGCTTATCGTTGGCACGGTGAAAATATGAGTCAAAACCCAGACGAAGCATGTTCCGTGATCGTTAGAGAGAGAGCTAAACAGCTTTTTCCCGAATGGTTAAATTAGTGATTTTCACTCAAGCAGAGACTTCTTCTGTATAGAAGTCTCTGCTTGAGTAACAGAGGAAAGGAGAAGAGCTATGTCTTTATTAATAACCGGATTAATCAGAAATACTGAAGTTCTCGGTGTAAGACCAAGTTCAACACTCTTTGTAAGAATTGCAAATGATGACATGGTAAGTTCTTTTGTACAAATACGAGGATTCTATTTAACAGGAACGACAAACACAGAGTACGTTTTCGATGTCGTAACCTTGGCACCTGGAGGTGTATCTAATAACAGCTATTACGCACAGTTTGATGCTTTTGAGTTTAAGTTTATAACCAGTTCTGATGCGGTCGAAATATCCGCTTGGGGGAGGGATGACTCTGGTGCTTTGAGCGTAGTTTATCAGGTGCATCCGGTAGAGCTCAACCTATTTGGTAGCATGGAGGGGGTGGCGGGAGCGGATGGATCAACGATTTCTTCGGCTGTTAAACGGATTTACATTGCCAATTCTAGAAGCAACAATGTTTCGATCATTGACGCAGAGTCCAAGGTTCCCATAGGAACCGTTAAAGTTGGATCAAGACCATTCGGGGTAGGTGTGAATCCAATAACGAACCGAGTTTACGTTACTAACCAAGGTAGCGACAATGTCTCAGTTATTGACGGGTTTTCTAATGTCGTTATAGCGACGATTAAAGTAGGTCTCTCACCAGAAAGTGTAGATGTAGATCCGAAAACAAACAAGATTTATATTACAAACGCTATCAGTAACAACATCTCAGTAATCAATGGAAGTACAAATACAGTTATAGCCACTCTTACGAAGGAAGTAGCAAATGAATGAGCTTTCATCGGATCGATTGAACCCTACTTCAGTCAATCGAATTTACTTTTATAATTGTCTTGTGACCGAGTTAACAATGCGACGAACCATTAGACTAAACTCAAACCATTTGCATGTCACATGTGGTGGCCTACAATGCTGCTCGGTCTTTGAACTTATCGAGTAACGTTCCAAAATATCTTAGATATTTTGGAACCCATCAAGGAACTAATGAATAAGAAATGACAAACGAAAATATGAGCCTCAAGTATTCAGCTCATATTAAATATATGGAGTGATCAAGATGTTGCAATTAACCACAGGATTGATCGAAAATAAACTTTCCCCTGCGATTGACATGACACCGACGTGTGTTGTGCCTATTAAATTGCTCTCCATTCCTAATAGACCCAGCGTTACTTTAGGAGTTAGGATCTCAAATAGTGATACTACCGCCGTAAGTATTGAAGTTAAAGGCTTTTACATGAACGGGACGACTAAGGAAGAATATATTTCGGATACGTTTTACATTGATGCTGATAATTTCGTTTTACGCCAATATTATGCTCAATATGATGTTTTTGAGTTTCAGTTTGTTTCAAATTCACAAGCTGTAGGAGTATCTGTTTGGGGCATAAACTCTGCTGGGAAATCAGTCACTACCTATAGTGTACTGCCACTGGGAATTAATGGTTTTACTGAAAACGCAAGGGCAAGTTGTTCCACTGAAGTGATAGGAGCTACGGGATCAATAGTAATTAACAGTGCTACAGTATCCCAAGGAGTAACTAGAATATCAAGATCTAATGGAGATCTAGGAGTCAAAAAGGAACTAGAAGTCAAGGAAGAGCAAGAAGTCAAGGAAGAGCTAGAAATCAAGAGAAGGATAGAGGTCAAGAAAGAGTCAGCAGACAAAGGAGAGCTAGGAGATAAGGGGGAGCTAGGAGACAAAGGAGAGCTAGGAGATAAGGGGGAGCTAGGAGACAAAGGAGAGCTAGGAGATAAGGGGGAGCTAGGAGACAAAGGAGAGCTAGGAGATAAGGGGGAGCTAGGAGACAAAGGAAAGCTAGGAGATAAGGGGGAGCTAGGAGACAAAGGAGAGCTAGGAGATAAGGGGGAGCTAGGAGACAAAGGAGAGCTAGGAGATAAGGGGGAGCTAGGAGACAAAGGGGAGCCGGGAGACAAAGGAGAGACGGGAGACAAAGGGGAGCCGGGAGACAAAGGAGAGACGGGAGACAAAGGGGAGCCGGGAGACAAAGGAGGGATGGGAGACAAAGGGGAGCCGGGAGACAAAGGGGAGCCGGGAGACAAAGGGGAGCCGGGAGATAAAGGGGAGCCGGGAGACAAAGGGGAACCGGGAGACAAAGGGGAGCTAGGAGATAAAGGAGAGACCGGAGATAAAGGAGAGCCGGGAGACAAAGGGGAGCCGGGAGACAAAGGGGAACCAGGAGCAATAGGACCAACCGGACCAGCAGGCCCAGATGGTTTAGGATTTCCACTTATATCACCAAAAAGTTCGCGGATGGTTTATGTAAATAAGGGCGGTAGTGATGTCACTGGAGAGGGAACACTTAACAATCCTTTTGCAACAATACCTAAGGCTATGATGTCAATTGTCGATGCCACTCCGACTAAACGTTATTCTATTATGGTAGGACCAGGAAACTATATTGAGAGCTTTAGTTTAAAAGCTAATGTAATAATTATTGGCGTCGATCCAATCCTAGTTCGTATTGGTTCAGGAAAAAGCTTTATCGATATTAATGATCCATCATGGTCAGTAAGTGGAGACAATAAGTCAGGTTTTAAAAAAGTTGCATTGGCTGCTTCCACTTTAGCACTTGATTATGCTACTCACTTTAACGCAGTGAATGAATTGTATTTTGATAACGTGCGACGCAAATAACGTCAAACGGCGTTACTCACAATTCAGTTTTTAGAAGGGAATTCCTAAGATGAAGATAATGACCATATTGGGTACACGCCCGGAAATTATTCGGTTAAGTCGGATCATCCCTATCTTAGATGACCTTTGTGATCATATCTTAGTGCATACCGGTCAAAATTATGATCAGAAGTTAAGCGATATATTTTTTACAGATTTAACATTGCGGTCGCCTGATTATTTGCTTGATTGTCGGTCTCCTACTTTAATGGGTCAAATTGGTGAGATACTCCGTGCATGCGAGCAGGTGATGCTCAAGGAAAAGCCTGATCGATTACTAATTTTAGGAGATACCAATAGTGCCTTGGCAGCAATGGTCGCTAAACGGCTAAGGATTCCGGTTTACCATATGGAGGCGGGTAATCGTTGTTATGATGACCGAGTGCCTGAGGAGATCAACCGCCGGGTTATCGATCATTGCAGTGATATTTTATTGCCTTACACCGAACGAAGTCGCGCCAATTTGCTTAGGGAAGGAATTGATGGGGAACGTATTTACGTTACAGGTAATCCGATTGGGGAAGTCCTCAGTTATTACACCGATAAGATTGAACAAAGTCAAGCCCTGCAGATGAGAGGAGTTGCAGCCAATAGTTATTTCTTAGTGACCTTGCACCGGGCTGAAAATGTTGACGATGAGAGACGTCTGGCCAAATTCATCACTGCCTTGCATAAGCTATCAGGTGAATACAAGATGCCACTCATTTGTAGTCTCCATCCCCGCACTCGTTCTCAGTTGGAAAAGCAAAGCAAGACTTTAGCGGGAACCGGTATTCAGGTTGTAGAACCTCTAGGACTGTTTGATTTTGCGTTCCTGGAAAAAAATGCGTACTGTGTTTTGAGTGATAGTGGAACCGTTCAGGAGGAGTGTAGTCTGTTTAAAATACCAAATGTAACGTTACGGGATGTGACCGAACGCCCTGAAACCTTAGAGTCGGGGAGTAACCTAATTGCTGGTTGTGAACCGGAAGCCATATCGCGGGCCGTAAAAACAGTTTTAAGTCAAGGGTGGGATTGGGAGCCTCCGCCGGAGTATCTGGTGCCAAATGTTAGTCGGAAAGTCGTAAAAATCCTTCTAAATGGAGTTGTTGGGTGAACAATGTATAGGTAATATTAGGGATGATCTGATATATCATCTCTGAAATAGGTAAAAGAACGAGGTCGAGCACTAATTTCGACCCCGTTCTTCTTCTGTTTTAATTTACTTGTATAGAAAGAACCAGTTGCCTAAATTCAAGAAGATCCTTCAGGTTCTTCTCGAAAAAAACCTTTTACCGATGAACCAAAAAGAATTAATGTATGGGGATGTAATGCGCACACATAGTCTACACGGTCGATAATTCAGTTGGTATGGATATATGTTGTTCCTTCGGGATGAGGGAGCTTTCGTTATCAATAAGTGAAAAAGAAAAAAAGGACCTCCTATGGAGGTCCCTAAAAGTAATTGCTATTCCTGTAAGAATTCTTGAACGTAAAGATCCCCATAGGCGCTTCCATAGGCAATCCCTACACCAACATGCGTGAACCGAGGATCCAAGATGTTTGCTCTGTGGCCAGGGCTAAGCATCAAGGCGGCCATTGAACTCGCAACGGACTTATTGGCAGAAATATTTTCCCCAGCCCAGCCTACCGTAAGTCCTACTTGTTGCATCATTGCCCAGGGACTACCGTAGGTTGGAGAGGTGTGGTCGAAGTAATTGTTTGCCTTCAAGTCGTTGGCCTTCGCTCGTCCAACTGAGGCCAGGCGAAGGTCCAATTTAACAGGGCTTAGACCTGCAGCGAGGCGTTCTTGATTAATCATATCTACCATGAGTTGCTCATCGGCAGTTATGGATGTAACAGAGGGAATGACAGGGAGTGTTGGAGTAGTTGGAGCGGCAGTGGTTGGAGAAGCAGTTGGTGTAGGAGTTGTAGTTGTAGTTGTAGGTGAGGTAGGTGTAGTGGTCGGTGAAGTAACAGTGGTGGGGGTAGCAGGAGTAACTATTATAGGGATGGAAGTGGGTTGATTAAGAATATTTTTCAGTGAGACAACATTTCCACTGTTGGATTGCCCTATCTTGAGCGATTGGGTCGAGGAGGGTGTTGGGTTTTGAACATACGTTGAGGTTAGCGTTGATGTTACCGTAGGGTGGCTCCCTTGAGCAGGAACAGGAGTTGCAGTTGGAGCTGAAGCTGGAGTCGGAGTCGGATTCGGCGTTTGTTGCGTTGTTACAGGAGTATAAGACCTAAGGCTAACAACAGAACCTGTTAAGGTTCTAGGAGCGCCTATGTTAATGGCGGCTTGTACCGGTAAGGCGATTGCTGTCAGAAGAATACCAATTTGAATTCCGATTACATACTTTAACTTGGATGTCTTTTTCATGAACGAATCCTCCTTTTAATGTAAGACTTGTACTTGTCGAAGACAACTGCAGTATACCATGATAAGTTGTCTTAACAAATGGTACATTTTAGCAGGCTTCAAAATAAGTATTTCATCATTTTTGAGAGAGAGAATTTCCTTCAATGAATAAAAAGAGGTATAATACTTGTTAGCATGTCATTAGGTAGGTTAAATCAATAAAATTTTTAAAATTTACTTGGAAAATTTGACGTAAGTCAATCTGAAATATATACCGCAAAGAGAATATGGAGCCAATACAAGATTATAGAACCGTAAGTATTTCTAATGTGATCAGGGTTAAGTGCTATTCTGGGGCAGGGTAAGGATATTTTAGGGGACTTGTAGGGGGTGGAAGCTCAGAGTGCAGGCGAAAGTGGTACTGAAATATTGCCCAGACTACACTGCAGATGTAAAACTGCGTTTGAGAGAAGGACTTGCTGAATGGGGTGACATGTCTTCGTTTGTGAAGCCTGGCCAAAAGGTTTTATTAAAAGTAAACCTGCTGATGAAAAAACGGCCAGAAGAAGCGGTAACGACTCATCCAAGTGTCGTAGAAGCAGTGGTCCGCCTTGTTCAGGAGGCCGGTGGGATTCCCATCATTGGGGACAGTCCAGGTGGACCTTACACAGTGAACGCACTTCAGTCAATTTATACTCGTTCAGGTCTGCGTGAGGTTGCAGAGAGGACTAGGGCAATTCTTAACGAAGATGTGGGGCAAACGACCATCCAGTGCCCGGAAGGGAAACTTGCTAAAAGTTTAACGGTTACTAACAGTGTTCTGGATGCTGATGTTATCATTCCTCTTTCCAAGTTGAAAACCCACGGAATGATGACTTTCACTGGTGCTGTTAAGATTCTTTTTGGAGTCATTCCGGGGCTATTAAAGGCGGAATATCACCTGAAAATGTTCAAGATTCCAGATTTCGCTGACCTCTTGGTTGACATTGCTACATGGGTAAGACCCACCTTAAATATCATGGATGGTATCGTGGGGATGGAAGGGGATGGGCCTTCGGCTGGTAAACCCCGAGACATCGGTGCACTTATTTTGAGTACGGATCCCTTCGCCCTGGATGTTGTAGCCGCGGATCTTATTGGCTTAAAACCCGAAAGGGTTCCAACTCTGATGGCAGCACGTGCGAGAGGTCTGACAAGCCGTCTTAGTGAGATTTATTTAAAAGGGGATGCTCGTTCCCTTTGGCGAATACAAGACTTCGTCATACCTAAAGTTGTATCCGCAAATTTTTTAGATATGGTTCCGCTTCCCCGTAACGTCAAGACATTTGTGCTCAACCGTGTACGGCCTCGTCCGATTTTTGAACATGGAACTTGTGTGAGCTGCGGTGATTGTGTCAATAATTGTCCTCCAAAAGCTCTGAATATGCTCGCAGGTCAGGGTCCAATCGTTGATTTGGAAGCTTGTATTCGCTGCTTTTGCTGTCAGGAGCTTTGTCCACATCAGGCGGTGAAGCTCTTTAAGCCTTGGCTCGGGAGAAAATTACTAAAGTAGTGGTTTTTGGGAAATAAGATCAAAGCTCATGTCTTTTGGGTGGAGGTTGTTATGTAAATGACAGAAAGTGTGTTAGTAATTGATGTGGGATCCGGCACTCAGGATATACTTCTCTATCAGCCGGGAAAAACTATAGAAAACTGTCCGAAGTTTATTGTTCCTAGTAGAACACAGATTGTTGCGGCCCAGATTCGGCAAGCTACTGCTCAGGGTCAGGGAATCTTTCTGTATGGTCATTTGATGGGCGGGGGAGCGTGTGCTGTAGCTCTGAAGAAACATTTGAAAGAGGGCCTCAACGCCTACGCAACTGCTCAGGTAGCCTTAACGTTTAACGATAACTTGGCCTACGTAGAGGAAATGGGAATCGTGCTTTGTGAAGAGGCCCCAGAATCGGTGACTTCTATTTGGATGGGGGATATTGATACATTTGCATTGAGACAGGCCATTGAAGCTTTTGGGTTGGAGTATCCTCAGAAGTTGGCGGTTGCTGTACAGGATCACGGTTTTAGTGTCTCCGAAAGTAACCGGACCCTACGCTTTCGGCTCTGGGAGGATTTCGTGATGCAGGGGGGAGACTTACACAAACTAGTATTCGCCCAAGATATTCCAAGGGTATACACTCGAATGCAGGCAACTCGAGAGAATGTGTCCGAGGCAATTCTGGCAGACACAGGGACAGCTGCACTCTTGGGAATAATGGTTGATCCCGTGGTAATACCTCACCTGAATAAAGGAATTTTGGCAGTCAATATTGGAAATTCTCACACCCTTGCCGCCGCCATTTGTGGTGAGCGGGTCTATGGAATCTTTGCGCAACATACTAGTATGATGGAGATAGAGGCTCTTGCTAAATTTATTCAACGATTGCAGTCCACCGAATTAACCAACGCTGAAGTTTTTGAACAAGGAGGGCATGGCGCAACTCTTCATCCTGAAATGCAACCAGGCTGGGATTTCATCGCCGTAACTGGTCCTCGAAGAAATATGGCAAAATCGCTAGGGTGGTATGAAGCAGCCCCCTATGGGGATATGATGTTAACAGGGTGTTTTGGACTTCTTTCCGGTATGGGGATAATTTAGGTTAACAAGTAAACGTTAAAAAATATTTGAAGTTGTCTCAAGGGATTTCTAGGTAAACGGAGAACTAACATGATTAGAAAGAGTTTTTGTTAAATTTATGTGCACGAGAAAGGGGGGAAGACCTTGGCAGAATTTTTATCTCAATTTCGTAATTTTGGCGTATTGAGCGCTATTGATATCCTCGTAGTGACTGTGGTCTTCTACCAATTCTACATGCTCATAAAACGTACCCGTGCTGTTCAGCTGGTCAAAGGAGTTGTGGTCCTTTTAGTTGTCTCTCTGGTTGCTAATTCTTTGCATCTCGAAACTCTTAGCTGGTTATTAAGTCAACTATTAAAGATTTTTGTCTTTGCCATACCAGTCGTTTTCCAGCCCGAGCTTAGAAAGGCCTTGGAGCAACTGGGGCGAGGGAGTTTTTTTGCCCGTCATCCCTTAGCCCCTGGCATGGATAATCTGGAACAAGTTGTGGAAGAATTAGTGCGGTGCACACAGGTTCTTTCCAAGAATCGCATCGGAGCTTTGATTGTGATCGAACGAAAAACAGGAGTTCAAGATTTTGTAGAAACCGGAATTAAGATCGATGGGATGGTTTCTTCTGAATTTCTGGTCAACATATTTATTCCAAATACGCCGCTGCATGATGGAGCTGTGATTGTTCGACAGGATCGTGTAGCAGCAGCTGGTTGCTTTCTTCCGTTATCCGTAAATCCTAATATCCAAAAGGATTTGGGGACACGCCATCGGGCGGCTTTAGGGTTAACGGAAATCACCGATGCTTTGGCTATTGTTGTTTCAGAAGAAACAGGGGCAATATCTGTTGGAATTGACGGAGGACTCACGCGCTTTATGGATGATAAAATGTTGCGAGAATTGTTGCTGAGGGAGCTTGAAATTAAGAGCACTTCTTTATCAGCTATTCCATTTTGGAGGTGGTAACCCGTGCTTGAGATGTTTCGGCGAAACCTCGGACTCAAGGGGATTTCGTTCCTGTTTGCAATCTTATTTTGGCTTTTTGTGATGAATCAAGCGTCACCTGATACACTAACTGGGGAGCAGACCTATACGATTCCACTTGTGGCCCGCGGATTGCCTCAAACCATGGTCGTGATGACTCGACTGCCTTCAATTCGTGTTCGTTTGCAAGGGATCAACCCCAGTGCTAATGTAAAAGATTTATACGCGGAAATTGATCTTTCTGGCGGAGTACCCGGGGAAAACAGCTATGACGTAAAAGTAAATCCCCCTCCGGGCACAAAAGCAATTGATCTTCAGCCAAGCAAAGTTACTTTGAAACTAGATAGTGTTCAGGAGAAGACGGTCCCGGTAGAGCCTGTCATTACAGGTAACCCAGCAGAAGGGTATGAGCTGGGTATCCCACTAGTTAGACCTTCGGCTGTCAATGTACGTGGACCCAGTGCTATCCTTGCTACACTGGACAAAGTGATCGTGGAAGTCAGCGTAACGGGTGCTAATGATACGATCCAAGTCTCTCGACCAGTAAGTTTTCGAGATAACCAGGGCAAACCTATTTTTGGACCGGACCCGACCGTAGATATTTTGAGTGCTTATCCAGGCAGTGTGGATGTAATTAATCCTGTGATGCTGAAGGGGCTTTCTTCGAAAATGGTTCCTTTAAAAGTAACGAGTAGTGGGACACCTGCCCAGGGTAAAGTTTTAAGCTCATTAATTGCTTCTCCAGCCAGTGTACAGGTTTTAGGTACTGCTCAAGCTTTGAAAGGCTTTGATTCCTTGAATATTGGCCCGGTAGATATCAGTAACCTTACTGAAAATAAAACGTTTCAGATCCAGAACGAAAAGGTGTCGTTACCGCCAGGGATAACGTTTACTAAAGGGACCGTCTTAAGCGTTATTGCTCAAATTGGTCCAGGAGTAATCCAAAAAGAGATTCCCCGCGTAGCGGTTCAAATTCGCAATATCGGGACAGGCTTAGATATTGATCAACCTGCTTCACCTGTGAACATTGTTGTTGAGGGTCTTCCTGATACCTTAAAAAATTTAACCTCAGACCAAATTCAACTCTGGGTTGACGCCTCCGGCCAGGGGGCAGGCAGTTATACTGACGTCAAATTGTACTGGCAACTCCCTCCGGGTGTAACGATGCCGACAACTCCACAAGTGGGGTATAGTCTCAAAGCTCACGAAGTAAAAGGAGAATAGTTGCGTGGATTTATTGTGGACAAATTTAAGAATTCCAGTCGAAGAAGATGCATTATTAATCGCTACGATGGCACGCAAGTTAAAAGTACCAGAGCAAAACATTAGTGCTCTACGTTTCCTACGACGTTCCTTAGATGCTCGTAAAAAACCTTATCTCGTTTTCGTCTATACGATTCAATTTTCTCTTGACGCCCCCAGTCCGGAGGTGAACCGTATTTTAGCTCGGGTTCCTGGATTGAAGGAAGCTCCGGTTGAAGTTCCTGTGGTTTGGCCTAGGCCCAGTAAGAAGCTTAAATCTCGCCCAGTAGTGATCGGATCCGGACCAGCAGGATATTTTGCTGCCTTAGCCTTAGCTAGAAGCGGATATGCTCCGTTGGTCCTTGAACGTGGAGACTCGGTTGAGGAACGCTCTCGTAAAGTTCAGAAATTTTGGGACACAGGGGAATTAGATACGGAGAGTAATGTGCAGTTTGGTGAAGGTGGTGCAGGGACTTTCTCGGATGGTAAGCTCACAACCCGGATTCAAGATCGACGGATTTCTGAAGTTTTAGAGACCTTCGTCAAGCACGGGGCCCCCGCAGAGATCCTTTATCTCGCGAAGCCCCATATCGGGACCGATATTCTCAAAAGTGTGGTCAAAGGGATCCGAGCGGAAATCGAATCTTTGGGTGGAGAGATCCGTTTTCGGGCTAAAGTAACCGGATTGATATCGTCCTCAGGTCGTTTGCAAAAGGTTATCGTGAACGGTGAAGAAGAAATCCCTGCAGAAGTTGCTATTTTGGCCATTGGGCATAGCGCCCGAGAGGTTTATGCCTTCTTATATGATTCCAATGTTACGATTGAAAAAAAGGCTTTTGCTATTGGACTGCGAGTGGAACATCCGCAGTCACTGATCAATTTGTCTCAGTATGGAGTTGAGGAACACCCCTATATTGGTCCCGCGGACTATCAGCTGACTTATCAGGATGTGAAGACGGGTCGAGGGGCTTACGCTTTTTGTATGTGTCCAGGAGGGCGGGTTGTGGCAGCAGCTTCGGAAGAGGGAGGGGTTGTCACGAACGGGATGAGCGAATATGAACGGGATACGAATGTTGCCAATAGTGCCATTGTAGTGACTGTTGGCGCAGACGACTTTTCTTCAGCCCATCCTTTGGCGGGTCTCGAATTTCAAAGAGAATGGGAGCATAAAGCGTTTTTAGCGGGAGGGAAAGATTATCGGGCTCCGGCTCAACGAGTCACAGACTTCTTGGAAGGGCGCGTTTCGGACAACTTTGACTTATCACCCACTTATAAACCTGGGATTGCGCCTTGTGAGTTACATGCTGTGCTCCCTACTCCGGTAGGAGATGTGTTGGGTCGAGCACTTCGGGTTTTCAATGGTAAAATTAAAGGGTTTGCTGGAGAAAAGGCTACTTTGACCGGAATAGAGTCAAGGACCAGTTCCCCCATTCGTATTGTCCGAAATTTTCAAGGGGAATCTTTGAGTTTAGCAGGACTTTATCCAGCAGGAGAAGGGGCCGGATATGCTGGGGGAATTACGAGTGCTGCGGTAGATGGGTTGAGACTAGCAGAGTATCTTATGGCGCAATATGTCAAGATAGAGTAGAATATAAAATGTTGTTTTGGGTTTAAGTTAGTGAACATTTTAGCTAAGGATAAATACACTAGAGATAAAAGGAGGGCAAAAGATTTGGGTCGACTCTTTGGAACCGATGGGGTACGTGGCGTGGCTAACAGTCAGTTGACTTCGGATCTCGCTTTTCGTCTTGGGCAAGCTGGCGCTTATGTACTTAGCAAGGAGCATCCACATCCCCGAATTGTGATTGGCAAAGATACCCGGATTTCAGGGGATATGCTTGAGGCAGCACTCATCGCTGGAATTTGCTCTGTTGGAGCAGATGTCTTGCGGGTTGGTGTCCTACCGACGCCAGGGATTGCCCTTTTAACACGAACTCTTGAGGTAAGTGCTGGCGTTGTAATTTCGGCGTCTCATAACCCTGTTCAAGATAACGGAATTAAGTTTTTTGATTCAACAGGGTACAAATTACCAGATGCCATAGAAGATGAAATCGAAAGTATTGTTTTAAGTGAAGAAAAACCCTGGGAAGTTCCAATTGGCGGTGAGGTTGGTCGCGTGATTGAAATCAATGATGCGGCACGTCGTTATATGGACTTCCTAAAAAGTACAGTCGGGAGTCTGGATGGACTTAAGGTCGTTTTGGATTGTGCAAATGGAGCAGCATCGTATGTTGGGCCTGTGGTATTGCGAGAAATTGGTGTAGAGGTCATTCCTATTTGTAACACACCAGACGGCGTGAATATTAATGCTAGTTGTGGTTCGACGCATCCTGAACAGTTACAACGGGCAGTCGTGGAACATGGGGCTGATCTGGGATTGGCAATGGACGGAGATGCTGACCGTCTCATCGTGGTAGATGAACACGGAAACATCTTAGACGGCGACTTTATCATGGTTATCTGTGCCTTAGCCCAAAAGGAGAAAGGGACATTGGCCCAAAATGCTGTCGTCGTAACCGTCATGAGTAACTTAGGTTTACATCTCGCGCTCAAAGAGGCAGGAATGACAATCCATGAGACGCAGGTTGGGGACCGATACGTTATGGAAGAATTACTTAGGACCGGAGCGATGCTTGGCGGGGAACAGTCCGGTCATATTATTTTCCTGGATCACAACACAACTGGCGATGGCTTACTGACGGCTTTACATTTGCTGTCGGTTGTTAAAGAAAGAGAAGTTAAAATTTCTCAGCTTGCTGCTCAAATGCGACGCTTACCTCAAGTGCTCCTTAATGCCAAAGTACAACATAAGGAACGCTTAATGGAGGATGAGAGGGTGCTGGCGAAAGTTAAAGAAGCTGAGGAAGCTCTCGGTGGCCAGGGCAGAGTGTTGGTACGCCCTTCTGGGACAGAACCGTTGATTCGGGTAATGGTCGAAGGCCCTTGCCAAGAAAAATTAAAGGAATTGGCCCAAGGGGTCATTGACATTATTGGGAAGTGTGACGAATAAATAATACCATTGTAACTCTTAATAATTCGCGTATAATGGTTCATGTGCATAAGTGTTTAAAATTAATTTTGGCTGAGTGGGCGTGCACATGGACCGTTCGGCGGCTGATCCGCCAGTACTGTTTATAATTAGGTCTTCTGTTTCCCAGCATGAAAGAAGGTGAGAATGACAACGATGAGCAATCATGATACATTACTTTACTAGTGGACGGTTGTTTCAGAAAGGCAATAAAGTATAAGCGCCAGGGCCTTAAAGATTTTGCCTAATTAAGGTCGACGAGGAAGAGGGTTATCGAAAGTTTCGGCGGATCCCTCTCGGTGGCTTGTCACCGTAAAGCTTGCTTAAAACCGAAGAGTAATTTTCGAGACAAAGAGTAAGCTGACAAGACAAGGGGATTGTATTGCAATTTGACCCCCTTGCTTATGTTGCCTAGAATCTGAATCAATGAAGTCGTCCATATATGGGTGGCTTTTTATTTTGTTTTTTGTTTTTAATTGTATAATTTAGGTTTTCGAGTCGGGCTTAACTCTTAAAGGCGATCGTAAATTGAGAAAGAAAATATTGAGGGGGAAAACATATATGTGCGGTATCGTAGGATATATAGGGAAACAGGTAGCTATTCCAATCTTAGTAAATGGTTTAAAGAAACTAGAGTATCGAGGGTATGACTCTGCGGGCGTTGCCGTGTTGGATCCTGAAAAAATCGTAGTTTCCAAAAGTGTCGGTAAGCTAGTCGCCTTGGAAGAAGAACTTGGTGATAATCATTCCTTGTCGGCCATCGGGATCGGACATACTCGGTGGGCGACACATGGCCGTCCTTCTTATGTTAATGCACATCCGCATGGCGATTGCAATCAAGATTTTGCTGTGGTACATAACGGTATCATTGAGAATTATCTAGAACTAAAAGATGAACTGATCGAAAAGGGACATAATTTTGTCTCTGAAACAGATACTGAAGTTTTGGCCCACTTACTTGAGGACTATTATGAAGGAGATCTGGAGACGGCGGTTCGTAAAGTCCTGGCAACAATTCGCGGCTCTTATGCGATGGTTGTCCTAAGTCGCAAGGACCCGAACAAATTGGTTGCCGCCCGTAAGGACAGCCCAATGGTGGTGGGTCTCGGAGACGGGGAGTTCTTTGTGGCCAGTGACATCACGGCGATCTTAAGCTATACGCGAAAAGTCTATATCTTAGATGATGGTGAAATGGTGGTTATTACTGAAGATGAGGTTAAGGTCTCGGATTTCCAAGGAAACCCTTGTATGAAAGAAGTCTATGACGTGAAGTGGGATGCGGTGGCTGCTGAAAAAGGTGGATATGAGCATTTCATGCTCAAGGAGATTAATGAACAGCCTCGTGCTTTAAAAGATACAATGTTAGGCCGTTTGGAAGAGGAGAGGGTCGTTCTTCAAGAAGTGGGCTTGACTCTTGAAGAACTTGCCCAGATTAATAAAGTTTACATTGTCGCTTGCGGTACGGCATGGCATGCAGGGTTAGTTGGCAAGACATTAATTGAGCGTTGGGCACGTCTACCAGTTGAAGTAGACATTGCCTCTGAATTTCGCTATCGTTCCCCACTGGTGGATAAGCATACCCTAGTTGTAGTAGTTAGCCAGTCTGGAGAAACAGCCGATACTCTGGCTGCACTGCGCGAGGCTAAAAGTCGTGGAGCTCGCGTAGTTGCCGTAACCAATGTAGTGGGGAGCACGGTATCCAGAGAAGCTCATGATGTGATCTTTACCTGGGCAGGCCCGGAGATTGCGGTTGCCTCAACGAAAGCCTACACAACTCAGCTGGAAGGAATGGTTTTACTCGGACTCTATCTCGCTCAGGTCAAAGGAACTTTGTCTTCAGAAAAGATTGGGAAGATTATTACCGCTCTGAAGAAAATTCCTGCGCAGGCTCAGGAGATTCTGGATCAAGAGGGTCTTATCAAAGAGTTAGCGAAGTCGTTTGTCCAGGTAGAAGATGCCTTTTTTATCGGCCGCTCTTTAGACTGGGCAGTAGCTATGGAAGGTTCCCTGAAGCTTAAAGAAATCTCCTATATCCACGCCGAGGCCTATGCTGCCGGGGAGTTAAAACACGGCACATTAGCTCTTATCACAGAAAATACACCCGTCATTGCTCTGGCAACTCAACGGGATGTCTATGATAAAACTATTTCCAACGTCAAAGAGGTAAAGGCTCGAGATGCACGCGTGATCGGGCTTACCTACAAGGGCAACACCAGCCTAGCAAAATCCGTAGATCATGTGATCTACATCCCTGAGACCATGGATGAGCTTGCTCCAATTCTCACGGTCATTCCCCTCCAATTGCTGTCTTACTATGTGTCCGTTGCCAGAGGGTGTGACGTCGATAAACCAAGGAATTTGGCAAAGAGTGTGACAGTGGAATAGAGAGTGTTGTGGTTTTGGATGATACTTGCCATTAGTGCCATACCTGCAAAAATTCCTAGCATTACTTCCCCTTGAATCTGCTTGGAGAAGTAAGAACCCAGCAGTGAACCAAGGACAACACCACTACAATATATGTTATAAGTTTAGAGTGAACAAAATTATTTTTTTTGTGGACGACTAACCCTGAAAAAGACCCGGCCATACTCTGAACTATTGTAATAGCGGCAGCCGTTTTCATGGAAATGGTTTCAAGCCCGATTAAAGAAGGGACGTATAACAACAGGGGGACCATGATGACTCCCCCACCATAAGGAACTTTCAATATATAACATACCCGTTCATGATTCGAACGGGCCTTTTTTTATGTCCATCATAGGCCGAGGTTCATGAAACTAATTTTAGAAATATTTTTCTAGTTAAAGAGGGAAATAATTAAAATCTGTAGAATATATATGTATTGAAACTACATGCATGATGATAGTAGTTGAGGCGAGCACATATGAATAAAGAGAAGGTAAGTGAATCTGAATTAAATATTCCCATTGAGCGTTCTATTCAAGCAGAATTACTTCTCTTGTTAGGACAAAGACCTACTCACGGATATGAATTAATCCAACGCCTAAGTGAAGATTACCTTTCTAACTCTGCTTATGCCAATTTTTACGACCAGGCATCTGTAATAGTTGAAAGTAAGGTTCCAGGGAAAAACGTAAATCATTCATGCTAAGCCAATAGAATTTGCTAGGATAGTCAACAACCAGAATTAGCTCAATCGTTTGTTGATCTTCTTACTGGATCGGAGGGCTGTTCAATTCTGGAGGAATGTGGTCTGATCCCCTGCTAATTATTGATTAAACAGTTAGTTTAAGTGATTAGGAGGTTAAAGTCATTTAATCATTGATTTCAAACGAAAAAGGTGGTTAACCAGCCGTTGAAACAACCCCGGTTTGTGGAATTAAAAACAGCAGGGGATAAATATATTTTGTAGGAGGTAGTGTATGATGACGGTAACACCTTCGGCGGAAACAAAACAATCAGCTAAGAAACCATTAGGTAACCGTTATAATCGCTCGGAGTGGGCAGGTGCTTTTGGTGACCTTGGGACACTTATCCCATTTATCATTGGTTATATTTCGATCATGAAGTTAGATCCATTAGGTGTTCTATTTATGTTTGGGATTCTCTTAATAGGCTCAGGGTTATATTATAAAACACCGGTTCCAATCCAACCTATGAAAGCTATAGGTGGAGCTGCTATTACTCAAGCAACAGCCATTACTCCAGGCATGGTATGGGGATCAGGTATATTTACGGGCCTTTTTTGGTTGATTTTAGGACTAACAGGTACCCTCAACTATGTATCCAAAATAGCTACGAAACCCGTTATTCGTGGGATAGTATTAGGACTTGGCCTTCTTTTTATTATGGAAGGAACCAAAATGATGAGAACCGATTTCATCGTAGCTATAATCGCGCTAATAATCACATTTTTGCTATTGACAAATAAACGTATTCCCGCCATGTTTGCCTTAATCGTCTTCGGTATTATCGCTGCCCTAGTCAAAAATCCTGCTTTATTTAAAGAATTAGCTACGATTCATCCCACTTTCCGACTCCCACTATTTTCTTTAGGTCGTCTGACGTGGTCAGACTTTATACAGGGTTCACTCGTTTTAGCTATTCCTCAAATTCCGCTTACTCTTGGTAATGCAGTTATTGCTGTCACGGCCGAAAATAACAGATTATTTCCCGATCATCCAGTGACCGAAAAGAAAATTGCGATATCTCAAGGACTTCTAAACTTAGTTTCCCCTTTATTTGGCGGAATTCCCATGTGTCATGGTGCCGGAGGTATGGCTGGACATGTTCGCTTTGGTGCTCGGACGGGTGGATCGTTAGTTATTTTGGGTGTTATCCTTGTAACGGTTGGCTTATGTTTTAGCAATTCAGTTTTACTTCTGTTTAATATTTTCCCAGCAAGTGTACTCGGCGTGATTTTATTCTTTGCTGGGTTAGAACTAGCTGTTTCTGCTCGTGATGTAGGGTCAGAGAAAAGTGACTTCTATACCTTATTAGTTACTGCTGGTTTTTCTATCTGGAACATGGGTATAGGCTTTATCGCAGGATTAGTTATGCAAGAAATGTTAAAGAGAAAAATCTTTAAAATATAAATGCAAAAATTTTAATAGTCTGGCACGGACCTACCAGATTTTCTCAGTACAGAAGACAACAGCCATCGGTCGCTAACGAATATGAGACCGATGCTGTTGTCTTCTGCAATTTTAACGAACTTTTCAATTTCAAAGGTTTAGGATTTCACGGTGTCTTTGGTTTTTTGGATTGTGCCCATTGAAATGGAACAACTTAGCAATTTACTGAATGTTCGTCTTTATCAGGTAAAACTCTTCTGAAGAAATTTCACCTTTGGCATACCGCTCTTTAAGAATATCCAAAGGAGATTTGTTTCTTGTTCCTTTCAGTTCATCTCTTCTTTCAATATATTCACGAGAATCAATTTCACACTTTGCATAACGTTCTTTAAGTAGCATCATTGTCGGATTATCTGAATCCAACCAGTATGCATCATCAATAAGCATGCTTCTTTCATGATACTCATCAGAACTGATTTCGTTTGTTACATACTTCTCCTGCAGTATTTTCAAAAGCTTATTGTGTTCAGGATGATTCTTTTTCCTGAAATGTTCGTATAAATAAGCAATTAGTGTAATTAAGGCAATTGCCATTAAAATTGAAAGAATTATTGTGCCACCTCTGTTTGCCCAACCTGAGTAGTAACCATACCCAGTACCAAAACCATGTCTCATATAAACACCTCTGTTTCTTTCTAGGGCTATATCTATAGATGTAATTTACAGCCTGGAATCGCAGCTTATTTCCCGGTTGTAAATTATTTTATGGATGCTGTTACCTGTTCATTCTTGCACCAAATCCTCCACCATTATGTTGGCCAGCACCTTTACCCATACCCATTCCTTGCCCAAACCCTACCCCATTCCTTTTACCTATTTCTGCATTAGCAGTAGCGTCACAGTTTACTTGATTAGTCTTTATGGAAGCATAAATCTGATCCGCCTGGGCTTGAGTTAAATTACCATCCTTGACTCTTTGGTCAAGGATTATTTTCTTCTGTTCGAGAGTCTGAGCTTTAAACTCATCTAACTTCCCAGCTTCGTTGGCAATTGCTCCATAGGTTGTTCCCGCAGCTCTTAGTGCCGTAATTTCTTCTACTGACTTGCCAGTCAAACCTGCTGCAATTCCCGCCGGTGTAGTTGCGCCTACAGCATAGGCAGCTCCTGTTACCCCTAAAACTCCGACGATTGTGGCAACTGCAATGATTTTCTTGAAGTTTTTCATAAAATCACGCTCCTTTGAATTAGGTATTTAACCCTTACGACTTTATAATAACTAGAGACTGTGGCAAAAGTATGACAAAATTTTAAATTACTTCCTAAAAAAGTCCATAATTATGTCACAAACATTATTTTCACGAATGATAAAACGCAAGTGGTATGTGTGTGAGGTAATTCTAAAGACGCTAACTATGCTAGACCAAACTATTACCGTGTGGGGAAACATTGATCAGCTCAAACAGGTTCTTACAAATTTATTGGACAATGCCATTAAACATTCGGAAGCAGGCGGTGCAGTGCGTGTCGTGTTGGGTACGAATAATAATGATGCCTTTATATCAGTGGAAGATTCCGGTCCAGGCATTCCTAAGGAAGCACTCGAAAATATTTGGGAAAGGTTTTATAAGGTCGATAAATCCAGATCGAGGCGTGGAACCGGAACAGGCTTAGGTCTTTCTATTGTTAACAAAATCGTTGAAATGCACGGCGGCAAAGTATCAGCGGAAAGTGAACCCGGCCATGGAGCCGTTTTTACAGTGTACCTGCCATCAGCTGAACAAGCTTAGTTTAAAACTTAACTAAACATTGTTTAAAAAAAGAGAAGGTGGGCGAATATGCCTAGCCTTCTCTTTTAGGTTTATTGCCACGCACTATGCCTCAATTCTGCCGCCAAGTGGACTGGGTTTGAGAATTAAATTAATCTTTTTATCATATTCGTAGTCAATTTCACAGTTAAATGGAGGGTTAGTAGGTGTTACTGTGAGGAACTTTCTGGGGTGACTTGGACAGCGGAGACTTGACCGGAACTCAGCTCGCTCATATCATGAAATTTTTCTGGAGAAGGTTGAATTACAGGAGAATGGTCGGAATCGCTAGGTTCGCTCATATCATGGGATGTTTCAAGCGAAGGTTGAATTACAGGAGAATGGTCGGAATCACTAGGCTCGTTCATATCATGGGATGTTTCTAGCGAAGGCTGAATTACAGGAGAATGACTCTGGTTCTCGGAATCGTCCGTATCGCTATGGTTCTCTTTAGGCTTCGATTCCTTAACTGAAGGTTGGTTGTGTTCTGGAGCCTTTTGAACATTGGGCTCTTGCAGGGTATCTGTGGAGTTACCCTTCCCGATTTGTGCTCTTACCTCAAAACATTCTTCGGGGAAAAGGCTGGAGATACTAACATTCGCATCCAACAGAGCCTCTTGTACATCATCGCGGAGGGTATCAGATTGGACAGATATGCCTTTCTCTTTACATCGATCATAAATTTGATAACTGTTAACCGTCATTCCCTGATGTTTGGCTTCCTGTTGAATTTTCTGGTTCGTTTGACCGACAAATACACTTCCAGACTGGTTCCTACGAATCATTTCATCACGGATTTCATTTCGAAGTTTTCCAGTATCAATCAATTGGTTTCCCCACTTATTCATCGGTACCACGCTGGCTAAGACCAAGTTTTGTGTTTCGTTTAGCATTCCTTGGTTATTGGCTTTTTCCACGATTAAATTAACAGCTTGATATACATCCAACCCTTTGATCGACAATCCTTCCACTATACTTGATCCGCCATTTACATCGTGCACATTAATAACCTTACCATCTTTGTTTAT
>NZ_MASS01000054.1 GCF_001707885.1 Desulfosporosinus cupriresistens | reverse complement strand
TTATTAGTTGGGTTGGTAAAGTTCGGCGCTTGATGGGCTGAGATGTAGTCTATTACCAGTCGAGTAGTTCACCGTAATCAACCTTTTCGGGGGAACACGATATGCTCCATAATTAGAACTGTTATCACCCCGACTACAAAGCCGTTGCCTAATACTGGTTTTATAATAGGAGGAAAAGTATTAAGAACCGCTAGGGGTAGGTAGGATATGATAACACCGAGGATAATAGGGAGTCCTACAATAAGGCCGTGCTCAAATTTATAGTCCTTACTCTGAACTATCTGAAGGCCCCCCGCGATCTGAGAGCACATAATGTAAATCATAGAGCTGCCAATGACTACGGAAGGGATGCTGCCTAGAATTGCAGTTGTTTTTGGCAGGAAGGATAAAGCCAAAAGCATTAGGCTTGTAGGAATAAAGACATATCTCGAGGCAACTCCGCTAGAGATGATGACTCCTGGACTGAAAGAAAAGTTAACAACCCCGATGACGCCAAGGAAACCTGCCAATACATTGACTAATCCAGTCGTTGCAACGCCCCGAGTGATTCGTTTTGGCATATTATCGGGTTTGAGGAGTTCATCGACGGCTTGAATTGATCCTAGATCGTTGACAGAGAGCGCAAGATAACAAATTAGAAAAGAGACGAAGACACCCGAATCGAAAACAAAAGAGGGCTGTAAGCCTTGCCAAAATTTAGCGATGATCGGAAGGTCATTGGGTGGAAGAGGGGACGTGGGGAACAGGAAAAGGTAGGCTAGAGTTCCTGCGATTACAGCCCAAAAAATGAGCGTCGATTTCCATACGCCTCGTGAATACTTTGCCGCAATAAACATGCAGAAGACCATTGTTAAAGAAAAGCACAAGTTTGCGAAGGAACTGGCGTGGGCAGTAGGGGCTGTAACTAGATTGAGAATCATAGGAGTAAGGGTAAGGGCAACAAGAATTAAAATTACGGCTACAACAGTTGATGTAAAGAACTTTTTTAGACGAGCGAATAGTCCAGTAATACTGACAACCGCCAAAATAAGACCACCTAAAAGGATCGAGGTGTAGACCGCCTCCGGGTTGTTTCCCCCTCCGGATGCCATAGCTACCAAAAAGACTGTCGCTGGTCCGATGATTATCGGAAGGCGGTGTCCCCAGATCACCTGCACAAATAAGGCTACTGCTACTACAAAGAAAAGCTTTTGGATATATACTACTTGTTCGACAATCCCACTGGGATGAAGGCTTGTCACCGCAGTCCCCATGATCAGGATGATTGGAATAATAATTGCCAGCCACTGTAAGCCAAATAACAGAAGATGCCCCAGTGGGGGGATTTCGTTGATGCCGTATTTAAACTTCATATGTTTTAACCAGCCTACAGTTGATTTTCATACTTTGCTATCATAGCACATTGCACAAAATTTGTGGTAAGGTTATCACGTCCTCCTCTGGCGTTGTGAACTTTTCTTAGGAATTATAATAATGAAAGAGATGACTAAACTAAATGATCAATGGCAATTTTAACGAATATCAATTAAGCGGTGAGTTATTAAAAGAAATTAGCTTGTTAAATTTCGTCAGTCCCACCGAAGCCCAGAAGATGGTAATCCCGGCGGTGCTCGCCAAAAAGGATATCATCGTCAAGTCTCAGACTGGAAGTGGAAAGACGGCAGCCTTTGCCATTCCTATTTGCGAATTAGTGGAGTGGGAGGAGAATAAACCGCAAGCCTTAGTACTTGCCCCCACCAGAGAACTTGCAGTCCAGGTCAGAGAAGATATGTTTCATCTTGGTAGATTTAAACGGTTAAAAATAGCAACAATCTATGGAAAGTACCCGTTCCATGTTCAGGAAAAGGAACTTAAACAAAAAACCCATGTCGTAGTTGGCACTCCAGGTCGATTGATCGATCATATCGAACGAGGGACCTTAGATACCTCCGAGATACACTATCTTGTCATTGATGAAGCTGATGAAATGTTGAATATGGGCTTCATCGAGCAAATTGAAACGATCATTACCAGCTTGCCTCAAGAACGGGTCACCATTTTATTGTCAGCGACAATGCCGCAAGACATCCATGTTTTATGCAGTAAAATTATGAAAAACCCAACTCGTGTGGAAATCGAAGACAAAAATCCAGCGGTAGATCGGATCGATCAGGAACGATATCTGATCGATCCGTCCGATAAAATGCAGCTTTTGAGAGATTTAACGATGGTTGAAAATCCGGATAGCTGCATGATATTTTGCAATACCAAACAAACAGTTGATGAGGTATTCGCCGAACTTCTGAAGCTGAACTATTCGTGTGAGAAGCTGCACGGCGGTATGGAACAGCGAGACCGATTGGGCGTTATGAATCAGTTTAAACAAGGACTTTTTAGATACCTATGTGCGACGGATGTTGCGGCGAGAGGTCTGGATATCGAGGATATAACCTTGGTCATTAATTATGATATCCCCTATGACCGAGAGAGTTATGTTCATCGAATCGGCAGAACTGGCCGTGTCAATAAGCTGGGGAAAGCTATTACATTTGTTACCAAAAATGAGACTAAGTTTTTAAAGGATATCCATGACTACATTGGAAACGAGATTACTTTGAAAGAAAGACCGCACGAAGAAACGGTGCATCAGTCGAAACAAGATTTTAAGGTGAAAAATAATACCCTGCCAGAGATAAAAGAAACAAAAGGTGCGCTGCTGAGCACAGAGATTATGAAAATCCATGTCAATGCCGGGAAGAAAACCAAGATGAGAGCGGTCGATATTGTCGGAACACTTTGTAGTATTCAAGGCATAACCGCGGCGGATATCGGGATCATCAATATTCTGGATGTATCAACCTTTGTCGAAATCTTAAACGATAAAGGTGAGCTGGCGCTGCGAGAACTGCAAATCACTCCAATTAAAGGCCGACTTCGGAAGGTAAGCAAAGCGGACAGATAGTTTTAAATTCTTGGGCGGCAACTTGGGTGAAGCCATATAATAGTGTTCAACGGTAAGAATCAACATATAGAGTAAGTAATTGTTTCCATTGCCGTTGGTAATTTTTGCTGTTGATAGGAATTAAAAAAATTGCCACTCTTGGGATTAGCTATAAAACAGGGGATAGCAATTAAAGGGATGACTGTCTGGACTTCAGCCCATCCTGGAGGTTCGGTAAGAATTGGAGAAATCGTAGATTCCAACTTAAAGAGCGAGTATGACAACTTATATGTTTGTGATTGTTCAGTGATCCCGACGGAGTGGGGTTTGCAGCCTACCCTTACCGTGCTGGCTTTGGCAAAACGCTTGGCAAAGCACTTGCTTTTTGCGCCCTGAACTAGGGTTACTGACATGTTAAGGTAAATCATATTAGGAGTACGAGCTGTTGTCCAAACTCGGCCAAAGCAACCATGAGTTACAAGCTACAAAATGATGAGGATTCTTTATGATATCAGCAAAGAAAACGTTGAGAAAGCGTCATCGGGCAATCCTCTTTGAATACTGTACAAATCTATGGTTTAAATGAGCAAGGGCACCAGTACGCCTGCAAAGAGGATATCAATAGAATGTGTAGGTTGATCGTGTTATAATATGGTAAAATATCAATATTGGTAGATGAGGGGTGTTTATAGTGAGATTAACTGAACCTCAAGTCATTACAGTCGCTGAATATAATAAACTCAAGGAAAATTCCGAGCGTAGATTAGAATACATCGATGGGATTGTGTATATGACTCCATCTCCTTCGACGAAGCATCAGAGGATTTCCAGTAGATTACATGCAAAGTTATTCAATTTCCTTGCAGGAAAAGAATGCGAAGTTTTTCCTGCACCCTTTGACATTGAGCTTAGGGCAGCTGACGATGACCAAGGGGATCAGACTGAAAAACTCAAGGTGGTCATTCCAGATTTATCGGTAATCTGTGATAAGACTAAACTTGGCGAAAATAAATATGTTGGTTCACCTGAACTTATCATTGAAATTATATCTCCTTCAAATCAAGCTCATGATCTCGTTAAGAAACTTAATTTATATATGCAATGTGGGGTTAAAGAATACTGGATTGTTAATCCTCTTTTGAATACTGTACAAATCTATGTTTTAAAAGAGGAAGGGCAGTATCATCAGGTACAGGTATTGAAGGAAACAGGGATAGCCCATTCAGAGGTTTTGCAGGGATTTACTATGAACCTTGAAGAGTTATATAAATAAGTGCATAATAATGAAGTGAGCGACTGTATCCGTTCGCGGAGAAGTACACGTAATTTTTAGGAATAGCTGATTTAAGAGGAAGAACTGGAAACCCTACTGGGAGCTGCTATATGGGCGGCTAGCGGAAGCAATAATCAATTCCGAGACACCCACTTCTTTAAGTGGGTGTTCCTTATTCTGCTTCGGTGGGGATAGACTCCTCCACCGAAGTCTCGATGTTCAGCTTTAGCTGAACGAGTTCACTGGGATATTGAATTGTCTTAAAAAGTAAATCTCTTCCCGCAACAGTGTTTGTAAAGATTGCTTCCACAGCTTAAAACAAGGCTGAAAGCGACTGCTTTCAGTCATGCAACATCGTATTGTTGAGAAAAGGTGTTAACTTCTTCAGTTATTCCTATTTAACGCTAGATGATTTAATAAAGAACGATATAATCAGACCGACAATTGCAAGTGTTAGTCCAAAAATAAAGGCATCTTGAACACCTGCAGTTAATGAAGCACCAACTGAAGATGGATCAGATGGATTTGTCACACTCTTCATATAAGTATTTTGTGATGCTGACATAATAGTAATAGCAACAGCTGTACCAATCGCTCCAGATACTTGTTGTAACGTATTCATCAATGCAGTTCCATCTGGATAAAGGGCTTTTGGTAGTTGATTCAGCCCGTTTGTCTGAGCAGGCATCATTACCATAGACACACCAACCATAAGAAATGAGTGCAATATAATCACCATTAGAATAGATGTTTCTGTTGTGACCTTTGATAAAAGCCATAACATGACAATCATTATAATAAATCCGGGAAGAACGAGCCACCTTGGTCCATATCGATCAAAAATACGACCCGTTACAGGAGACATAATACCATTTAACACGCCACCTGGTAAAAGTACAAGTCCGGCTGAAAACCCGGCTAATCCGAGCCCAACTTGCAAGTATAATGGTAAAAGAATCATAGAAGACAAGATGACCATAAAGGCAACAAATACGGTTAATACCCCTAAAGTAAACATAGGATATTTAAAAACCCGCAAATCTATCATCGGGTTGTTCATTTTAACTTGTCTAAGAGAGAACAAAGCTAGTGCGAAAAGACCTACGGTAATTGTAGAAATAACGATCATGCTTCCCCACCCATTTTCACCTGCGCTACTAAAGCCATACACAATTCCGCCAAAACCAATGGTTGATAAAATAATAGATAGAACATCAATTTTCGGTTTGGTAATCGTAGAAACATTTTGCATATACGTTATACCAGATAGTAAAGCGAGGGCAAAAAACGGTAAACACACCCAAAAAATCCAATGCCAACTAAGATATTCAATAATTAACCCTGAAATCGTTGGTCCAATAGCTGGGGCGAACATGATTACTAACCCCATTAGGCCCATGGTTGCTCCTCTTCTATGAATTGGGTAAATTAATAAAACAGTATTAAACATAAGTGGCAATAATAAGCCCGTTCCTATTGCCTGAATAACACGAGCTAGCAGCAACACGCCGAAGCTTGGCGCTAGTGCTGCGATTATCGTCCCGATAAGCGAGAACACCAATGAAGTTATAAATAATTGGCGAGTACTGAACCACTGTATCAAAAGACCAGAAACTGGAACTAATATCCCCAAGGTCAATAGATAACCTGTTGTCAGCCATTGGACCGTTGAAGAACTAACATTAAATACCTGGATTAAATTCCCAAGTGCCATATTTAAGGCTGTCTCATTAAATAATCCGATAAACCCTGCAATCAAAAATGAAACCAAGATAGGGGTCGTTTTAATAGATTGTGTTTGCTGCTGTATGGCATTTGTTGACACGGAAAATTCCTCCCATAAAAACTGAATCAGGCTTAAGTGTATAATAACTTTTCCGTAGGACCTATTTTTTAATTAATAATAATGGGATCTGTTCAGCAATGACTTGAAGAGGTTTTCTATTTTTTGTCGTTAAAGATAAAAGAATACTACCTTCTACCATAGCGTTAATGACTATACTTAAATCCTTTGACTGCTGTTCACTATATCCCGATTCAAGTAATTTATTTGTGTAAGTTATAATGACACCAATATTCAATGGTAGTTCCGCGTGGACAAATCACAGATCGCACGCCGCTTGTGATCGCGGCTGAAATAAACACGATCAGACACCAGACCGGGAAAATCCTCCTTACCAGCGCCATTGAGATCGGCCGGCGCCTGAAGGAGGCCAAGGACCTGCTTCCCTATGGAGAATGGGGCAAGTGGTTGAAGGAATCGGTCAGTTACTCTCAGCGAACGGCCGACAGGTTAATGCAGCTCTGCGAAGAGAAAAGCATTAGAGAAAGCTGCTAATGCTTTCGCTTTGCTGTGTGTTCAGTAAAATAATTTTTCTCCATAGCGAAGATTTACCCGTTCTTATTCATCTAATAGGTGAAAGGAAGTGATGATATGTGGACGCAGTGTTAGGGGTCTCAAATGTCTGTGTCTCAAGTGTCGGGGATCTTAGCGACGTTATTTTGGCCAAAAAAGGAGATAAAGTAGCTTTCGAAAGACTCGTTAGAAAGCACTCTGTTTCGCTATATCGTATCGCAAGGGGAATTTTGAAGTGCGAGTCTGACATCGAAGATGCAACCCAGGAAACGATCATAAAAGCTTACAAAAAATTAGTAAGCCTAAAAAGCGACCTGTACTTTAAGACTTGGTTGATTAAAATTCTTGTTAATGAGTGCAATTACATATTGAGAGTCAATAAGAAAACGGTCGATTTAGTCGAGAAAGAACAGGCATCCCCAGACAACCAGTATGAAAACCTTGAACTATTCAGTGTTGTACAGTCATTGGATCCTAATTTAAGAATCGTTACACTTCTCTTCTATTACGAGGATCTGCCTCAAAAGGACATTGCAGAAGTTCTTCAACTACCTGTGGGAACAGTATCTTCAAGGCTTTCTAGGTCTAGGGAAAAATTACGAGCCCTTATTACTGAAAAATAGGAGGTTGTTGATAATGGACGATAGATTATTTGACGAATTCCTTAAGGGGAAAGCACTGGAGGAAAAATTACTACTTCCTTCCGGACTAACTCAAAAGATAACCAGTACTTTTAGGGAACTACCAAAAAAGAAGAAATACCATACGAAATTGCTCCGATTTGGCTCAGTTGCAGCCATTCTTGGATTCTGTGTGCTAACGTCTATATGGTTTGCTTCCCCAAGCTTCGCATCAAACGTAAGTTTTACGATTACTAATATATCTAGTTTTTTAGGATTACAAAAGAATTTGGACGAATATAAGACTGTTATAAATAAAGAGGTAACTGATAACTCAATAACAGTTAAATTAAATGAGGTTATATTAAATGGAAATGAGCTTACAGTCTCATACAGCATAAATTCTAGTGAAAAGTTAGAAGCAAATGAATCCTGGCATGCTTTTAATCGAATTTATGTAAATGGAAAACAAGTAAGTACTGGAGCTAGTGGAGTTGGTCGTAATATTGATGATTATACTTCCCAAGAAGTACTAACGTATTCTTTAAATAAAGTAGATTTAAGCGCAGACTTAAATATAAAAATTTTATGTTCATCTGTGATGTTGAATGATAAGGAAACAAAGGGTTCATGGGACTTTGAATTTAAGACTAATGGTAGTCAATTAAAAATAGATACTAAGAGAATGTTACTTAATCATAAATTTACACTTGAAAATGGTGGAGAATATACTCTAACGAATTATACGGATAACGCGTTAGGACAAGAAATTTACGCTTCTATATCTAATTTTAAAAGAAAGCCAATGTATGCTGTGGAGTTAAGAGGAATTGATGATTTAGGTAATAAAGTGGAATTTTATATGTCTCATGGAGGTAAGGAGGGAGCGTTATTTAAAATAGAAAATATAAATGGCAATCTTAATGAGAATGCAAAAACACTAACACTCACGCCTTACGCAGCTGAATATCCAGATAAAAGTGGTGAGATGAATGGTGAATATAAACAAGTAGGGGATAAATTCACAATAGATTTATCATTATTAAAATGATGTAATTAGCAGCTAGGACGCGTGTTGGATTTGCTTAATTATCAAAATTAGATAGTCCCCTCGTCCAAATTTGGCCGAGGGGACTTGACGTAATCGTTAGAGATTTATGGGATAAATAGAAAGAAAAAAGTTCATAATGTTAAATATTAGGTGGATTTAGAACGGTTACAATCTTTAAATAGATATTTCTTTATCAAAAACCCGGCAAAAGCACCGCCAAAACTGGAAGTTCCTGTAAAGATGTAATTGCCCAAAGTAGTCTGCAGCATATGAGGATTCTTGGCAAGTGTCCCGAAAATTGCAAATATAAAAGAATATGCTAGCATTCCAATGATTTTTGTCAGATAATATAAAAAAACAATTGCAAAGGCACCGACCATAGGAAGAGCTAATACTAAGTGACAGACTCACCCAATATTGATGCTCCTTCGTTCCAATCGAATGAGTGGGCTATTACTAATGATCTTTTTAGTTTATAGATCGCAAAAAATTAAGCCTGGTACAATAAAATAGGACTTATCTACTCAATGACGAGAAGGTAAGTCCTGTTTTATTGTACCATAATATCAAGTTGATAAGGTTTGAGCTCTAGAGACCCCCTCTATACTTGACGGAGGATGTCATTGATGTATTTTACCAGCTAAAAATCCTTGACCAGAAGCCTCTTTGCGTGCATTAGTTTTTGCTTCGTCTAGTATATTCCCTCGGTGGGTCGTGCTCGCGACAAACATGTATTTCATCCCTAAAAAAATTATTGCCACTATTTAATATTTCTAAACATGTTAATTGAATTTGAAATGCTAGAAAATCGGTCAAGTGGAGGATCCTGACATAAATATGACTACAAGGGGGGAAGCGACTGAATTTTTTTCAAATATTCTATACTAAACTTAAAGACACAACAATGATAGATTTTTGGAAATTGCACCGTTAAGAGGATGCCCAATTTTAAAACTTATCGTAAAAATAGTTCCTCCACTGTCAGATGCAAAAGATATTTGGGCATTATGCCGGCTTGCAATGCTGTAACATACCGCCAACCCTAGTCCTGTTCCGTTATCCTTAGAACTGAAAAAGGGAGTCCCGATTTTATCAACTAACTCTGGACTAATACCATCTCCCTCATCTTGAACTTCCAAGACTACTTTATCACCTTTATTATAAGTTCTTATTGTTAAGCACCCTCCTCGAGACATAGCTTCAATTCCATTTTGGGCAAGGTTTAGTATTAGTTGACGTATTTCCTTTTCATCTAATAGCAGTTCTGGTATTTCTCCTAAATCTAGTTTAAGCTCTTGATCAGACAAAAACACATTAGCCTCAATTAGTGGATTCAATATAGAAATCACAGAATTAAGATTTTTCATCTCTAAGGCAATTGCTTTATTTTTCGCAAGAGAAAGAAACTCTGTAATTATTGAATTAGCCCTATCGAGTTCCTGTATCATTAATATAAAATATTCTTTATCCTGTTGGTTATAGTTTTTATTTCCGAGAATTTGTAAAAATCCGCGTACTGTCGTCATTGGATTTCTTACTTCATGACCAATCCCTGCTGCCATTTCTCCTACCAAATTTAATCGCTCAAGGCGGTTTATTTCTTTTTCAAAATGCTTCTTCTCTGTGATATCCATATCCATACAAATAAGTTCTTTTTTTCCTTTCGGTAAATGTATAGGAATTAGAATTGAATAAACACATTTCTCAATCCCATTTATATTCGTAAAAGTCCATTCTACTGCCTCAGATGGCTTCCCTGTTTCATGAGCAGCCTTTGATAGTTCTAAAAATTTATTTGCCACTTCTTTGTCAGAAAATAGTTGATCTAAATTTTTCCCAACTACCTCTTCAGATACATAACCAAACATAGTTTCAGACGCTTTGTTGAAAAACAGTATTTTACTATTCTCATCATAACTCTGAATAGCCACATTGGGAGTATTATCAATAATAGTTTTTAATCTTTCTGCACTTTCTTGCAAGGCCGTTTCCTTGGATTCTATGAGCCGGAGTTTAGCCACGCCCATTTCGGCCAACATTCCTGCTAGCTGAAGAAAAAAATGTATAATTGAATCCAATTTAGCTTTTGAATAAATTGGTACCTCAGCAAGTGCTTTTATGTATTCTTCTTCATTAAAGGCGTATCTTCTAGCCTGCCTGCGAAATCGCTCTATGTTCGGCTCTTCAAAGAAAAACTGTCCCTGGAAAATTGTGGCTAAATGTTCCCCGTCAATAATAATTGGAGCTGCTGCATCAATTAAGCCATTTGCACATGTATAACATATATATGGTTCACAATTATTATGGTGTTCTTTCAGATATTTTTTCAGATACTGATCGCATTGTTTACATAATAGTTCGGTCTCACAATTTACCCTATGATATTTCAGACAGATTTCTCGCCATCCAACAGCAACTAAAATATTACCATCCTTATCATGTATGCCTGAGGAAATATTTGATGCTAAATATAATCCTTCCATAAGATTTTGGAGTAAAGAGATGTCTACTAATTCACTAAATTCATATTTCAAGGATAATACACCTCCAAATAATACTTACTATAATTGGATTGGTATATTCTCCAAAGTTTAGGTAATCCCTCCAATATTTTTGAATATATTGAATATTTCATACAATATGTGTCGTTTCCATAATTATCCGAGATCACAATGCCCCGTTCATCATAGACAGTGTATTAATTCTTTATGGTTATCCGTTTCTGGGACTCTTTCCAGCCAGTCGTATTTAACATCAGTTCAGCTCCCCATCTTTGGATAATACCTGTTAAATGCGATTGATATATTAGCAGGTAAATGGAGTTGGTAAAAACCGAGGCGGGTTAATCGAGCTGAATGGATAAGTCTGAGTGCCGGTTTCATGCGCCAATTAGTTTTCTCTCTCGAAGGAAATGTTACTCTTAGATACACCTTCGGGTAGAGATTCGAGATATATAGTTCGGCTGGGAAATGCGAGTGAAACCCCTTCCTCTTCGAGTATTTCCATCACTTTAAAATTAATATCTTCTTTGACCTTCATGAACTCTTCATACGCCGTTATTTCGGTAAAGAAGTTAAGTAAGATATCTAAACTGCTTTCATTATATTGATCGAATTTCACCATAATCGTCTCTTGGTGAACACCATTATGATTTCTTAATAATTCATCGATCCTTTTTATGACATGCTCTAACTTAAATCTTGGCGTGTTATAAGTTACACCCAAATTAAATTTAATTTGTCGTTTGCCCATTTTGCTCCAGTTCGTAATATTCTCACTGGCTAATCTTTTATTAGGAACCGTTACAAGCGCTTGAGCAAATGTGCGGATGTTAGTGCTTCGAAACGTTATGTCCTCAACAATCCCTTCAACGCTGGGGGTCATAATCCAGTCCCCGATAGAGAATGGTTTTTCAGTGATAATGACGACTCCACCAAATAGATTTGCTATAACGTCTTGGGCTGCTAATGCAAAAGCTAAACCCCCTAAGCCAAGACCTGCAACAAAACCGTTCACATCATAATCAAATTCTTGAGCAATGATACTAAAGCTAATGGCTATAATAATAACCCGTAAAGCCTTTGATAAAAAAGGAATTAATATTTGATCCACTTCTATATTAAGACGTTTATTGACACCCATTAATACCATCGAAGATGCCGCGGATAGGTTATATAGTCCCCAAGTAATCATTGCGATGACTGAAGCTCTCATCAACTTTAAAAAAAGGGGATGGCTTTGCTCAATATAAGGGAAATAACCGATTGCAATATTTATCCCAATAATCACAAACAACCATCGAATTGGTTTTTCAAAGGAAACAAACACGTGGGTAAGAAATTCAGTTGGCGATTTTTCACCTAGTTTTAACATAAGTTGAAAGACATATTTGGTAAAGATTTTTCTAAATAAAAGGAAGAGCATAAAGATACCGATAGCAATTCCTAGATTAAGCAGAGTTTCATATGATGGAATATATTCTGTAAGCATTATACCGTTCTCCTTTATTACTTCGCTTACGTAATATTAACATATAAAGCGATTATAAGGAACTGGGTTAGGGGTTCCTCATTTCAAGCCCTGGTAATTATTCAGGGGGAATACTTTAGGTGAATATTCTATGAGTATAAACAAAAAATTGCCTCGCTTGGAGGAGGTATAGAGGAAGGTGTGTGGGTTATTGATACCCTTGTAAAAATAGACATAAGTTCAAACTTTATTTTTGCGTATTCGACATGGTTAAAATGATAAAATATGTAAATGGGTTATGACTTAATTTGAGGAGCAGAACAAAACTATGATCAGACTATGTTACGCAACGAGAACTGGTTTATCTTGAAACCGTATATGTATTGTGAAATAATAAAGGAACATTTTGAGTACTACTTCATTCAGTAATGAAGTGAAATAATGAGAATGAGGGGAGAGATGGAGCCTATGCCCAAAAAAATACTTATTATTACTGGGGATGCAGTAGAATCGCTTGAAGTTTACTACCCATATTTTCGGGTATTAGAAGAAGGGTACGAAGCTGTGATAGCTTCTCCAACTAAGAAGGTCTTGAGGACAGTCGTTCATGACTTTGAAGGCTGGGAAACGTATACTGAGAAACCAGGATATCAGATAGAATCAAATCTTGCTTTTTCAGATGTGGACCCGTCGCAGTTTGATGGTCTGATTATTCCCGGTGGCCGCGCTCCGGAATATATTCGGCTAAATGAATATATTCCACGCATTGTAAGTCATTTCTTTGACGCACAAAAGCCTGTCGGGGCCATTTGCCACGCTGTTCTTGTTCTCAGTGCTCTAAAAAATAACACGTATTTTAAAGGACGCACCATGACCGCTTATACCGCCTGTAGTTTGGATGTTGAAATGTTAGGCGCTACTTATACGAAGGAAACGCTTCATGTGGACGGGAATATCGTTTCAGGTCACGCTTGGCCTGATCTGCCGGGATTTATGAGAGAGTTTCTTCGCTTAATTAAAGAATAATAGCATAAAAATGATAAGGGAGGCGGTCCTCAGGCGTATCAGACGACAGCCCTATAATTCGGCACGATCAAGTAATTGGTTCAATTCGCAATAAGAAGCTAGGTCTTTGTTTTTTTTTGCTTTTTTCCAATGTCTTGGAAGGGAATAAACAAATCGCGCGGAAATATTAATGGATAACTCGAAAAAAAGATTAGTGTCTAGAATAAAAGATAAATTTGACACCATACCAAGGATCAAAAACAAAGAGAATTTGGAGTTACCCGTTAAACGTCATCTTTTTTATCTCATCAAAGTATGTGGAGACGGTGGTAAGGTTGGAGTGGGCAAAGGGTATTTCGCTAATAAATTAAAAGGATGATTAAGATTATGATTAGAGAGATAGCTTACAATGATGTAAAAGACAGCCTCAAAACCGGGGATCTGCATGATCGTATCCAGGTGGATGTCAAGCAACATTACGATACGCATTTTCTGGTGAAATATTTAAATCGTTCGTTGAAGCAACCGGAGCTAGAACAGCTTAAGGATTTCATAGACAAAGTTCATGATCGTGGATTTCCAACGGCTGAAAATGCCTTGAAATACTACATAGAAGGTAGGTCTTATAATAAACCAGCGCCCGATACGGAAGTGTTTTGCAGTGAATTAACGGCAGAGACCTTCATGGCGCTGGGATTCATCTCTACAGACTACGTACCAAACGGGTATTGCCCGGATGACTTTAACAAAAGCGACAATATGCCCTCCCTGCAGCCTTTTCACTTTATTGACGGGGCCAGATTGAATAAGTAGAGATGATACTATGAGAAAGAAAATTGCTCCGATATTTGTAATTATAGTGCTAATCATCCTTTTATCACCTACATTATTATTCAATAACCCAACTGCCGCGCAACCACCAAAACCAATCAACGGTGTTCTGGATTTAAGCAACTGGTCATTTGAGAAAAATGGAATTGTTAGCTTAGAAGGCGCGTGGTCATTCTACTTCAATCGGTTTCTGACGCATGAAGACTTTGTGAAGGGCGTTGACGTTATACCAACACCTATTGAAATACCCAGCACCAAAGTGAGCATGGCGCGGTTCAAGCCCTTTGCGGAAAACAAATTCTACGGTACGATGAGGCTCGTTATAAAATTGCCTAAGGGTACGAGGACATATGGACTACGGACAGATATCATACTGACATCCTTTAAGCTCTATATTAACGGCAATCTACAGGGTGAAGTGGGAAAAGTCGGAACGAGCGGGGAGAATAGCGAACCTTTCTACAATATACTCACCACCTACTTTAACCCGGAAAGTAATGAAGTGGAGCTAATTTATCAGACATCCGATTTTACAGCGCAGGATTGTACCATCGTGGCGCCTAAAATCGGATTAGCCTCCCAGATTTCTCAAAAAGTACAGTTGGGTTTAGGCAGGGATTTGTTCCTTTTTGGTATGCTGCTCATTATGGGAATCTATCATTTGGGTCTGTATATTATGAGGACAAAGGATCGTGCACCCCTCTATTTCGGGGTTTTTTGCCTCTTGTTTTCACTCCGTATGTTATTGGTAGGAGAACGATTTTTACCAAGTCATTTAAATCTCAGTTTTTTAATTTACGGACGAATGGCTTATCTATGTGTGTTTATTGGTTTTGCAGCTTTGTGTGGATTTTTACACTATGCTTTGGATGGCCTATTTGCCAAATGGTTTGTCAAGCTCAGTATCGCTCTGGGATCATTATTTGGTCTTCTCATCCTCTGGATTCCCTATAGTTCAGCGGACAGGCTATTGATGATTTATGCTGGATTCGCATTTATATTATTAGGCTATGCCATGATTCGCTTGGTTATTGGCGTGTGGAAAAGAGTTCCTTTTGCCAATGTCGTATTTCTGGGTTTCGCTTGTTTAGGGATAACCTTTATCAATGATTTTATTTATCAAATGACACTTAGCAATACACCTTCCCTAATTCCGTTCGGTGTTTCAGTATTTACATTTACGCAGGCCTATACCTTGTCGGCCAGATTTTCCAATGCCTTTACAAGAGCTGAGCAGCTCTCTGTAGAGAATAAATCTATTTTGTCAGAGCTTAAGCTTATGAACAGTAATCTTGAATCCTTGGTTAAGGAACGGACTTCTGATTTAGAGAAGGCTTTAGAGGAAATGGAAGTCATGTCTAAAACAGATTATTTAACAAAATTGCCCAACAGACGGTTGGTGCTTGCCAAAATCAAGGAACTTATTGATCACAAAAAGGACTTTTACATTGGTTTAGCTGATATTGATCACTTTAAAGACATTAATGATCAGTTCGGGCATGTTAAAGGCGACGAAATCCTTGTACTTTTATCAGCAATATTAAAGGCAGCTATTGGTGACTGTGGTTTTGTTGGTCGGTGGGGCGGCGAGGAATTCTTAATAGTACTAGAGATGGCTCAATTTGATACGATTCTTGGCAAGGCCAATGAGATACGTAGGGCAGTAGCGGAATACTGTCACGCAGACATCGGCAAAAACATTACGATTACCCTTGGATTATGTCAATACAGGGAAAACACCTCCTTGGACATTCTAATAGCCAGCGCAGATGAGGCGCTTTATCGGGGCAAATTAGCTGGAAGAAACCAGTGTATGATTTCCGCGTAAGGCTATTATCATAATATCAAATGGTTGGAATAGACATCGCCAAGGGGCCGCCAGGTTCAAGCGGAGATAACCTTCGATGTTTTTGAAGATCTTTCCTGTAAAAGAAAGGAGCATATTCTAGATGGTATAGGCTTTATGATATAAAAATCCCCCGGTGATCGGGGGATGAATCCTTTTCAAGCAAGGTCGAAACGATCTGCGTTCATCACTTTGTTCCAGGCAGCCACGAAGTCATGTAAGAACTTATCCTGAGAATCGTCACAGGCATAGACTTCCGCGATGGCCCGGAGTTGAGAGTTTGAACCGAAGATGAGATCAACCCGGGTACCGCTCCATTTGAGTTCGCCTGTCGCGCGATCACGACCCTCGAACACATTTTCATCCGCAGATGTCGCTTTCCACGTTGTGCTCATGTCGAGCAGATTCACGAAGAAGTCATTGGTAAGCGTCTCTGGTTTCTTGGTGAAGACACCGTGCTGAGAGTGTCCGTAATTGGCATTCAGGACGCGTATGCCGCCAACCAGAACCGTCATTTCCGGAGCGGTCAAGGTTAGCAATTGGGCACGATCAAGCAAAAGTTCTTCTGCTGATACGGAAAATTTGGTTTTTAAGAAGTTGCGGAACCCATCTGCAGCTGGTTCGAGCACCGAGAATGAGCTAACGTCGGTCTGCTCCTGCTTGGCATCTGTGCGTCCCGGACTAAAAGGAACGGATACATTGTGACCGGCATTCTTCGCTGCTTGCTCTATACCCGCACATCCACCAAGGACGATCAAGTCAGCAAGAGAAACTCTCTTTGGGCCTGTCTGTGCACTGTTGAACGACCTTTGGATTTTTTCAAGGACCGAAAGCACTGTATTCAGCTGACTTGGCTGGTTGACTTGCCAATCCTTCTGTGGTGCCAAGCGGATGCGCGCCCCGTTTGCTCCGCCGCGTTTATCGGAGCCGCGGAAAGTAGACGCCGATGCCCAGGCTGTTGAGACCAGTTGGGAGACGGACAGGTCGGAAGCCAAGATTTTCCCCTTGAGATCCGCGATATCCTGTTCGTCAATCAATTCATAATCGACTGCCGGCACTGGGTCCTGCCAGATCAGTTCCTCCGCAGGAACCTCAGGACCGAGATAGCGTGAGCGTGGACCCATATCGCGGTGGGTCAGCTTGAACCATCCACGGGCGAAGGCATCTGCGAACTCCTCAGGGTTTTGCTGGTAGCGCCGCGCGATGGGTTCATAGATCGGGTCGTAGCGAAGGGAGAGGTCCGCTGTGGTCATCATTGGCCGGTTTTTCTTCGACGGGTCGTGGGCATCAACCACCATGTCTTCTTCGGCCACGTCCTTGGCCAGCCACTGATGCGCGCCGGCCGGGCTCTTGACCAATTCCCACTCGTATTTGAACAGCACCTTCAGATAGCCCATGTCCCATTTGGTCGGGTTAGGCTTCCAGGCGCCCTCGATGCCGCTGCCGATGGTATCGCCTCCTTTGCCGCTGCCGAAGCTGTTCTTCCAGCCGAGGCCCTGTTCCTCGATGCCGGCGGCCTCAGGTTCAGGACCGACATACGTCGGATCGCCTGCACCGTGACACTTGCCGAAGGTATGTCCGCCGGCGACGAGGGCGACAGTCTCTTCATCGTTCATGGCCATCCGGGCGAAGGTCTCCCGAACGTCGTGGCCGGAGGCGACGGGATCCGGGTTACCGTTCGGCCCTTCTGGGTTCACGTAAATCAGACCCATCTGTACGGCGGCGAGGGGATTCTCGAGATCCCGGTCGCCGGAGTAGCGCTTGTCGCCAAGCCACTCGGCCTCAGAGCCCCAATAAATGTCCTCTTCCGGCTCCCAGACGTCTGCGCGTCCGCCGGCGAAGCCGAAAGTTTTAAGTCCCATTGACTCGATAGCGCAATTGCCGGCGAGGATCATCAGGTCGGCCCAGGAAATTTTCCTGCCGTATTTCTGCTTGATCGGCCAGAGCAGACGGCGTGCCTTGTCGAGGTTCACGTTATCGGGCCAGCTGTTGAGGGGCGCAAAGCGTTGGGTGCCGGATCCCGCGCCGCCACGGCCGTCGTTTGTGCGGTACGTGCCTGCGCTGTGCCACGCCATCCGGATGAAGAGTGGCCCGTAGTGACCGTAATCCGCAGGCCACCAATCCTGTGAGTTGGTCATCAATACAGATAGGTCCTTCTTTAGGGCTTCCAAATCAAGCTTGTTGAACTCTTCGGCATAGTTGAACTCTGAAGCCATGGGATTACTGAGGTTCGAGTTCTGATGAAGAATCTTGAGGTTCAACTGGTTCGGCCACCAGTCCTTGTTAGAAGTGCCACCGCTTGCAGGAGTATTTTTCGTTCTGCCTGTTACTGGGCATTTTCCTTTTTCATCCATAAAGTCCCCTCCTCGTAATAAAGTCATTGAGTAAGTGTTACAAATCTGGATTATCAAGGGAAGGATGGATTTTCGACGAAAGGAGAAAATACTTCCCGACCTTGACAACAATGCCAGAAACCAGTCACAAATAAATCAAGATCTAAGATATGAAGGTATGTAGATTGTCGTTTTAGACAACTAGGCACTTCTTTTGTATATTGAAATAAATTTGCTCGATTGTTGGGTGATTCGGATTTTGGCACAGAGTTTGTTTTTTAAGTTCATTTAGTTAAGAAATCAAAAGTTTGTGTCGTTTTGAATTATTGCTAGTATTACATATTACTATTATAATTAAAAATATAAAATTAAAATAATTACAATTTATTATATAGTAGAATGAAACGGATGACAATAAAAAACCATGAAAATTCAAAATGAAGCTTGTGGAAACCCCACTTGGTAAGGCGCAAGCCGCATCAATAACAAGCTAGTCTTGAATAGCCATATATCAATTTGGTATGGTGTTTATGTTTCTTGGATTATTTCAGGAATTCAGAGTGGTTATGAAAGAAATATGTGGTATGCTTTACTGAGAGCAGTGTAGGGAGATACATAATGTATATATCGATTAAACGTCGAATTAGGTTGAGTTATAAATAATTCTAGATAAGGGGAGAGTATATTTGATATTTTCTTCAGTATTGTACTTATTCTTTATTGGATTATTTAATACTTTAACAACACATACCTTGCTCTCAAGGAAAAAGTCAATCGTATTCTGCATAAATACTTTTGTCTTAACTACAATATTTGTGTACATTATCAATATTTGTGCGGAAAAATATATACATAATTCGGTGATTATAGAATATGTATTATATTTAATCTCCTGTTTGTATTTAGCTTATATACATATCGTATTTAAGGAATCAATATCAAAAAAGATATTCGCAATGTTTAGCATTTGGATGTTCTCGACAATATGTCTGGTTATTTCTATTAAAATTGCTGAATTATATTCAGGCATTAATGATATTAGATATAATCTAAAATATATATATATTTTTAGAGAGTGTTTTCAAATATTACTTTTATCAACCAGCTACTTCTTTATAAGTAGTGCATACAAAAAAGTCCTTAGCAAAGTATCTAATAAAACCATAGGTTTTATGTCCTTGTACCCAGTTTTGGCATTTCTATTGTTAATTAATAACTATACGACATCAATTGATGGCTTAAAAAGTTTAAACTTTACATGGAATATGCTTTTGCTTTTGGTATTTATTATTTTGGGATATGTGTTTGTATTTACAGGGATATCATCAGCATCTCGAATAATATCCATGCAATATAATATCGAGAAACTGGAGTGGATTTCCAGGTCAGATCCCTTAACTGGCCTTTATAACAGAAGGTATATTATGGAAAAAATTGAAAGTGAGTTCATAAGTACTAAAAAAAATGCAAAGAAGTTTTCACTCATTCTTGCAGATATTGATTTTTTTAAGAAGATAAATGATACCTTTGGACATGACTGTGGGGATCATGTTCTTAAAGTAGTATCCAAAAGCCTAAAAGATGCTGTGCGAGAACAAGATTTCGTATCTAGGTGGGGTGGAGAGGAATTTCTGATCTTACTTCCGGAAACCGAAATCGAAGGCGCACGCATACTGGTGGATCGAATAAAGAGAATTATAGAAGAACAAATTATCGAATATAATGGAGTACAAGTGTCAACTACGATGACCTTTGGGGTAACCGAAAGCCAAGATTATGGAATGATTGAAGATATAATTAAAAGAGCAGACAATGCGCTATATGAGGGGAAAAGTCGAGGTAGAAGCTGTATTATTCTTGCCTAATTCAAGAAGACTTCCTGCAACCTTATTGCTTCCTATAATCTTGAATATTTAAACTTCCATAAAAAATTTCTTCGGACAACTAGGCTGGGTTTTAATAAAGTTTAAAATTATCCTTTTATACTACAAGGATTTATTATAAAATGTGTTATAAGGTTATTCAACCAGCATAAGTTTAGAGGTTTCAATGTAAAGAAATAAGGAGAAGTTAAATGGGAAAAACAATAGCTGAAAAAATATTTGATTCACACAGGGTAAACATGCCTTTTCCTGATACGCATGTTTTAAAATTGGATAGGGTTTTCTGTCATGAAATTACAACCCCGATTGCAATCACGGATCTTATGGCAAGGGGAATGGACAGAGTCTTTGATCCCACGAAAATAAAAGCTGTTATAGACCATGTAACACCTGCAAAAGATTCTAAAACTGCTGAACAGGGAAAGATACTACGCGATTGGGCTAAAAGGCATGGTATCAAAGACTTTTTTGACATCGGAAGAAATGGTGTTTGTCACGCAATATTTCCAGAAAAAGGATTCGTAAGACCGGGTTATACAGTTATTATGGGGGATTCGCACACCTGTACTCATGGAGCGTTTGGTGCTTTTGCAGCAGGTGTCGGAACGACTGACCTTGAAGTAGGCATACTTAAGGGTGTCTGTGCCTTTCATTTCCCAAAAACAATTAAATTTGTGCTTAATGGCACCTTAAATCCTGGCGTTTATGCCAAAGACCTGATACTTTTTATTATTAAAGAACTGACAGTAAACGGTGCCACAAACATGGTCATAGAATTTACTGGACCGGTTATCGATGCCATGTCAATGGAATCACGTATGACATTATGCAATATGGCAATTGAAGCCGGAGGCACTTGTGGAATATGCTACCCGGATATGACAACAGTCGAATATCTATGGGGCTTCATTAAAGACGAATTTAACACTAAGGAAGACGCTTTTAAAGAATACTCAAAATGGATTTCAGATGCGGATGCTTCTTATGAAAAAGTCTATGAATATGATGTTACGAATTTAGAACCAATGGTTACTTTCGGGTACAAACCAGATCAAGTAAAAACAGTCAATGAAATGTCAGGTACCAAAATTGATCAGGTTTATATAGGAAGTTGTACAAATGGTCGAATAGAAGATCTGAGAATTGCTGCCAATATTATTAAGGATAAAAAAATAAGTGATGACGTACGTGCAATTGTAAGTCCCGCAACTCCAGATATTTATTCCATGGCCTTAAAAGAAGGATTAATTGAAATTTTCCAGAACGCTGGTTTTTGCGTTACAAACCCAACATGCGGAGCATGTCTTGGCATGAGTAATGGGGTTCTTGCTAATGGTGAAGCCTGTGCTTCTACAACAAACCGAAATTTTAATGGCAGAATGGGCAAGGGTGGTACAGTACATCTGATGAGCCCTGCTACCGCTGCAGCTTCAGCGATTGAAGGAAAAATAGCAAATTCACAATTGTATAAAGCGTAAGTATCGGGAGGGAAAAATGAAAGAATTTAGTGGAAAAGTCTTATTCTTAGATAGAAGTGATATCAATACCGATGAAATCATACCAGCAAAGTACCTTACAGAAATCACTAAAGAGGCATTGAAACCCTATTTATTGGAGGATCTATCTCTTACCGGTTTTAACACTAAAGAAAATATTGAGAACAAAGCTGCAATTGTAACAAGAGCCAATTTTGGTTGTGGCTCTTCCAGAGAGCATGCCCCATGGGCCTTGGAGGTAAATGGAATAAATGTAGTGATTGCTGAAAGTTTCGCAAGAATATTCAGACAGAACATGTATAATTGTGGTATGTTCGCCATTGAATTACCAACAGATAAGATCGAATATCTTTTTGAGAACTACGCAGGGAAAGACACTTCAATAACAATTGACTTTGATAACGATAAGATTATGGTAACTTCATCAGACCAATCAGAAGAAATTGATTTCAAAGTTGGAGAGTTTGATAAGACACTTGTTAAAGAAGAAGGCTGGGTTGGTTACGCTGATAAAAACTATTGATTCATAAGTCTATTATTTATAGCTCAATGTTGGCTTCTAACCTGTATAACCATCGGTTTGCAGGTTTTTTCTTTTCAATATACGAAGCGCTTCAATCAATTTGGCAATTATCCTAAACCTATCCCCCAGCTCGTGAGATAAGTTATCAGTCGATCAAGAGTGAATGTGATGATGAAATTGTCATTCCCTGCACGGATGATTTGCTTTTAATGCGGCCTATGACACTCTGGACGAAGGATCCACGGCGCTCATAAAGTGCTATGATAGGCTGGCTGCCGAAAGTTACACGCAAAGCCTGCCCTTTTTCCGAGGGCAGGCTCTTGCTATATTTGTGGCTTTTAAAGGATGATTCATTTCGAACTGTTAGATTTTTTGTTATTTCCCGGATTATATCCACGATCTGGCAGGAAATCCAGGGAAAATGTGGAAAGGTATATGACGGGCGGTAGAGTAATTATCACAGCCCTCGTACGAGTCTTGAGAATGAGCATCTGAGGGTGCAATGAAAGGGGAATCTGATGAGTAGTGGTTATGAACAAATTTATGAAAGCCTAATACCTAAATTAAGTGGATGTGATTTTTTAGAGGTGGCTGAACGACTTGGTCTGTCACCTCAGCCGGATGGTGCCTTATCAGTAAATTTTCTGGGCCGAGAATACGAGATTAGTTCTCGTGGTGTTAATCCCACGAACGGTAAGCCGGTCAATGTCAACAACCGCAGTGTGCTGGCTTATTATACCTTGTCCAAAGGTGCGGGTGAACCTGCATTTTCATATGTGCCGATTTCTAATCTTACGGGCCCAGGAATAATATTCAGCACAAATATAAAATGGATGACCGATCCGCTCGGTAAAATATTAAGTGGAGAATATGTAAAATTCAGCGAAACTATACGCAGATTAGGCGGGGTTTTTCAGGGTAAGTTAAAGGGCGGCTATTCATGGCTTCTGAAAGCTTTGCCGAAAATCCTTCTCCAAATTGTTTATAATGATGGAGATGATGAATTTCCTTGCGAAGTTCAGATCTTTTTTGATAAAAATGCTTCATGCTTTATGGAGTTTGAATGTCTAGCTTTTTTAGAGGGATGTCTTGTAAGGGCGATAATTATGACCGCCGAAACGGGAGACATAGCCGGATGGGTGTAAAACAGGGGTATATAGTAATGGTAACAAAATAATAGAAATTTAGATGAAAGGAGTTAGAAATGACTATATTTTTAAAATTGATCATAAGTGTAGTTTTACTTGTTGGAATAATTAATCCAAGAATCGCATGGATGATTTCTGAGGGATGGAAATTTAAAAATGCTGAACCGAGTGAAGTGTATTTACTATTTAATAGGATAATGGCTATCGTAATTCTTATAGTAATTTGGCTTATATTCCCAGGTTAAAGGACTAATGATATTATTTTTTAAATCATAGATAACGAGTTATCAAGCGGTAGGTAGGATATTGATAAATTCAAACCCCAATCGAGTGCAGAAGTGCGCATATGAAGCGCGACATAGACTTTGTATTTATAGAAATTATCATGTATCCTGGTAGAAGCGTTGAGATGAAAAATCAGCTCATGGAAAGAATCAATCTTTTGGTTCATAATTCGTTCGGTGTTGACCGAGGGGACATAAACTGCTGCATTATCGAAGTACTTGCAGAAAATTGGAGTGGAGGGGTATCGCACAAATATATCGAAGAGCTACTGAATTGATTGTCGATAACGTACATAAACATGCTAATCTATGAGTATATTGGGAATAATGTAGATGAAATTCTTAAAAGTTTAAAGCTCTCGGTAAGATTAGGCCGGAACTGGTTGATGGGAAATCAGTTATTCTTATTGCGGTTAAAGAAGAAAACCTGGTGGAAGACCAGGTCAATAAAATTAAGAGGTGAAATATATGAAAAAAAGTTTAGGCGCTAAAACTTTGGTTTATCCTACACCGGTTTTCGTTATATGTACTTATGATAACGAAGGTAATCCAAATGCCATGACGGCTGCTTGGGGAGGTATTTGCTGCTCATCTCCACCTTGCATTGCGGTTTCATTACGCAAAGCCACCTATACTTATGGTAACCTTATGGAAAAAAAAGCTTTCACAATAAATATTCCTTCAGAAAACTATGTTAGGGAAGCCGATTATTTTGGCATGGTCTCTGGAAAAAAAGAAGATAAATTTGCTAAGACTGGTCTTACGCCGGTTAAAAGTGAGCTTATTGATGCCCCTTATATAAGAGAATTCCCTATTAATATTGAGTGTAAGGTTTTGCACGTTATTGAAATCGGCCTACATACCCAGTTTATTGGAGAGGTCATGGATGCTAAAATAGATGAGACCATTCAAGAAAAAGGAGATCAGCCAATTATAGAACAAATAAAACCTTTAATATTTGCCCCCGAGAGTAGAAATTACTATGCTATAGGCAAACAAATTGCCCAGGGATTTTCTATAGGCACTGAGATAGGGTAAGGAATTATAATGGCTCCTCGCACTAGACCTGTGCTCAATTACCACTATGTGAGTAAAATTGCCAGGGGGAGCTTTTTAGATCGAATTAGAGATCGAACCCGAGATAATAGAAATAAATAATTGCATAATATAAAAAAGAGGATGCGACTTGCTTCCTCTTTTTATTTTAGGTAATTTCGAGACCAACAATCCTGCTTTTTCAAAGATAAGATATAGTTTTAGATAAAATTCTGATGGGGAAGTATAGGAACATAAGTATTTTACAGGTACCTTCGTAAAGGACGATAGAAGGTTCCATGGCAGAGGGTTTTCCCCACGTCGCGGTATGGAAGACAGCTATCCCGATGGACAATTTGATCCTCGTTTAGAAATGGGGCGAAATCATCTTGGAAAGATGCCTTTTAGTCTCCGTCCTGATGACAGGCCATTCGATCGTCGTCCAGGTATGGGCCGAGGAAGCGCCCTGCTCCATCACAAGATAAACCAGATGAGGAATAAGTGGATTTAAGGACAGCATGAAGGCGCTACTGCAAAACAACCGTGTTGGAGTAGTGCCTTTATATTTTTGCGCTAATTTAGGGTGCGTACAGCATGAAAGGAGTTTTCAATATGGAAAATACGGATCAGAAATCGCTCTATTACCTCGAGAAAGCGCCTGTTTCTAAAGCAATTATGCACATGGTTATTCCCATGATGCTGAGCTTTATTGCTGCGATTATTTATAATATCACCGATGCCTTTTTTATATTTATAGCATAATAAAAAATTATGTGGCGCGATAGAAGAACTAAGTGCGAAGAAAAGGATTTTCTCAGGGTGAAAGAGAATTATTTATGCTAATATCAAATAAGTGAAGGATGGAGTTTATCATATGAAGAATCGTGTTAAGCACATTTTATATGTATCTGTAGTGTTGTTAATTGCGGCGACCATTGGCACTTTAACTATAAATGAATATGTAAAGCATCTGGGGTCAAAATATATTCTTAGTTCAATAGATGTACCTAAGTGTAATGCTATTCTAGTTCTAGGCGCTTATGTTGCTCCAGATGGAACAGTTTCGCCCATGCTGAATGACAGACTGGTTGAGGCTGAGAAATTATATGAATTGGGAAAGGCCCCCAAGGTATTGGTTAGTGGAGATCATGGACGAATGGACTATGATGAAGTTAATGCCATGAGAACGTTTCTTCAAAACAAGAACATTCCCCCAGAAGACATCTTCATGGATCATGCGGGATTTAGCACATACGAGAGTATTTATAGAGCCAGAGATATTTTCCAGGTCCATAAGGTTATTATTGTGACACAGCAGTACCATTTGATGAGAGCGGTATTTAATGCCCGGGCACTTGGGTTGGATGCTTATGGAGTAGCCTCGGATTTACAGGATTATGGAGAAGTAATGAAAGTATATAATTTGCGAGAAATAGCTGCAAGAAATAAAGATTTTATTATTTCCGAATTTATCAAGCCAAAACCGACATTTTTAGGACAGGTCCTTCCTGTTTCCGGTGATGGAAGGGTTACAGATGACAAATAGAACAATCCAGATAACAACACCAGAAACGATTCCTTTAGGATTATCTGCTTTTCTTTTTAGAAGGATATCCCTATAATATAAGCATAGACCTTATCATTAATTGATTTGAAAGTCTGTTCGACTCGTCAAAATGAATATGAATTGTTTGGTTATTATTTAGATTTATAGTATTTGACATTTGAAAATTTAAAAAATGGAGCGTAATGTTAATGAATGTAGCTTTTTTCCTTATACCTAAGAAGGACGTCGTGTATCTTAAAGAAAATGCAACGATGCGTCAGGCTCTAGAGAGGATGGAGTATCACAGTTATTCTGCAGTCCCGCTCGTTAATAGCGAGGGAAAATATGTTGGAACAATTACTGAAGGAGATCTGCTTTGGAAGCTTAAGAATACACCCGGTTTAACATTTCAAAATACGCAGGATATTTTCCTGAGTGAAGTTGAACAACATGTTCAGAATCTGCCAGTAACAATCAATGCCCAAATGGAGGATCTGATTTCTAGAGCTGTAGAACAAAATTTCGTGCCAGTCGTTGATGATCAGCAGATTTTCATAGGGATTGTTCGACGGCGGGAAATGATCGGATATTGCTCGAAGCTTTTGATCCTCCGAAAAGCGGAGACTGCAAAACTAAAATAGGAAGGGGTTAATTCACGTTTTGGATATTAAAAAACACGAGATGATTCACTTTGAATTATCTCGTGTTTTTTAATATCTAATATGTAAAATATTTAGTGAGCATTACAGCTTCAGAGTAATGATTGTCGGTACTTTAATTGATTTGCATTGACTTGATAAGTGTTTCGGAAATAGGGCGCCTAGATTTGAAAAGTACTAACCCCGGTTTGTAAATTCTGGGCCAATTCTGTCAGGCTCTGACAAGATAAGTTAATTTGATCGATAGAAGTCGTGAATCCATCGATGCCTGTAGATGCTTTGGCTGCTTGATCGGCAGTAACCTGGCTAACAGCTCCGATATCCTGAACTCCTGAAACGATTTGCTGACTACCACCTGCCATTTGCTGTATTGAAGAGGCAATCTCGCCTACCTGTACAGAAACTTCATTGACCATATTCAAAATATCACTTAGGCCACAGCCTACAGTGTTGACCACTTTAATTCCATCGTTGACGTTAACCTCTTCTGCATCCATAGCAACGATAGCATGAGCGATGTTATCCCTATTGACCACCACCAAAGCACTGATTTGTCCAGTCGCTATTTTGGCCTTTTCAGCTAATTTGCGAACTTCTTCAGCCACTACGGAGAAGCCACGTCCATGTTCGCCAGCTCGGGCAGCTTCAATTGCTGCGTTTAAGGCGAGCAGATTTGTTTGTTCAGTGATACCGTTAATTAACCGGGCAATGCCTGCTATTTGTTCAGAGCTATCAGCCAGAGCAGTGATGGCCTCTTTAACAACTTGAGTTCCTTGGTTGATATTGGCCATTTGTTCAACGGCTTGTGTAAGAGCCCTTTGTCCATTTTCTGTAGTAACAGCAGTCTTTGTGGTGAGGTCTGTGACGTACTGACTCGCAGCGGCTATCATTTGAATATTAGCGTCTATTTGCTCTATAGCTGCCACGGTCTCGTTGACTGCACCAGCTTGTTTTTCTGTTCCGCCTGCTACCTCGGCGATTGCCACAGCAATTTGGCCGGAGGCCATAGTACCTTGTTCCGTAATATGTAGGAGTTCGTGAGCAGAGGCAGTTACTTCTTCAGATGACTCTGAGACTCTTCTTACCAGAGTAGATAGACTAACTGTCATCTGATTAAAGGCCTGAGCTAATTGGCCTGCTTCGTCCTTAGAGTATATTTTGATCTCGGACACCTTTAGATTTCCGGAGGCAAGTTCTTGGACATTGGTTAGCATTCGTTGTAACGGTTTGGAAATAGCTCGGGCTACCAGTGCCCCAATAGTCACGGCAAGTACTGCAGCGGCAAGCGGGAAGATGAACAGAAGTTTCTCTGCACGGTCGAAATTTAGATTTTCGCGGACAATAGTACTTTTCGCTTTCTGAGTGCTGAATTCTACCAGTTGAGGAAGCACGGTGTTTATATCGTCTAAGATTTTGGTAACGTTATTCGTGAAATAGGAATAGGCCTCGTCTCTTTTATTATTATTCATTAGAGTAACTACTTTTTGCCATTCGTCGCTGTACGCTTGTAGTTCGCCTCTAACTGTTGCTAACTTGGCAACTTCAAAGGGCTCGTTGGCAAGAGGGGTGTAGTTATCCAGAGATTCATTGATTAGGCCTTTGAGCACTGTTGACTGAATGAGTAGGTTTTGTTTTTTAGAGTTGTCCAGAGGCGCCAAAAGAAGCTCTATATTGACACTGCGGATCATCCGGACATTAGCATTTGTCTCATTGATTAGTTTTACAGAAATTAGAGAATTCGTGTAGATATCGTTCATAGCCACTTTGGCTTGTCTATAATAGTAATACCCCATAAAGCTTAATCCAAGCATAAAGAAAACCATTATCAGGACTAAAGCATTAATTTTAAAGAACATTTTCCAGTTATTAAACCAATTCCATTTTAGCTTCCGATTCCGTTTTGGTTTCCAGTTCCACTTTAGTTTCCGATTCCACTTTAGTTTTTTCCAACTCCATTTCGGTTTCCAGTTCCAATTCCAATTCCAATTCATTTACATCGCTCCTTCTATCTTAACAAAAAAGAGTTACCGCCAATTGGTTAGTCATTTCTTGCATATCCTTTCATAATCATAATAGTTGAATGTAAAAGCATAATGAAGTGAATGTAAATTCATTGTTAATTTATCCCCTGTGACCCAACCTTTACATATTTTTATTAAGATTATGAGCTAGAGAATTTTGAATAATAGGAAGAGCGCTTTAACAATTCTGTGATAAATAACTCAAATTTAACAGAACCTAGTGGTTTCTTAAC
>NZ_MASS01000053.1 GCF_001707885.1 Desulfosporosinus cupriresistens | reverse complement strand
CTTAAAGAGCGAGCGGGTGAGAACAAGACGGTTGCTATTTTAGGTGAAATGTATGAATTGGGAACTTCGGCGGAGTCAGGGCATCGCGAAGTTGGTCGAACCCTTGCAGAGTTAGGAGTCAATGTTCTAATTTCTGTGGGAAAATTAGCAGAAGAAATTGCCCAGGGGGCCCGGCTGGCGGGATACTCAGAAGATAAGATTGTGGTGACTGCTACGCGTGAACAAGCGATTACAAAAGCTCTAGATCTCCTTGGGCAATTTGGCCCAGGAACATGGGTCCTGATTAAAGGGTCCCGGGGAATGAAAATGGAAGAGATCACCTTGAATCTAGAAAGATTAGGCATATTTACTTGAATGTGCCTTAAGTAAAGGATGGAATAACACATGTCTGAGCGTTTGGTCTTGGCGACAGGATTAGCCCTTATTATTACGTTGGTCCTTGGCCCTTTTATGATACCGGTCTTAAGGATTCTTAAGTTCGGTCAAACTATACGCGATGATGGCCCTAAAAGACATTTAAAGAAGGCCGGAACACCGACGATGGGGGGCATTATTTTTCTCGTTGGCATTATTGCCAGTTCGTTGGTTACTGCCGAACAGCCCACCTCTCTGGAAATGGTGACGTTGGTAGGAATTACTTTAGGATTTGGTTTAATCGGATTCATTGATGATTTTATAAAAGTAGTGTTGCATCGGTCCTTAGGGCTGCGGGCTTACCAAAAACTCATCGGGCAATTTGGCTTGGCCTTTGTTCTTATGTGGGTGTCCGTCCATTGGTTGGGACGGGGTACGGACGTAGCTATTCCTTTCTCGACTATTCACTTGGAACTGGGTTGGTTTTACTATTGCCTGATTTCTTTAGTGATTGTGGTCATGACGAATGCAGTTAATCTTACGGATGGTCTGGATGGCTTAGCGGCAGGGAGTACTATGTTTGCTGGTATTAGCTATGTCGTGATTGCCTTACTTGCTGCGATCCAAGGGGGCGGGGTAGCAGTTCTGGCGCATGAGACGGATATGGCAGTTTTTGCAGCAGCCTTGGTTGGAGGATGTCTTGGTTTTTTGCGCTTTAATGCCTACCCTGCCAGAATATTTATGGGGGATACAGGGTCTTTGGCCTTAGGTGGGGCTTTAGTAAGTTTGGCGGTACTCACGAAGAGCGAATTGGTGCTGATTGTGATCGGAGGATTATTCGCCTTGGAAGCACTTTCGGTAATCATTCAAGTTATTTCGTTTCAAACTAGAGGAAAACGGGTCTTTCGGATGAGCCCGCTTCATCACCATTTTGAACTCGGAGGCTGGGGGGAATGGAAAGTTGTCCTCGCTTTTTGGGCTGCCTCGTTGATTTGTGCTATTATTGGGATTATTGCTTATATCCCGACGTTGGGGTAGGGAGGAAGTTTCTTAGCATCCTACGGCGCGATAGCATACGTTAATGGCTCTGCGCCTTCGGCGATACTCTCCACTGGAGACTATCGTGATCGACACGCTGCATTGCTATTCGTTTGACGCAATTCCGCTAATATGGTCTCTAAGCTAAGAAACTTCCTCCGGGCTTGTGGGTCAACGGGAGTAGGAACGGTGTTGGGGACTGTTTGCGTTTTTGACGTAAAGCGTATGAATGCAACGAGGGACGGTTCTTGGTTGCAACCGCAAAAACTCTGGGCTGTTCTGCTTGTGCGTTGCTCCTTGGCATCGTGGCATCGGTCCATCACGGCACCTTGCCATCCTGCAAGAAGGCTAATACGTGCGGAGACAGCGTCTTCGGGCGGTGATCTAACCTCAAACGTCCTGTTTGATTCATGGACAAGTCCCTTTGCGGTTCTTAATGTAAAATTGTCTGCGCTCATCGGAGTAATTCCGCTGAAGTGCTCTCTGAGTTAAGAAAGTTCCTCTTGTGGGTCGATGGGAGAGGAACGGTGTTGGGGGCTGTTTGCGTTTTGACGCAAAGGCGTATAGATGCAACGGTGGACGATTCGTAATTGCATGTGAGGCTTTTCCTTTCATGTGCGCCGCGACTGTTATTGTTTTGTGGTCAACGGGGATTTTATTTTTAGGCTTTGGGATTTAACAGAATGATAATCCCATTATATGGAAATGTATAAAAGAGAAGGTAACATGTGAAATAGAAAATTAAGCGCACTGTTTTGCATATGATACACATAGAGCTTAAATTGATTAGACGGAGGATTATAAACGTGGAATGGATGCATAAACGTGTTCTGGTCATAGGTGCTGGATTAAGTGGTCAAGCAGCTGTTCAAAAACTTCAGGGTTTGGGTGCGGAGGTTTTTCTGACAGATAGTAAGGCATTGGGGCAGCTTGCGGGTGTTGAGGAGTTGGGGCTTGATGAGGCGCATTTGATGCTGGGCAGTGTACCTGAATTAGCAGGGATTAACCCTGAACTTATTGTCTTATCTCCAGGGGTATCGCCCAAGCTTTCCCTGGTACAGGAGGCTATATCTCGAAACGTTGCCGTGTGGAGTGAAGTTGAGTTGGCTATGTATGATTGCCCTGCTCTTTGTGTTGGGGTAACTGGTACTAATGGGAAAACGACGACTACGACTTTGATCGGTGAATTGGCTAAGCTAACGGGTCGACGCACGATTGTTGCCGGAAACATTGGAGTTGCCTTAAGCGGACAGGTGGAGGGAATGGGAGAGAACAGCATCGCTGTGGCTGAACTTTCCAGTTTTCAACTGGAGTTTATCGATAAACTTCGTGTTCATGTAGCAATTTTACTTAATCTTACTCCCGATCATCTGGACAGGCATGGTACTTTGGAAGCTTATCTGGAGGCCAAAACTCAGATTTTCAAAAATCAAACGGCTACTGATTTGGCAATCTTAAATTGGGACGATCCGTTAGTGCATGATTTAGGTCCAAAATTAAAAAGTCGGGTAATCTATTTTAGTCCAACAGTTTTTTTGCCAGAGGGGGTTAGTCTTTGGCATGATCAGATTGTTTATTCAGAAAAGAGGAACATGATCCCCATTATTTCCCGCAAGGACCTCCATCTGCGAGGTGCTCATAATCTGGAAAATGTTATGGCAGCTGCAGCTGCCGCGAGAGCGTTAGGGCTTTCTTGGACTGAGATTGCTGAGGGGCTCCGCCAGTTCAAAGGGGTGGAGCACCGAGAAGAGATTGTGGGGACGTTTGAAGAGATCCTTTTTGTGAATGATTCGAAAGGAACTAATACAGATGCAGCCACCAAGGCCTTACTTGCTTTCGAGGAACCTTTGGTTCTGATAGCAGGGGGAAAAAATAAAGGACTTGATTTTCATGATTTCATGAAAGTTGTGCGAGCTAAGGTTAAAAGCTTAGTTTTATTGGGGCTAGCGGCTGATGAGATGGAACAGGCTGCGCGTGATGAAGGTGTGCAGAGAATTATTAGAGCTACCTCATTTGAGGATGGTGTTGAGAGAGCGATTGCTGAGGCAGTAGCTGGTGATGTTGTATTGTTATCCCCTGCTTGTACAAGTTGGGATATGTTTAAAAGTTATGAAGAAAGAGGGGAATTGTTTAAGGAGTTAGTGCGTAGGCATTATAGGGAACCCATTGAATAATAAAGGGGGAACTATATGTGCGAAGGTATCACCGACCAGATATGGTCTTGCTAGGAGCGATCTTAGCTTTGTTGGGGATAGGGTTCGTTATGGTCTATAGTTCGAGTGCAGTTAGAGGGTACATTCAGTTTGACGATCCTTATCATTTTCTCAAGATGGAAATTTTATGGGCGGTTATGGGGCTGGTAGCGATGATTCTGAGCATGGTTGTGGATTTGCGTTTGTTGCGTAGATTTGCTAAACCAGCCCTTTATGTAGCGATTGCCTTATTGGTTGCGGTCAAAATCCCGGGCATTGGGCGCAGAGTAAATGGTGCTGACCGTTGGATCGGGCTTGGGCCATTATCAATTCAGCCCTCAGAAGTGATTAAGCTTTCCATGGTGTTGGTGATGGCCCATGTACTAGCTCTTGACCCTCATAAGATTCGATCATTTCGCAAAGGTGTTCTGCCTATTCTCGGTTTAATGGGGTTGATAGCAGGGCTGATTATGCTTCAACCAGATCTGGGTACGACTCTGGTCATAGCGGCTACGACGTTTTTTATGTTGATTGCAGCTGGGGCAAGGGCTGGACATATTCTGGGCTTAGGAGGGACAGGGCTTGGTTTGGTGGTTGCAGCCATAGCAGCAGCTCCTTACCGAATGCGTCGTATCTTTGCTTTTTTAGATCCGTGGGCTGATCCATTGGGAAATGGCTATCAGACGATTCAAGCTCTTTTAGCGTTGGGCCCAGGTGGATTGTTCGGTTTGGGCTTAGGGCAGAGTCGTCAGAAATTCCTCTATTTGCCGGAAAATCATACGGATTTTATCTTTGCAATGATTGGAGAGGAACTCGGTTTTATTGGTGCGTCCCTGGTAGTCTTGCTTTTTTTCCTCTTCGCTTGGCGGGGTTTTCGCGTAGCAATGAGGGCCCCGGACGCTTTTACAGGTTTCCTCGCAGTTGGTTTAACGGCCATGGTATCTATTCAGGCGATGATTAACATGGGTGTCGTTAGCGGGGTATTGCCGGTAACCGGGATTACCTTACCATTTATAAGTTATGGAGGCACATCACTTGTCTTTACAATGCTAGGCGTTGGAGTGCTTCTGAATATTTCCCGAGAAGTACGGTAAGGAAAAGGGGTATAGACGGTGCGAGTAATGTTGACTGGTGGCGGAACAGGTGGCCATATTTATCCAGCGTTAGCTATTGCCAAAGGGTTGCTAGCGCGTGATGCTGAGACTCAAATTCTTTACGTGGGAATACGTGACGGGATGGAAGCGCGTTTAGTGCCAGAGGCGGGACTTGAGTTTGCTGGGATTTCAGGGAAAGGACTTCCGCGCAAATTAAGTTTGGATATGATAAAAGTTTTAGGTGGAAGTTTTAAGGCCCTCTGGGAGACGAAAAAACTACTGCGGCAATTTCATCCCGACCTTGTGGTTGGAACCGGGGGATATGTGTCCGGGCCGGTTGTTTTGACGGCTGCCCTTTTTAACATTCCAACGTTGCTTCATGAACAAAACGCCTTGCCTGGGATTACCAATCGTCTATTGGCACGAGTTGTCCGCCGTGTCATGGTAACTTTTCCCGAGAGCACTGAGCATTTTGGCGCAAAGAGAAAACTTGAACTTGTTGGGCTCCCAGTTCGTCCGGAAATTGGCCAGGTTTCTCGCGAGGTTGGGGCAAAGCACTTTAAATTACGACCGGATCGCCTAACGTTACTAGTGACCGGTGGAAGTAGAGGGGCGCGTACGTTAAATATGGCCATGACTGGGGTCTTAGAGCACCTTGCGCAATACAAGGAGGTTCAGGTAATTTGGGCAACCGGCAAAACAACGTATGCAGAAACTATTGAAGAATTTAAGAGAAGAGGAATATCCTGGGAACGTTCGGGCTGGCGTATCCTTGAATATTTGAAAGATATGCCGGAAGCGTTAGCCTGCGCGGACATCTTTATTGGACGGGCAGGGGCAGCTTCTTTGGCTGAGTTGATGGTGGTAGGTATTCCTAGTGTCTTAATTCCTTATCCATATGCAGCGGAGAACCATCAAGAGCATAATGCTCAAGCTCTAGTTCAAGCTGGCGCAGCTCAGATTATTTTGGACTCAGAATTAGACGGAGAACGATTGTGGAAGGAAATAGATGGGTTAATTTCGCAACCTAAACTCCTCGCAAAAATGGGAGATGCTGCTCGTACGCTAGCACAACCGGAGGCTTTAAATAAAATTGTAAATCTCTGTAGGGCCACTGCATGGCACTAAAGCGTGGTTCGATATGCGTGGTTCGTAGTTCGAAATAACAAATAACAAACATATGGGCATTGATTTCGAAGTTCGAACACGAATAGCGAATATCGAACATCAAACATCGAGTTCGCTCACACCTTTTTACTTTACTGCATAGCATATGGCAGTAACTAAGAAAAGGAGTGAGCATGGTGTGGCCAAAACGAAAAATACAATTGGTTGCTTCTTCTGCGGCTCCCGGAATAGACGGAGTTCGGGCCGTTCTGAATGGGATTCAGCTGGAATTTTCCGAGGTTGAACCTGCAACGGAGGATTTAAGCCGGGAATTCTCAGAAAGCTGGTTTGAGAAGCCATTTGATTGTACTCCCTCATCTCCGCCCGAAGAATTAGGTATTGCGACAGAATGGGTCTTCTGGCCAGAGGAGAAGCCAGACGATTTCTGGAGAGAAAAGGCACTCGAGCTGGGAGTGAATCAGCAATCTATTCAATCGTTCATACATAATATTTTGGATGATGAACTAATTATCCCATTATCAGAACCGATGGTTTTTCTAGATGGACGCCCCTTGCTAGGGCATTTATTAAATGGGGCCGGATTTGAACCAACCATTCTTTGGTTGACAACTGACGGAAAATGGAAATTCGAAAGAAGGCAAGGTTTACATTGGCTAATACCGGAATCTTGGTTGGCGGATCTGGTGGAAGAAAATTTATTAAAAAGAGGAACCGTTCAGGTCGAAAAAAAAGCGACTTGGGTGGTGCGTGAAACTGGGATTGACTTTTATCGTGAGCAAGAGGGTTTGAAATTTCTTGGTCAAATGCCTAGGTGGTTGGAACCGACAGAAGAGCAAGTAGTTTGTCAGGATATAGCTATGTGTATAGACTTAGGAGTTTCTTGGCTAGATATTCGGTTGGCCCTTAGCTCTCTTTGGAAGAGCCAAATAATGACGGATAACTTGAGGTGGAACAAGGATGATTTTGGATGGAATGCCAGGGCGTGTGGAGAAAGATTACCCGCTGGACCTCCTGAATACGTGGAAGATTGGTGGGCCCGCTGAAATAGTGTATTGGCCTCAAACTTCGGCAGATATGTCGATCGTGTGGCAGCGCGCGCGAGAAGCAAAAATCCCCGTTTGGCTGATTGGACGGGGTTCAAATCTTCTATTACCGGATGAAGGGCTTCCCGGAATTACCTTGGTGACCACGTCTCTCCGCGCGATTGAATGGGGTGAGTACAAGGTTCAAGTTGAAGCGGGGTACACGCTAGCGCATCTGTCTCAAGAAGCAGGGGAACGAGGGTGGAGTGGCCTTGAGTTTGCTCGGGGAATTCCAGGATCCGTGGGCGGTGCCGTTATGATGAACGCTGGTGCTCATGGAGGCGAAATAGCTCCTCACATAATTAGTGTCACGGCCCTTTGGGCGGATGGTACAGTGAAAAAGCTAGAACGAGCTGAGCTTGAATTTGCTTATCGGTTCTGCTCTTTGCGAGGCAAAGCATGGGTGGTTGAAACCCAACTTGCATTTTCTCCAGGGGATCGTGAACAGATTCTAAGCCAGATGAAGGAGAACTTAAGAAATAGGGTGGTCAATCAACCACTTGAAAAACCCAATGCTGGGAGCGTTTTTCGGAATCCACCAGGCGATTCAGCTGGCCGTTTAATTGAGTCTGCTGGTTGGAAAGGAAAAAGTATCGGTGGAGCGCAGGTTTCAGACAAACACGCTAACTTTATTGTAAATACCGGTAACGCCAAGGCTAAGGATGTGCTCGCGTTAATTGATGCTATTTCAAAAGATGTTCAGTCAAAGTATGGAATCAAGTTGCAAATGGAAGTAGCTTACTTTAACGAGGCACGAATCGAGGGCGAACAAAGTTTGCAGAACGATTAATCACTCCAAGTTGAATACGTACTTCGATTCACAGAATCGAATTCACAAATCGAACATCGAGCCTCGAACATCGAACATCGAATAAAAGGGGGGTAAGATCATGGCGTTGGATCGCTATGTTATCACCGGAAAACAGCGGTTAGAAGGAAGTATCCGGGTAAGCGGGGCAAAAAACTCTTCTCTTCCCTTACTGGCAGCTACCTTGCTCGCTGAAGGGACATCGACCTTACTAGAAATCCCGGAGTTAGCTGATATTACACATATGATTCAGGTGCTTGAGCACCTGGGCTGTAAAGTTGAACGCCAAAATGAGGCTATGCTCATCAATGCTGGAGGATTAGAGTCCTGCCATGTCGACGAGGGGCTTATGCGCCAAATGCGTGCTTCTAATCTAATTTTAGGTCCATTACTAGCCCGGAGTGGACGGGTGAAACTATCTCGACCGGGAGGGTGTGCCATTGGTTCGCGCCCAATGGATCAACATATAAAGGGCCTTCAACAATTGGGTGTGAAGGTTAAAGAAAAACATGGGTATATCGAGGCATGGGTAGATCAGTTACTAGGGGCTGATGTCTACCTGGATGTCCCAAGTGTTGGTGCAACAGAAAACATTATGATGACTGCTGTCTTAGCTAAAGGAACGACTATGATTCGCAATGCCGCACGCGAACCGGAAATTATTGATTTGCAAAATTTCCTTAATAAGATGGGAGCAAAAGTACGAGGCGCAGGAATGGACGTCTTGAGAATAGACGGGGTGGATATGCTTCATCCTGCAGAACATATAGTCATACCGGATCGGATCGAAGCGGGTACGCATATGGTTGCAGCGGTCATGACTGAAGGCGATGTGGTCATTGAGAATGTTGTACCAGAACATTTAGAACCTGTCATTGCTAAATTGCGCCAGGTAGGAGCTAGAGTGACCTTTCTGGATGATTCGATTCGTGTTCAACAGCGAGGAAGAATTCGGGGCGTGGACCTCAAGACAATGCCCTATCCGGGATTTCCAACGGACATGCAACCACAGTTTATGGCTATGCTCTCGTGCGCGGAAGGAACTAGTATCATTACGGAAACTATTTTTGAAAACCGCTTTCAGCATGTGGATGAGTTACGTCGTATGGGTGCGCAAATTACGGTTGAGGGGAGAACGTCCATTATACGTGGGGTAGAAACGCTTGAAGGGGCATTCGTGGAAGCCACAGATCTGAGGGCTGGGGCTGCACTCTTTCTTGCAGCATTAGCAGCAGAGGAAGTAACTGTGCTGGAAAAAGTAGATTTTATTGATCGTGGCTACGAAAATTTAGAAGAAAAATATCATCGTTTAGGTGCCAAACTTCTGCGTGTTACCCAGAAGGGGTAACGGCGAGGCGTGAGGCGCGATGCGTGAAGCACGAAGCACGAAGCACGAATTGAAGGCGAACAAAGTTCGCAGAATAATTATTCTCACCAAGTTTAATACGTTCTTCGATTTACAGAATGGAATTCACAATTCGAACATCGAACCACGAACTTTGAGAATCGATTTTGCCTCGAGCAGCGTGCTTCGAAATGAGGTGCGTCGAATATTGGCGTATTTTGTCAGTAAAAGTCTCTCAAAAAGGCATGACAGAATAGGACTGTATTCGTTATACTTGGGACAAGGAGGAAAGACGAAATGCAACCCAAGAAAATGAATACGTCCTTTCTCTATGTTGCTGTTTTGACGATTTTGCTTGCATTGGGTTTGACGCAGTTTTTGCGTTCCAGTGCATTCGGAGTTCAAAATGTAAAGGTGCAAGGGCTTAAACTGATCCCGGAAAGCGAAATCTTGAAATTGGCTAATGGGGTTCAAGGACAAAACTTATTGCTCTTTGATCAAGCAGAGCTAAGTTATAAAATTTCATTACATCCGTTAGTCCAAAGTGTTAAGTTTCAGCGGAAGCTCCCGCACACACTTGTTATTCAGGTGACTGAACGAACTCCGGTTGCCTTGGTCGTTGTTCCGAAGGGGGTCGTGGAGATTGACTCACAAGGGACCTTTTTACGTCGTTTGGAGAGTTGGCCTAAAACGGATCACCCAGTGATTACTGGGATTAATCTTATGGATACCGCTGGACCAGGGCAAAGCCTAGGTAACCCTTCACTAACAGCAGCACTTCGCCTGCTGGGACAAGCTCCAACAGGTTTACTTGCTCAGATTGGTGAAATCCATGTTGATCCTAGTCAACAAATGACGGTGTTCTTGACCAGTGGAGTAGAAGTTCGCCTTGGACAAGCCAATGATTGGAAAGATAAATTAAATGCTCTTTTTCAACTAGTAAGCGATAAAGAGTATAAATCATTTCAACAAGGGGTTCGATACATTGATTATACGGCGGCAAAGCCAGTCATTGGCCGCTAAATCAGGGAGGACAAGTAACATGTGGTTACCGTTATTGGGTTTAGTTTTAGGATTGGCCATAGGGTATGTCAGCCCACTTTCCGTGCCAATTGAATATGCAAAATACCTATCCGTGGGAATCCTAGCAGCTTTAGATTCCGTCTTAGGTGGGATACGTTCCGCGCAGGAAGATCATTTTGATAGCTCTGTGTTTTTGAGCGGTTTTTTTATTAACATGCTTCTCGCAGCTTTCTTGGCTTACGTCGGAGATCGCATTGGAGTTGATCTTTATTTGGCAGCTGTTGTTGCATTTGGCGTACGACTATTTCAAAATATTGGGAGCATACGCCGTCATCTGTTAAAAAGGTAATAGTGATAGAGGAACAAAGTATTATGGGTAATTTTATATTTTGCAAAAAGTTTTTTGTTTCAAAAAAAGGGATAAAGCATCAACATATAGAATTTATTACGTCATTGAATTTAAAGTACTGAACGTATAGAGTTTTTGCACGTTTATGGGCATGTTTCGCGCCTGTTTGCAAGACAAGCGAGCGTTTGGACAACAAAGTTAAATAATAGTTATAGCCTGCATTTTTTAAACAGGCAGGTCAGAATGAAGCGAGGGGGTTAAAGCCTTAGATGCTAGAATTTGATACGGATTTAAACCAATTTGCAGAAATCAAGGTTATTGGTGTCGGTGGTGGTGGGAACAATGCGGTAAATAGAATGATTACTGCCGGCTTACAAGGGGTAGATTTTGTAACTGTAAATACTGACTCTCAGGCTTTACAGCTCTCCCGCGCAGGCCAAAAAGTTCAAATAGGGATAAAGTTGACTAAAGGACTTGGAGCTGGAGCAAATCCCGAAATTGGAGCTAAGGCAGCAGAAGAAAGCCGTGAAGAACTTGCTAAGGTGTTAAAGGGTGCGGATATGGTTTTCGTCACAGCAGGGATGGGAGGCGGAACCGGCACAGGTGCGGCACCTATTGTTGCGGAAGTGGCCAAGGAAATGGGAGCTTTGACGGTTGGTGTGGTTACGCGCCCTTTTACTTTTGAAGGCCGTAAACGGGCTATGCAGGCAGAAAAAGGAATAGCTGAACTTAAAAGTAAAGTGGATACACTTATAACGATTCCGAATGATCGTTTGTTGCAAGTAGTGGACAAGCATACTACGATTCATGAGGCTTTTCGCATTGCGGATGATGTCCTGCGACAAGGGGTACAAGGGATTTCAGATTTGATTGCAGTTCCTGGCTTAATCAATTTGGATTTTGCTGATGTAAAGACCATTATGTCAAATACTGGATCGGCCCTAATGGGTATTGGTCAGGCAACTGGTGAAAACCGTGCAGCGGATGCTGCCCGTAAAGCAATTTCCAGCCCACTGTTGGAAACTTCGATTGAAGGAGCCAAAGGAGTGTTGCTTAATATTACTGGTGGGACTAATTTAACCCTTTTTGAAGTAAACGAAGCTGCCGGAATTATCGCAGAAGCTGCTGATCCTGAGGCAAATATTATCTTTGGCGCAGTTGTCGACGAGAATCTCAAGGAAGAAATCAGAGTTACCGTCATCGCGACAGGTTTTGATCAGCAGTGGGCTGGCTTTGGTCTTGCACCAGGAAAAGCCCAAGATAACATAATCAAACCGGTTGCGACGGAAGTTGATATCGATATCCCAGAGTTTCTAAGGCGTCGTCGTTGATAGTATTCTGTGAACTTTATTTAAGTTAAAAGAAATAAAAGTTGACAACCAAAATCTTAGGCCAGCATGAGGTGGCCATCAAATCTAAGACGTTGTGATATCTCAAGTCTCTGTCAACCGACAGAGACTTTTTCGGTTTTCAGCTTTCATTATCAGCCGGCCGCTGTTTATTACAGGCGGTTTTTTTTTGTTTAAATACGCATTTCAATGTGCCATCTATCATATAAGTTAGTACATCTTGTCGAGATATATTGCTCGTTGATGAAACCCTACAGCACTCGCATTGGTTCTCCTAAAAAATACCATTACAACCCACCGAAAGCGACAGCTTTTACTACAGTCTTTAGATATAATCTTGTGAGAAGCGTATGGAAAGGATGCACCTGATGGGCGTAGTAGAGACTTATCTCGATCTGGATATTCTCATTAACGGAGGGATGGACGCACTTATTCTCACTCTTACCAGCCGACTCATTCGTCTTCCGCTCCGGCCAACCCGGATCCTAGCCGCTGTCCTTCTCGGCGAAATCCCGGTGGTTCTAGCCTGTTATTCCACTTCGCCATGGACCACGTTAAGTAAATGGGTTGTTCCATTTCTAATGGTCGGAGCCGCTTTCCCGATGCGTAGAGTGTACACCTTTCTCAAAGCAGTGGTTGGGTTTTGGCTTCTTTCTGCAGGACTCGGTGGATTTGTGTATGCCTTATGGGGGTGGGTGCAATTTGATGATGAACTAGGTAGTGGCCTCTTTACATTGGCCCTAAGTAATCTTTGGATACTTCCTCTAGGGGCATTAATGTGGTGGCTTTTGCAGCGTCTTTGGTTGCGATGGCAGGAAAGAAACGCAGTACTAAAGCAAATTATTTACGATTTAGAAATTGATTTTGGCGGTGATGAACATAGTGGGGTTGTCTGCATTAAAGCGTTGTTGGATACCGGTAATCATTTGCGAGATCCGTTAACCGGGCTTCCTGTTATTTTGCTGGAAGAGGAGATTGCCGCTAGTGTAATGCCTGATCATGTGCGATCATTTCTAAACATTCCGTGGAAAGACTACGCTGACCCTTGGCCGTTATTGTGGAAGGTCAATCCTAGTTTAGTAAAACACTTAGTTTTTATACCTTTTCAAGCAATTGATCGACAAAGCTGGCTACTTGGGTTGAGACCTCAGCGCGTGACGTGTTTTGACAAAACGGGATCTCGACAAATCCATGCAACGGTGGCACTCGTTAAGCAAGTGCTAAGTTCAGAGGGTGAATACCAAGCGTTACTACACCCAGAACATATGCAGAAAGGTGGAGATTGATTAATGAAGTGGTGGAGTGATGTTCAAGATAACGTTAGACGCCTATGGTTCATGCTCCTTCAAAAAATCCGTGGAGTTAGAGGGATTTATTACGTTGGAAGCAGTGAAGCGCTCCCCCCACCACTCAACTCAGACGAAGAAGGGGTTCTCTTGGAGCGCCTCGAAATGGGGGATCCGTCCATTCGAGATATTTTAATTGAACGGAATTTACGGCTTGTTGTGTATATTGCCCGTAAATTCGAAAATACTGGGATAGGGATTGAGGATCTCGTTTCGATTGGAACAATTGGGTTAATCAAAGCGGTAAATACGTTTGATCCTCAGAAAAAAATTAAACTAGCGACCTATGCTTCAAGGTGTATTGAAAATGAAATTTTAATGTATCTTAGACGAAATAATAAGACTCGTTCTGAAGTATCGTTTGATGAACCATTGAATATTGACTGGGATGGTAATGAACTACTCCTATCAGATGTTTTAGGTACCGAAAATGACATTATCTCCAAGCCAATTGAAGAACAGGTTGATCGGCAGTTGTTGCATTTAGCGATGGGAAGGTTAACAAACCGGGAAAAGGTGATTATGGAATTGAGGTTCGGGCTGGATAACGGGGTGGAAAAAACACAAAAAGAAGTAGCGGATCGACTGGGAATCTCACAATCCTACATTTCGCGGCTTGAGAAAAGAATTATTCGTAGATTACGCAAAGAATTTTGTCGATTGGAATAACCTAAACTGTGTTCGGGCATACTTCCCAACAGAATTTGCTGGGGAGGTGCTCGTAGTTTGGCATTAAATAAAGTTGAGATTTGTGGAGTGAACACCTCAAAGTTGCCTGTCTTATCCAGCGTGAAAATGAAAGAGTTGTTTGTAATTTATCAGGCTGGAGATCGCAGCGCTCGAGACAAACTTATTCATGGGAATCTTCGTCTTGTTCTCAGCGTGATTCAGCGGTTTACGAATCGGGGAGAATATGTAGATGACCTTTTTCAGGTTGGTTGTATCGGGTTGATGAAAGCTATAGACAATTTTGATCTTGGCCAAAACGTTAAATTCTCTACTTATGCCGTCCCTATGATCATCGGGGAAATACGTCGTTACTTGAGAGACAACAATCCAATACGGGTGAGTCGGTCACTGAGGGATATTGCCTATAAGGCCCTTCAGGTAAGAGATCAGCTAGTCTGTGATTGCTCACGAGAACCAACCGTTACAGAAATCGCTGATAAGCTTTCTTTGCCACGTGAAGATGTTATTTTTGCCTTAGATGCTATTCAAGAACCGATTTCTCTATTTGAGCCAATCTACCATGACGGAGGAGATCCTATTTTTGTAATGGATCAAATTGGAGATGATAAGCAGTCTGACAAAGGTTGGATTGAGGGGTTGGCAGTCCGAGAAGCTTTACGACGTCTCAGCGAACGGGAAAAACTCATCTTGTCTTTGAGGTTTTTTGATGGCAAGACTCAGATGGAGGTAGCTGACGAGATTGGAATCTCACAAGCTCAGGTATCCCGTCTTGAGAAAGCTGCCATGCAACACATGCGCAAGTATGTGTGAATCCGGGAGGTCAGATGTCAGAGGCCAGAAGTCGGATACACGCAGCACCAAGCACGACGCAAAGGGATTGAAGGAGATTCGAACTGCAAGCCAGAACTCGATTATGAAACGAGGCTAGATAATCATCGAGTAAATATGTTTGAACTGTAGGCTATTTTTTGTCCCTCCCTCATATGATGACCTATAGGAAACTTACTTATGATTAAGCTCCAGCGTTCTTCATAAGTCATAGTTGAACTTATATCGGGGCTATACGTGATATTCGACTTCGAATTATCGAACCTCGAACCCCGAACATCGATTAGGGGGGGTCTTAGAATGAGGATCTCGGATTTACGATTATTGGATGTTGTGAATGTTAAGGATGGACGTCGGTTAGGGCCAATTAAAGACCTTGATTTGGATCTTGAACGGGGTGTCGTCAAAGGGATTATTGTGCCAGGACCCTCGCGAAGTTGGGGCTTTTTCGGCAGTAGCAAGGTAGAAGACTATGTTGTTCCGTGGGATCGTGTTAAGAAAATTGGGGTTGACGTCATCTTAGTCGATGCCAATGATCTACCTGAATTTAATACAGACAATGATGACCGTCGATAAGGGGATGTGTGAAAACTCAGTCTCCAAAATTTCAAGTGGTTACAACAATCAATAAGCGTCCTCATTTCACTATAAAAGTGGAGTGAGGACGCTTATGTTTTGATGATATAGAAGCAAAAGTGGGGATGTGAAAAATATAGTAACAAGTTTTAGCACAACCTCTTTATATTTTATACTAGTCAGAAAGTATAACTTTTTGTTTCATACTTTCTGGAAGGTCCCTTCTCACCTTCCTGCAAGAAGGTTAATACGTGCGAAGACCGTGTCTGTTAGAAGGGTAATCCGTGCGAAAACAGTGTTTTCGTGGGTTACAGGGACACTTGGCCATCCTTGGTCAGCGCATCAGCGCAACTAGGCGGCCGCCAAGTTTTCTTTATCAGGACTAGGAGGAATGATTAATCACATTGTGGTGAAATTGTACCCTAATAGGAGTAATGTCGGGTTTGTCCTCAGAGTGATTAAATGATATATTTAAAGGAAATCGAAGGAGCTGAAGGGATGAGCTGGAAATGGCATAAAAGAGGAAATTTTACCTATCTAACCATTCCAAAATGGTCAGCTGAAGGAATAGACATAGGTTTCTCTACTCGTGTAGGAGGAGTCAGTCAGGTTCCCTACGATTCGTTTAATCTAGGGCTTCATGTGGGAGATGATCCTACTGCAGTTTTGCAAAACAGAGAGCATTGGCTGGATCAGTGGGGGGTTCCCTTGACCAAGGTTGCAGTGGGTGAACAGGTTCATGGTACAAATGTCTTATGGGTCAATGAGGAAGACGGGGGCCGAGGTAGTTGTGAATTGGAGACGGCAATCCCTGCTACGGACGGATTATTGACTCAGAGCTCTGTCGGGCTGATGGCTTTTTTTGCGGATTGTGTCCCTCTTTTTTTCTATTACCCCGATCTCAAGGCAGTAGGGATTGCGCACGCCGGCTGGAAAGGTACTGCCCATAAGATTGGGCAAAAAGTCTTGGAGTTTTTTGAAGAAGCTGGAGGGCGCACTGAGGATGCCTGGGTTGCGATTGGGCCGAGCATTGGTCCTTGTTGTTATTCAGTGGATGAACGTGTTGCAGTACAGTTTCGAGCGAACTATCACGAAACACCGTTTCTGCATAGGCAAGATGATGGGCATTATCTACTTGATTTATGGGAGGCCAACAAGACGTTGTTCTTGGGAAAAGGGGTTCGTCCAGAAAACATAGAGGTTGCTTCGGTCTGTACTGCAGACAATCCTGAATGGTTCTTTTCGTATCGGCGTGATGGAGCCCGTTCAGGACGGATGGCAGGGTGGATCAAATTGCGAGGTTCGAAGTTGGGGGTTCGAGGTTCGAGATGTACGGAGTAGGCGAGGTACGATGCACGAGGTAAAGGAAGCGCGAGAACCATAACTCGCTTTCCCTAGTTCGTGGTTCGAATACCGAACTACGAACCACGAACCACGAACCACGATTAAGGGGGGGTTAGGTGGCAGCAATTTTAGTAGTTGACGATGAGGAACCAATTCTAGAACTCCTCAGATTTAATCTGGAAAAGGAAGGATACCTGGTTTCTGTAGCGAAGGATGGCCAGGAAGCGTTGGAATGTGTAGAGAAGGAACTACCGAATCTCATTGTTCTCGATGTCATGCTACCGGGCATGGATGGTTTGGAGGTTTGTCGGATTCTTCGCTTAAATCCAAGATTTCAGCAAATCCCTATTATTATGTTAACCGCTAAAGGTGAGGAGATTGACACGGTTTTAGGGTTGGAGCTCGGGGCTGATGATTATATGACCAAGCCTTTCAGCCCGCGTGAACTGTTAGCTCGAATTAAAGCTCGCTTGCGTCGTCTCAATTCGACGCAGGAGACAGTTGCTCAAATAATCCGAGGAGATTTGCGGATTGACATAACAGGGTTTCGTGTCCATGTTCGAGGAGAGGAAACTGAGTTAACCCCAAAAGAGTTTGAGCTTCTACGTGTCTTTGCAACTCATCCGGGTAAAGTGTATTCTCGGGATGAGCTCCTGGATCGAATTTGGGGATATGAATATGACGGAGATACTCGGACGGTTGATGTTCATGTGCGTCACCTGCGTTTGAAAGTGGAAAAGGACCCTTCGAATCCCGAGTACATAGAGACCCTACGCGGGATCGGCTATCGTTTTAAAGGTTGAGAAGTATGAGTATTAAATGGCGATTGACCGGACTTTTTTTTGGCATGACAGGGCTTGCCCTACTTTTGTTTTGGGTTGGAGAGAGCGCTAGGTTAGGGCCTGCAGGGTTACCGATTGACTTTGGAGTTGTTGTGCTCGCCTTGTGCTTTCCTGTAGGAGCTGTTTATTTCTACTCCAGTCAACTATCTCGTCGACTGGAGAAACTTCACTTTACCACCCAGCGAATTGCCAGGGGAGATTTTGAGCGCATTGATTTTTCGGATTCGACGGATGAAATCGGGGAATTCACAGCGGAATTGAATAGTCTTTCACGTCACGTAGAGATGATCGTTCAAAAGGGGACCCAGGAAGCACTCAAGATGGAAGCGATTTTGGCAGGGATGCAAGAAGGCGTTGTGGCTGTGGACCATGTTGGTCGAGTTGTTTTAGTGAATGCTGCAGCCGAAAAAATTTTTGAACGCCAAGGCACGGCCAAAGAATTGGAATATTTGTTGGAGCTGACTTACGATTCTGAACTAGAGCATTTAATTCGCAAAGTGCTTTCCGGGCAGCCTTCAGCTACGAGGGAAACGAATATTGCTCAAAGGACAGTACAAAGCCAGATTAACCCTATTTTAAGTGAGCAGGGTAAGCCCAGGGGTGCGGTCATTGTAATTCATGATGTGACGGAGCTTCGGCGACTGGAACAAATGCGCACAGAATTTGTCGCTAATGTTTCTCATGAACTAAGAACTCCGTTGACTTCTATCAAAGGGTTCGTAGAAACACTTTTGGACGGCGCAGCAGACGATCCCTCCTTACGTAGCCGATTCTTGAAGATTATACAAGGAGAAACCTTGCGCTTACAGCGACTTATTGAGGACCTGCTGACGTTAGCTCATATTGAAGGACGTGAAAATCGGGCTGAGGTAAGTTATAGCAAAGTAAGTTCGGTTCAAGAGGCATACGAAAAAGTCAAACCGGTGATTCAAAGTTTTGCCGAGGCCAAAGGAATCAAAGTGGAGGTTGATCTTCCGGAAAATATGCCGCCACTTTTAATCGGAGAAGATCTCCTGAGTCAACTTCTTCTCAATTTATTAGAGAATGCAGTTAAATATACGGCAGAGGGACGTGTCTGGCTACACGCGCAAGTGGGGCGGGAATATATTCACCTTGAATTTGGAGATACGGGTTGTGGTATCCCCGCAGAAATTTTGCCCCGGATCTTCGAACGTTTCTATCGAGTAGACAAGGCCCGTTCGCGGGAGCAAGGCGGAACGGGGCTAGGGTTAAGTATTGTAAAACACTTGGTGGAAGGTACGGGTGGCAGAATTAATGTCTCTTCTCAGCTAGGAGTTGGAACCGTCTTTACGTGTGATTTGCCACGAGCCTTATCGTAGTTCGTGGTTCGTAGTTCAATGAGAACAACGAACTACGAATATCGAATATCGAGTTGGAGGGTGCAATGGAGGGAAAAAGAAGAAAACCAGCCTATTGGTTTTGGGGTATTTTATTCATCGTTCTGACTGGAGGAATCCTGTGGTCCTATCGTTCAAGTCTAACCGCTGGGGATATAAAATTTGCAGTGGCTCAAACCGGAACGATCACCCACGAACGTAAAGTCATGGCAACGTTTGCAAATGAGGAAATACCGATATCTGCTCCGTCCACAGGAAAGATTCAATTTTTAGGTGAAAATGGACAACGCTTTAGACGTGGGGAGGCTGTGGCGATTCTCCAAACCGCAGGCGCAGCGCCAGGAATGACCCAAGATGGGATGAAACAAACGATTCTGGCAGCGAAGGGGGGACTGTTTTTTCATCAAAGCGATGGTTTAGAATCCATCCTGACGAGCCAAAATCTTAATTCAATGGATTTGAATAAATTATTGGCTCAGACTGCCAACGTGAAAACTGCGGGAGCAACTGTACAAGCGGGGGAGATTGTGGGGAAAATTGTTAATAACCTCATCCCGACCCAAGCATTCATTGAACTGCCGAGTATCGATGGGCTCACAATTGGTAAAACATTACGTCTAACTGCGGGAAATCAAACGGTCAGTGCTAAAATTCTACGCAAATCTGATACCCCTAAAGGAGTGATTGTCCAGTTTCCTCATTATGTCGACGGATCAGCGGCCCAGAGGCGTCAAGATATAACGTGGAGCTATCTCCCTTCGACCAGTGGAGTTCTTGTCCCGAAGAGTGCACTGTGGACGCAGGGCGAGGAACTAGGGATCTTTCTTTGGGATGGAGGTGTTGTACATTTCAAAAAAGTAACTGTCCTTGATCAAGATGATAGTCAAGCCTGTATTGAAAACCTTCCAAGTGGTATTCCTGTCGTGATTACACCGCGTGAGGGCCTGGAAGGCTTAGTAGCCGATGTAAAAAATATTTAGGTTTGGGTTTGATAAGCAGGAAACCGGCGAAAGGGCGTAGAAATTAAAGCGAGGGGATATTCTGATGTTGACAGACGTGGATATCAAGCAAAATTTAATTGAAGTTCGTCAGCGGATAGACCAAGCTGTAGCACGGAGTAAAAGAGACCCTAGTACCATCCGATTATTGGCTGTGTCTAAGACTCAACCGGTTTCAAGCTTAGAGGAAGCTTACCAGGCTGGACAACGAGCCTTTGCAGAAAACCGTGTTCAAGAATGGTTGGAGAAAGCTCCTTCTCTGCCAAACGATTGCGAATGGCATTTGGTGGGAAGGTTGCAAACCAACAAAGTAAAGTATTTGGACCAAAACGTTTCGCTGATTCATTCGCTGGATCGGTTCTCGCTCTTAGAGACACTCAACGAGCAAGGGGAACGGCGTCAGATGATTTGGGCAACACTTGTCCAGGTAAATATCGCCCGGGACCCCGCAAAGGCAGGACTCATGCCAGAGGAAGTGCCAGATTTTTTAAATTCCATTGGGGATTATCCCCATGTCCGAGTTCATGGGTTTATGACCATTGGGGCGTTGGAGGCGAGTTCAGCTGAAACACAAGGATTTTTCCGTGAGCTTCGAGTACTACGCGATACTTTGCAATCCCGGAAATGGTCTGGAGTAGACTTGCGAGAGCTTTCGATGGGGATGAGTCAAGATTTCGAATTGGCTATTAAAGAAGGAGCTACCCTTGTCCGTGTAGGACGTCAGATTTTCGGCACTAGGTAGAAAGTATAACTGAAGGTTATTTACTCTCTGAAGAATAAGTGCGACTAAGGCATTAAACCTTGAAAGGAAGGGAATATATATGGCGAAATTGATTGACAAAGTAATTGGAATTATGGGATTCGCTGATGAGGAACTAGAAGATGAGATTTTTGAAGAAGATGATAGAGAAAAAAACGTCCAAGAAGAAGTGCGTACTAGCCGTAAAAATGCGCAGGTTGTGAGTATTCACACTCAAAAGCAAATGCGTGTGGTTGTAATGGAACCAAATTCCTTTGAAGAAGCTCAAAATATTGCAGATCAACTGAAATCTCGGCGACCAGTTATTGTTAATCTCGAAAACGCGGAAAAGGTGTTAGCCAAACGGATTGTTGATTTTATTAGTGGGACAACTTATGCGTTAAATGGCAATATGCAGAAAGTAGGCAATGGGATTTTCTTGTTTGTGCCCAATAACGTTGATATTTCTGGAGAAATGCGTGACGAACTAAAAGATAAGGGATTGTTCTGGCCAAGTTCGAGATAAGGAGGGATTTCTTATTATTTTAATAATCCAAGTTATTGATAAGGTGATTACAATTCTTATTTATGCGATTGTGATTCGGGCAATCCTTTCCTTTGTACCGAATCTGATATCGCACAATAATAAGCTGGTTACCCTTCTTTATGACGTGACAGATCCAATAATTAAGCCTTTTCAACGCTTTCAAATCGGCGGGGGTGCTATGCCAGTCGATTTTTCCCCGATGATCGCAATCATCGTGTTGGAACTCATTCGATCTTTGATCTGGAGGCTTTTCTAATAGCATGAAACATTCGGTAGATCGAAGTAGCCTTGGATTTTGGAGTGAAAAGGAAATGCGTCTGGAAGCAGCCCATTTTTTAGATCAAGTAGATGGGGTGCTCAAAAAGAAGTTAAAACAAGTCACCCCTTTTTTAAGCTTTGCTATGCGGGAGTGGGCTGAGGCTGTTCTGAGGAAGGAACATCTTTCGTTTAGGACTGAGGGAGGGTTCCCTGAAGCAGAACGTGTTCGGATTATTGTAGGTCCTTGGGGAGAAACCTTGGACCCTACAGATGCCGACATTTCGCTGCTCTGGGTGCATCCGTCGGATTCACGTGCTCAACTGGAACATCGCCAGATCTTGGGATCCCTTATGGGTCTGGGGTTTAAACGAGATGTGTTGGGGGACATTCAAGCGGGTCAGCGGGGTTTCTATATAGCCACGACGGCAGAGATCGCTTCGTTTTTATTAGATCATTGGATACAGGCAGGGCGTGAAAAAATTGAAGTTTCACTTTATTGCGAAAAACCAGATGTGTATCCCGACCTAGGTGAAGAAAGCCGTATCACAGTTAATTCATCACGTATCGATGCGCTGATTGCCAATGCGTTTGGAGTTGCGAGGTCTAACGCGCTGGAGTGGATTACGCAAGGTAAAGTAAGACGAGACGGTCTTGTGGTGAGCAAAGCGGAAGCAGAAGTGCGACCTGGCGATATAATTTCTTGCCGAGGGCAGGGGCGTATAAAATTTTTGGAATGTTCCCAGACCCGCAAAGAACGGACGGCTTGGAAAATCGTTCTTTTTCGGTCACAACGGCATTAGGAGGGAAAGAGAGATGGAGATGACGCCTCTTGATATTCGCAATAAAACATTTCGCAAAGGGGTACGAGGTTATCAATGCGAGGAAGTTGAGAAGTTTCTCGAGAACGTGAGTCAGGAGTTTGAAACCATTTACGCCGAGAACTTCGAACTCCGTGAAAAGACAAAAGGGTTGGAAACGGAAATTAGCCACTATCGTCAGTTAGAGAATACTCTGCAGCAGACTCTGGTTTTAGCTCAACAAACAGCAGAAGAAGTTAAGCAGGCGGCACGTCATGAGGCCGAACTTTTGTTGAGGGAAGCCGAACATGAAAAACAAAACAAAGTGTCTGAAGCACAGAAAAGGTGGGACGAAATTCAAGAAGATATACAGGGACTTATGAGAAATCGTGATATACTCAGGACTCAACTAAAGTCTTTCCTGCTTGCCCACCTCGATTTGGCGAATCTGCAAGGACAGAATGAAGTCATAGCTTAAGGGCTTAGTGCTCTGTTGTTGCGAATTAGCTTAGTTTCGTGTTAAAATGTTCTACAGATAACTTTGAAGGAGAAGGATTGTCACCGATGAATAGAATAATTTGTGAGATATCTCCCGACTTTCTCATTCAAGGATTTGGATTGCATCAGGATGAGAATCAGATTTACGTTGGCAAGGTAGGACGCCAAGAGGTTGAACTCTTACCTTCCATTGACGATTTGCAATCAGATTCAAAAAATATTAATATTTTTAGTGTTGGGTTTGCTGAAGCAAGTCACAATTTTCGCCCGGGAGATGTGTTAATGACCGGGAGCGATGATTTGCTCGATCGTGCATTTCAAGTTATGGATGACATTGAGCAACGTTGTGTCGTTGTGAGTTTAATGTCTTCACAGGATCCGACGCATTTATACCTTTCTAAAGAAAACATGGATACTTACGTTCAGGAATGGAAGAGTCGCAAGATCTCTTTTCTGTGTCTGTGGATGGTGGATCCGATTGAGTCGGAAGGACAAGCAAAGCTTGTTACTATCCTGCGCAAAGTTATTTTAAAGGATTAATTATTACTTATACAAATTGATTCTGCATAGAACATATGAAAAGGTTATCTGGGTTAGATGAGTTTTATTTATATATTAAATAATTTTATTAATTCGCGTAATACGGTGTATGATACAGCTGAGTATTGTTTGTCGAGACAGAGTGGTACGGCGAGTGATCTCGTCCCTTCGTAAGAGGGACGGGATTTTTTGTTAGTTATTGTCACGACATTATCCGAAGAATTAATCAAAAGGCACTAGACTAAATAAGGGAAAAGGCTTACTATATAATAAATACTAAATAATTTATATCGGATGACACTAGTGGGAGAGATCTGGAGAACCCAGACGCCGAAGGAGAAAAACCCTTGAAATTGCTTTTTGAGGGAGGAAACTCTCAGGCAAAAGTACTGCTAGAAGACGGTACTCTGGAGAGTTTCTCTTACATAGAGAACACCAAAGGGGAAGCCGGGAACGGCGAATCTCTCAGGTTCAAGGACAGAGAAGGTGCGATGACGCATCTTCTCTGTCCTTTTTTATGCTAGTCAACTCCCATACCGTTTACGGCATCAAGCAAAATGAAATGAATGACAGAATGGAGGAGGTGCCAATATGGTCGAATTAAAAAGAACCCCTCTTTACGAGGAACATCAGGTTGCGAAAGCTAAGCTTATCGACTTTGGCGGCTGGGAAATGCCGGTTCAGTATGCTGGTGTAATTGAAGAACACCAGACCGTCCGCACAAAGGCAGGGCTTTTTGATGTTTCACATATGGGAGAGATCGATGTCCATGGTAAAGAAGCACTGAAATTTGTCCAAATGTTGATTACAAATGATGTAAGTAAACTTGAAGATGGGAAAATTCTTTATTCTCCTATGTGTTACCCTGACGGAGGTATTGTCGATGATTTGCTCGTTTATCGTTATGATTCAAATCACTTTTTTATCGTCGTGAATGCTTCTAACACCGATAAGGATTACACCTGGATGCTTAAACAGGCTAATAATTTTGACGTGAGTGTTGACAACGTCACCGATCAGTTTGCCCAAATCGCTTTGCAAGGACCTTTTGCAGAAACTATTTTACAACGCATTTCCAACATTAATCTATCCCAAATTAAATATTATGCATTCCAACACGGAAAAATTGACAGCGTACAATGTCTTATCTCACGCACGGGTTATACCGGAGAAGACGGGTTTGAAATCTATGTTGCTCCTGAATATGTAAGGCAATTATGGCAAAGAATTTTAGAAATTGGTGCAGCAGAAGGTGTAGAACCGATTGGCTTGGGTGCCCGTGATACTTTGCGATTTGAGGCACGCCTTCCTTTGTATGGAAATGAGTTAGGTCCAGAAATTTCTCCGTTGGAAGCGGGTCTGAGTGCTTTTGTTAAATTAGATAAAACAGCGTTTATCGGTAGGGATGCACTCCAAACCCAGAAGGAACAAGGAATACCGCGTAAGCTTGTAGGCCTTGAAATGATTGGGCGGGGAATCGCTCGCTCTCATTACCCACTTCAAAAGAATGGCGAAGACATCGGATTTGTCACTTCAGGTTCTTTCTCCCCGACTCTTAATAAAAATATAGCTTTGGGACTTATTCGCGCGGATTTGGCAGTTCAAGGTGACAGCCTGGACGTATTGATTCGTGGGAAAGCGGTGCAAGCTAAAATAATACCCACTTTGTTTTATAAACGAGGGAACTAAGGTAAGGCACGAGGCGAGAAGTTGCGGTCAAGTTTTCACTATGAATTGAAGAGGACGTCTGAGTGAAGTGGATTTTTCTAGATGCCCTTAGGGTATGATAACACAAAAATATTAGGAGGATGATTTCATGAATCCAGTAGAATTGAAGTATAACAAAAACCATGAGTATGCCAAGGTCGAGGGAGATATTGTGACGTTTGGAATTACAGATCATGCGCAAGAAAGTCTCGGGGATGTTGTATTTGTAGAACTTCCCGATGAAGGTTCAATGGTAACAGTTGGAGAATCATACGGTACGGTGGAATCGGTGAAAGCTGTTTCGGATATTTCTGCTTCGATTAGTGGTAAGATCGTTGAGGTGAATACTCTGGTTCTGGATGCACCTGATTTGCTTAACAGTGATCCTTACGGGCAAGGCTGGTTAATTAAAGTTGCTGCCGATGACTTATCTCCTCTTGAAAACATGATGACGGCTGCTGAGTATGAAACGTTTTTGTTAGAGGAGGAACATTAGAATGAATTTTGTACCGAATACGGACAGCCAGCAGGAACGACTCTTAAGCCGTATTGGGGTTAAGTCTGTTGAGGAGCTCTTTGCGGATATTCCTGAGAAAGTTCGCTTGAAACGTCCCCTCGCAATTCGGGGGGGGATGGCCGAGCAGGAATTGGTCAAACACGTCAAAGGGTTGGCAAGTCGAAATAAAACGGTGGAAGAATACAGTTCGTACCTCGGAGCCGGTGCTTACGAACATTTTATTCCGAGTTTTGTGGATCAATTGTTATTGCGTTCCGAATTCTACACTGCGTATACACCGTACCAACCGGAGATTAGTCAAGGGACACTTCAGGCGATTTATGAATATCAAACATTAGTCTGCGAGTTAACTGGAATGGATGCGGCTAATGCATCGATGTATGAAGGGGCTTCAGCTTTTGCAGAAGCCGCCCTCATGTGTTGCGATGCGACACGACGTAAAAAAGTACTCGTATTGCAAACAGTGCATCCCGAATATCGCGAAGTCATGAAGACCTATCTACCGCCACGGGGTGTCGATCTTATCGAAATTCCGTATAAAGATGGCGTGACAGATTTGTCTGTCCTTGAAGTAGCTCTACAAGAGGATATTGCAGGAGTACTTATGCAGAATCCCAATTTTTTTGGAAGTCTTGAAAGTGCTGAGGAAATAGTCCAACTTGCCCATGCCAAGGGGGCCTTGATGGTCATGGCGGTCAATCCAATTTCTTTGGGACTATTAAAATCCCCAGGAAAAATTGGAGCAGACATTGTTGTAGGCGAAGGGCAAGCTCTAGGTAACTCCTTAAATTTCGGTGGCCCTTATCTGGGATTCTTGGCTACCAGGGACAAATATGTCCGGCGGATGCCGGGGCGGATTGTCGGTGTTGCCACAGACAAAAACGGGAGAAAAGGATACGTATTAACCCTACAGGCACGCGAGCAACATATTCGACGGGAAAAAGCTACGTCCAATATTTGCTCCAATGAAGCGCTCTGTGCGCTGGCTTTTACCATGCATTTGAGTGCTCTCGGAAAAACAGGAATCAGGGAGTTAGCGTGCCTGAATTTGCAGAATGCTCATTATGCTTCACGGGAGATCGCCAAAATCCCAGGGATGTCTTTAGCTTTCTCTGGACCATTCTTCCATGAATTTGTTGTTGAGACGAAGATTGAGCCGGCTAAAGTTAATGCCATGCTCTTGGAAGATCAGATTATCGGAGGCCTTGATCTGGTTCGTTTCTATCCTGAACTTGATCATCACCTTCTTTTCTGTGTGACTGAGACGAAGTGCAAGGCAGATATTGACCGGCTCGTGGCCAGATTGGGGGAGATCCAATGAAAACATTAGAACCGCTTATTTTTGAGCTCAGCGCCAGTGGACGAAGTGCCGTTAGCTTGCCTGCTTGCGATGTACCGGAAGTTCCTGTCGAAATGATGATTCCTAAACATATGCTCTCACAGCAGGAGCTGGAATCCCAGCTCCCGGAACTAGAAGAAGTGGATGTCGTTCGTCACTTTACACGGTTGTCCACCTTCAATTATGGTTTGGATACTGGGTTTTATCCACTGGGGTCTTGCACTATGAAATATAACCCGAAGGTCAACGAAAGATTAGCTCGCCTACCCGGCTTTACAGCCCTTCATCCCTACCAGCCTGAGTCGATGACTCAAGGGGCTCTGCAGCTTATGGCAGAACTTCAAGACGATTTTTGTGAATTGACCGGAATGGACGGGTTTACTCTCCAGCCTGCTGCTGGTGCTCATGGTGAAATGACAGGGATGTTAATTATTAAAGCTTATCATGAACACCGTCAAGATAATAAACGCACAAAAGTGATTGTTCCAGATTCGGCCCATGGCACCAACCCAGCGACGGCAGCGATGGTCGGTTATGACATTATCCAGGTCCCATCCAATGAGCGCGGAGGGGTCGATCTAGAGGCTTTGAAAAAAGTCGTTAGTGTTGAGGTTGCTGCGCTTATGTTAACCAATCCTAACACGGTGGGACTCTTTGATGAAAATATTTTAGAAATTACTAAAGTGGTTCATGACGTAGGAGGGTTATTGTACTATGACGGAGCGAATACCAATGCAATTATGGGTATCGCTCGTCCAGGGGACATGGGTTTCGACATTGTACATCTGAACTTGCACAAAACATTCTCTACGCCTCACGGAGGCGGAGGTCCAGGGGCTGGACCAGTCGGAGTCAAGGAGTTCTTGGTGCCTTTCCTGCCCAAGCCTATGGTAATTCGTCAGGATGATGGGACATTTACACTTGAGGAGAATCTACCGCTTTCAATTGGTCGGGTACGTTCGTTTTATGCTAACTTCTCGGTGCTCGTTAAGGCCTATGCCTACATTCGAAGCCTTGGCGGGCAAGGGCTGAAGGCGGCATCTGAAAATGCAGTTTTGAATGCTAACTACTTAATGAGTATTCTCAAAGAACACTACTTTCTGCCGTTTGAACGAATATGTAAACACGAATTTATCATTACCCCAAAAAATCTCAAATCTACCGGGGTGCATACCTTGGATATCGCCAAACGCATATTGGACTATGGTTATCACCCACCGACCATCTATTTCCCGATGATTGTTGAAGAGGCCATGATGATCGAGCCAACAGAAACTGAAAGCGTTGAAACGCTTGATGAATTTGCAAAGGTACTCATCCAGATTGCAAAGGAAGCTCGAAGCGAAACAGATCTCGTCAAGAATGCACCGCATACCACGTTAGTCACGCGGTTGGATGAAGTGAGTGCGTCGCGAAAACCGAACCTGCGTTGGCGCAATAGTTAAAATGATGGGTTGATCTAAGTGATTTGTGAATAAGTTAAAATGCTACTCTTTCTCGTGAAAGAGTGGCATTTTTAACGTAAAAATAACTGTATTTTGTTTGGCAAAAGTTAAGAGAGCTATTCTTTTGAAATATTTGCAGGATTTCCGGTTAATAGGTTGAATGAGTAATATGAAGGTAGGTAAAATGTCGATTTCTATGGAAACAGAAATAGTGTAATAAATTATAACTCATGGATGGGGGTGATTGCATGCAGATTGAAGTATTACCAAATGCGGGTTCGCCGCTTTTACCCTACCTAGAAGATAAATTAGTCATCGTAATTGATGTTTTAAGAGCCACAAGTACCATGGTAACTGCTTTGGCTAATGGGTGTCAGGCTATAATACCCGTGCTTACGCCGGAAGAGGCCTTGGAAAAGCGTTTGACCCTTCCGGGGTCTTTATTAGGGGGAGAACGCCAGGCGTTGCCGATGGAAGGATTTGATCTCGGCAATTCACCCTTTGACTACGTTCCAGAGAAAGTAGGTGGCAAGCGAGTCATTATGACGACGACGAATGGCACACGGGCTATTCGCGATGCAAGTGCTGCGCCTATGATTTGGATGGCTTCATTTCTGAATATGCAGAGCATTGTTTTGGCGATTGCTAAGCAATTTGAAAACAACTGTAAATTCGATGGGGTTGTGGTGTTTTGCGCTGGCACCGAAGAACGTTTTGATCTGCCCGATACTCTTTGTGCGGGAATGCTTATTGATGCCTTAGGGCCGAGTGTTGTGCTTAATGATTTGGGTGAAGCTGCACGTATATTATATCGCAGCTCAGAGACTCATATCATAGATAAGATCCGAGATTCAGTTCATGGAAAAAAACTGATTTCTTTGGGGTTTGAACGGGATCTAATTTATTGTTCTACCCCTAATATTTTGCCGATCATCCCAGTCTTTGAAGATGGGGAAATTGTTTGGTTGACGAAGGAGTGAAGAGGCCCCCCTATACCCAGGTGATGTCCATTCAACCGTCCCTCCGCAGTTTAGATATCCAAATATTTAAAAGGACCTAGGCAGTATGAACTTTACTGCCTAGGTCCTTTTAAATAT
>NZ_MASS01000052.1 GCF_001707885.1 Desulfosporosinus cupriresistens | reverse complement strand
CCCCTTCATAACTAATCGCTCTCACACCTAATTCTGCGGCAAGAGCCCGTAGGTCGCAGTCCATATTTTTAGCGCAGGTTAAACAAGATTTCGGGTGGTCAGAGAGGAGAAGCTCGACCATAGCTCGTCTAGCTTGGATTGCACGTAGGGAATCAGTTTTAACAACCATACCACTCGCTACCGGAGTTGAACAGGAGGAGGCTAGGTTACGTCGGCCCTCGACTTCGACCACACAAACTCTACAAGAAGCAATGTTATTGTTATAATGCATTTCATTAAGTTTTAGATGGCATAAGGTAGGAATATCAATATTGACGGTTCGGGCTGCGTCCAAAATGGACGTTCCTTCGGGTACAGTAAGTGGTATGTCATTAATTGTTAGCTGTATATCCATATGGAGTCCTCCTTTAAAGCAAACTTGGCTGGCGCTCGACGACGAAGACACTGTCTTCGTGCGGTTTAAACCTTCTTGCAGCTTGCGAAAGCGGCCGCCTAGTTGCACTTATGCCCACGCATTCTAATAAGAAGGGTACAGGGGTACCTTAATGGCGGATGATGGCGCCGATAACACGGCATTGTTCCATACATGCCCCGCATTTTAGGCAGCGTTCTTGATCGATAACGTGGCGTTTCTTGGTTGAGCCAGAAATACAAGACATGGGGCATTTCTTGACGCAAAGGGTACAGCCTACACACTTATCCGTGATTTCATATTTCAACAAGCTCTGACAGACGCCAGCTGGACAAGTTTTATCTACGATATGCGCGACATACTCGTCTCGGAAGTACTTTAAGGTAGAAAGGATGGGATTGGGTGCACTTTGTCCAAGCCCGCAAAGAGCTGTGTCCTTAATGATATGACAAAGTTTCTCCATGTTCTCTAAATCCTCTAATGTCCCTTTGCCTTCGGTGATCTTGGTCAAGATTTCATAAAGACGTTTGGTCCCGACCCGGCAGGCGGTACAGCGACCACACGATTCGTCCATCGTAAACTCCAGGAAATATTTAGCGATATTAACCATGCAATCGTCTTCATCCAAGACAATGAGCCCTCCAGAGCCCATCATAGAACCGATGGCAGCTAACGACTCATAATCAATAGGGGAATCTAAATACTTGGTCGGAATACATCCACCGGAGGGCCCCCCAGTTTGGGCAGCTTTAAACGTTTTGTGTTGTTTAATTCCTCCGCCAATGTTAAAAATAATTTGCCGGAGGGTTGTCCCCATGGGGACCTCAACTAGCCCTACATTGTTGACTTTTCCAGCTAAAGCAAATACTTTTGTTCCTTTGCTTTTTTCTGTGCCAATTGAAGCAAACCAATCGGCTCCTTTTAAAATAATAGCGGGGATATTGGCCAATGTTTCGACATTGTTGACACACGTTGGTTTACCCCAAAGCCCCTTTTGGGCAGGAAAGGGAGGTTTGACAGTGGGTTCTCCCCGAGCCCCCTCAATGGAATGGATCAGAGCCGTCTCTTCACCACAGACGAAAGCCCCTGCTCCGTATTTAAGCTCAATGTCAAAAGAGAAATCACTTCCTAAAATGCTTTTTCCAAGTAATCCGTATTCTCGGGCTTGCGCAATAGCGATCTTCAACCTGTGAATGGCTGCAGGGTATTCAGCACGAACATAGATATATCCCTCGGAAGCCCCAATCGTAGAACCAGCGATGATCATAGCCTCTAAAACACTATGAGGGTCGCCCTCTAGGACGGATCGATCCATAAAGGCCCCCGGATCCCCTTCGTCAGCATTACAAATAATATAGCGTTGATCGGCTTGGCTCTTGCGCGTGAATTCCCATTTCACGCCCGTGGGGAAACCCGCGCCGCCACGCCCTCGAAGACCACTATCTTTAAGAACGTCAATAACGTCCAGAGGCGTCATGTTAAAAAGAACTTGAGATAAGGCCTGATAACCGTCAGCGGCGATATATTCAAGAATGTTTTCAGGAGCAATGTGGCCAACGTTCCGTAGAGCAATTCGAAGTTGTCCATCATAAAAAGGAATGTTGCTAGCAAAACGTTCCTTGGTGTTAGGATCCATATAGAGGAGGTGCTCTACCTGTTTTCCTTGAATAAAGTGTTCTTCGACAATGGTTGCTACGTCATCAGCAGAAACCTCACAATAGGTTACATTATCTGGGTGGATCTCAATCATCGGCCCTTTTTCACAAAAACCAAAACAGCCGGGTTGAAAAACTTTAATTTGCTCAGATAATCCTCGTTGCTTGAGTTCCTCTTCAAGGCGTTCGGCGATTCCAGGACTGCCTGAGGAGTGGCAACCAGGCCCTCCGCAGACCATAACGTGTTTTAAGCCTTGAGTATTTTTAGCTGTCACAGTATCAGCAACGCGCCTTGTTTCAATGAGTTTTAGACTTTGGGCTTTTAAGGCATTTAAGGCCGCGGTATTTTTGAGTTTCATTTGGCTTTTCCCTTCCTTCGGTTACGCTTTTTGTCGAGGTTCGGGGGATCGAAGTTCGAAATTCAGGTCCGAATATCTTGCTTCATGTTTCGTACTTCGCAGTTAACTTTCTGGTCGGTACTTTGCCAGGACCTCATTAATGGCTTGTGCCTCATGCATGCGTCCATGAACTTTACCATCGACGATCATAACTGGGGCGAGGCCACAGGCTCCAACGCAACGTAATGTTTCTAAGGTAAAGAGATTATCCGGAGTGGTTTCTCCGGCCTTAATTTTTAGTTGATTTTCAAGTTCTTCTTTTAATTTTTCTGCTCCTCGTACAAAACAGGCAGTCCCTGTGCATATATTGACAACGTGTTCCCCCCTGGGAACCATAGTGAAAAACGAGTAGAAGCTCACAACGCCATAGACCGTGGCGGAAGGGATATCAAGTTTCTGGGCAATATGCCATTGGACATTATCAGGCAAGTAACCGTATATTTCTTGTGCATAATGTAAAATTCCAATCAGGTTTTCTTTTTTGTAGGTTAAGCTGTCGATATAGTCATCCAGCTTTTGCGCAAATTCATTTGGCGAAGCGCTATCACACATAGAAATCCTCCTTCATTGAAACAATGTAGTTTACGTTCAAACCTCCTTTTCATAATGTAAGGGAAAAATCTGTCAGATTATTTTTTGTTTTGCGAATCTATGATTTAGTTTATCTTTCTTCTCCCTGATTTGTCGTGTTTATGGAGGTAAGAAAAGGGTTTTGTAAGTAAAGAATGTTAAAATAGAAAGTTTTGATAATTAAGAAAGTAACATCTGGGATTTCGTAAATAAAGATAAATAAGACTGCCGCCTTCGCCAGTCTTAGCGAAGGCGGCGGTCTTATTTGCACTGAAAGGTGCCCAATAGGCCTTTCATAAAAGGATAAATAATTTAACAGGTCGTCCACCCGTGCCGTATCTGAGTTCGGATTTTAATACCCTGCGCTGTTCCAAAAATTCAAGGTAATGACGTACTGTGACCCTAGTCAGCTTAACTCCTTCTGCGACTTCCTCTGCAGAAAGAGGACGGCGGGTTGCTTGCAGAAATTGTACTATATGCTCAAGAGTTACTTTAGATAAACCCTTAGGCAATCCTTCATCTCCACTATACCAGGGACTTTCCATACTAAATTCCGGATTTGGTTTGGTAGCAACTGTATAGTCAGTGGTCAGCTCAGTCATAGTCTTATTACCCCTCATCAGTTCCATAACATTATGAATTTCATTATTATCAAGTGATTCATTTTTGAGGTTACTATGAGTTACCTGATTAATTTCTCCTGTTAACACTTGGATTTGGTCTACCATTTGGTTAAAGACGTCCTTCAACTCCTTGATTTCCTTTGCACTGGAAACGTTTATACTCTGCATCAATTGTTCTGTTGCTACTTCCTGGGCACCTGACATGATATTCTGCAAAGGATAGATAATTGCTTTGCGCAGAGAACGCAAGGTGAGAAAAACAATTAAGACAGTCAAGACCAATCCCAAGGTGGCCATCGTTATCAAAGACCTTGTGAAAAAACTCTGATCGTAGCTCTGTGAAATTCTCACACAAAACATTCCAATGATCTTATCACTTTCTGCACGTAAGGGGAAATAACCAACTTGGTTCCATCGATCCCCATTATCTTCACGTCCAAGATACATCTGCCCATTTTGTAATACTGTCTGGGCAACGTTAGCAGAAGCTTTTCCACCAAGAACTGGTTCACCATTTGAACTAAGTTCTGAGGTCACCACAGGCATCTCCCCCAGAAACACTGTCACAGTATCTCCCGTTAGGCGAGATAAATGATCTGCTATGTTATTATTGAAGCTGATCTTAACTGGTCCTTTATATAACTCCCCATCTTGCACAGACCATGAGCCGGGATATTTTGTATCAATTATTTCCTCACATATTGCCAAATCCGCTTGTACTTTAATCTGCGCAGCGACCACATCGTGGTCTTTCATCTGCCAACCAAGGACCACGTAGAAGCTACCCATTAGTACAAAAAAAGCACACAGCAGCAATACTAAAATCTGATGTTTGAGTAAACGCACAAATACCCTTCCTCCATTGATCTCACTAAATATTATTTATCTAATATGCACAAGTCTTTAAAAGATTGTTTTTTTAAAGTATCAACCAATCCAAATTCAACAAATATCCAATCGTGTAATTCTTTTGAATATTTACAACCCCTTTTTGAGATACTTTTCATATATTATAACCTTATTCACCTCAAGTTTCTAAATAATATTAAAAGATTGCGTGTTTAAAAGGATTTATATAAACTAGGAATTTTCAAAGAGCTCGAATTACTTGCTCAAGGAAATAAACCAAAGCCAAAGCCCGACAGCAACTAGTGAGCCGTAAGAAAGAGATAGGTTATGTTCTATAAAGATAAAAGATTTTCTCTTACATTAATTATCAAATAGATATATTTCAAGCAGGATAATTGAAATCAATGTAGAATATAACTAATTAAGGTAACAGTCTAATGTGCGACGAAATCAATTCGAAAGAGAATAGTTAAGTACAATCATCATAAATAATATGAATTTTTTAAGAATTAGTCAAATAGTAGTGTAAAAAAAGTGTGGTTAAAGTCTAGAGTCTTTAGATGCCGAAAGTAATAAGTGTTAGTCTGTATAAATTCCAGTCTTTCGCAAACAAATAAAAGAGATGGCTAGATTGGAACAATGTGTGATATCGACTTATATTTCTTCGAAGCATATAATGATGATTACGGCCTCTCTTCTCTGTGCCATACCAAAAGTAAAATCACTGTATCCTTGATCAAGGCAGCCACCAAACCTTTTGTTTGGACATCAATCTGTGTTATAAAGTAGAGATAATTAGCCAAGACAATGAGATTGGGCCATTCTGCTTGAAGTGCATTGTCTATAAAAATTATTATAGGAGGTAATTATAATGAGTTTTGAAATTAACAAGAGTGTAAAATGGGTCGGCAAAATCGACTGGGAATTAAAAAAGTTTCATGGTGATGAACTCTCTACTCACCGCGGTTCCAGCTATAATTCCTACCTTGTCCGAGACGAAAAGATAGCCTTGATTGATTGTGTATGGACGCCCTTCGCCAAAGAGTTTGTTGCTAATTTGAAGAAAGAAATTGATTTAAATAAGATTGATTATATCATTGCTAACCATGGTGAACCCGATCACAGTGGGGCCTTACCAGAATTAATGAGAGAAATTCCCAACACCCCTATTTATTGCACCGCCAATGCTATAAAATCCCTAAAAGGTCAATATCATCAGGATTGGAATTTCGTACCTGTTAAGACGGGGGATAAATTAAGCCTTGGTTCCAAAGAGTTTATTTTCATTGAGGCAAGAATGCTCCATTGGCCTGATACTATGTTCACCTACTTGACCGGAGATAATATCCTGTTCAGCAATGATGGCTTTGGTCAGCATTTAGCTTCCGAGCATATGTTCAATGACTTGGTAGATCAATCAGAGTTATATCACGAGGCTCTAAAATATTATGCTAATATTTTAACTCCGTTCAGTAAATTTGTTGGCAATAAAATTACTGAAATCCTGAGCTTTAACCTACCTGTTGATATGATCTGCCCTAGTCATGGCCTCATATGGCGGGATAATCCTTTACAAATTGTCAATAAATATATGGATTGGGCTAAAGACTACCAAGAAAATCAAATTACGATCATATACGATACTATGTGGAATAGCACTCGGCAGATGGCAGAAAGAATAGCCGCTGGGATAAAATCAAGTAATACGGCTGTTACTGTTAAATTGTTTAATGCTAATTCTACCCATACCGATAAAAATGATATTATCACCGAAGTCTTCAAATCTAAGGCCATAATTGTTGGATCACCGACCATTAATAAAGGCATATCGTTTGCCGTCGCCGGAATACTGGAAATGATCAAAGGATTGGCGTTTAAAAATAAAAAAGGCGCTGCCTTTGGTAGTTACGGTTGGAGTGGTGAAGGAAACAAACTTATTTCAGCTGAATTAGAACACGGTGGGTTTGAGCTACTCAACGAAGGGCTTAAGGTAACCTGGAACCCAGATGACGAGAGCATTATCAAATGTCAGGAATTCGGGCAAAGTATTGGAGAAGCTCTCAAGTAAATAAGAAAAGGTAACCTTATAGAAGAAGGGGGAGCATTTCAAACGCTCCCCCTTCTTCTATAAGGTGATACAGAATTTTGGCACCATTAACTCTCTAATTTGCATAAAATCCCTTCCAATGAAGCTCCGCTGCTGGTATGGCACCTGAAAACTGGTATCTTCTTTCTTTTTGCTTCTTTAACAGCTGTGTGAATCATTTGATGGGAAACTGTCGATGTGAATAAGACAATTCCATCGGGCGTTCCAATCACCTTTTCAAATCTGGTCGGCATCTGGGTATAGACCTTAACGCGATGCCCCCGCTTGGCGCATATCTCCGTATATTCACTGTGCATCCGATCATGACCTCCAACAAGCACGATACTCATCGTATCCCTCCTTCCTCTTGAGTTACTAAGCTTTCACACTTGGATGTTATCTTAGAACAATCACATTTACTTTGGGTGCAACCTCCACAGCAAGTGCTTTTACCTTTTTGCATACGCACTATTGTCCGAGCAACAATTAAAACTGTCACGCCAACAATGATACCTCCTAAAATCCAATTGATCATAACATCACCCTTTTCCTTAGTTCTTTATCGATAGTTCCAAATACGCAATGGATCTTCATCCAAATTTTCTACTTACTTAACTAAAGCCCATTAATTTTCCTACTTGAAAGATAATAAATGCCACTATCCAGGCTACCCCTGTCGAAAATCCCGCCGTAATTAACGTCCACTTCCATGAGTTCATCTCTCTTTTGATGGTTGCAAAGGCCGCCATGCACGGCAAGTACAGTAAGGAAAACGCCATGAATGCATAAGCTGTTAAGGGAGTAAACGATGCTCGCAGAGCTGTTATCAGGTCCGTCGACCCTTCTGTTGCTTCTGCGATTCCGTGTAAGATGCCCATAGTAGACACTACGGCTTCTTTTGCTATAAAACCTGTGAGCAGTGCGACTGCAGATCTCCAGTCCCCAAAGCCCAGAGGTGAGAAAACAGGCGCTATAACTTTACCGATGGCACCAAGCATGCTATCTCCAGGTTCCGCCACTGCTTGGAAGGAAAAATTAGCGTATTGTAAAAACCAGATCACAACTGCGGCTGCAAAAATGATTGTCCCTGCTTTTTTGACAAACCCTTTACCCTTGTCCCACATATGAATTGTTAAGCCTTTAATTGTCGGAAATCTATAGGGAGGCAATTCCATGACGAAAGGGGCTACATCCCCTTTTAGAATGGTTTTCTTGAGGATAAATCCTGATAAAATGGCGACTACAATACCCAGCACATATAGGGAGAAGACAACCATGGTTTGATTGGCTGCAAAAAAGGCTCCGGCATACAAGGCATAGATTGGAAGCCTGGCCCCACAGGACATAAAAGGGATGAGCATGATAGTCAAGCGGCGATCTTTTTCATTTTCCAAGGTCCTCGTACTCATCACCGCGGGAACACTGCATCCAAAGCCAATCAGCATGGGGATAAACGATTTCCCACTCAAACCAAGCTTTCTAAGCAATCGATCCATGACGAAAGCCGCTCTGGCCATATAACCAGTATCTTCAAGAATGGAAAGAAAGAAGAATAGGATCATGATCTGCGGTACAAAAACCAGCATACTTCCTAACCCGCCGATAATTCCGTTTACAATGAGATCATGCAACCAACTTGCCGCTCCTGCGCTCTCAAGTAAACTTGAGATAAAATTCGCAAATGTATCATTGATCAATCCATCCACAAAGTCGATGGTGAATGAGCCGATTGTACCAAAGGTTACTGAGAATATACCGAACATCATGGCTAGAAACAACGGAATGGCTAAAATCCTATTCGTCACCACTATATCAATTTTATCTGAAACCGTTAATTGAGAGCTTTGCTCTTTTTTCTTAACAGCTTTACCCGCCACATCGGTCGTAAACCGATATCGGCTATCAGCAATCACTGTTTCTATATCCATATCATACTTTTTTTCCAGTTTTTCCTGATAGACTTTGATCTCAGTCAGCAAGACGCCGGGAACTTCTAGCGTCTTTTGTACATTTTCATCACCTTCTAAAAGCTTTAAAGCCGTCCACCGAGAATTTCCATGCTTACTTTTCAGCTGCGGAACAATGTTTACTTCAATTTCTTTGATACACTTCACGATATTTTCATTATGTAGTTCATATGACGCAGGTGAGCTCCCTGCTGAAGCCGCTGCTTGAGCAACATGGAGAGCTCTTTCCAAAAGTTCTTTAACACCTCGGCCTTTACTGGCTGTAATAGGTATAACCGGAACCTTGAGGGATTCTTCAAGGAGACTAGTGTTAATTTTATCACCCTTTGCTTCCACTGCGTCCATCATATTTAACGCAACAACAACGTTAACACCTAATTCAATCAGTTGGGTCGTTAGGTATAAGTTTCTTTCGATGTTCGTAGCATCAACAATATTAATAACTACATCGGGTTTTTCATTGACGATGTAATCTCTGGCAATTATTTCTTCCATTGAATAGGGGGATAATGAATAAATACCAGGAAGATCAATGATCTTTATATCCTCTTGTATTTTTTTTGCTTTACCTTCTCTTTTCTCAATAGTTACTCCCGGCCAGTTTCCAACATACTGCGTACTACCGGTAATTTCATTAAACAAAGTGGTTTTGCCGCAGTTTGGATTGCCTACCAGTGCAAACTTTAAAGACATGTGACACTCTCCTCTCAACGATATCAATAACCATTCTCAATTATAGTCTAAGAAAAATGTTCCTATTCTAGGAACAAAAGTTATTGCAAAATTATCAATTCCGCTTCAGATTTCCTAATGGTCAATTCGTAACCGCGGATGTTTATCTCAATGGGATCCCCCAACGGGGCTACTTTCCTGACCAATACTTCCGCTCCACGGGTCACACCCATGTCCATTAGCCTTCTCTTGACTGCACCTTTATCCCCGTCAATCTTGGCAATTATCGCTTTTTCGCCTGACTTTAATTCTTTTAAGGTCCTCTCCAAACTACTTAACCCCTTTCTTATCACACCTGGACTATTACTTGTTGGGCAACTCCTCTATTTAGCGCCAACCGTGACCCTTTAATGGACACAATAAGATTTCCACTAAATTCGGATATGACCGATATGGTTACACCCGGAATAATACCTAGCCCTTCCAAAAATTTTTTGGTTGTATCCTTAGCCCTACAGGCATTAACTTTAGCCTCTTTGCCGGGGGATAGCATTGTTAATGGCATTTTTCTCCCTCCTAACTTTTAAAGGGTTGTGGTTGGTATTGATAATCAGTATCATCTATTGGCTTTATAGTAGCATTATTTTCTCATGCCGTCAATGAAAATATTACGATGTCCTGTATGCGTGCCAGTAAGGAATTGACCTTTCTTTCTAGATAAACAAAAGCTCCGTAATTTTTCAACTATTACGGAGCTTTTGCTTATCTACTTACCAAACTTTATCGTAATATCAACAATTTCCGGGGTATTACCTAACCGAATTGGGGGGCCCCAAGTACCATAACCTGACGAAACAATGAGTTGGAAGTCTCCTTTGCGCAGGTATCCCCAGTCGTCTTCAAAAACTCGTTGCGTAATCAACCGAATCGGAAATAATTGTCCTGCGTGCGTATGGCCGGATAATTGCAAGTCAACTCCTTGTTCAAAAGGCTCATCTAACTGGAGCGGTTGATGATCCATTACTATTATCGGAAGGGAACGGTTAACTCCTCGCATCAAGGTGTCTAAGGTTTGTCTTTTGACCTTGTTAACACGCTCGCTCGACCGATCATCGCGTCCAATAACATAAAAACTTCCGGCGATCTCCTGAGAACTATCCCGTAATACCTGGACCCCTGCCTCACCCAGGTATTTAATTGCTTCCTCGGCATTGCCGCCAATGTATTCATGGTTACCTAGTACTGCAAAAACCCCGTACGGGGCATTTAGTCTGCGAAAGTTATCAACTGTTTGGAGTTTATTCGTTGATTCGATATTTTCATCAAATACGTCTCCAGGAAAGAGCACGAGATCGGGTTTAAGTTCATTGACCGAATTAACTAGTTTCGTAAGATAACCGTTGTTAATAATTGTCCCTAAATGGATATCTGAAACCATCACAACATGCAACTGTTTTAACGCTCCAGCTTGTTTAGCGATTGTCAAATCATAGTGGTTAATCCGAGGATGACGGGCATTCCATGCCCCATAACTTATGATCGCTACGACCAATATAAAAACAGTTAATCCCAAAGCGGGGTTCAAACTCCGTTTCATTTCCACCGGTATAAAATTAAAAAGATGGTCTAACAATCTAATGATATCGAGCGCAGTGATAACTAATAAGAAATATAACATAAACGCCAACCAGTAGGCCCCTACTCGATTCAATCCTTCAAATAAAACTGTCGGAAGAAATTTTTGGCTAAACCTACTGAATAGATAAGACAAAGCAAGCAGCCAAAAAACAGTCCAATATACCTTTGGAATGAGGACAGGGACAAAACTAAACAAGGCCTGCCACCCTCGCAGACCAATGTAGTAATTAAATCCACCGTAAATTAAAAAGATAAAACCAACAACCAAGAAAAATAGAGGGCTTATCATCTTTCTACCTCCGAGTTCTAAAGTAACCTTAATGTAAAGCTACTTTTTGAAAGATATTATTAGTATATAATTTAGAGCACACTCTAAGTCAAGAGCTATAATAATTTATAAATTAAAGTACTTTAACCCAAATAGTATTAGCTAATACTCCCATTCCCTTCGCGAATCTCTGTAAGACTGTACTTTCCATTATTAAACAAGACTTTTTCGTAGCATCACCCAAACAAAAATGGCTGGTTTATCAATGGAACTTATGGGGGGGATATTTACTAACTATTTTACACTGGTTAGGCATAATTTTATAATACAATTACTTGAGTTTTCTTAAACTATCATTTCTTAGGTTTAGCACCCTATTAACACACAATATAAGGGCACACATGATACCACTACTTATTAAGCAGCGAAAGACTAGGCCTTTACGTGATGCACGTGGTGGCATAGTCTTTTGCTTTTACAATTACTATCTCCACTTGAACGATTCGATAATGACTCCATCAATCATTTATATGCAGAGGAGATTTTATAATCATGAAATTCAAAAGTATTCAAACACAGTTTTTAGTAATTTCCGTAACTATTATTTTAATTACACTAGCAACAGTAGGTAGTATCGTTAGTTATCAGGTAACTAATCAAGCTAGAAGCGATTATTTTAACAATTCGAACGAACAGATGAAAATTGCCGAAAAATCAATTAAGATCTTTTATAATCAGATCGATAAAGATATTAATATGATGGCTTCAAATCCAGTAATAATGAAAGCAAGTAGTGGTATTACGTCCTACGCTAACAATAGTGAAGAAACTAAAATGACACCATCGCACAATGGTGGATTAGAACAAGAAATTTATGAAGTTTTTAACCATTATGCAGAAACTCATCCTGGTACAATGTACGTCTATTTTGGCACGGAAAAAGGGGCTTATCTTCAGTGGCCTGAAACCAGCATACCGAAAAAATTCAATCCGCCTGAAAAGAATTGGTACAAAGCAGGGTTGAACGGAAGTGGGTCTATTGTGCGAACAGCACCCTACGTTGATGGTATTTCTAATGCTATGATTACGAGCAATGTTAGGTCTTTTACTGATACTAATGGAAATCTGATTGGTACATTAGGCATTGATGTGCAGCAGTCCGTCATCAGTGATATGTTAAGTTCTATGAAAAATGGTAAAACAGGGTTTTCGATGATAGTCCATAATACGGGGGTTATTCTAGCAGATGGAAATAATCCAAAAAATAATTTCAAAAAAATAAACGAGATCCAGATAGCTGGATTGGACCAGCTATTGTCGAAAGACTTAAAGTCCTTTGATGTAAATATTGGCGGAATTAAATACATAGTTAATCCCCATAAAGTTTCCGGAACCGATTGGATATTAGCATCATTAATGTCTGAGAACGAATTAACAGAAGGTGCTCGAAAAATATCAATTATGGTTCTAAGTATTTCAGTAATTATGCTGATCATAACAATTTCTTTAATCACTATAACCACAAGGAGAATTACTACACCTATCATAAAATCTTCTGAGTACTTAGAAATTGTTGCAAGCGGAGATTTTTCTCGAGAGATTGACCCTAAATTTCTATCCAGAAATGACGAAATAGGGTCAATTACTAACGCTATAAATGATATGAAAAATTCTGTTAAGCAATTGGTGAATAGCATAAAACTTGAATCTTCCTCTATCGAAAAAGGAGTTCATAATGTATTGGACAACGTTATTAACCTAACCACAAATCTGGAAGAGATATCTGCTACAACCGAAGAGTTGGCAGCAAGTATGGAAGAAACATCTGCAGCATCTGAAGAGATGTCAGCGACCTCACAGGAGATAGAAAAAGCTGTTCACTTAATTGCTGAAAAGTCGCAACAAGGTGCAGTTTCGGCAAAGAAAATTACTAAAAGAGCCGATGATACTAAGCTAAATGTTGATGCCGCCCAAAAAAAAGCATATCATATATTTGTCGATACTAAAGAAAAATTGGAACAGGCAATAATTGAATCTAAGGTAGTTGATCAAATTAATTTATTAACCGAATCCATCATGCAAATTACCGAACAAACCAATTTGCTTGCCTTAAATGCCGCTATTGAGGCTGCTAGAGCCGGTGAAGCAGGGAGAGGGTTCTCTGTTGTTTCAGAGGAAATAAGAAAACTTGCAGAGCAATCAAAAGACGCTGTTATTCAAATACAGGATGTTACTACGAAAGTAACAAGGTCTGTCGATAATCTCTCAAGTAGCTCTAATCGTCTACTCTCTTTTGTGTCTGTAGATGTAAGTAATGATTATAAGGTTATGTTGGATGTCGCTGAAAAATATAGCGAGGATGCTAAATTTGTTGATGAGCTTGTAACAGAATTTAGTGCTACCTCCGTGCAACTTAGAGCCGCTATTCAAAACATTTCAGTTGCTATTGATGGGGTAGCTCAAGCAGCTAATGAAAGTGCAATCGGAACTTCAGATATAGCCAATCGGGCTACTGAGGTAAACGCTCGTTCTAACGATGTAAAAACACAAGTTTGGAGAACCCAAGAAAGTGCTAATAAATTAAAGGAAGACATAACAAAATTCAAGATTGATTAAACACTCAAATATTAGTAACTATTAATCCAATAAACTAAGGGGATGTGTGAAAACTCAGTCTCCAAAATTTCAAGTGGTTACAACAATCATAAGCGTCCTCATTTCACTATTAAAGTGGAGTGAGGACGCTTGTGTTTTGATGATATAGAAGCAAAAGTGGGGATGTGAAAAATATAGTAACAAGTTTTAGCACAGCCCCTTTTGCGTTTTAATAATAGGAATCCGAATCATTTTCATTTACCTCAAGGTGGTGCGATAGGCAAAGGCAAAGCAAAAGGTCAAAACCTCAAAAGAGATTTTGACCTTCGCCTCATGGCCTGTCCAATGATTAATTATGCTTCTTTCTTAGATCCGGGCAGCATCATTTCTACGTCACCGTGTGGACGCGGGATGACATGTACGGAGATCAGTTCGCCAACTCGCTGAGCTGCCGCAGCACCGGCATCGGTTGCTGCTTTTACAGCACCAACATCGCCTCTTACCATAACCGTTACCAGAGCACCTCCGACTTTTTCGTAGCCAATCAGCTGCACGTTAGCGGCCTTCACCATGGCATCTGCCGCTTCAATTGCTCCTACTAGACCTCTGGTTTCAATTAATCCTAAAGCTTCTGATCTATTCATTTTTGTTGCCTCCTAAAAATTTTTATTTCACAATTGTTATTCTTGAGGTTGATGTGAGGAGCATAGCATTTGCTTCCTCCGTGTCGATATGAAATTCAAGTGCCGAGGTATTGTTGGCTCTGACGACGACATTCGAGTAGGTTCCTCCCCGAAGTCCATCTATTTGGATGTTTACCTGTTCTCCATCGGTTACACCAAAGGTTTTAGCATCTTCCAACGTCATATGAATATGCCGCTGGGCAATCAAAAGGCCTTTGGAAAGATGAATACTTCCTTTGGGGCCAATGAGAGTGATCCCCGGAGTTCCTTGCAGATCTCCAGATAACCTCACTGGCGCGGTTATGCCAAGTTTGAAACAATCTGCCTGGAGTATTTCTACCTGCGATTCGCTTCGCGCGGGCCCGAGGATGCGAACTTTTTCAAGAGCACCTTTGGGCCCGGCGATGATCAGAGTTTCCTTGCAGGCATATTGCCTGGGTTGGGACAAATCCTTGGCTTTTGTCAATTGGTAACCTGCCCCAAACAAAGTTTCCAGATCTGCTTGGGAAAGATGAATATGACGGTTAGATATTCCGACAGGTATGGAGCCTAGGTCTTTTAAATACCCCCCTTCTTTGATTGCCTCTAGCACAAGCGCTGCTAAAGCGTCATACTTTCCCACGATTAGTTACCACCTCTTTTTTTAAGGAGCGTAATGACTTCATTCACAACATTCATGATCTGATCGTCACTGATGGCATTAGCGCTACCGCTTTGTGCCACGCAGGCTGATGAGGTGGTAGTTGTGTTTTCGGTAAAATCTTTGATACCATAGGCTACCCGTTTAATATTGATCAAGTGCAGGGGGGTTACATTATCGGAAGTTGCACTTCCCCCCCAAGTACCACAACCCAAAGTAAAGGATGGGGAAAGTCCGGTACTTGCGCCCACACCACCTTGGCTGGAGGATGTGTTAACCAAGATTCTGAATACGGGTTTTTCGGCGAATTTCATGACCATCTCATGATTTTCCGTATGAAGGGAAAGACTGTGTCCGACACCGCCATTATTCAAGAGTTTGATGCACAGATCACAGGCCTCCAACCAATCTTTTACCGTATAAAATGCCAGCACGGTGGTCAATTTTTCATAAGACAGGGGATATTCTCCACCCACACCCTGTTGTTCACCTAGCAGAACTTTTGTACCAGGAGGAATGGCTATGTTGGCACTTTCTGCGATAACTGCTGCGGATCTCCCCACCAATTTGGCGTTCATGGCATGATTACGAACAAACAGTTTCTTAGCAACTTGGTTTGTTTCCTCGGAGGTCATGAAGTAACCCCCCTGGCGTTTGAACTCTTCCATAACTTGGTCACGTAGGCATTCTTCAACAATAACCGATTGCTCCGAGGCACATATTGTCCCATTGTCAAAGGTTTTACTAGCGATAATATTCCTGACTGCTTTCGGAATGTCGGCAGTTCTTTCTATATAGGCCGGTACATTGCCCGGACCGACACCCAAGGCAGGTTTTCCAGCGCTATAGGCCGCCTTTACCATGGCTGAACCACCTGTTGCAATAATCATGGCGACTTCATCGCATTTCATAAGTTCATTGGTTGCCTGCATCGAGGGTTTTGAGATACAGCCAATGATATTAGCAGGAGCACCGGCAGCTACTGCGGCATCATTCATTAGTTTTGCTGCCTGCAGCGTACATTTCAGAGCCGACGGATGCGGGGAAAACACAATTCCATTACGGGATTTGATGGCAATAATGGCTTTGTAGATCGCCGTGGATGTGGGATTCGTCGAGGGAATGATCCCCATAAGCAAGCCTACTGGTTCGGCGATTTCCATGACTTTATTGACCCTATCGTCTTTAATAACTCCAATGGTTTGCATGGGTTTGATGAATTCATAAAGTTCTGTGGAAGCAAATTTATTTTTGAAGATTTTATCTTCTACTTTACCAAAGCCCGTTTCTTCCACTGCCATTTTGGCCAGATAAACGGCATTCTCCTCGGCAACTTTCACCATATTACGGATGATTTTATCAATCTGATCAGAATTGAACTTGGCTAGTTGAGCTTGAGCCAATTTGGCCTGGCGGGCAAGATTTCTGGTCTCTTGCACGGATTGTAAATCATAATCAAAGTTTTCCAATTTGCTATTCCTTCCTCCACTGTCTCTGTATTTTTTATAGGATACAAGACAAAATTAGGGTCTTGCACACCAGCTACTTTTCAATCTCCTGCTCCTGCTCGTAATATTCCTTCAGTTTCAGGATAAGTGATTCTTTGTTTGCTTTGGATATGGCTCTACCTGCGACGCTAAGTCCTTTGTATTCTCTTGCCAGATTCCGAAGTTTTAGCACAGAATGCGATTTCAAGGCATCCAAACTTTTTTCGAGGCCGAATTCTTGTACATAAGCATCCACCAGGTCTTTGCGGAGTTGCTTTAGTATTATTTTCGCCGGATTAGTGCTTCCTTTTGTGATCTGCTGTTCTTTGGATTCTGCAACTGTGTCCGTGCTTGGCAAAGGATCATTTATATTGATGCTTACCATTACACCAACTATGGTTTCAAGCTCAAGATGCGGTCTGGGAATTACTTGGTGAGAAACCAAAGATAAGTGGCCAATCTTCTCAACCGCCGTTACTCCTGCTTCCACGGCAGCTTTAACAGCACCCACATCACCGGTTACGGTAATTGTTACGAGGCCGGAACCCACATAGGTCCTTCCTAGAAATTCTACTTGCGCTGTTTTTAGCATGACATCTGCAGCTTCAATAGCAGGAACGAGTCCTCGTGTCTCAATTAGACCAAGAGCCTGCATAGCTTACCCTCCTATTGTTGTGCCATCAGATCAGCCCAGTTTGCCGGGTAAGTTACGTAAAAGAGTTTGACATATTCAGACGAACTCCAGGTTACTTTAGAACCTTTGGGTACGAAAAGGACATCTCCCTGGTGAGCGTGATAGGTTTCACCGTTGATGGTGATGGATAAACTTCCCTCGAGAATAATATCAATTTCTTCGTAGCACAGCTCCCAGTCAAAGCTGGATTTCTCTATTGTTAAAAAACCCGCACTCATTTGAGAATCCTGTTTACTGACTACTTCGCGATAAGCTACATTGGTACACGGATCGCCCGTGTCAAAGGTCTCGAGTTTCACTGTCCTGCCGCGCACTATTTTCAGTCCGCTTTTTGGTTCACAATCTGCACGGAAGGGCGTTTCCAGAGTTGGGGCAGGGACACTTGACAGGAGTTGGTTAGCTAATACCGCTTTTACCACTTGAAAGATCATTGCAGGGTCAATTTCGTTTTCCTGGTTACCTTTATTCTGTAGACCGCTGTCTTTAACGATGTGACTTTCTTCTGTAAATGACTCTTCAGTAAATACCACACCCAATTCTTTAGCTAAATCCTTAGCTGCCAGGGTAATAATCGTATTTCTGTCGATACAGAATTGTTTTTGACCTTTTTTTGCTGCTGCTTTTACCTCGTTTGCAGAAACTAATTTTTTCACAGTCGCACCTCCTTTCGATCGTATAGGGTATAGAATATGGGATTGTAGTATAAAGAACTAAAATAGCGATGCCCACAGTCTGTCAGACGGAGAAGGAATTACTTCTGTATCCACTAACAAGCCTTTTTCGATGGCAATGGCTCTTCCGGCTTCAATGCCTGCTTCCACAGCACCAACATCCCCAGTGAAGGTAAAGTAGGCTTTACCGCCTAGCCCACTGCCTAAACGCAATTCTAGAGCCTGTACATCAGCCGCTTTGAGAGTTGCATCAGCTGCAATAATCATAGAGGACAGGGAAAAACATTCTATAATCCCCAAAGCACCAATTCCATCGGGCATAGTTGTAGCCGTAATGGCCGGGAAAACAGCCTGATGGACATTGGCGAGGATAAAGCTATCAACCAGGTATTCTCCTGCTATTTCTACACCTACACTAAGCGAGCTTTCTACGGCAGCTACGTCTCCTTTGATAATAGCGATATATTTGCCGGGACAAACGGGGGTTGCACTGACCACTTCAACGTAGGCTGTCTTAAGCATCAAGTCTGTGGCATTGATTCCTCTAGCAATACTCGTAAGCTCAATCATACCTATTGCACTATACATACGAACCCACCTTTATCACAATTGAATTATCCTTAATCTCAATTACAGTACCATCAAGGCTAGAGTGGACAGTAGCTCCGAGACTGTTGTCCGGGATTTTCCCAATCAGTTGTCCGGCCTTTACCTGATCACCGATACCGACGACAGGTGTTGCTGGTGCTCCGATGTGCTGTCGTAGAGCGATCTGGATATATTCAGGTCGAAATTCGACCTGCTTCATCGGTGCTGGTTTATCGAAGGCTGTTAAGCCGATTTTAATGACTAGACGTTTGCTTGGAATAAGGCGATGATCTCTGGCCGACCTCGCTTGGAAATCTATCTGTATTGGCTGATATCGAATACCTTGTTCTGCCAGCTTTTGCTTATAAAGAATATTGACAGACTTCGGATGGAGATTAGCTGGGCAGGAGAACAATTCACAGGCATTACATTCACAACATAATTGGGCAATTTGTTGTTCCTTCACGTCGTCAAGATTGTAGCTTAGGGCACGCATGACCTTATGTGGCTGCATATTATGTCCTAAGAGATAACGAGGACACAGATCGGTACACATCCGACATTGCTCACAGGCGGTTTTGCCAATGATTCTTGCTCGATTAAGGCTCACTGATTTTTTGCGGATGAGGAAATGATCTTTTTTAAGCAATACATAGCCTTTGCTTTTTTTGGTAACATACCCTTCGACGTCGTTCATGACAGAGCCCATCATGGGACCACCGTCGATGATGGCATAGTCAGCTATGTCTTGCACACCACATTGTTCAATCACGTCCCGGATGGATATACCCACAGGTACTTTGACGGTCATGCGCTGAGGAATATCTCCGGCGATGGTAATGTATGTTTCCGTGACAGGGTTCCCTGCCATGGCATTACATATATTCAGTGCAGTTTCCGTATTAATAACCACACAGCCCACTTTTAGAGGAATGGATGCCTCCGGAACAATTCTTTGAGTCAGTTCATGAACCAGAACCTGTTCGTCACCAGCAGGATAGATATCCCTGAGTTCCATTACCTCCATGTAATTTGAAAGCCCCAGAGCTGCGATTCTTTCTCGTAGGAGGACAATGACTTCTTTGTGTTTGCCTTTGATACCAAGAATGGCTTTGCGGGCTTCAATATATCTTCCCGCCGCTTCCATTCCTCTGATGATTTCATCAGGAAACAGCTTCATCAATTGCTGGTCCACTCTGAGCAGGGGTTCGCATTCAGCTCCATTAAGCAATAAATACTCTGCTTTAGAAGTTAATTTAGCGTGAGTTGGAAAGCCAGCTCCTCCTGCCCCAATAACCCCCGCATCCTTGATTAAGTTCAGCAGATCCAACGTTTTCCACCTCCAGTTTCTCTCTATAACCTACAGTCTTCGTCAATGATTCCAACAATGACAGCATCAATCGGTACATCCTCCTGATCGAGCATTTTGCGGGCTGAGCTACCAATACAGACCAACACCCTTTCGCCAACGCCGGCACCGATCGTGTCGGCAGCGATCATAAGACGACCAGCATCCTTACCTCCGATAACTTCCACCAACATAAATTTCAGTCCTACGAGGGAATCGGCTTTTCTTGTTGACCATATACTATCCATTACTTTTGCTGCTATCATCAACACTCACCTGTTTTTGCTTCATTAAATTTATATTGTATCTCTTGAATAGCGGCTTCCACCGACGCTGTATCTCCAAAGATGGCGATCATAATCAGATTCTGCGGGCAATGTCCTTTAATGTCTTCCACTATTACCCCGGCCGCTTTTTCTGCGATATCAGCAGCAAAAACCATATCAATCAACTTCCCTTGAACCAAACCCACAGCATCATAGTTCTCGAGAGGGACAGTCGAAGCAGTACCTTTTCGCCGAAAAAGAATATCCACTGTCCCACTGGAAGGGGATTTGATAATTCGATATTCCATGAGAAAAAGTCACTCCTGTCTAAAGAATTTCCTGTGTGCAGTTAAGTGCAATACCCAAAGGTGTTACAAACATCGGGTTTTGCGGTTTATACGTGGGCAGGTTCGTTTGTTTAGCGATAATATCTTCGATTCCTTCCAGGCAACAGGTTCCACCTACCAGATAAATTTCTTTTACTGGGTATTCATGAATGTGGCGACTGATAATGGATGAGACTTTTTCAATGACCGGTCTTAATACGGGAATCAATTCCCTATGGTTTTTGAAATCTCGCTTATATTGGTCCGCGTCCTCAAAGCTCATTTTATAAGCACCGGAAATGACGAGTGAAAAGTGAGTACCTCCTGTTGGTTCATCATCGACATGAATCACTTTGCCGTCTTTCAGAATAGCAGTCCCCGTAGTGCCACCACCAATATCAACAATCGCACCGTCTTTAATCTTTAGTACCGCATTAGCTGCCGTCGGTTCATCCAATACGTTGGTAATTTCAAAACCCGCCCCCTGTACCACATGTCTAATTGCTCCTGAGTCAAGACTGTTAGTTCCTGGAGGAAGCGCTGCCGCTGCATAAATCAATTCCGTACCAAGTTTTTCTTCGATTTCTTGTTTTAATTCCTTGACTATGCGAATCGCGCCGATATAGTCCACCACCATACCATCTTTGACAACACTGGCAAAACGATAGGCTCCGGCAACAGGCTGATAGTTCTCATCAAGAACTGCGAGAACAATATAGGCTGTTCCCAGATCAACACCCGTGTAATAAACGGAGGATTTATTTAAGATGGGTGTTGTGACGACTTTCTCAAAATCACGAACAAGTTGATCGCAGTATTGAAACGTTGAATTTACCGTTTCCATTTTTGTCCTCCTGAAGACTTCCACATCATCATGCAGAGTATGTTAATGATCAGATTGACCGTATCAATCAGGTCTTGCCGAGAACAGATTTGCTTCTCCTCATTCCAATAGGTTTCCAAAAGGGCTGGTTCGACCTCTCGAAGAGAGGCGCGCAAGTAATTTAACAAGGCAATCTCTTTTCCATTTTTCAAACCTACGTGAAACTCATCGACGTCAACGTATTTTTCAAGATTGTTAGATCGTTCTCTAATTTCTTCTTCCGACCATCCCCAAAATTGAAGCTTATCTGGAGCTTTCTGTTCCCGTTCGGCTTTTTGTACGTTCCGAAAATATTTGCCCAGCGCCATGACTTCTTCAGACAAGATTGCTTCTCCAGAGTGTAAAAGTTCTGCGGCCATTAGCAGAAACAAAGATTCTAGGCAGTCCATCTTTCTACGTAATCTCAGGCTACACCAGCTTTCCCGTACCTGTGCCTGATTCGACTCGTGGATGTTTGATTTCTTACCGCCACTACACTGAACCTGTTCCAGCATGACTCGTCTGTCCACAAGAAATTGGCGTGCTCCTGGTGTAATCTTTGCATCTGGTTCTAGAACAAAAATAGCAAAGGGTTCCGTCTTATATAAATCTCGCAACTCCATTTCAGTGATGAATTTCATTGCCTCACCTACCTTTCCTCAAATTCCCTTTTACCAAACCCCATCGATTATTGAAACTGCAAATAAGGCAAAGATGATAACGGAACCACAATGACTATATCTATAGAAAAACCCTCATGATTTTTCAAATTGTTTCTTGTTCTTCACGCAAATGTCGTTGTAAGGCTTCCACTCCTGAGTTATCTTTTAAAGAAATATAGAAGTAAGGTTCTATAATCCCAACTCTTTTCAACTGTTGAATACACAAATTAACATTCTTAGGAGCTAAATCAATCTTGGTAATCACTCCGATAACAGGACAAGTAAACAATTTAGCAAAACCGGGCGGATATACTTCAACGAGTCTAGATTGATCAACCAAAATGAGCAGATGCGATGCCGTTTGTGCTGTCGCAATCAGATATTTATACATAGAAGCGTTTTCAATATAGGAGCCCGGCGTGTCAATGGTATTTTTGCCATAAATAACATCCTGGGTCTTTCTTAATGGTCTGGCGGAATCATTTAAAACATTGGTCAAGGTAGATTTGCCAGATTGGGTTGGTCCGACCACCATAACTCGTTTTTTCATGTACGCGTAATCATGGCAGGAGTGAAGCCCAACAGCTTTTCTAAAGTGTCATTAATGGCAATCATGGCTGCTTCAACACTGGCTACATCACCGGATATAACCAGAGATCCCGTAAACCGATCAAGGAAACCGATCTCTATATTAGATGTCTTTGTGGCAATATCGGCTGCAATAATAGCCGTCTCCGATGGAGTGAGGGTTAAAATTCCAATGGCTCCAGTCTCTTCAATTCCCAAACGTTCATATATGTCTTGTACGGGCGAAGCTATGATGTGAGCTAGAGTGACTTGCTTGCCTGGCACATATTCCTGGACAATACGTTTTTTGTCAAATTCATCGGCTACACTCATAAAATCCTCCGTCCGGTATATAGCTTTTAATGTCTGATGACTACGACCTGCAAGTCATAACCTTTTATAAACCCTTCAATTTTATCCAATTCGTCTTCATTGAAGCTCAAATCTTCGTTAATAGCGTAGTTCATGTCCAATTGCTTGTATTTGTTGATGCCTAGTTTATGGTAAGGAAGCAAGTCGATACCCTGAAAGCTTTTGTAACGTTTAAAGGATTCCAGAAACTCCAAGGTCTTACAAATATTGTCCTCACTATCATTTAATCCCTTGATCAGAGGCATCCTAACTTTGACATTAAACCCACGTCGGATGAGTTCCGTTAGGTTAGCCAAAATGCGTTCATTGCGCACCCCCGTAAGTTCATAATGCCGCTCAGAATCGATCTGCTTAATGTCATACAGAAACAAGTCAGTAAACTGGGCCATCTTGAGCAGGGAGCTCAGTTTTGCATATCCAGAGGTTTCAATAGCTGTATGGATCCCCAAACGTTTACACTCCGTCAACAAGTTGGTGGCAAATTCCGGTTGCGCTGTGACTTCACCGCCCCCAAGAGTGACTCCTCCACCTGAACTGTGGTAGAAGAGTACATCTTGTTGGATGATTTCCATGACTGCGGAAATAGTCTTGTCCACACCAACAATGGACAGGGCCTGTTTTGGACACACCGTTTCGCACTTTCGACAACCTACACAATCCTTGCTTCTATTTACTTTGTGCCTGGATCTTTCGCTTTTAGTTCGGGGTTGCCCGTCTTCGTCATTCGGAAGATAATGAATGTGGGCAGGACAAACAGGAATACACTTGCCGCAGTCAACGCACAAATCTTCTTTGAACATGACCTGATATTTTCGTTCAAGTCCCTCGGGATTAGAACACCACAGGCATCTCAAGGGACACCCTTTGAAGAAAATTAATGTTCGTATACCCGGTCCATCATAGATCGAATATTTCTGGACATTAAAGATTCTCGCTTTTCTTTCTAAGATGCTACCGGCTTCTGTACTCATCATGTCCCCATTTCTTAAAATCCCTTCCTAATTAAAAGTGTTCTAATACAGTTCTGCTGATTATTTCATCCTGTACTTCCTTGCACAGCTCTACGAAGTAAGCGCTGTACCCAGCAACACGAATGATCAAGTCTCGATACTTATCAGGTTCGATTTGTGCTTTCTTCAAAACTTCATTGTCAACATAGCTGAATTGCATCTGACCATTGCCAAGAATGGATGCTGTTCTGAGCAAGTTAATTAGGCCATTTTCCCCTTCCGGAGTTTCCAGAATACCGCGTAATAGTTTGAAGTTGTGCACCATACCGATATTCATAGACTCGTTACTCAGCTTGCTGACTGATTTAATTATGGCTGTAGGTCCTAATTTATCGGCACCCTGAGTCGGGCTGATTCCGTCTGACAACGGTGTCCAGGCTAGCCGTCCGTTGGCTGTCGCGCCAGTAATTTCTCCAATGGGCGTGTTGTTTGATATGGAAAGAGTTCCATGAGTCAAGTGCGAGTAGAGCATTTTAAATGTGTGATGGACCCGTTCCGTCCAAATGATGATATCTGAGGCGATTTCATCAACATAGTCGTCGTCGTTCCCGTATTTAGGTGCATTCAAGCAATCTGTTCGAATCGTTTCATAACCTTCAAAATTAGCATTTACGGCGTCCCCTATCTGCTTCAGGGTATATTTCTTGTCCTCAAAGACCAATTTTTTAATAGCTGCCATTGAATCAGCATAAGTTCCTAAGCCGGAGAAAATAAGTCCGGGGCCATAATTGACAAGAGCGCCTCCATTTGTAACATCCGTCCCCTTTTCCATGCACCCTTCTACCAACAAAGACATGAGTGGTTTGGGAACAAGATCTCGATGCACCCGCTGACTGACTATGGTTCCGATCGCCGACTGGCGGATAATATGTTCAATTTGTTGTTTGCAGGCAGCGTCAAATTCTTCATAGGTCTTGATATCGTCAATATCCCCTGTATCAATGCCTTCCACGGTGCCACGCCATCTCATCCGGCCACGATTTAGAACAAATTCTATGGCAATGGGCCATTGGGTATAACCAGTCGACGTCCACTGATAAATTCTGCCAGATTTTTGCGGTTCTACACAGCCCATAAGGCAATAATCGCGTGCATCTTCAATGCTGAATCCCTTGGCCAGCATCATTTTGATATGAGTATCATCAAAGTGACAGGCAGGGAAGCCAAGGCCTGCTTTCACAACATCGACGATTTTCTTTAGATATTGTTGCGGTGATTTATTATGAATCCGACAAGCCAGGGACGGTTGATACATCTTGGTGAAACGAACGGCATCCATGATCAGATACGTTAGGTCATTGGTTGCATCGCCACCAGTTCTCTTCTGTCCACCAATCGTTAAGTTGATAAATGGTTGATAACCGGCGAAATATTTCGCTCCAAGTTCACTGGACAGCCACATCACTTCAGAGCATTTAATAATAAAACAGCTCAAAAGTTCAAAGGCTTCCAGTTTGTTCATTCGGCCGGCTTCTATGTCAGCCTTGAACATGGGATAAATGTATTGATCCAAGCGTCCAATAGAAATCCCTGTCTGGTTTTCTTCCACTACAAACAAAGACTGCAATGTCCAGATGGACTGGAGTGCTTCATGGAAGGTGCGGGGAGGATTGGCCGGTACATGCGTCAAACAATCAGAAATCCTGTAAAGTTCTTTCTGTCGTGTTGAGTCATGCTCTCTATCTGCTAGTTCTCTGGCATAATCAGAAAGTCGTTTGGCATAAGCCAAAATGCCGTCACAAGTCTCAATCTCCGCTTTATAGAAATAAATCTTATCTATGTCATCTGGGTTTTCCATGGATAATTTACTCAATCTGGCGACGGCTTCCTGTCTTGCACCATTAATACCTTTTTCAATCAAGATGACATCATAACCTGGGCAGGTGTCCCCACCGCCATTTACCTGATGATAGGAAAGGTCACTGACAAACGATTCGCCTGAAAATGCCCATACGCCAGCTTCTTCATATTGTGTCTGACAAATTTCATCTACGCTCTTACCTTCCCAGTACGGGAAGATCTCTTCCCGCAAGATCTGCTTGTCTTCCTCACTGATTTGAAAGGGGTCCTGCTGTCTGGTTGACATAGTGTCCAGTTCGTCTCGAATCCATCTCCAGGCAATATCCGGGGATACAGCACCAGCTCTCGCTTTCCCGCAGGGATGTCCTACAATCAATTCGTCGTTTTGGATTACCAAGGGAGCTGTTTCACACGCTTTTCTGAAGCACTTGGCCCGGAGAAGAATTTTGGGCAACCCTGTATTTTCTTTTGTTACTTGGGTGAAAGCTTGGGCACGGTAGATACTGACACTTGGTTTAACTTTCAAATAAGCTGCTTTCAACCGTTCTAAACGCGATGTCAGTCCCGTGATTGCCCCTTCATACACAGGCGATTGGGTCATATTTTTCGTTGCAGGACTGTTAATGGATAATTCCTTAGAAATCCCCTGAAAGAGCTTCATGACTGCAGCCGTTTCTTCCGGGGACAAGTGTTTTGTTGCCTCCGCAAATTTGGTTGAAAATTCTTTAATGTCCAAAGTTCTTCCCTCTCTTGCTAAAAATTCTTCATTACCACGTCACCTCAATCGTTCAGGACAACTTAAGTTGCTCAAGCAATTTTTCGAGCAAATCTTTTAAATCATGCGTACTTTCGAGGGAACTTTGATTAGCGGAGCAATGGTTTCCGCCTGTTTCAACGACATCCCCCGTCTGTACGACCTTAGTTATATCCTCCATCTGCCGCACACCATAGCCGACTTTTCGGATATTAATCAAGTTCATCGGCGTGACATTGTCAGAAGTAAACCCACCTCCTGCTGCACCACAACCCAAGGTTAATGCCGGGAAGAGATTGGTTGTCGCTCCTATGCCCCCTAAAGAACCGGGAGTATTTACTAGTACCCGTGATACTGGTTTTTTTAGGGCAAATTCCCGAATCACATCCTCATTCTTCGAATGAATGACCAGGGTATGTCCCCGCCCCTCATTGATAAGCAATTCTACGCACTTTTCACAGGCATTCATCCAGTCCTTTTCCACGAAAAATGCCAGAACCGGACAAAGCTTTTCTCTGGAATACGGATTGTTAGGAGACACATATTTCTGTTCCGAAATCAATACTAACGTATCTTCTGGGACACAAATTCCGCTTTGCCGTGCTAGCTCGATTGCCGATTTTCCGATGATTTCTGGATTAAAGCCACCATCAGGACGGAAAAAATACTTACTAAGTTGTTCTGACTCCTGTCCTGACATGAAATAAGCTCCATTTTCTCTGAGTTCTTGCCTAACTTCATCAGCAATACAAGCCTCAGCAACAATCGACTGTTCCGAGGCTGAGACAATTCCGTTATCGAACGTTCTGCTGACAATAATATCTGCTACGGCCTTTCTAATGTCAGCTGAACGCTCGATAAAGGCTGGTCCATTACCCGGGCCACCATAAATAGTTTGTTTTCCTGATGTATTCGCCGCCCTGGCCATCTTGGATACACCCGTAATCAGAATTAGTGATGTGTCTTTGTGGTTCATCAACGCAACTGTCCCATCTACAGCGAGCGTCCGCAAATATCCAATGGCACCTCTTGGCAATCCATTTTCTTCTGCCGCACGTATAAGCAGATCAAGTACCTTGGCGATTGTTTTTTTAGCCTTAGGATGAGGAGAAAAAATAATGGCATTACCCGATTTTATGGCAATCAGGGTTTTATATATTGTTGTGGACACAGGGTTAGTTGAGGGAGGCAACGCGACGATCACTCCAACGGGCACCCCGATATCCATGGTTTTATTTTCTTTGTCTTCACGAATTACACCGACAACTTTCAGGTCCCTGATTTTCTTATAGAGAAAATCACTAGCAAAAACATTTTTGACAAACTTGTCCTGCCATTTGCCAAATCCCGTTTCTTCATGGGACATGATGGCAAGTTCCTGCGCATATTTATAAGCTGTTTCAGCCATATTTCTAACAATTTCATCTAATTTTTCCTGAGGAAAAGCTGCCAGCATCCTTTGCGCCTCGCGGGCGTTTTCTACAAGAATCCGAGCCTCTTGAACGGAGAGCAAATCATTGTCAATTCTATGCATATCTCATTCACTCCCCCCTTCCCACTCGCAGAGAATTATAGGTTTAATCGAATGAGTCATTTACCAGTCAATAACGTATTTGGCGACAATCTTTTCTATGTCTGCATGAGGCCTGGCAATGACATTGGAGCTATAGATCTGGCCTACCTTGCTGGCTTCTTTGATGCCAGCCTCGACAGCCGCTTTCACCGCTCCCACGTCACCACGAACAACAACGGAAATCAAACCGGAAGCCACATTTTCATAACCAACCAACTCCACATCCGCAGCTTTGCACATGGCATCTGCAGCTTCCAGCACTGAAACAAGGCCATACGTTTCTATGAACCCTAAGGCACCATTTTTGTCCACACAGGCTCCCCTTTCTAAAACAATCGATGTTCATTCCGCATCAATGTCATGTCTCGTAACAATCTTGCCTACCCGGCTGATGGGACGTGGCATGACATGGGAGGCCGTCACTTCACCAATGGCTGCTGCCGCAGCTGCACCGTTTTCTACAGCTGACCTCACTGCTGCCACATCACCTTTAACCATAACCGTGACAAGCCCGGAACCCACATTTTCATACGAAACAAGAACAACGTCAGCAGTTTTGCACATGACATCCGCCGCTTGAATTGCCGGAACCATACCTCTTGTTTCAACAAGACCCAATGCCTCTTCTCCAAAGTATTTCATCGAAACAACCCCTCAATAATATAGATTTGAACTACTAAGGATTGTCACTTTTGTTTTTGCTTCAGCATGCTCTACAAGGAATAGAGCCCAATTGAGATTTTAGTTTTTCTTTATCCAGACTACAGTCCAGACGCTTGATTTCTTTCCCTTTATCCAATACAACAACTGCGGGAACTTTTTCTATTTCATATTTTCCAGCAAGATTCTTCTTTGTTGCCATATCAACTTTAAATATTTTATATTCATCACCATTATCACTAATCAGGCTTTCTAATAAGGTGCTGAATTCTAAGCTTTCATTGACTAAGACATTGAAAAATAATAATAAAACCTTTTTATCACTTTGAAGAATATTCGACTTAAAATAATTGATTTCGTCAATAGCTCGCTCAGCCGCTACGGCTGCGGTCGCACCATCACCGGCTGCAGACACAACTTGTCTTAAATATTTCACTCGATTGTCACCAACCGCATAGATCCCTTCGAGGTTCGTTTCCATACGGTCATCGACAGGGATATACCCGCTCTTGTCCATCTCAATTCCGCTATCTTTTAAAAAACGGGTTGAGGGAATCATACCGACGAAGAAAAATACACCCTGACAGGTAAGTTCGGATGAACTACCTGTTTTTAGATTCTTGATTTTTACCCCTTCGACATTTTCTTTTCCAAGAACCTCTTCAATAGTTGAGTTCCATATAAACTCCATCTTTTCGTTATTGAATGCTTTTTCAGCACTTACTTTATTGCAATCGAGAATACCTTTATCATGTAAAACAATCACGGTTACTTTACGGGCAAATTTGGTAATATACATGCCTTCTTCAATCGCCTGGTCACCACTCCCAACGACAACAACATCTTCCCCTTCAAAGAACTCGGCATCACAGGTCGCACAGTACGCTACGCCACTCCCCCGCAGTGTTTTTTCGCCAGGGATGTTTAAAATTCTAGGCTCACTGCCACAGGCCAAAATAACGGCTTTAGCGGTGAATTCCTTTCCCTTTTTGGTTTTAATTATTTTCACTTCTTGAGAAAAATCGACACTGGTTACCTCTTCTTTTAAAAATTCAACGTTAAAATGCTCAGCATGCTTCTGGAAATCTTTCATAAGATCCGGTCCACTAACTTGCCTATATCCAGGATAATTCACTATTTCCCTCGTTGTATCCGCTAAACCGCCGATCGTCCCTTTATTAATCACTAAAGTCTTAAGCTTAGCCCTACCACCATAAATAGAAGCAGAAAGTCCGGCGGGGCCACCCCCAATAATAATCAAATCATAACTATTAACCACGTCTTCTACATCCCCTTTAAATTTGATTACACGCCCAGGACTTCTGCAATTTTCTCTGCAATGGTTTCCTCTTCAACTTTGCCAGCCACTTTTCCTCGATACTCGCCTTCACGAAAAAAGAGAACCTGAGGAACACCTTTCAATGAAAACCGTTGAAATAAAGTCTTGTCTTCTTCAACATCAACATAATAGAACCCAAATCGACCTTCATATTGAGGTTTTAATTCGTCTAACATTGGAACGACTTCTTTACATACATGACAGTCTTTTCTCGAAAAGATCACCAAAGAGGGTTCACAATTATCATAGATAATTTCTTCGAAACGGTTTGAGTTTAATTGTTCCAAAGACATATACTTCACTCCCTAAAAAATATTGTATTTTAATCAACTATAATCAAAATCAGTAGTTTTTCAGTCTTTTGATCAATAAGGCAATAATGCGAACACCGCGTTCTACTGTT
>NZ_MASS01000051.1 GCF_001707885.1 Desulfosporosinus cupriresistens | reverse complement strand
CGGAATCCTCCTTCGAGGCGGTTTATGAAAGAATTACGGAACTGTTGCGAATGGAGTTGCAAAAGGGCACTGAGGTTATCTACGCAGTTCCTGGGCATCCTATGGTTGCGGAAAAAACCGTTCAACTTATCGGAGAAAAGCTCGCGAAGGATTATGAAATCGTGATCCATCCAGCTGTGAGTTTTGTAGATGAGATTTTTAGAGTCTTAAAGTTCGATCCGATTGATGGAGTATTAATACGTAATTATGATGCCCTTAGAGACGTAGGGTTGACCGGGCAGGAATGGCTTATTATTCCTCAGGTGTACAATAAATTGATTGCTTCTGAGGTCAAATTGGATCTCATGACTTCGTACCCGGATGATGCCTGGGTGTATGTTGCACAGGCCCTAGGTACCCAGCTCGAACGGGTGGACAGGCTGCCACTCTACGAGATGGATCATGGAACATACGATCACTTAACCACGATTGTTTTGCCGCCGAACTCAGAAGTGATCTCCTTTTCTAAGTTGACCAAAGTAATGGCGACCTTACGCTCTAAGGAAGGATGTGCATGGGACCGTGAACAAACACACGATACATTAAAATCATGTTTGATTGAAGAAAGTTATGAAGTCATTGATGCGATTGAGAAACAAGATATGTATAATTTGTGCGAAGAGTTGGGAGACTTATTATTACAAGTAGTTTTTCATACTCAACTTGCTTCCGAGGCAAGTGAATTTGAACTCCAGGACGTACTTAATGGTATTATTCAAAAGATGATTCGTAGGCATCCTCATGTTTTTGGGAAGGAGAAGGCCGAAACATCCGATGATGTCATCCTGACCTGGGATAGAATCAAGAAAGAAGAGAAGGCAAGTGGAAATGAAAAGGTAGCCTTCTTCCAGGATCCCTTGGGTTTACCGGCTCTGATGTTGGCTACTTCAACCCAACGTAGAGTGGCCAAGATAGGGTTTGATTGGTCAGATATTCAGGGTCCTTGGGAGAAAGTTCAGGAAGAATTACAAGAGCTTAAAAATGCTTTAGCCGATGGAATAGGGATTCGCGAAGAACTCGGCGATTTGATGTTTGCTCTTGTGAATTTATCTCGGTTTTTAAAGCTTGATGCTGAAGAAGTTCTCAGAGATACCATACATAAGTTCCAAAATCGTTTCCTGAAAATGGTTGATTTAAGTCAAGAAGAAGGTCTGGATTTCCATAAACTTTCTCTGGATGAAATGGATGTTTACTGGGAAAAGGCAAAATCTCAAGAAAAAAGAAGTAAATTAATGTGATATAACCTAAAAAAGCAGGAGATTGGTTATTTATCGCGAAATATAATTGTCGTGATAAGATCAGTTATTTTAGGAGGGACTATTTTGAATAAGGCGGAATTAGTTAGCGCTGTTGCAGAAAAGGCTGACATGTCCAAGAAGGATGCAGAAAAGGCAGTCAAAGCTGTTTTCGAGGTAATCGAGGAGTCCTTGGCACAAAGTGAGAAGGTGCAACTGGTTGGTTTTGGGACCTTCGAAGTCAAAGAGCGTGCGGAACGAACCGGAAGAAATCCACAAACTAAGGAAACAATCTTGATTCCTGCGGCCAAGGTACCTGGCTTCAAAGCTGGTAAGGCACTCAAGGATGCGGTCCAAAAATGAGTCTTCGGATATCGTTAAAAATCAGGTTCCAGGTTCTTTCTGGAACCTGATTTTTAGTACCATTCAGAGCATTCTTGTTATAGCTAGCGCATAAGTGTAACCTGTAGCGGCGCCAGTCTTCTCTAAAAGGGGGGTATACATGCGTATTGATAAATATTTAAAGGTTTCTCGCCTTATTAAACGTCGCACGATTGCCAAAGATGTTTGCGATGGGGAAAAGATCAAAATCAATGGACGAATTGTCAAACCTTCAGCAGAAATCAAGGTGGGAGACCGAGTCATCTTGGAGATGGGAAATCACGTTATTGAAGTTCAGGTATTAGCAACACCAAACAGTATAAGGGCCAACGAAGCTCAAACGCTCTATGAATTGATTCGGGATGAACGAAGGACAGAGTCTTAATGTTGAAGACTCTGTCTTTTTTATTCTAATTTGAACCTATAGGTTAATGTCAGTTTCTTTATATAAATCCTTCCCAGATCCTAATTTTAATCGAGAGCCAAGTCAGTGGAGGGATTATTCTCAAAGCAGCAAAGCGCATTAGTGTCCATAGGACTCTTCTTCCTTACTTCCTTCTAGAAACTGACTTCTAAAGGACGAGCAAGGCGAATAGGGTTTATGAAGAAATAGAGTTAGGGGGATGGGGCATGGTGGACAAAGTTGGCAAAGGACATCGCCTTGTCATGGAAAATCGAGAACAAATTGCGTTGACAGGAGTACACAAGGTTCAGTCCTTTGACCCCAAGGAAATCGTTCTGGAAACCGAACTTGGAATATTGAGTATTAAAGGGGACCAGTTAGGTATCAAATTGCTTAGTCTCGAGCAGGGTTTGGTTGATATTGAGGGGCATGTCGGTGCTTTGATCTATCAAAGAAGTTCCAACGGAGGTTCTCGTCAAGGATTTTTGAACCGGGTTTTCCGTTAACAAGGCCTTGATAGTCAGAGGGAAGGAGGAAGAACAATCTCAGAGTTTGTAACGTTTTTTTGGGTAATTGTGGCGGGGGCGACTGTAGGATTTATTTTTGATTTTTATCGTTCGTTTCGACATTGGCAAGGTTGGGGACGGGTTTTGACTTTTATAGGAGATGTGCTTTTTTCTTTAGTTGCGTTGTTTATTCTTTTCCGTTTTTTTGAAAGGGCAAATGCGCTGGCCTTTCGTTTTTATATTATTTGGGGCAGCTTGCTGGGCCTATTTCTATATCTTAGAATATTAAGCCGTTTTTCCGTGCGCTGCTTCTTTGGAATCTATTGGGTTATGAAGTACTTGGCGGATCTTATCCACAGGGGAATCAAAATTCCGATTAGAGGACTCATTTTTATCATGCGACCACCCTATGCAATATTACACTGGTTCAGTCTGCTCCTCTATCGAATCGGAGAATTTATCCTCGTGGAGCCAATTTCGCGTATGAAAAGGAGGGTGAAGGATTGGTGGAGGCGTCTCTTGCCACCCAATATTAATGGGTAAAATTTTCCAGGGGGATTGATTCCCTAATGGAGAGTAGCTATAATGGAGTTACACTATCAATATGTCCATGGTTTGTAAGTGATCTGTCCACAGATTATCCACACTTTGTGTATAACTTTTTAGCAAGGGCGTGCCACAGTGCAACTTGAAATTAGGGGTCTGGAAAAACTAAGTTTTAGAGAACGCCAAGCGGTGATTCTTAAAGAAAGTGGAAGGTCTCTTGAAAGCATTGCCAAACAACTTCATCTCAGTCAAAGTTCAGTAGCAACTTTATTAACTCGTGCGCGAAGCAAAGGTTATGAGATTGTGTGTATTATCCCGGGCGGAGAGCTTGGTTTAGGAGGAGAGGAATCGGATGAAGAGGGCTCATCAGAAGATTAAGACAAAAAATGGGCAGCGGGTTCGACTTCGTAGCGGTTCTGCCCTTGTTCTTTGTTTTACAATTGCAGTAATCGGTAGCTCAGCATGGCAAATATGGAAACTCCGTTCTCAGGTCGAAGGACAATTAGCAAGTTTGAATCAGGAAAAGGTAACCTTGCTTCAGCAGGAGAAACTTCTTCATGAAGAAATTACTCAGTTAAATACCCCAAGTTACATTGAAAAATTGGCTCGAGAACAGTTAGGACTCGTAAAACATGGCGAAATTCTCATTTCTCCCAAGAATTAGTACCCTACATTGTTCTTCTTCACCTTGACAGGCATGAAATGTGCTGCATATAATATAGAGTAAGTATAGATAGATCATCACAAGGAGGAGTTTACTTCGTATGGCCATTGACGTTGGCACTATTGTTGAAGGAGTCGTGACAGGGATCACGAACTTTGGAGCATTTATTGAATTGCCGGATAGAGTAACCGGACTCGTACATATCTCGGAAGTCGCTGATGCTTATGTCAAAGACGTCCGAGATTATTTAAAGGAACAGGATCATGTTAAAGTGAAAGTCATTCACGTTGATGAAAAGGGGAAAATCGGGCTTTCAATTAAACAAGCAAATCCTACTATTCGTAATGTGAGCCGTGAACGCCGTCTTCCGCCAACCGTATCTTTTGAGGATAAATTGGCTAAGTTTATAAAAGACAGTGATGAGCGTCAGACAGAATTTCGTCGGGCCACAGATTCTAAACGTGGAGGCAGAGGTTCAAGTAGATACTAGTAAGTAACCGCCGAAAGGCGGTTTTTCTTATATCTAGACAAGAACAAAAGAATTTTTAAGCGGCAACTAAGGCCGCCGCTGCGCATGTGGCTAAAAAGAAGGGTTAATACGTGCGAAGACAGTGTCTTCGCGTGTGGGCGCCAGCCAAGTTTTTCTATATCGTTTTTGAGAAAATGCCGGTACATTTAAGAGTGCTATGGGGTTAAGGCGGAATTATATAGAGAATTATTATGAACAACGTCGAAAGTTGCTGGGCTTTACTGACTTTACTAGACAAGCTTTGCTATATATGTGAGCTATAATATTACCATAAATAGGTAAGAGGTGACGTTATGGCAGAATGGGCAACGTTAAAGTTAGATCAAGGCCTGCGCAGTCGAATTTCAATGGAAAGCGCGTTCCTTCCACTGGTTCTGGGAGGTTTGTTGGCGCGAGGCAGTATTTTGAGCCTTCATCCCTTCGGAGTTGCATTTGGGGCAGCGTTGCTCCTAAGAGGTGAAAGTGGATTTTTCTTTGGTTTACTGGGTGTTCTAATCGGCGTGATTTCACTGAAAGACATTTCTTTTTTCCTACAAGTTATGGTAATACTGGCGGCGTTGACGGTAATCTTGCCTCACATACGCAAGAAAAAGCACGAGGGAATATATTTAGTTACCCTGACTGGTTTAATGGTAGCGCTCATTTCCTCTCTAGCTATTAACCTAACAAGGCCGGACCTCTATGCGTTTCTAACAGTCGGTCTTCATAGTGTTCTGGCAGGAGGGTTTGCAATTATTTTCTGGTTTGCGATGGGCCATCAGGAGGCTATTTGGAGGGGCGAATTCCAGCGTGAACAAGGAATTGCCTGGCTTTTTATCCTTATTGGGGTAATCAGTGGCCTACAAGGCGTTCAAGTTATAGGCGTTAATTTCTCCGTGGTTCTGTTAAGTTTCTTTACTTTATTTATATCGGAGCGGTACGGAGCGGGGACTTCAGCGGGTGTTGGGGGAATTCTTGGTTTTATGCCTCAATTAACCTTAAATACCCAAAACCTCATGGATGCTGGAATTTATGGTTTGGCTGGATTTTGCACAGGTGCATTTCGCCGATTTGGCAAGATCGGAATTGGAACAGCTTTTATTGCAGTTATGCTAATGTTAACAGTCTTTTTGCGGCAAGAGGCAATATATACACAACTAATTTCATCAACAGTTGGTCTTTTACTCTTTTTTCTATGGCCGGGAGCAACTCCCCAAAAGGATTTTTTAAAACCAAAGGTGATTCCAGAGGTTGAAACAACCGTCTCGAAAGTAAAGGCTTTGGCAGAGATCTTTGATCAGATTGCTCTAAGCTATCAGGCCGCTGAAGCAGATTCATTTGAGATGCGCCCGGAAATTCCGGAACTCATGAACGTGTTGGTAGAGCGTGTCTGTCATTCTTGCCCAACTATGGATGCCTGCTGGAACCGAGAATTTTATAAAACATACCATATTTTCTTCGAACTTTTTGGAATGATCGAGAGCCAAGCTGATGTTAAATTGAAGAATCTACCCGTTGAATGGAAACGTCATTGCGGACGACTAAAGGAAATGTTGTTAGGCGTGCAATTCATAATTGAACAAGAAAAGAGTCAGGAGACGTGGCGTCGACGTCTAGTCTTGAATCAGGAAGCATTGTCACGTCAGTTCCTTAACGTCTCGCAAGTTATAGGAAATCTTGCTAAAGAGCTGCACACCCAGCATAACTGGGAAGTAGTAAAGCCATCAAATTTAGCTCGCCGTCGTCGCCATTTTCTTGATGTAGGTGTAACCACATTTACGAAAACTGGAAATGCTATGAGTGGGGACAATTATGCCTCTATAGCATTCGCTACAACACAGCATGCTTTTATTCTAAGTGACGGAATGGGTGTGGGAGAGAGCGCGGCTAAGATGAGTGCAACGGCGTTGACCCTCCTTGAGCAGCTCCTGACGACAGGGTTTGATCCAGAGGGTGCAATTCAGGCACTTAACTCCATCTTGGTGCTGCGTTCCCCCGAAGAAAGTTTCGTAACGATTGATATGGCAATTCTTGACTTAGAATCAGCCGATCTGAAACTCATTAAAGTGGGAGCTTCTTCCTCCTATTTGATCACACCTGACGGAGTGAAATCTTTCACCTCGTCTAGCCTTCCGGCAGGTATCTTAAATCAAATTGACACACCGGTTATTGAGACAGAGATGCAGAGTGGAGAAACGTTGATTTTATTAACGGATGGGGTGCAAGACGTTTTAAAAGAAGGTACGGATTGGATTCGTGATTATTTGGAGAAAACAACCTTTAACAAATCTCAGGAAATCGCCGATCTCATTGGACAGGAAGCCAGAGAGCTAAGTGGGGGAGCCTTGGATGATGATGGAATCATTCTTGTTATTCGAAAAAACTATTGGAACGAGTGATAATTTATATGGCTGATGTTGCTGAGCTTGTCCTTTTGGCGGGACAATTGATTTTAGAGAATGGTGGAGAGACCTTTCGTGTTGAGGAGACCATGATACGCATGGCCCTGGCAGGTGGAGCGCAAACCGCGGACGTCTTTGCAATTCCTCAAGGGATATTTTGTACAATAAACGAGGGGTTGAAGACAAATACTCGCGTTGTCCGAATTCATCGCCGTGGATTTAACCTAGCCAAAGTACTAGAGGTAAACCGGATTTCAAGGCAACTCTCAGCAGAAATCTTAACGGTTGAAACTGCATATGAGGAGCTGTTGAAGGTAGATCGCTTGCCAAGGCGGTATCCCACAGGGATTCGTCTTTTAGCGGGAGCAAGCGGTAGTGCTGCTTTCAGTTATTTATTAGGAGCCCATAAGGGTTCTGTTTTTGTGGCTGGGGTTACCGGGTTATTGGTCATGTTTGTAATGGAATTCCTTCAGAGAAAGGAGATTCTAAATTTCGTTTCGGTAGCGATTGCCGGTGCGGTGACTGCTCTTGCAAATCTGGCGATCAGACAATTTTGGCCGGGGGTTCAATTCGATTTGGCAGTCATTGGTTCAATTATGGTGTTGGCACCTGGCTTAGCGATCACGACGTCAGTCAGGGATGCCCTATTCGAAGATCTTATTTCGGCATCAGTTCGCGGAGTGGAAGCGTTTGGGGTTGCGCTTGCAATCGCTTCGGGTGTCGGGTCTGTTTTGACACTTTATTTGTGGATTGGTGGGAATTTACCTTAAGGCTCCTCGCACAAAAAGACAGAAATGTCTCAAAATGAGCAAGAATATGTTAGGCAAAAGGTGGTTCCGAGATGCTATGATTAGGATAGGTCTCGCGGAAATAGGTTCCTACTATGATTCCACCGCAGATAAATTATTCAATTTAAAGAAGGAAAACAGAATTTTATGGCGAATCAAACTATTGTGTCTTTATAAAGATCCTAGCAAAGGTTTCTATTCTTGGATTTCCAGGAAAGAGTAAAACTAAATTGAGGAGAGTGTTAAGATGGCTTGGGATGCGACTAAACTACAGGACTGGCAGATTGCCGAAGAGGCCGAAAAGAACATGCCCACGGTTGACGATTTGGTCAAAAAACTGTCTCTGGAAAAAGATGAGTTAATTCCTCACGGAAGAACACCGAAAGTGGACTTCCTAAAAATGATGGAGCGCCTCAAAGATAAGCCGGATGGCTTCTATGTTGAAGTGACAGCCATCACGCCGACACCATTAGGCGAAGGAAAAACTACGACTTCTTTAGGTTTGATTGAGGGACTTGCTAAGAGAGGCATGAACGTTGGCGGCGCGTTAAGACAACCGTCTGGCGGACCAACAATGAATATTAAGGGAACAGCTGCTGGTGGTGGTAACGCCCTATTAATCCCGATGACTGAGTTTTCCTTGGGTTTAACCGGGGATATCAATGATATTATGAACGCTCACAACCTCGCTATGGTTGCCCTTAATGCTAGGATGCAGCATGAGGCTAACTATACTGATGAAGAGTTAGCTAAACGGGGCTTGAAGCGCTTAGACATAGACCCTAAGAATGTGGAAATGGGTTGGATCATAGATTTTGCAGCTCAAGGCTTGAGAAATATTATTATCGGGATTGGCGGCAAAAAAGATGGTTTCCAAATGCAGTCCAAATTCGGAATTGCCGTTGGTTCAGAGTTGATGGCTATTTTGGCGATTGCTAAAGATCTCCCTGACTTGAGAGACAGGATTGGTAAAATTATTGTTGCTTATAGTAAGACCGGCAAACCGGTTACCACTGAAGACTTAGAAGTTGCTGGTGCAATGACCGCTTGGATGCGTAATACAATTAATCCAACGATCTGTTTTACTGCTGAAGGTCAACCTGTTATGATTCATGCGGGTCCGTTTGCGAATATTGCTATCGGCCAGTCTTCCATCATCGCTGACCGCCTTGGTCTCAAGATGTTTGATTATCATGTTACAGAAAGCGGATTTGCCGCAGATATCGGTTTTGAAAAATTCTGGAATGTTAAAGCCCGTTTGAGTGGCTTGATTCCAAATGTATCTGTTCTTGTAGCTACAGTCCGGGCATTAAAAATGCATGGTGGCGGCCCAGCTGTGGTACCAGGTCGGCCAATACCAGAAGAGTACACTCAAGAAAATCTTGAACTCGTGGAAAAAGGGTGCGCTAACTTACTTCATCATCTTAAGACAGTTAAGAAATCCGGAATTATTCCAGTTGTCTGTCTCAATGGTTTCCACACTGATACCCAAGCAGAAATTGACTTGGTTAAGAAAATTGCTAAAGACGCGGGAGCACGTTGTGCTTACTCCAATCACTGGGGTCAAGGCGGAGACGGTGCTTTGGAATTAGCGGATGCCGTTATCGAAGCTTGTAAAGAAAAAGTTGATTTCAAATGCCTCTATCCGTTAGAAATGCCTCTCCGTCAACGTGTCGAGCTGATCGCTAAAGAGGTTTATGGTGCAGACGGCGTAGACTGGGCTCCTGAAGCTCTAGCTAAGGCTGAGAGATTTGAAGCTGATGCACATTATGCAGATTTCTCGACGATGATGGTAAAAACTCATTTGAGCTTATCTCATGATCCCACTTTAAAAGGCGTTCCGACAGGCTGGAGATTACCAATTCGCGACGTTTTAGTTTATGGTGGAGCTAAGTTCCTTTGTCCAATGGCTGGAACAATCACCTTGATGCCTGGTACGAGTTCTGACCCTGGCTTTAGAAGAGTAGACGTTGATACCAAAACCGGGAAAGTCAGCGGCTTGTTCTAGAATTAAACGAAAAATATCTTAAACTAATAGAGGATTTTAAGGGCCCTGAGCAATCAGGGCCTTTTCTAGTACTTATCAGAAAGCATAACTTTGTTACATGCTTTCTGTGGTATAAGCGCAACTAGGCAGCCGCCTTCGCCGAGGCTTTTAAAATTTTATTGTTTTGTGGGATTTTTGGACATTCTGACTAAGTATGCCGTTGTGTTTAAACGGAGAGAATGTTAATGTTGTAAATGTTAAAGTAAAAGTAAAAGTAAAAGTAATCTTGAACAATGGAGGTAGAGTGAATGCTGACAGAAATCACAGTTGCCTTCATCGCTGCGCTCGCTTTTGCGGTGGTTTTTAATGTTCCTGTCCGTTACTTATTGCCAGGCGCTTTGGCTGGAACAATTGGGTGGCTGGTTTTCAGGTCACTTGGAGGTACGAACACAGCTATCTTTTTCTCTTCGCTGGGAATTGGACTTTTGGCAGAAGGGGGAGCTCGTATGTTTCGTGTTCCTGTTTTAATTATTGCAGTGCCTGGGATTATTCCCTTGGTACCGGGAGCAGGCGCATATTCTACGATGTTAGCTTTGGTAAAGGGTAATTTTATTGGGGCTTTGACAAAAGGGACGGAGACGTTGTTTGCTGCAGGCGCAATTGCGGTTGGGATAGCGATTGCAACAGTTCCTTTGCGTTTGGTTCAGAAGGGGGGCGAAAAACATATACGAAAAACTGCGCACACACGTATTACCTCAATTAATCCCCCCGAACACTAAAATCATGGTTGCGGTATCAGGTGGACCGGACTCTATAGCATTGAGTCATATCCTTTGGCGATATGTACAAGAGGAACGTAGAAGAGGGAATTCCTTGGTTTTAACACACGTTCATCACGGGGTTCGGAAAGAGTCAGATAATGAGGTGGACCTAGTTCAGACTATGGCAGCAAAGTGGGAGACGCCTTGTATTGTGCACCGTTTCGATTCAAAGAGGTATGCTGAGGCTATGGGGCAATCATTCCAAGAGGCGGCCAGGGAATGGCGTTACGCTCGCTGGAGAGAGGACATGAGCAAGGAGGGATGTGCCCTGCTTGCAACAGCCCACCATCTGGGTGACCAAGCAGAGACGATTCTCTATAGGTTACTCAGAGGAAGTGGGACGGCAGGCTTAGCTGGAATATATCCGACCAAAGACTCGATCATTCGCCCCCTGTTGACCTTTAGGAAAGCAGATATTCTAGACTACTGTGCGCGAGAGGATCTGCCTTACGCTCTTGATCATTCAAATGAAGAACCAGTCTATATCCGTAACCGAATTCGGCTTGAACTGTTACCTGAATTGGAGAAAGATTACAATCCTCGACTTCAGGAGGCTTTAGGGCGTATGGGAGAACTTCTCCGCTGGGATGAAGAATATTTAGCTCAACAAGTGGAGGTGGCCTGGAAACACTACCACATTAGAGATTCTGGCGGTACGATTGGCTTAAGTCGTGATGTCTTTACTGAGCCTGCAGCGATTCTTTCCCGACTGTTACGCAGAGCGGCAATGTTAGTTACCCAAGAACCTCGGGGGTTAGGATTTACCTATGTTGCAAAAATTATGGGATCAAAGGGACGGCCTGGTTGGAAGCAGGATCTGCCAGGGATGACTGTAAAAGTTACAGACGCAGGTATTTGGTTTAGTTATTCTGCTGTCTCTCTGGGTCAGCCAAGTGACGAGAATATTAATAACCAACAGATCTTAGAGCGGGCCTTTCCAGAAATCACTTTAGACATGGGACGCTGGTTCTCCCTTCCGAGTACAAAATTACAGATTGGTTTGTTCGAAGAATCAAAACTTGCTTCCGAGAATGAAACTTTCCATAAAAACGAAACTAAGGTGGCGGTTTTTAGCCACGATCGTTTAGGTCAGCTTCCAGAACGGTTAGTGTGTCGTACTCGGAGGCAAGGAGACAAAATGTGGTTTCAAGGTATCGGACATAAACCTTTGAAAAAGATTTTCCAAGAAGAGAATATACCCATTGATGTAAGAAATTCACTGCCATTGATTGCTTTCGGAGCGGAGGTGCTCTGGATTCCCGGTGTTCGTCAAAGTGACTTGTGTCAACCGGATCAGAATACTAAAAGGGTTTATTGCGTACTTAAACGCTTGGCTTAGGGTTCTAATTTGAATTCATTGTAAAACCCAAAACAGCGTGGTATAATATATAGAATTGCTTCTTAATGAGGCATTTGCCCACTAGAGAGGAGGACCATACTTGAAGGTCTTTAAAAATGCAACAATCTATATACTTATAATTCTCATGGCAATTGTGTTAATAAAATGGTCGACCCCTCCCGTTAATAAAGATCTAGCAATGGATTACAACACTTTTAAAAGAGCTGTTGTTGAGGACCAAGTTAAGGATGTCAACGGTGTTATTGACAACAATACCATTAAGTATACGGTAACGATGAAGGATGACACAAAGCATGAGGTAATTGGGTTTGCTAGTGATCCACAACTTACTGCGGATTTATACTCCCATGGACTTCCTCTAACTTTAACACCTCCAGCGGAGTCTCCGTGGTGGTTCGGCCTCCTGTCTACATTGCTCCCGATATTGGTCATAGTGGCTTTGTTTTTCTTTATGATGCAACAGAGCCAGGGCGGCGGAAACCGGGTGATGCAGTTTGGCAAGAGTAAAGCACGTTTGGTCGGAGAGGACAAGAAGAAGGTAACCTTTGCTGATGTTGCTGGTGCAGATGAGGTTAAAGAAGAACTTCAGGAAGTCGTTGAATTCTTGAAATTCCCTAAAAAGTTTAATGAATTAGGAGCTAAGATTCCAACCGGGGTTTTGCTTTTCGGTCCTCCTGGAACAGGTAAAACTCTACTTGCCCGAGCTGTTTCTGGGGAGGCAGGAGTGCCATTTTTTAGCATCAGTGGTTCAGACTTTGTGGAAATGTTTGTCGGAGTTGGAGCTTCTCGGGTTCGTGATTTGTTTGAACAGGCTAAGAAGAGTGCCCCGTGTATTGTATTTATTGATGAGATCGATGCTGTTGGGCGTCAAAGGGGTGCTGGCTTAGGTGGCGGGCATGATGAACGTGAACAGACTCTTAACCAGCTTCTTGTGGAGATGGATGGTTTTAACGGTAATGATGGAGTTATTATCATCGCAGCTACAAACAGAGCAGATGTCCTTGATCCGGCCCTCTTGCGCCCGGGTCGTTTTGATAGGCAAGTAGTTGTCGATGTTCCAGATGTAAAAGGGCGAGAAGAGATTCTTAAAGTCCATGCGAAGGGTAAGCCTTTGGCGAAGGATGTTGATCTTGAGATTATTGCTCGACGGACCTCCGGTTTTACAGGTGCCGACCTAGCCAACTTGATTAATGAAGCGGCACTTGTTTCAGCTCGGCGGAGTGAAACTCAAATTAGACAGCAGACAATGGAAGATTCAATTGAACGGGTTATTGCGGGACCAGAGAAAAAGAGTCGGGTGATAAGTGCGTTCGAGAGAAAACTTGTCTCTTATCATGAGGCAGGGCATGCTTTACTGGGTGAACTGCTCACTCATACGGACCCCTTGCACAAGGTATCGATTATCCCGCGCGGAAGGGCTGGAGGATATACACTTCTTCTTCCTAAAGAAGATCGTAATTATATGACTAAATCTCAACTGCTTGACCAAGTGACTATGTTACTTGGCGGACGTGTCGCAGAAGCAGTAGTTCTTCATGAAATCAGTACTGGCGCCTCAAATGACCTAGAACGGGCCACAGGGATAGTTCGTAAAATGATAACCGAGTTGGGAATGTCTGAGGAACTTGGTCCGCTAACCTTTGGTCACAAAGAAGAACAGGTTTTTCTCGGACGAGATATTTCCCGTGATCGTAGTTATAGCGATACTGTAGCCTATGCAATTGATAAAGAGGCTCGTCGCATTATTGATGACTGCTATCAAAAAGCTCAAAATCTAATTCGGCAAAATATTGAGAAATTACATGCTATTGCTGAAGCATTGATGGAGAAAGAGACACTTGATGTCACGGCTTTTGCCGTCTTGATGGCTAGGTTTGATGTCCCAGCAAAAGCAGAAGATCACACCGAGGTTTCAATAAACCAAGAAAAGACCGTGGAGGATTCGCAAAATACGATAGAACATAAAAGCGAACAAGCTACAGAGTTACCACGGCATACTCTAGAAGATGAATTAAATAAAATCGAATAAAGCCCAATGATGAGAGGAGAATAAACTATATGGAGAGAACATTTATTATGCTGAAACCGGATGCGGTTCAGCGGGGGTTAGTTGGAGCAGTAATTACACGTTTCGAGGAAAAGGGCTTCAAGCTTGCTGGAATGAAGTTGCTTCAAGTGGATCGAACTTTGGCGGAAGCACATTATGCAGAACACAAAGGCAAAGGGTTCTTCGAACCGACTGTCACATACATTATGTCTTCCCCGGTTGTTGCGATGGTGTGGGAAGGGAAAAACGTAGTGGCTTTAGCCCGCGAGCTCATGGGGGCAACAAATCCAGCAAACGCCAATCCCGGCTCCATCCGAGGAATGTATGCGATGGATATTAGTCGTAATGTGATCCACGGATCGGATTCCGTAACAAGCGCTGAGCGAGAGATTGGACTATATTTTAAGCCGGAAGAACTGATAAACTATCGCAAAGTTGGCGATGAATGGTTGAGTGAATAAGCAATAAGGACGCCCGCAGGGGTGTCCTTTTTCCGAAGTAGATACTCTATGGAGGTGTTCTGGATGAAGCTAGAAAAAAAAGAGCGGTCTTTACTAGGGTTGGCTTCTATCTTGATAGGATTTCTTTTTGTTATTCTGCTCAAAACCCAGGGAGCTGCTGGTAGTCAGGCGACACGACAGGAAACGGCAATACCTAGTCTCATTCAAACGGAACAAGAGAATCAGCAGATCTCCGAAGATAATGAAAGAATCCGGCAGGAGTTGGCAAAGTACCTTCAGGGTCAAAGCGCATCAACCTTAGCCTATCAACAACTTCAAGAGGCTCAAATGAATGCTGGTGTGCTTAAAGTTAGTGGCCCTGCAATACGGATAACGCTTGATGATTCAAAACGCGCGGCGACTGGGCAAGAGGATCCCAATAACTTTTTAATTCATGAACAATACATTCGTGAGATCTTCAACGCCTTGTGGAACGGTGGTGCGGAAGCGATTGCTGTAAATGGCCAGCGTGTAACGACATATACTGAGGTATTCTGTGGAGGATCTTATATTCAGATTAATGGGACTCGTCAAATGCCACCTTATGTAATTGAGGCTATTGGTGACGCGAATAATTTATCGGCTGCTCTTAAGTTTTATGGTTGGGATAAACTTGGGGATTTTCAACAACAATATGGAATTACACGTAAACTTGAGGTACTAGATGAGGTTGTGATTCCGGCTGGCAGATTGCGAGATTATCATTATGCTGAACCCGTAAAGGAGGGAACATAATGCACCGTTGGAAAAGAAGTTTAGCCTTGCCCGTCACCTTGGTGGCGATTGCCCTTGGTTTTTTGATATCTCTTCAAGCACAAACCCAAAAAAATGTATCGGCTGCGGAACAAATTAGTACAGAGCGCATGGGCCAAATGAAATCGGTACTCTCCAATTCTCAGGCACAAAATGTTAAACTTCAGGAAGATCATCGGGTCTTATTAGAACAATTGGATGCGGCTAGGAAAAAGGTAGGAACAGATCCTCAACTACTTGCTCAACTGAAGCAATTGCAAATTCTTGAAGGTATCCAAGCAGTTGAGGGGCCAGGAATTCAGATTAGCATTGATGATCGCAGCCAAAAAGCCCTCTTTCCGCTTAGCCCAGATGACATTGCTAGACTGATTAACACCTTGAAATTCGCTGGTGCTGAGGCAATCAGCATCAACGGTCAACGGATTGTTGGCTCGACAGCCATTGTTTTGAGTGGTAGTTCGACCATTTTAGTGAACACTATACCCATTAATCGTACTGAGGGAATTCCCTATGAATTGGATGCGATCGGGGATCAAGATACCCTATTGGATTATTTTTCTAAACTAGAGGCCTCAACACTGAAACAAAATGGCCAGACAGTAAGCATAACTAGGAAAACCTTGAGTATCCCATCCTACAAGGGGGCGTATGTATTTAAGGAAGCAAAACCGATTGTCCCCTAATGTTCAAAAAGTTAAAATTTTTTAATATTTTCATTTAGGTAATTGACTTTGTCCTAGAGAAATCATAATATTATGAATATGGACATTTCGCATTGATGATTTTGGACGATCTAGCACTAATATGCGATTGTTCAAAGAGGGACGTATGGCCTTGGGTGAATCCCAGGGCTTTTACTCTAGGACTAAATCTGATATTTAGCAGACGTGATAAAATGTTGGGAGTTGGACAATATTTTGAATTCGATGACTCGCGTCAACCAGCTAATAGAACATGAAGATTATATCTGCTACATGGAAAGAATCGTAGGATTAGAAAAGGAACGTCGGTTTTGTAAGCATGGCTTCGACCATGGGTTAAATGTTGCTCGGGTTGCTTACTCATATATACTCGAAAAAGGAGAAGTGATTCTACCAAAAGAGATAGTATATGCAGCAGCCTTTCTTCATGATATTGGACGTTGGGTAGAATATCAAACTGGGGAAGATCACGCAGAGGTAAGTGCGCGGCTGGCTCTCCCGTTGCTTGAAGCAAGTGGATTTAGTTCTGAAGATATTCAAGTTATTTTGAGGGGAATTCGAGAACACCGCCGGCATCCGGAGGACAATTTGACACTTTTAGGAGAAGCCTTAGCCCTAGCGGACGATTGGGCCAGAGATTGTCGGCATTGTTCAGCTCAAACCCTATGTTACAAATTCAACTATGCGATGAAACAGATTATGTATTAAGGGGAGGGGCATACAATGCAAACCTATAGTATGCGGTGGATTACTTTAGATAATTTAGTAGAAGCTAAAATGGCCTTAAAACAAATTGGATCAGACCCCGGAGGAATTGCTCATATGGCGGGGAAGGCATTAGGACGTGGAATAAAATTAGAGCAGGTCCCTTTACGAGTGGCCCATATTCTTAAGCAGGAGATGTTATCGGTTGGCGGAGATGCAGCGGTACACCGGGATGTGATTACCAATAAAGTGGAGACCACAGATGTTATGCTGCTTGGTACGACTCGGCAGCTTGAACATCTCGCAAGTAAAGTGTTGGCCCAGCCTTTTGGGCTAAAGACGATCGGGCATGCGCTTAAGCAGCTAATCTTAGCTTTGGAACCTTCTAAAACACGCATCTTAAACTGTCGTGGCTTGGAGTTGAAGCTAGGAGAACGAACTTTGGTCATGGGAATCTTAAATGTTACTCCGGACTCGTTCTCTGACGGAGGTAGGTACTTCAATATTGAAGATGCAATCTCACAAGCAGAACGTATGGTTAAGGAAGGCGTCGATATTTTAGACATCGGTGCGGAGTCAACGCGACCAACGCATGAGGCGGTGAGTGCTGAGGAAGAATGGTGTCGTTTAGAACCAGTACTTAAGATGCTTCTAGAGCGGGTGACAATTCCAGTCTCGGTTGACACCTATAAGGCTAACGTCGCTGCCAAAGCGCTTGAAGCAGGTGCTCATATGATTAATGATGTTTGGGGATTGCAGAAAGACCCGGACATGGCTAGGGTCGTTGGAGATTATCAGGCCCCTGTAATTATAATGCATAATCAACAAGGGACCACTTATCGCCATCTCATGGGAGATATATTGACTTTTCTAAGAAACAGTATTGAACTTGCTGAAGCCCAGGGATTATCTGGAGATCAAATTATTGTGGATCCGGGAATCGGATTCGGGAAAACAACAGAGCAAAACCTGGAAGTTATGGCCCGATTGGCGGAATTCAGAACTCTGGGACATCCGGTATTGCTAGGAACTTCTCGCAAATCTATGATTGGAAAGACATTGAACCAAACGGTGGATGAGCGCTTAGAGGGGACACTTGCAACCAGCGTTCTCGGGGTTGTTTCAGGGGTAGATATCATACGTGTCCACGATGTCCAAGCAAATAGTAGGGCTGTGCAAATGGCAGATGCCATTGTTCGAGGACAGAGAGGGGTTCATTATGTCGGGGCATGACGCCATTCACCTTCGCGGCCTAGAATTTTATGCATACCATGGAGTATTGCCAGAGGAACAAGTTTTGGGGCAGAGGTTTTTAATTGATATGGACATTTTCTTGGATCTGTGTCAGGCTGGTTCTTCGGACCAGGTGGGTGATACTGTTCACTATGGAGAGGTCTATCAAGTTATTAAGGCTTGCGTTACCGAAGACAGGTATCAATTGGTAGAACGTTTAGCGGAAGAGATAGCACAACGTGTCTTAGCCCAGTTTTCCTGTGCATCTATACGGGTAGAAGTACATAAACCTCAGGCACCAATTCCTGGGATTTTCAGAGATGTTTCTGTGGAAATTTGGCGTGAGGCAGGAGAGAGAGTATGAGGGTTTATTTAGGGTTGGGGAGTAATCTTGGAGACCGAGCCTATTATCTAGAAGAGGCAATTTCGGCTTTAATGAGCCCAACGATAAAGATTGTAAACACTTCAAGAATATATGAAACAGAGCCTTGGGGGGTCATGGACCAACCTTTGTACTGGAATCAAGTCATAGAAGTTGAAACAACCCTAGAACCCTTAGACCTGCTTCATGCTTGCCAAGAAATTGAACTCAGGCTTGGACGCGAGCGTAAATTGCATTGGGGTCCTAGGACAATTGACATTGACCTTCTTCTTTATGATAATAGAGTAAGTGAATCTGAAGAGTTAACGCTACCTCATCCTTATCTGGAAGATCGGGCTTTTGTCCTTGCTCCTTTGCGAGAGATTGCACCGAAACTTGTGTTGCCATCGGGAAGATCCATTACAGATGTATCAGGAGAAGGAAAAGTGCATCCACTCATATAGTATAGGGCTCTAGACTTAGCGAATCTACAACGACAGCCTAATTAGCAGACGATATCGAAAGAGTTGTACTGCTTAGGTGGAAAGTTCAACTGCGAAATGGTACGGGCACGAAACTCGTGCCCGTACCAAAAATGAAAAACCCGCTTGGATCGAGATGACCGAGACGGAGGGGAAAAGGAAGTACCTTCACGTTTGTGAGGGTATTTTTATTTTAATATAGTGAATTGGAGGGGCGAGATGAGATTTGGAATTATTGGAGCTGGAATCGTAGGTACTGCCTTGGCTGTAAGGTTAGAAGAAGCGGGGCATGAATGTATAGGGGTTCATACTCGAAGTAGTCTTTCGTATGAGCGATTTAGTAGTTATTTGAAAATTAATCATCTCCCCTTAGACGAACTTGTTCCTGCGGCAGATGTTTTGTTTCTTACCACTCAGGATGGGATGATTCGAACGGTTGCAGAGAATCTGGTCACAAAAAAACTCGTAAAACCAGGACAGGTGTGGATTCACTGTTCAGGATCAATCTCTTCGGATGTTTTGCGTGTCGAAGTAGGTTTGCCCATACAATGCTTATCGTTACATCCTCTTCAGGCATTTGCGAGTGTAGAGAAGGCCTTGAACATTCTTTCAGGAACTCATTTTGGGATCGAAGGAGACAACCCTGAACTGGGGGAGAGAATCGTCAAAGATTTGGGCGGAATTCCACATCCTATTTTAGCTGCTCAAAAATCACTTTATCATGCGGGTGCGGTGGTAGCTTCTAATTATTTAGTGGTGCTAGCTTCTTTAGCGGTAGAGCTTTTTGCTGAAGCGGGAATTCAAGCAGAGGAGGCCTTGGCTTCGTTGTTGCCCTTGATGAGAGGAACTCTTTTTAATTTAGAACAGGTTGGATTACCTCAAGCGTTGACTGGACCGATTGCCCGCGGGGATGCCCAAGTAGTACAAGGTCATTTAGACAACATGCCCTCAAAACTCGTCGAGATTTATCAGGAATTAGGGTTAAAAGCTTTGGAACTGGGAGAAAACAAGAAAGCCCAGCTGGGATTAAGCTATTCGCCGGAAGAATTAAACTTGTTGAAGCTTTTACTTAAAAAGCCGAATTAACGACTTTGGGCAATAGGTTATTAAGAAAGGTAGAGATAGATTTGAAGAGAACTTCACATATTTCTGAATTACGTGAAATAGTTGCTATGGAACGAAGGCAGGGAAGGAAAATCGCACTTATACCTACCATGGGTTATCTGCATCAGGGACATTTAGCCTTAGTTGAGCGGGCCAAACAATCCGGAGCCTTTGTCGTGCTGAGTATTTTTGTCAACCCATTACAGTTTGGTCCTAATGAAGACTATTCGAGTTACCCAAGAGATCTAGAGCGAGATGCCCATTTAGTAGGAATCGCAGGAGTAGATGCACTCTTTCATCCAACCGCTGCGGAAATGTATCCTCGCCCGATGGTCACCTATGTAGAAGTTGGTCAACTCGATTCAGTACTCTGCGGAGCTAAGCGTCCCGGACATTTTCGTGGCGTAGTGACGGTTGTTAGTAAGTTGTTTCATATTGTCCAACCCGATTTCGCCTTTTTCGGGCAGAAGGATTATCAGCAATATCTGATCATCCAGCGGATGGTAAAAGATCTTAATCTTCCAGTTGAGATTATTCCAGTCCCGATTGTCCGTGAACAAGATGGACTGGCCTTAAGCTCACGCAATGTTTTTCTAACTTCAGAACAACGTCAAGAGGCGTTGATTCTGTCCCAGAGCCTTAATGAGGCGGAAATGTTATGGCGAGCAGGAGAACGATCAGCACAAGTGCTCGAAACTTGTATAAGAGATAGAATCACTCGTGAGAGCCAGGGGGTTATTGACTATGTCGAAGTCAGGGACGCGGAAGACTTATCTGAGGTAACGAATATGGAGAACCCAGTGCTTGTAGCCCTAGCGGTTAGATTCGGATCTACCCGGTTGATTGATAATAAAGTTTTGGAGGTTGAACCTGTTGTTTAGAATGATGATGAAATCTAAGATTCATAGAGTAACTGTGACAGAAGCAAATCTTCAATATGTAGGAAGTGTCACGATTGACACTGCATTAATGGAAGCGGCAGATATTCTGCCGAATGAGAAAGTTCAGATAGTGAATAATAATAATGGGGCAAGGTTTGAAACTTACGTTATTCCTGGGGATAGAAACTCTGGAACGATTTGCCTAAATGGTTCTGCAGCCCGTCAGGTACAAGTTGGTGATCAAGTTATTATTATTTCCTATGCAGTGCTAACCGATGAAGCGGCCCATCAGTATAATCCAAAAGTTGTCTTTGTGAATGACCAAAACCAGCAAACAAAGATTTTGGCGGAAGAAGTCCATGGACAAAAATCTTGACAAGGTGAGTCGAAATGACCTAGTATTTAGAAAAGATTCAGTCACTTTAGTGGAAGGTGGGGAGCCTATGGATTACACAATTAGTGAAGAGCTGTTTCAGGCTTTAGCCGGGGAGATTGAAACGCTTAAAAAAGAACGCAAAGCAATTATCTTGGCCCATTATTATCAAAGACCTGAGGTTCAGGATATTGCCGATTTTGTTGGGGATTCCCTGCAACTGAGTCAACAGGCTGCAAAAACGGATGCTGAAGTCATTGTATTTTGTGGTGTCCATTTTATGGCAGAAAGTGCTGCCATTCTATCCCCCGATAAAATTGTAATATTACCCGAGCTGAATGCGGGTTGCCCTATGGCAGACATGGTGGATGCCGAAGGCTTAAGGGCCTATAAAAAAAAGGTTCCAGGGGTTCAAGTGGTCTGTTATGTTAATTCCTCTGCAGAAGTCAAAGCGGAAAGCGATATCTGTTGTACCTCCTCTAATGCGGTAAAAGTAGTACAGTCATTACAAGGAGAGGATATTTTATTTATTCCAGACGAAAACTTAGGTCGTTACGCCGCGAAGATCCTTGATCGTCCGCTTCAGTTCTGGCCAGGATATTGTAAAACTCATGACCGATTGTCGAAAGAGGATATTTCTAAGGCCAGAGAAGCGCATCCCTTAGCAAAGGTCATCGTACACCCGGAATGTCGGGAAGATATTTGCCAGGAAGCCGATTATATTGGGTCTACAGCAGGATTAATTACGTACGCTCAGAACTCAGAGAATAAAGAGTTTATTGTGGGCACGGAGTCGGGGATTTTACATCGGCTCCATCAAGTTTGTCCGGATAAAGAATTCTATCTTGCCTCAGAACGCTTGGTTTGTCCGAATATGAAATCGACAACCTTAGTTAAAGTAAGAGATGCACTTATTGCCCTCTCTCCACGTGTTACGGTGAAAGAGGAAATACGAGTCAGAGCCAAAGAGGCACTAGACCGAATGCTGGCTTTGTAAGCAGCAGAAGAGCAGGGGATGGGCATGTTGAGACGTTATATATACTCTTGGTCCAAAGCAGAGGTAAAAGTTTTTGATACGGACGTACTTGTTCTCGGAAGCGGCATTGCCGGATTGTATACAGCGATCAAAGCAAATGAACACTTCCAGGTTACGGTTCTTACGAAGAAAACGATTGAAGAAAGCAATACCGAACATGCACAGGGTGGGATTGCAGTAGCTATCGATGAATCAGACTCTCCGACATTGCATTTTGAGGACACATTACGGGCAGGTGCTGGACTCTGTGACCCTTTATCAGTAAAGATATTGGTTGAGGAGGGGCCTGGTTGTGTTGAAGAATTGATGGATATGGGCGCTCAGTTTGACCGTCACGATGGTGAGCTTGCGCTCACCCGTGAAGCGGCACACAGCCAGCGGAGAATACTGCATGCGTTAGGGGATGCCACGGGCTGGGAAATCGAACGAGCTTTAGTTGCTAAAGCAAAAGAAAGCCCAAATATTACTGTCGGTGAAGGACGTTTTGTAGTTGATCTACTAGAAAATTACAAAGGAGATATTGTAGGTGCCCTAGTTCTTAACGAGGAAACAGGAGAACTCGAAGGACATTTAGCGAATGCAGTGGTTCTAGCGACCGGGGGGTTAGGGCAGGTATATCGTTATACGACGAACCCTAGTGTTGCAACAGGTGATGGAATGGCAGTCGCTCTCCGTGCTGGGGCAGAATTGATGGATATGGAATTTGTGCAATTTCACCCCACAGCGTTATTAATTCCCAATGCACCTCGTTTTCTTATATCCGAAGCGGTGCGCGGAGAAGGGGCACATTTAATTAATTCCACAGGGATACGCTTTATGGAGAGTGTGCAGGGTAAGGAACTCGCTCCGCGTGATATCGTCGCTCGGGCCATTTGGAAGGAAATGAATCAGAGTGCAGTTTATTTGGATTTTAGGCCTATTGGGGAAAAACGAATCCTAGAACGCTTTCCCACTATTTACCAGACTTGCTTGAACTATGGAATAAATGTTTTAACAACGCCGTTACCAGTGGCACCGGCTGCTCATTACATGATGGGTGGGATTGCCACAAACTCATATGGAGAGACAAGTCTACCTAATCTTTATGCAGCGGGGGAATGTGCCTGTAACGGAGTCCATGGTGCAAATCGTTTAGCAAGTAACTCCTTGTTGGATGGACTGGTTTTCGGAGCACGTATTGTCGAAAAGATGGGGAATAAGGTCGAAGCAAAACGCCCTTCATGGGATGGGGTTCTTAGCCCTGAGGGAAATCTAAATGACAGACAACCTGCACTGAATAGTTCTCTAAAAAAATTAGACGGACAACGTTTGCGAAATCGGATTCAAGAGCTAATGTGGGACAACGTTGGTATTTTACGAAATGAAACAGGCCTTAAGAAGGCCACAGAGTTATTGACGGCTTTTGAAGGAGAGGATTTTTTAACCTACTGTGTGGATGACCTGGAAACAGCCAACATGTTGACGGTGGGGACAGTTATCGCCAAAGCTGCTTTTGATCGTAAGGAAAGCCGAGGTGGGCATTTCCGATCGGACTACCCGTTGCGTCTTGACGGACTCTGGCAAAAGCACTCTCTGCAACGTAAGGAGGGATATCATGTATACTACGTTCCAGTATCAGGAGCTGATTGATCAGGCGTTGAAGGAAGACATTGGGACGGGGGACCTCAGTACAAGGATTTTACCAGAAGACTTGACAGGGGTGGCCAAACTTTACGCCAAACAAGAAGGTGTGGTTGCCGGCCTGTGGCTTGTAGAACAGGTTTTTCAACGTGTAGATCCGCTGATTCAGGTCCAAAGGTTGGTCAAAGATGGAGATATAGTGCAGGTCGGAGGGGTTGTGCTAGAGTTAGTCGGCTCTTTTGGTAGTATTTTGCAAGGAGAACGGACTGCGTTGAATTTTTTACAACATCTCTCTGGGATTGCTACGGCAACAAGACAAGCAGTTGATAGGGTCGCTGGACTTTCGGTTAACATCGTGGATACACGAAAAACCCTTCCAGGTTGGCGTGCTTTACAGAAATATGCGGTCAGAGTTGGCGGTGGACAAAACCATCGTTTTGGGCTTTATGATGCTGTTATGTTAAAGGATAATCATCTTACTGCAGTGGGTGGATTAACCGAGGCCGTTGAACGGATCCGGAATCAAGTTGGGCATATGGTTAAGATTGAGGTCGAGTGTGAAAGTCTCGATCAAGTGAAAGAAGCAGTAGGTTGTGGTGTCGATGTGATTATGCTTGACAACATGGGAATCGAAGAAATGCGAGAAGCCGTTCAATATATTGATCGGCGGGCGATCGTTGAAGCATCGGGGGGGATGAAGGAAGAACACCTTCGTGAAGTAGCTGAAACGGGGGTCGACCTGATTTCAATAGGTGCTTTGACCAATTCGGTTAAGGCTTTGGACTTTAGCTTGGATCTCGGTGACATTAAGGCTTCGACGAGGGCAAGTTGGGAAAGAGGAATCTAAATGGTACGTCACGACATCCTCCATCTCCTCGCTACTCATCCTGACGAATATGTGTCCGGCGAAAGACTTAGTCAACTGTTGAATGTCACGCGGGCAGCCATTTGGAAGCATATTAAGGTTCTAAAAGATGAAGGTTTTGAAATTGAGGGCCAGACAAAAAACGGTTACCGCTTATTGAAAAGGCCCCTTTTCTTAAATGAGTGGGCTATACAGCAAGCGTTGACAACAACGTCATTGGGACGCGCGATTTATCTTGAAGATGAGTTGGCTTCCACAAACGTACGGGCCAAGGAGCTCGCTCAGCAAGGTGGGGTCCATGGGCTTACTGTTCTGGCAAAGTATCAAAGCGTAGGACAAGGGCGTCTACAGCGACAGTGGGAATCTCCAAAGGGGGGACTATGGATGTCTGTGGTGCTCCGGCCTGATTTGTCGCTAGCAGATGCTTCAAAGTTAACTCTTGCTGCGAGTGTTGCCATTGTCGATGCTTTGGAGGATCTTTTCCAGCTTCGTATTGGGATCAAGTGGCCAAATGATCTTGTTTTTAACGGTCAGAAACTGGCAGGAATTCTTGGAGAAGTTGTGGGAGAGTGGAATGCCGTCCAGACCTTGATTCTGGGCATGGGAATAAATGCAAATTTTCCGCGCGAACAATTAAGTACGTCGTTGAGCGCAACGACTCTCTATGAAATTCTAGGATATGAAGTGGATCTAAACATTTTGGCAGCTTCGATTTTAAAGCGTTTGGAAAACGAAGTAATCTCTCTCGAAAAAGGAGCGTTTCAGGAGTTAAGGTCAAGCTGGTCAGAAAGAGCAGTTGGGTTAGGCGAAGAAGTTCGAATTCTGCAGAGAGAGCAAGTGTTTCAAGGTATCTTCAAAGGGATCTCTATTGACGGCGCTCTGCTCCTTGAAACTGTTGAGGGAGAAAAAATTTTTTCGGCAGGAGAAGTTCAACTTCGTTCTAAAACGAGCACGTATTTATAGATTGTTCCTCATTTCTTAAGAGGATTCCATTGCAAGTGATCTAGTTCTATTGTAAACTATAATTTAAAAATAGGTTTACAATAAGAGGAGGGCTTGTGATGAAAACAAGGAAATTAGCAATGACATCCGTTATGGCAGCACTTATGTGTCTGGCAGGAATGTTACTCCACTGGGCACCGGGGTTGGTTCCCTTTAGTATTTTACCAATTTTTGTTTATATCTCCGGACTTATTCTTGGGGCAGAGTATGCGGCATTGGCCATGTTGGTTTACCTTGTATTAGGGCTATTTGGTTTCCCCGTATTTGCTACAGCCCCATTTGGAGGGTTAGGCTACATTCTAAAGCCGACTTTTGGATTTCTACTGGGGTACGTTGCTGCTGCTTATGTTGTCGGGTATGTATACCGTGAAGGGAGCTTGTGGCGAGCAATTATTGGCGTGTTGGCAGGGCTTATTACCTTCTATCTCTTTGGGTTGAGCTATCTCTATATAATCTTACAGTGGGTGTTACACCAACAGACAAGTGTGGAAGGTGTTCTAATGATCGGTTTTGTTCCCTTTATTTTAGGGGATCTAATTAAGGCAGGAATTGCTGTCTGGATCGGACAAGAAGTGGTTCGTCGGCGTCAAGGCGCCTAAAGGGTAGCTCACTTAGCCAAAAGGAGCGTTATTATGATTCTTTTATTTGATGTGGGTAATACGAATATAGTGTTGGGTGTTTATGATGAGAGGGTGCTGACTCATCATTGGAGGGTGTCTACTGATAAATCCCGAACGATGGATGAGTATGCAGTTGTTATAAAAAATTTATTTGATTTTAGTGGCTTAACCTTTCAAGAAATCAGTGCAATTGTTATTTCTTCAGTGGTTCCACCGGTGATGCCTACGTTGGAAGCCCTTGTTCGAAAGTATTTTGGGGTAGAACCTCTTGTTGTAGGACCTGGCGTTAAAACAGGGATGCCTATTGTATATGACAACCCTAGAGAGGTGGGAGCTGACCGCATTGTTAATGCTGTGGCTGCATATGCTAAATATGGAGGTCCGCTTGTCATTGTAGATTTTGGAACAGCTACGACGTTTTGCGTGATATCGAAACGTGGGGAATACTTAGGAGGTGCTATTGCTCCTGGAATTGGGATCTCGACAGAAGCGCTATTTTTGAGGGCGTCAAAATTGCCCCGTATCGAAGTGGTTAAGCCTACATCGGTTATCGCCAAAAATACGGTAGCGGGTATGCAATCCGGAATTTACTATGGTTTTACCGGGCAAGTAGACGGGATTGTTAAACGCATGAAGGATGAATTGGGACCGGAAACCAAAGTGATTGCGACAGGGGGATTAGCAAAATTGATTTCTCAAGAATCGGAAACAATTGAGATTGTAGATCCTTATTTAACGCTGGAGGGACTTTTGTTAATCTATGAACGTAACCGGAAATAGTTAAATGAGGAATTAGACATGAAGTTAGGAAATTATGAACTTGAGGTTCCAGTATTTTTAGCGCCTTTGGCCGGAGTGACGGATAAAGCCTTTCGTGAAACGGTTTGTGCTGTGGGTGGAAAGTATGTTTGGACTGAAATGATCAGTGATAAAGCGTTAACTTATCAAAACTCAAAGACATTGAGTATGCTAGATTTAAGTGGAGAACCTGAACCGAGAATTGTTCAGCTTTTTGGTTCTGATCCGGGGACAATGGCTCGTGCAGCTTTATTAGCCATAGAATGTGGTGCTAACGTTATCGATATAAATATGGGATGTCCCACGCAAAAGATTGTTAAGAATGGTGAAGGATCAGCGCTTCTAAGAGATCTTCCGCGTGCTCAAAGAATTGCTTCGGCGGTTGTGCAGGCTGTAGAAGTGCCGGTGACGGTGAAAATACGTCTCGGATGGAATGACGATGAAATTGTAGCTGTTGAATTGGCTAAAAGGCTTGAGTCGGTTGGAGTCCAAATGCTAACACTTCATGCGCGAACTCGTGAACAGTTCTATGCAGGATGTGCTGATTGGGAATGGATTCGTCGAGTAAAGAAAGAAGTAAGAGTTCCAGTGATCGGGAACGGAGATGTATTCAAACCCGAAGATGCCAGTAGATTGATTGCGCAAACTGAATGTGACGGTGTTATGATTGGCCGCGGCGCGCTTGGAAATCCATGGCTGATTCCACGTACCCAGCATTTCTTAAAGTATTGTAAGGTATTGCCCGAACCACCTATTGAGGAGCGCATTCAGGTTGCGTTGCAGCATTTCGACCGTGTGTTGCGTTACAAAGGTGAACGAATTGGGCTCAATGAAATGCGAAAACACGCAGTGTGGTACATCAAAGGGATTAAGAGGGCAGCTCAACTTCGAGATGAGATTATGCAAACAAGATCGCCAGAGGAAATGCGAACGATCCTCAGTCGAATCTTGGAAGAAAGCGCATAGTTTCTGTTGAAAAAAGAAAAAATATGAGAGCATTACTCGTTAAGAAGAAGAGTTGCATCCTTGACATTATTTTGCAAGGTCCTTATAATACGAGTAATGTAATTGAGGAATTTTTCAAGAAGTTCCTAGATTTAAAGGAAGTACGCATATAAGGCTTTTAGAAAACGCGCGGCACGATAAGACGCGCAATGCGTAGGACGAGAAAAGGGAGCGAGAAAAATATGCCTGAAAAAGAAGTCATTCTAACCTTAGAAGGTCTCAAAAAACTTGAGGAAGAGCTGGAACTATCTAAAACTGTGAAGCGGCGTGAAGTTGCCGGACGGATTAAGCAGGCCATTGACTTTGGGGACATTAGTGAAAACTCAGAGTATGATGATGCCAAGAATGATCAAGCCTTTATTGAAGGAAGGATTATAACTCTTGAGAAAATGCTCAGGAATGCCCGAGTTATTGATGAAGTTGAAGGAACAGATATCGTAACATTAGGCGCAAAAGTTCGTCTGAAAGATATTGACTTTGGTGATGAAGAAGAGTACTTTATTGTTGGTTCTGCTGAGGCGGATCCAGGGACCAATAAAATTTCCAATGAATCGCCAGTCGGAAAGGCGGTCTTAGGGCAACCTAAGGGAGCAGTAGTGGAAGTTAATGTACCCGCAGGTATTTTACACTACCAAATTGTCGATATTAAATAAAAACCTTAAGGTTTATAGATAACACTTATGGCTATAAAGAAGAAATACGTAGTGAAAATAAGTTTATTTGAAAGTGCAGTGTTTCTGTTATGTACAGATGCTGCACTTTGTTTATTAACTTAAAGTTGACCAAAAAATGGAAAATAATAAGGTCTGAGGTTTATTATCTATAGAAAAACGCTTTTTGAGTTTGAATTTCCTTGTTTAGTGACGTCTGAATTTGGTAAAATTGATAATATGAGAACACATGATGGAGGAATTAAGGAATGGATACTACCAATGACCTCTGGCGAATTCGGTTAGAAAAGCTTGAGCTACTTCGCCAAGCTGATGTTGAACCATATGCTGATCGCTATGTACGGACGCATAAAGCGCTTGATATTTTAGAGCATTTTGAAGAGTTAGAAGATCAGGAAGTTAGCGTTGCAGGCCGAATTATGAGCAAGCGTGACCAAGGAAAAGTTATCTTTGTACACGTTCAGGATTTAAGTGGGCGTATCCAGATTTACATTCGCAAGGATGAATTAGGTGAGACCCTGTTTGACTTAATCACAAAATTTGACGTGGGAGATATTGTCGGAGCTGAAGGAAAAGTCTTCCGTACAAAACGAGGAGAAATCTCTATTCATGCTCGCAATGTGAAATTGCTTTCTAAGGCAATGCGCCCGCTTCCAGAAAAGTTCCATGGGCTAACGAATGTAGAAACACGTTATCGTAGACGGTACTTGGATTTGATTATGAATCCAGATGTTCGTCAAGTGTTTGTAACACGGAGCAAAATAATACGGTTCATGAGGGAGTTCTTGGAGGAGCGGGACTTTCTCGAAGTGGAGACACCGACACTCCATACAATTCCCGGTGGAGCGGCAGCGCGACCGTTTAGTACGCATCACAATGCCCTTGATATCGATCTTTATTTGCGAATTGCGCTTGAACTGCCACTAAAGCGTCTTATCGTCGGTGGATTCGAGAAAGTATTTGAAATTGGTCGGACTTTTCGAAACGAAGGAATTTCTATCAAGCATAATCCGGAGTTTACTATGATGGAACTCTATCAAGCGTACGCCAATTTTGAAGACATCATGGAATTGACGGAAGAAATGATTGCGCATATTGTAAAAAAAGTTCATGGAACACTGGAAATTACATATCAGGGGCAATCGCTCTATTTCAAAACTCCTTGGCGCCGTCTCCCAATGTTGGATGGTATCTTAGAGTATTCAGGAGTAGACTTCCGAAGTATCAAAACCGACGAACAGGCGCGTGAGGCTGCCCAAAAGAAAGGCCTTCATGTCGAAGCGGATGTGTCTCGTGGTAAAATTATTAATGAGTTCTTTGAAGAGTTTGTTGAACCAAATTTGACACAACCTACCTTTATTACTGGACATCCTGTAGAGATTTCTCCGTTGGCTAAGCGTAACAGTGATCAGCCAGAATATACGGATCGGTTTGAAGCTTTTATATTTGGGCGTGAACTTGCAAATGCCTTCTCTGAGTTAAACGACCCCATTGATCAGCGGCAACGTTTTGAAGCCCAGGCTGCTGAAAGGATTAAAGGGGACGATGAGGCCCATATTTTAGATGAAGACTTCGTTCAAGCTCTTGAGTATGGGCTCCCGCCTACAGGTGGACTAGGAATTGGTATTGACCGTTTGGTCATGTTCTTAACAGATTCCGCGTCGATTCGGGATGTCATCCTTTTCCCAACAATGAGACCAAGAGACGAAAGCACCCAATCCGAAGATGAAGATATTGAAGAGTAAGGAAAATCGATCTTTAAATGCTGGCTTGATCGATTGAGATTTGGCCAGCTTCATGGTGAGGTTTATGTCTAGAAATTTATTATTTAAGATCATTTTAGAAGATAAATGAACTATAAGTGAGAATGAACGATTTATTAGGGAATGGTAGCGGTTTAACGGCATACAGAGGGGGTTGAATAAGATAAGGTAGTCGTGGTATAATGCTATTTGTTCGCTTGATGAAATATTTAAGCAAAGAAAAAATAAGTGAACAAAATCATGCACCAATGAGGGAATGACGGAATAATATTTATTGACAACGCAAATTAGAAGTGTTAAGATATGGTTCCGGTCCAAACGGGGCAAAAAATGAAAGT
>NZ_MASS01000050.1 GCF_001707885.1 Desulfosporosinus cupriresistens | reverse complement strand
TACCCAACTTTCCTCATATTAGGTATACCTATTAATAGCCGGTGCATGACCGTCAGCGTTTCAAAGCCACAGACCCGGATTCAGCCCACAGGCTTTACCATATATGGCCTGACTCGCCAGGCAACTCGACAGCGTTAGCAGTCTAATCCTGGCTTTACCGACATGCTATTGTCCCCCAGAGGCTTTCGCATGAGGTTAGTCGGTTGTCTTACATCGCACCGCAGGAGCGATGATTTCTGAAAAAAATATATGAAACGCACAACGTGCGCACAGGAAATGAAGAAGAGATGTGGAATGATTACAGAAAAATGGGAGGGTATTTAACGAAAGGAAGACATTATGAAGTTTAGAGGGATTATTTTTGATTTAGATGGAACACTTGTCGATTCACTTGAAGATATAGCCGATTCTATGAATAATGTTCTTCAAAGATACGGCTTTCCAGCTCATGATCTTCAGGCTTATAAGCACTTCATTGGGAATGGAGTGAAAAATCTTGTGCGAGAAGCATTACCAGAATCGTCTCGAAAGGAAGAATTGATTAATAGATATTACGGTTCGATGATAGAGGAATATCGAAGAAATTGTCTTAATAAGACACGACCATACGAAAGAATTGTAGAGCTACTCGATGAACTAGCGTCATTCAATTTGAAATTAGCGGTATTCTCGAATAAGGATCATGAACTAACGGAAAAAATTGTAACTGCCTTATTACCGAAGTCGAAATTCGAACTAGTAATTGGATCTAGAGCTGAGATACCTAGAAAACCAAACCCCTTTGGCGCCTTACTGATCAGTAAAAAATTGGGCATTATTCCAGAGAACTTAGTTTATGTGGGCGATACCGATGTGGATATGAAAACTGCAAATAGTGCAGGAACCTTTGCGGTAGGGGCATTATGGGGTTTCAGGTCGAAGGAAGAATTAATAGAAAACGGTGCTAAGTACTTGCTGAACTATCCAATGGAATTAATTCAAATGTTAAGAACATAATAATCAGGTTGCAGGAAAGGGCAGGTCGGAAGCTCAATGCACATTAGGAATAAACAGCTTAAGTCAGATATCATAATTCTTGGTGCCGGTATTATTGGATTAAGCATTGCCTATCACATCCTAGAGATAAATCCTAATCTGTCGATAACTGTATTGGAAAAGGAGAAAATGCTGGGACTAGGTTCTACTGGCAAATGCACCGGTGGCATCCGCTACCAATTTAGCAGTCCTCTGCTAAGGCGCCTGAGTCTTCTCAGTAGAGATTTTTTCCTTAATTTCGAGTCGGTCTTTGAAGTCCCATGCTGGTATCTGGAAAAGGGGTATTTAATGCTGGCCGCTCATGAGGAATTGTGGAATCAGTTGCAATTGACAACTGAACAAGCTGAGGCAGAGGGCATACCTATGAAGCTATTTAAACAAGAGGAGCTGATGAAGGCTTTTCCGTATCTTCAAAAAGGTCGCTTCCTAGGTGGAACCTTGTGCCCCTGGGATGCGTATGCTGACCCGTATGCCGTTTTAGCAGCACTTTACGCAGCAGTACGTCGCCAAGGAGTTGTTGTTCATTTTGACCGCGAAGCAACGAAGATTATCAACAATGGAGATAATGTTCAAGGCATTGAAACGAGGCAAGGGACGCTTTGGAGCCCACTCATAGTGAATGCCACTGGCCCTTATGCAGCTCAGTTAGTTGCAACGGCTGGGATTACGCTTTCGGTGCAGCCCTTCCGCCGCCAAGTTTACGTTTGCAGCAACCCGAAAGATGTGCCCAAGGCTACTCCCTCGATTGTGGATTTAGCCTCCGGTTTTTATTTACATCAGGAAGTTAGCGGTAAGGCGGTATTATTGGGAGGAACGGATAGAGACACTTGGCCTGGATTGGAAGAAGTGGTTGACAAATCTCGGGCTGAAGATTTTTTTCAGGCAGCAATGGAGACAATCCCTTCAGCCATTGATATAAAATGGTTGCGCACCTATACGGGAATTTGCGAACAAACGCCTGATTTTCATCCAATTATCGGAGAAGCACCAGGATTAAAAGGACTATTTTTGGCGAACGGGTTAAGCGGGCATGGCTTTATGCATGCTCCTGCTATCGGTCAAATCATAGCAGACTTAGTTTTGAGGGGCAGAACTGAGCGGATCGACCTTAGTTTATTGCACCCAGACCGATTCGCCAAAGGGGGCCTTACAGAATTCCATACGTTTTAAGAGGGTGGGAATTTATGCTTGAAAAGAACAGCCTTTGGACAAGGGACTTTCTTCTGGTCGACTTAACAAGTTTTTTAGTCTTTGCCAGCTTCTACTACCTTTTGTCTACTCTCCAATATTATGTATTGCAACTGGGTGGTTCGGTTGCTTCCGGCGGACTTATCATGGGAATCTTCATGTTGAGAAAGCACTCGGCCATGAGTAGGTGTCTGTATTCAAGTGCCTCGGGGGATGCAAAATTTAACAAGATGTAAAGAAACAAAAGCAACGGCACTTTTAAATGAAAAAAGTTCCGTTGCTTTTTAGTTAGTTGATGTACGTTTTAAAAGAAATTATTCGGCAGGTCAAAGATCACGAGTAAATTTGTTAAATCGTTTAAGTCGTGTAATCCCGATCAAAACAGCAATGCTTCAACGTCTTGATAAAGGTATTAAATCATTGTTAAAATATAGTCACTATTCTTGATAAGCTGGGAGAAATAGAGATAGACTAAGGAATTTATTGAAAATATGCGCTTAACATTACCCAAAGACTGAAATGACGAAATTTACTGGAAAATCAGCGATTGTGCAATGCTATAAAAGTGCATATACTTTAGCTAACTGTTGCTCATCCGTGATGAGCGGTTAATGATAACTGAATTTATAGAGGGTTTAGTTATCATAAAAGAATGATCTATATTGAAAAATAACTGAAATTGAAAGGAGGAACCTATGGTAGATCCTTATAAAGCAGGTTTTTTTAGCGAAAACCCCTATGCAGCCAAAACTGCTATTCATGGTAAACTGGTTGTTGTTTTAAGAGGCAGGTTAGAAAAGCGAGAACTGGAATTGATCCCTATGATCTCTAGGGCAGTGCAAAAACATGAGGTTCATGAGTTAATTATAACCGACGAATTGGCTGCTGGCCCTGGAAGCAAAGTTAATAAGATTGCCTACATAGGTTTTGTTGAAATCGCTAAGGGCGGTGTATTGGTGGTTGGTGATACCCTAACAGTCCAAGGTAAATCAGTTGGTCAAATTGTTGGATTTGATGAAACTCATTTGCCTAATCACCTGAACATTGTCATTGCTTCAGAGAATAGGGTGGATGGTATAGAGTTGGGTGTGCAACTGGAAGCCGAAGTTAATTTTAAATAAAGAAATGGGTATTACATTACCTGAAACCCCCAAACCGTTAGCCACCTATGTTCCAGCTGTCCAAGTCGATAAGTATATCTATACATCCGGTCAAATTCCGCTGGCTGCCGGTGAACTTGAATTTAAAGGAAAACTCGGTGCTGAAATAAGTGAAGGGCAAGGTTACGAAGCCGCTAAGATGTGCGCTATTAACTGCTTGAGTGCTATTAAAGGTTTAGCTGGCAGCTTGGATAATATTGAAAGAATTGTTAAAGTAGTCGGTTTCGTGAACAGTGCCCCTGGATTTAACCAGCAGCCTAATGTAATCAATGGCGCTTCCGAGTAATATTATATTCTATTTTTATAATTAATAACTTAATAAGGGGGAAAAAGAATTGACAGCTCCAGATTTCAAATTTCAAATGTATAAACAACTACAAGCGAACATACCTAACATCTATACAGAGGCCAAAAAGGCTGCCGAGGAAATTGGCATCTCGCCTGAGGTCAAAGGCAAGTTTGGTTTAACCGGTGGCGTTTCAGGGTGCCCGGCACCACTCCGTAAAGACATTGTCGAAGCTAGTGAAAAAGGTATGAAAGAAGTCGTTCCCCTTTCCAAATTAGTGGATGAGCTCAGAGAAATTGTCAAAGGCGTTTATGGTGATGAATATGATGTTGCTTCCACCAGTACCTGCGAAGCAGGTCTGTGGGCAGTTTTCGGCAGCTTATTCACTCCTTCTATTGCTGGCGTTGGCGACACTTACCGAGCTAGATACATAGCCCCATATGAAAAGCACTGGCACCATCAAGGCGGCTATGGTCGTCCTTACCCAGCTCGATATAAAGACCTTATTGCTGATCGAGGAACCACTCCCGGTGAATTGGGTTTCTATGGTAAACGTCAAAATAATACGGATACCGTAGTCGTGCGATTAGAAGGCGCTAAATATGATGTACATGGGATCAAATACCATCCTAGCGTTCTTCTAACCGGCGTTGATGCTATGAAATCCACCCAGGCTGTTGAGTTCCATGCCGATATTCATAAAACTATGCTAACAGGTATTACCTCTTTAGCTTATGAAACCCCTGGCTATGGCTACGCTGAAAAGGATGCTGACGGCACTCCGATCCTCCAAAAAGAATATGCCAAGATTGCCCGAAAATATGGAATCCCTTATGTTCAAGATAACGCTTGGGGATGCCCCTTTATTGGCTCCGACCCCAGAAAAACAGGCGCTGATGTCATCATCTACAGTATGGACAAAGCTGCCGGTGCAGCAACCAGTGGTTTAATCATTGGTAAGGAAGAATACATGGTTGCTGTCCGTCGTTCAATGGGTATGCACGGTGATCGTTATGGAACGACATCTTCCTACGGTAAAGCTGCGTTTGTTGGCTTCGATCCAGGTAAAGAGGCACTCCTTACCCAGATTCAAGCGCTCAAAGTTCTGCGTGATAATCCCAAAGTCTACACGGGTTCCGTTGACGCTCTGGAAAAAATCGTTAAAGAAGAGTTTGCCAAATTACCCGCTAAACTTCAGGATGGGATCATTATTAATAAGTCTTACAACTCTAGAGCAGTGGAAGTAAACTACGAAGGAACTTGGAAAAACGGTCAAATGGGTATTCCCATCTTCTCTATTGAAGATATGTATTCTGGCACAAATATCTTCCAATCCGGACTTGGACCGATGGGTCTTGTTCCAACCGTTGCTTATGACGGCAACATTTATATTTCTCCAGACTTGGCTACAACTGACGAGGAAGGAAACCTTCTCGAATACCCAACCCGTTGGGGTGTACAAGCTCTTGTGCGCTTAATTGAGATTACTTGCAAATATGCAGGCATCCTCTAGTCAATCCGATTTTGGCAAAAAAAGTTGTAGATTTTCCCTTGCCAGTAAATGGTGAATTAAAACCACCATACTACTGTGGTAAGGGTGAATAATAACTAAGCTTCATAATTATTATTTTAACAAATAGGAGGCTAAAAACATGGCACCAAAAGTTGTTATCGTTGGTGGTGGATGGGCTGGTACTGGAGCAGCGGTTGCAGCAACACAGGCGGGGGCAGAAGTTACAATTCTTGAAAGAACTGAAATGTTATTAGGTACAGGGTTAGTCGGTGGTATTATGCGTAATAACGGTCGGTTTACAGCTTCCGAAGAAGCAATTGCCATGGGTTTAGGGGATATTTTTCATATTCTTGATTCCGTTGTCGCCCGTCATACGAATATTAATTTCCCCGGTCACAAACATGCTAACTTGTATGATATAGCTAAGACTGAGCCTGCTATCAAAAAGATGCTCCAAACTAAAGGCGTGACAGTTAAGTTAAAAAGCCGTGTCAAAGACGTAGTGATGGATGGCAGTAAGATTAAAGAAGTTGTGCTTGATTCCGGTGAAGTCATAACAGGGGATGTTTTCCTAGATACCACAGGGACTGCTGGTCCGTATGCTATGTGTAATAAATATGGCAACGGTTGTGGAATGTGCGTTTTGCGTTGCCACAGTTACGGCGGTCGTGTTAGTTTAGCAGCGAAAGCTGGTGTTCAGGAATTCATGGGAACTAAAGCAGACGGTACTGTCGGTGCTATGAGTGGATCTTGTAAGCTTCTCAAAGAATCCTTGAGTGAAGAGATTCAAAAAATGTTAAACGAAACAGGTGTAGCAATTATTCCGATTCCAGAAGAACTACAAAAAGGTAGCGAGGCCCTGACAAAAAAGGCTTGCCAACAATATGCCTTAGCTGAATTCAATGAAAATATTATTCTTTTAGATACGGGCCATGCCAAATTAATGTCGCCTTTTTATCCGCTGGATATGTTGCGGGCAATTCCGGGCTTTGAAAATGCCCGTTATGAAGATCCCTATTCTGGAGATATGGGTAACTCGATGCGTTATATGGCTATGTCACCACGTGATAATGCTTTACATGTCCTTGGTGTGGACAACCTCTTTTGTGGTGGCGAAAAAGCTGGCCCACTTGTCGGACACACAGAAGCTATTGTCACAGGTGCCTTGGGTGGCAGCAATGCAGTCCGTTATGCGTTAGGTCAAGACCTGGTCGTAATTCCCGAAATGTTAGCAATTGGTGATGCTATTGCTCACGTTAACGAGATGGTCAAAACTAAAGAGGGTCTTGGTAAGAAATACACGTTCTCCGGTTCAGTCTACTTTAAAAGAATGCAGGAGAAAAACCTCTACAGTACTGATGTTGAGGCAATCAAAGACAAAGTGGAACAAGCGGGAATGGGTAAAATATTCGCTAAACAATTAGTGTAATTAGTACTGCATTAATATCCTGGTATGAATTGGAAATCACAAATCAAAACCTTATCATTGTTTCTTATGTTTGGCGCTTCGCTCATTAATATTTGAAAATAGCTTTATTGGCGTTCAATTGAGCAGAACCGTATCAATGATGAGTTTAGTAGTGCGTGTATTTTAATTTTGTTAATGCAACGTAATACGTCTTACTGATAATGGTGTTTAGCACAAAATTTTGAACGCTATTGTGAACAATCAAACTGCCAAAAATTAACTGGAACTATTATAATAAAAAATTGTTTCATATTATAGGGCATTATTTGCAGAGGAGGTGGCCCATGCCTGAAATTTTGGATCGAATTATGGACGCCATAGATTTTGAAACCTTTTTGGTGTGCAATAGCGATGAAGAAGGCCGCAAATTAATGGTCCGGTTAATCAAAGAGTGGGGTTTCAAAGATGTTGATATTGTGTGTAGCCAATATCAAGGTCCTGGCTCAAGAATAAGGGCCAGGGCATACATCCACCGTTCAGGGGACGTATATGGCTGGCTTGAACTTAGAAATGAGGAATAAGACGCCATGAGTAGAAAGAAAGTATTACTAGTTCCGCTTGACCCGGTGCATGATGTGGGATTAAAAATGATACGTCGAGGTTTAGTTGAGGCTGGGCATGAAACAATTTTATTGCCGCCCGATTTACCCGTCCACGAAATTGTTCAGGAAATCGTCAAACAAAGGGCAGACACTGTCTTAGTCAGTAGAACATTAGGTTATGGAGTCGCTGAATTATTGGCTAATTTCGTGGATCTTCTGGATGTCGTCGGAGTTAGAAGTAGGATTAATCTGGGTATTGGTGGTATGGCCATTCGACCAGAATTAGCCTCTGAATTAGGATTTGATGCCGGATTTGGTCCAGGTACGTCGGTTGAAGAAGCATTGGCTTTTGTTGAGAGGCGGAAATATGTCGAAGGTTCTCAAAAAGTAGTAAAAAACAAAAAAGATCTAGCTGAAGGATATTCATATTCTTTCCGGCATGCAGGTATCCAAGCCAAACTGAATTTAATTGTAGATATGATCCTGAATTGGGCGGCTAACAAAACTTCGCCCGGTGTCCAAAGAGCCGCCATTAGGGAAGAACTCTGGGATGTGCAACGCTGGCGTAACTACGAATCCATGACTGACTTTTATAATGAATATAAGCAGTATTGTGATGATCTAGGCAAGAACTATTATGAAAAAGGAATTTTGCATCCGAAAACCCGACGCTTTACAAAAGAAGAAATCAATAGTTCAGAGGAATATGTCCGCAGAACTCAAGAAGTTATTAAAACACCTAAACTTCAGCATAACCGCACAAAACCGTCGGTATTTAATCAATATGGAACGGGTTGCCCGTTTATGGATATTGGTCATATTAAGGTGAGTGAGGCTTGGGGTGCTGATGGAGTTGTGCACTTTGACCCTTCCTGGGGGGTCAGGACGGAAGGATTCTTAGATGGGTTTCTTACACACCAGGAAGATGGAACGGTAATTACTCCTGCTAATTTGAACCGCATTAAGAAGGCCTTAGAAGAAAGCACTCTTTGGCAAGTGCGGGCGCACAGAGGTTTAAACACACCGGAAACGATTGTTTTAGCTGGCAAAATAGGTGCTGATTTAACTAAAATAAATATTGCTTATGGTTCTCTTGGTGCAGGGACAGATCCGGCAAGGATGACTGTAGATGGTATCTGGGCCATACGTTATGCTGCCAAATATAACCTCCCGTTTGACGTTGTAACCAATGAAGAGTTATGTGGCGTACCTGCCTATAAGGCCTTTGCCGGAATGCTCATTACTACAGCTTTGGGTATCCGTTTAGGTGGGAAACCAATTCTTCAGCCTTTATTTTGCAAATCACCTGAAGTCATGGTTGGCGGCCAAATGAAGGATAATTACGTGGAATTTAATGCCGCTAAAATTATGGCTTTAAGACAAATAATTGATGCTCCAATCTGGCCAGGTGCACCGGTAGGATTTTTAACTCAAACTGAAGATCGTGTCCAATCGTCAGCAAGTACTGCTTTCCATGCTAGCTTAGCAGCAATGCTCAGGGTTGACGCAGTAACGATCGCTTCTTCAGATGAAGCTTATTCTGGTGGTCCAATTTCCGTTCCTTCGAAGATAGATACCTTGAGGGCAGTCGGTGAAGCCTTCCGCTTCTTCGGTCAAACACCTCTTGCTTCAACGCCACAAATGGAAATCTGGCGGGATTCTATTGTCTCTGGGATAGATAGCGTATTGGATAAAATAGTAGAAAGAGGGGACTTTGTTCAATCTTTATATGAAGGAATTTTAGGAAACCGGGAGGACGGTGCTTATCCAGGCCGTAACGGCAAAGACACTGTCACAACGATATGATCGCTAGGAGAACTATTGGCATCGCGGGAACTGCCAAGAATACAGGAAAAACGACCACTACGCTCTCTTTATTAGATTATTACAATACCAAGGGGGTAAAAATCGGTCTAACTAGTATCGGCTATGATGGAGAGACTATTGATAATGTGACCGGATTGCCGAAACCAAGGTTATTTGTCCGAAAAGGACTTTTGATTGTTACAGCAGAGAAATGCTTCCAAGCGAGTAGTGCTAAAGTAAAGATTCTGGAAAATTTAGGTATAGATACTCCCCTTGGCAAACTTGTTTGTGCAGTAGTGGAGCGTGAGGGACTCATTGTAATGGCTGGACCTAATCAAAGCTATCACTTAAAGAATGTACGTGACTTACTGTTTTCATATGGTGCAGAACTAATTATAGTGGATGGAGCCTTAGGTAGAATTGCCCCTATGGTAGAAACCGATGGTTTTATTATGGCGACAGGTGCTTCATATAACTTGGATAGCCATCAGGTGGCAATCCATGCGCATTACCTGGCCGAAATATGTAATTACCCTCAAAGTGCTAAAGGTTTGCTTAAAGATCCTGCCTGGGTAAAATTACTTGACTCTCAGGCGACCGTTGTTTGGAACAGTTTGGGTGAGATTGTGGCGGAGGTTAATGATTTACTGTTGAATCCAGAACAATTACGCCCTTTTTTAATCACTCCAGTGATGCTCGAGGCTTATATTGTCCAGGCCTGATTACTACGCAATGCCTTAAAAAACTCATAGAGATCCCATTTCCACGAGGAATGACGTATATTTTCTCAGACCCTATAAAACTTATCGTTGGCAACGATTTAAAGGTTACCCATGATTTCCTGACCAAGGCACACAGGGGATCAGTTTTAGGTTATAAGCAGAGACTGCCATTAATCTCTATAACAGTAAATCCATTTTATCCAAGATATAGGTATGAATCCGATAATTACGAAACGGCCTACATTGACAAGGGACAATTGCTGCAAGAGGTTACTTCATTAGCTAATGTTCCTGTATTCGATATAGTTAATGATAGTTGTACTAACTTAGCTGAGATAATATTTGATACCGGAATACAATGATGATATTCTAAATCAATAAAGGTGATTAAGGGATCCAAATTTGATTTGGGGTGATTGATTTGTACAGTGATACTGAAAATTACAAAATTGAAATCCTTTCTTTTTTGACACAAAGCTCTGAACCGGTTGGATCTGGGTTATTAAGTCGGCTTTTTGTTTCAAAAGGGGTTGAATTGAGTGAAGCAACAATTGGTCGTATTTTAAGGCAAATGGATCAGGACAATTGGACTTTAAGGATTGGCTTTCAAGGGCGAACTATTACTGAAGTAGGACGTGCAATGTTGGTAGAACTAAAAACTTTGCGAAAACGTCAGATCTTCAGTAATCAGTTTATTGAAACCTTAGAATTGACAAAGATTGATGATCTTGTTGATATCCTTGTAGCTAGAAGGGCTATTGAAAGAGAATTAGCTAGACTAGCGGCTCTTAATGCTAATGCAGATGAAGTTCAATTATTGCTGGATATGGTCACGGAACAAGGGCAGTATGAGGTTAAGGAACGTATATCTGCAGAACATGATGTTATGTTTCATAAGTTATTGGCTAAGGCTTCAAAAAACAAAGTCTTAGCAGCTGCAATGGAGTTAATTGGGTATGATGCCCAACTCTCACCTATTCTTGAACGTATACGTACCGAAGTTGAGGGAGAACTAGTCAACGATCATAGCGAAATTGTAAAGGCTATTAGGGAGCGTGACCCTGATAAGGCTGAGATCGCTATGATATTTCATGTTGATAGTCTTATTTCAGATGTTAAAAGGTATAGGAGTTCAGTTAAGAAATAGTCTAATGCTATATCAACTCTTTCAGAGTCTGAGACAAGCAAAACGGATATGGGGCACATACTCTAACTCTAAAAGGGGCTGTGCTAAAACTTGTTACTATATTTTTCACATCCCCACTTTTGCTTCTATATCATCAAAATACAAGTGTCCTCACTCCACTTTAATAGTGAAATGAGGATGCTTATTGATTGTTGTAACCACTTGAAATTTTGGAGACTGAGTTTTCACACATCCCCTTTTAGACATTTAAGCTCACTGACAGCCTCGGTTAGACGTACTGGGAAATGGCGATGATGAGTCGATTGACTTAGATTGGTATGACCTGATTCAAATTATCTGAATCAGGAATATCTAACAAAATACATTATTTTATAGAAATAAAAAAAGCAACGGCACTGAGATGAGGGGCTTAAATGGGAGTGATTTACTTGCCTAAAAAAATAATAATTATGTTTATGAGATTTTAACAGTTTTAGCTGAAAAAGCAGAACCGCTTGGTTCCGGTCAGTTAAGCCAGTCTATGCATCTTAAAGGGTTCAATGTTAGCGAGGCTACGGTTGGGCGGATCTTAAGTCAACTGGCTGATCAGGCTGAGCGGGCGATGATTCAACACATTGAGAGCCTTATTCTAGACGTTAAAAGGTATTGGAGCATTGCTAAAATATAGTCTGAATCGTTTATAAATAGATAAGTATAATGAAATACAAAGAAATATATCAAAAATGTGTACTTAACATTGCCCAAAGATTGAAATGACGAAATTTACTGGGAATTTGGTGACTGTGCAATGTAATGAAAGTGCATATACCTTAGCTAATCGTTGCTCATCTATGATGAGTGGTTACATTGCGATTGTTTAGATGGAGAACAAGAACCTAGTTTATTTAAGGAGGATATTGGAGTGGCTAAATCTATGAAAACATTGGATGGAAATCAGGCGGTGGCCATGGCGTCGTATGCTTTGACTGAAGTTGCAACGATATTTCCGATTACTCCCTCTTCCCCATGGCAGAAGAAGTGGATGAATGGTCTGCTCATGAGCTAGAAGGAACCTATTTGACCAGTCTGTAAGGGTTGTGGAAATGCAGTCTGAGGCTGGTGCGGCAGGATCCTTCCATGGCTCGCTCCAAGCTGGGGCTTTGACGACAACCTATACAGCATCTCAAGGTTTGCTGCTTATGGTTCCGAATATGCACAAAATTGCCGGTGAACTCTTGCCAGGGGTTTTTCATGTTAGTGCTCGAGCTTTATTGGTCCACGCTTTGTAAATATTTGGAGATCATCAGGATGGATTGGAATAATTAGGACTTCGGGAGCATTGGTCTCGATCATGATGTAAATTGTTGTCGGTAACACAGTAAAGGAGTCTATCCGATATGTTAGGGATGGACTCCGTTTGCATGTACTAGTTTTAAAGGTTGCGGACATTAAAATAAAGTATATTTATGTTTATTTTGTTGAAAAATGAAGCATAAGTATATATAATATGTACTCGTGGAGAGTACTATTGTCTATCACAGGTGGAATGTGATTTGAACAAGATTTATATAGATGAATTCTCAAAATTGAGGAGAATTCAGAGAGGGGTAATGGCAGTGAAACCAGTCAAGATTACGGATACCACCTTGAGGGATGCTCATCAGAGCCTTTGGGCCACTCGGATGCGTACTGAAGATATGCTGCCAATCCTAGCGGATTTGGATGAGGTAGGATTTTTCTCTCTGGAGGTATGGGGAGGCGCTACCTTTGACGTCTGTTTGCGTTTCTTGGGTGAGAATCCTTGGGAACGGTTGAGGCAAATCAAACGCCGTGTTAAAAACACACCACTGCAAATGTTACTAAGAGGCCAGTCTTTAGTCGGGTATACACACTACTCGGATGATGTTGTTAGAGAATTTGTAGCGCTGAGTGTGAAAAATGGAATTGATATAATCCGTATTTTTGATGCGTTAAATGATGTTAGGAATATGGTTGTCCCTATTCAAGCCGCTAAACAGGCAGGAGCACATGTTCAGGCGTCTGTTGTTTATACGATTAGCCCAGTGCATACGCTGAAACACTACTTAGAAACAGCCACGGCACTTGTAGAGCTTGGCGCTGACTCCATTTGCATCAAGGATATGGCTGGATTACTTACGCCATTCAAAGCCTTTGAATTGGTAGCGTTGTTGAAAAAAGAGTTAGGAATTATGCTTCATTTGCATAGCCATTATATTGGCGGAATGGCAGTTGGGACGTATTTGAAGGCAGCAGAAGCAGGGGTAGATGTTATCGACAGTGCGAGTGTTCCTTTAGCTTTTGGGGCAAGTCAACCTCCGGTTGAAACCGTTGTTCGGGCGTTCGAGGGAACAGAGTATGATACGGGCCTGAATCTACATCAGTTGTTTCAAATTGCAGAGTATTTTGAAACACATAGAAAGAAACGTCGTTTTGACCGAGGTATAACTCGTATCTCGGATATGAAGGTGTTTGAACATCAGGTTCCTGGGGGTATGATTACTAATTTTATAACTCAACTGGAAGAACAGAAGGCAATGGATCGCATTTATGATGTGTTAGAGGAGGTTCCGAAGGTCCGGGCGGAATTGGGTTATCCACCACTGGTCACGCCTACTAGTCAGATTGTCGGAACGCAAGCCGTATTAAACGTTCTGAGCGGTGCCAGATATAAACTAGTTCCTGCGGAAGTTAAGGCCTATGTACGTGGTTTATATGGTCGTTCTCCAGCGCCTATCGATCCTGAAATTCAAAAGAAAATTATTGGAGATGAAGAACCGCTGACTGTGCGACCGGCTGATGTACTAGAACCCGGACTGGCTAAGGCAGAACGAGAAAGCGCAGGATTTGCTTGTTCCCCAGAAGATGTTATCAGTTATGCCTTATTTCCCCAAATTGCTAAGAAGTTTTTTGAGGAACGAAAAACGGGCGTGATTCTTAAAGAGGAATTGCCTGAAACCCAAAAAACTCAGCCTCAGTTATTGACTAAGGAAGATTCTAAACTAAATTTAGATGATATAAAAGAACTGATTAAGAGTGTAAATGAAACTGAAATCAGCGAATTAAACTTTGAAAAAGAAGGGCTAAAGGTATCGATTAGCAAAGGATCAAGTGGAGATGCTGGTATTCCAGTCATGGCTCCTCCACCAGTGCCTCAAAAAGCAATCGGTATGGAGGCAGGCCCGGCTAACGCGCCAGAATCTGTCGTTTTAGGGGCCACAGAAACGATTACATCCCCTATGGTAGGAACATTTTATCAGGCGCCTTCATCTGATGCAGCCCCTTATGTCAAACTGGGGCTGCAGGTCAAAGTTGGTCAACCGGTTTGCATTATCGAAGCCATGAAACTGATGAATGAGATTGAGGCGGACGCGGCAGGCAAGATTGTCAAAATTATGGTGAAAAATGGACAACCTGTCGAATATGGTCAACCTTTGTTCGTTATCGAGAAATGAGGGAAAGATAAACGAGCCATGATTTAATAAAAGTCATGGCTCGTTTTGTTATTTATCCTAGGATACTAGTAGAACTTTGATTAAGAGAGATCTTACCCTAGTCATATTAGAAATGGGAAAACTAACCTCTTGTAAGTTTAACAATAAAAACAGTTATTTTAGGACTGGTGAGCTATTATTGCTCCGGACTAAACTCTCGTCTAAATATTCTCAAGCCTAATTAAGTATATTACTGAGTTATATAAAATGTCGATAAATATAGAATATTCCCTAAATATAACACACTGACATTTGAACAATAAGATAAGGATACAGAGTACCCTATGAAATAAGAGTTAATTCATTAAGGAGTGGAGCAGGGAATAAAATAGTTTCTGCAAGTCTTTAGAATACGTAATTCCTTTTCAAGGATGGCCAATGAGGCTATCCTCTTTATCTTTTAGAGTTATTATCTCTTCTTACATTTTGAGAGAAATGAGAAACAGACTCTCTTAAAATAGTGTTTTGGATAAATAGTAAAGGTGCGGTGGAAGATGATAAAGAAGGTATTGAAATTTACATGAAGGATATACTAATCTTGGCTAAGCTCGCCATAGATGAGTAAATATTGAAACTGGATGTGAGGAGGTATAGGAAGCACATATGGTAGATCCCTATCAAGCGGGTTTTTTTTGTGAGAACCCATATGCAGCTAAAAGGGTGATCAAAGGTAGGTTAGTAGTTATCCTCAAGGGAAAGTTGGAGCAGCGCGGACTGGAGTTGATTCCGACAATTTCAAGAGCAGTCTTGAAAGATGAAGTGCATGAATTAATCGTAACAGATCAAGAAAATGCCGGACCCGGCAGTAAAGTCGATAAAATTGCCTATATCGGTTTTGTCGAAATTACTGCTGGAGGAGTCATGACTGTTGGTGATACGCTTACCTGCCAGGATAAAGTTTTAGGACGAGTAGTAGGGTTTGATGAGACTCATTTACCAAACCATCTAAATATAGTTCTCGCTTCTGATACTAGGTCTGATGGAGTAGAACAAAACTTAAACCTTGAATCTGAGATTACGGGTGAGTAATAAAATATGGAGGTAGTCAAAATGTTTGAGGCAAAACTTAAAGAATAGGGTATTGATTTACCCGCGACTCCTAAGCCGGTAGCGGCTTATGTACCTGCTGTCCAGGTCGAGAAATATATCTACACTTCTGGGCAAATTCCTTTTGTCAATGGCGAATTGAAGTATAAAGGAAAAGTCGGTGGCCAAGTCAGTGAAACTGATGGTTATGAAGCCGCCAAGGTCTGCGCGATTAATTGTCTGAGCGCGGTAAAAGGGATTGCGGGCAGTCTCGATAACATTGAAAAAATTGTTAAAGTAACTGGTTTTGTCAATAGTGCCGCTGGATTTTCGGCTCAACCTAAGGTGGTCAACGGAGCATCGGAATTGTTTGGTCAAGTTTTTGGTGATGCTGGAAGCCACTCCCGATCAGCGGTTGGGGTGAGTGAATTGCCATTGGATGCGCCTGTCGAAGTTGAGATTATTGTCAAATTGAAATAATTAAAGAACTAAGTGTATTTTTCAACAAATAAAACAAATTTCAAGGAGGTCGAATAATGACAACACCTAAATACAAATTTCAAATGTATAAACAACTTCAGGCCAATATACCCAACATCTACGCCGAAGCTAAAAAAGCTGCTGATGAAATTGGCATTCCCCCCGAAGTTCGTGGGAAGTTTGGTTTAACCGGTGGTGTTTCGGGCTGCCCGGCTCCTCTTCGTCGTGATATTGCAGAAGCTAGCGAAAAAGGTATGAAAGAAGTCGTGCCACTGGCTAAATTGGTTGATGAAATAAGAGAGCTTGTTAAGGATTATTATGGTGATGAGTATGATGTTGCCTCCACAAGCACTTGTGAAGCAGGGTTGTGGGCAGTTTTCGGTAGTTTGTTCACGCCGTCAATCGCTGGTGTCGGCGATACTTATCGCGCCCGTTACATTGCTCCTTATGAGAAACACTGGCATCACCAGGGTGGTTATGGACGTCCTTTCCCAGCTCGTTATAAAGACCTGATTGCTGACCGTGGGACCACTCCTGGTGAGTTGGGCTTTTTCGGCAAACGGCAAAACAATACTGACACTGTGGTTGTTCGTCTGGAAGGTGCCAAGTATGATGTCCACGGCATTAAATATCATCCCTCAGTTCTGCTAACTGAGGTTTGTGCTAAGTCCACGGCCCAAGCTGTTGAATATCATGCTGACATTCATAAACAAATGTTGACAGGGATAACCTCTCTTTCCTATGAGACTCCTGGTTATGGTTACGCTGAGAAAGATAGTGATGGTTCGCCGCTCTTACAAAAGGAATATGCTAGGATTGCCAAGAAGTATGGAATTCCTTATGTGCAGGACAATGCTTGGGGCGTTCCGTTCATTGGTTCAGATCCTAGAAAAACCGGTGCCGACGTGATCATTTATAGTATGGATAAAGCGTCAGCCGCCGCCACCAGTGGCCTGATTATTGGTAAAGAAGAATACATGGTCGCCGTTCGGCGTTCGATGGGAATGCACGGTGACCGTTACGGGACTACCGCCTCTTATGGCAAAGCTGCTTTTGTGGGCTTTGATCCAGGAAAAGAAGCACTGTTGACTCAAATTCAAACACTTAAGGTTCTCCGTGATAACCCTGGAGTATACACCAATGCTGTCGATGCTCTGGAAAAAATTATTAAAGAAGAGTTTGCTAAACTTCCAGCCCAACTTCAAGACGGAATTATTATTAACAAATCATACAATTCGCGCGCAGTTGAAGTAAACTATGAGGGTACCTGGAAAAATGGTAAAATGGGGATACCAATCTTCTCCATTGAGGACATGTATTCAGGAACCAATATATTCCAAACCGGGATGGGGCCGATGGGAGTTGTGCCAACGGTTGCTTATGACGGAAATATTTATATTTCCCCTGACCTAGGAACTACCGACGAGGATGGAAATCTGCTTGAATTCCCGACACGTTGGGGTGTGCAAGCCCTTGTGCGTTTGATTGAAATCACCTGTAAATATGCCGGCATTCTGTAACTTTTCCTCAGACCCTTATGGAAAAACCGAGTGCCTGGGCTCAAATAAAAAGCGAGATACGGTTAGTTAGCTCAGTGTTATTGATTTGACAACTAAAGGTCTGGCAGCATTGGCTTGGCTTTCGCCGAACGATGCTGCCATTGTTTTAATTGATTTTAGGAGGCAGAAAAATGGCCAGAGTAGTAATAGTTGGTGGAGGGTGGGCCGGTACCGGTGCGGCGGTGGCTGCTGTTCAAGCCGGCGCGGAGGTGGTTGTCCTAGAAAGAACGGACATGCTGCTGGGAACGGGTCTTGTCGGTGGAATTATGCGCAACAACGGACGCTGGACCGCTACGGAAGAAGCCATTGCTATGGGTTTGGGAGATATATTCCATGTTGTGGACGAAGTGGCAACTCACAAGAATATCAATTTTCCGGGGCACAATCACGCGACTCTCTATAGTGTGGCGAAGATCGAACCCGCTATCAAGAAAATGTTGGAGGCAAAAGGCGTTCAGTTGAGAATGAAGAGCCGTGTCAAAGACGTAGTAATGGATGGCAAAAAAATTCTGGAAGTGATTCTGGACTCCGGTGAAAAAATTGGTGGGGATGTCTTTCTGGATACGACCGGAAGCGCCGGGCCTTATGCAAATTGCAACAAATATGGCAATGGCTGTGGAATGTGTGTTATCCGTTGTCACAGTTATGGCGGACGTGTCAGTTTAGCAGCTAAAGCCGGTGTCGAGGAATACGTCGGTAAGAAACCCGACGGTCAAGTGGGTGCGATGAGTGGTTCCTGCAAACTCTTGAAAGAGTCGTTAAGCGAAGAAGTTAGAAATACTCTCAACAGCACAGGTGTTTGCGTGGTTCCAATTCCTGAACATCTCCGTAAAAGTTCAGAAAGCCTAGGCAAGAAGGCTTGCCAACAGTACGCTTTGCAGGAGTTTGCGGATAACATTATTCTTTTGGATACCGATCACGCTAAGTTAATGGCCGCCTATTATCCGTTGGATATGTTGCGTCAGATTCCTGGTTTCGAAAACGCTCGGTACGAGGATCCCTATGCCGGAGATTTGGGTAACTCTGTCCGTTATATGGCAATGTCTCCCCGCGATAACGCCTTACATGTCGAAGGTGTGGACAATCTGTTCTGCGCTGGAGAAAAGGCTGGTCCACTCGTGGGCCATACCGAAGCCGTTGTCACTGGAGGCTTGGCTGGGACCAACGCCGTACGTTACGTTGCAGGCCTGGAATTAGTTATAGTTCCTGAGAATTTGGCCATTGGTGATGCCATTGCCCATGTCAAGGAGCAAGTTAAGACTCCCGAAGGACTTGGCAAGAAATATACTTTCTCCGGTTCAGTTTACTTTAAACGGATGCAAGACAAGGGCTTATACAGCACGGATGCTAATGCTATTCACAACAAAGTTGAAGAGTCGGGAATGGGCAAAATTTTTGCTAAGAAACTGGTCTAAGCTTACAACCCAAACAGCAGGAGGGGATGACTCGTGCCTAGGATTCTGGATCGGATTATGGATGGACTTGATATTGAAACATTCATCGTCTGCAGTAGTGAAGAGGAAGGCCGTAAACTGATCATCCAATTGTTGAAAGATTGGGGATTTAACGATGTAGACATCGTCTTCAGCCAATTTCAAGGTCCGGGATCACGGATTCGTGCCAGGGCGTATGTCCACCGTTCAGGGGACTATTATGGCTGGTTAAAACCGCTGGACAAGGAGGATTCGACGTCATGAACAAACAGAGAATTATGTTGATTCCGCTTGATCCCGTTCATGACGTTGGTTTGAAAATGGTCCGCCGGGGATTGGAAGAAGCAGGGCATGAGACAATCCTTCTGCCTCCTGATTTGCCAGTGGAAGAAGTTATCCAGGAAATTGTCAAGTCCAGCGTGAGCACTGTCTTAGTAAGCCGTACCTTAGGTTATGGAGTAGCGGAGATTCTAGCCCGTTTTGTTGACTTGCTCGATGCTGCAGGTATCCGAGAGCGGGTCAAGGTTGGCATTGGTGGGATGGCCATTCGACCGGAGCTGGCTGCAGAGCTCGGGTTTGATGCCGGGTTTGGTCCTGGTACCACCGTGGAGGAAGCAGTGGCCTTTGTCGAGGACAGGGAATATGTTGAAGCCAGGCAGCGGGCTGTTAAACATAAGACGAACTTTACCATTGGGTATAGCTACGCTTATCGTCATCAAGGAATAAAAGAAAAACTCGATCAGATTACCGATATGATTTTGACTTGGGCTCAAGGCAAAACCTCCCCCGGTGTACGGCGGGCTGAAATCAGGGATGAGCTTTGGGATGTTCATCGCTGGCGTGATTATGAGCCGATGGCGAAGTTCGAGCGAGAGTATGTTAAGCACAGCGACGAGATGGTGCGCAACTTCTATGAGAATGGAGTCTTGCATTCCAAGACTCGGCGCTTTAGCAAGGAAGAGGTGGTAGGTCTCGAGGATTATGTCGCTCGGACAATAGAGACCATGAAAGTTCCGCAGCTTTCGGCACGGGCGAAACCCCTTGTTTTCAACCAATATGGTACAGGCTGCCCGTTTATGGATATTGGTCATATTAAGGTTAGTGAAGCTTGGGGTGCTGATGGTGTTGTGCATTTCGATCCTTCCTGGGGAGCGCGCACGGAAGGGCTTTTAGATGGTTTCTTGACCCATGAAGAGGATGGAACGGTTCTGACTCCGGCTAATCTTAACCGAATCAAACGAGCCTTGGAAGAAAGCACTCTGTGGCAGATTAGGGCTCACCGCGGTCTGAATACTCCGGAAACTGTAGTGCTTGCCGGGAAGATTGGCGCAGATTTGACCAAGATCAATATCTGTTACGGCTCTCTTGGGGCCGGCACTGATCCTGCCCGTCTTACTATTGACGCAATCGCAGCCATCCGTTTTGCAGTCAAATATGGTATGCCGTTTGATGTCGTGACAAACGAAGAATTGTGTGGTGTTCCAGCCTTTAAGGCCTTTGCCGGAATGTTAATCACGGCTGCCTTGGGCGTTCGCTTAGGCGGCAAACCAATTCTACAGCCACTTTTCTGCAAGTCGCCTGAGGTTATGGTGGGTGGGCAAATGACGGACAATTACGTTGAGTTTAATGCTGCCAAAATAATGGCTCTCAAGGAAATTGTCGAGGCTCCGATCTGGCCGGGTGCTCCAGTTGGCTTCTTAACTCAGACGGAAGACAGAGTACAATCATCGGCCAGTACAGCTATGCATGCAGTTTTGGCATCAATGCTAGAAGTTGATGCCGTTACAATTGCCTCAGCTGATGAGGCTTATTCTGGTGGTCCCATTACCGTTCCGTCTAAAATAGACACCTTGAGAGCCGTGGCAGAAGCCTTACGATTCTATGGCCATACAACGATTGCGCAGACGAAACAGATGGAAATTTGGCGTGACGAAATTGTAACGGGTATTGATAAAGTTTTGACAAATGTTGTGGCTAAGGGTGATTTTGTCCAGGCCCTGTACGATGGTGTTTTGGGGAGCCGGGAAGACGGTGCCTATCCAGGACGCAGCGGTAGGGACACTGTCGTAAAACAATGAGTCACAGGCAGTTAATACTGGGAGTTTCTGGAACTGCTAAAAATACGGGCAAAACAACAACCACAATTTCTTTGCTCAATTATTTCACTTTGCAAAGAATTAAGTTAGGCTTGACCAGTATTGGGTACGACGGAGAATCCGTGGACAATGTCACAGGATTGCCCAAACCTCGTTTATTTGTTCCCCGTGGCGTTTTAGTGGTGACCGCCGCACGTTGTCTGGAAGTTAGCAGCGCTAAGCTCAGCGTGATCGAGACTCTCCCTATTCCGACGCCATTGGGGAAATTGGTATGTGCTAAAGTGGAAAGGGAAGGGTTGGTCGTCACCGCAGGGCCGAATCAGACCCGACATCTGCGTACAGTTCGTGAATGGTTATACCGTCACGGTGCTGAATTAATCATTGTGGACGGAGCCTTAAATAGGATGGCACCGATGGTTGAAACCGACGGACTTATTCTGGCCACTGGTGCTTCGTATAAGCCTGACAGTCAACAGGTCGCTTTCGATGCTCAGTATCTAGCTGAAGCTTGTAACTGCCTGCCCGTGCCTCAGGATCTCGTTCGAGAAGGGTTATTAAATGTGGGCACCACGGTAGTATGGGGAAAGAATCATAAAATCCTAGCCGCAACGACTCAATCGTTACTTGAACCAGGTGAGCTTGAGCCTTTGGAACGAGTTGCACAACAGGCAGTAGGGCTATACTGCCCTGGTTTAATCACTCCATCGTGTCTGAGGCGATTGATGGAGATTCCTTTTGCTCCAGCAATGCTCTGGGTAATGCAAGATCCGACCAAGATTCTGATCGCCAATGAACCCAGTCTTATTCATGGGTTTTTACTTAAGATAAGGGAAGCGGGAAGTTCAGTCGTTTATCGCAAACCTTTGCCTTTGTTGGCCATCACCGTGAACCCGTTTTATCCTCAGTACAGGTACGAAACAGATAATTACGAGCCGGCCTATGTCGAACGTTCAGAGCTGAAAGAGCTAGTTGCTAAAGCAGCTAAAATCCCTGTATTTGATGTTGTCCAAGACGATTGTTTGGGATTGGCTAGCGTTATCTTAGCCTGTGGTTGTTTGAAATGAGGAAGTTATTACCGGGCATTTTATTATTTACAGTAAGAGATAATAGTTATGTTGTTCAAGGATTATACGAGGAGGGTAATGCAATGGGATATAATAAGTTAACAAATGTGACCCAAAAACCTACTGTGGGAGCCGTAACAAACGGTGTCCAAAATAATACGATCACTGATACTGAAATGACCCAGCGCGGTTCAGAACGTGCATCTGAGGTTGTTACTGTTGTTGATTAGAGGCATCGAAAAAGCATAGTTGCTAAGTTCAAAAGGGGCGTAACTAGAATTTACGCCCCTAGTCTATTATTGGTATTTAAAATCTACTCACCCATTGACGCTATATTCAAAAAGATGGCTAAGCATTGTCAGAATATAGTCGGTATGAAATGATAAAGAGGGATTAATAAAGATAGAATAAGAAATTTATCGAATAAGTGAGCTTAACACTGCCCAAAGACTATTATAACTGAATTCGCCGGAAAGTCAGCGATTGTGCAATATAATAAAAGTGCATATACTTTAGCTAATTATTGCTCATCTATGATGAGTAGTAGCCTGTTTTATGATAACTGAATTTATTTTATTTTTAGTTATCATAAATAATGGATCAGTTAAAATAATCAAAAATGAAAGGAGGAACTTGTGGTAGAATCTTATAAACAGTAAACAGGTTTTTTAGTGAACCCTTTGGTTGCCAAGACTGTTGCTAATTTAAACAACTAGAAAATGGAGATGATGTATTACATTAAAATTAAAACGCCTAAAATACTTGGTCTTAGGCGTTTGAGCTTAGCGAGTTTCTCCTTAAACTGGATTAAGCCCATGGCTTATTAATGCTACGTCTTCTCCTTGGTTATGATCGATGATGACTTGCTCAAAAGTTATTCTGTTTTCATCTACAACTTCCAAGTTGCCTAAATTCTTGTTGACAAGATCATCTACTTGCTGTTTTAATTCTACCAATTTCATAATTATACCTCCTTAGCATTAATCTCACTAATAAAATGGCAATAAACAAGCGAATCTATACTTGTAACAACATTTTTTCGAAAACCCGAATTCGGAAGTTGAGCTTATTGAAGTTTGAATTTATTTATGAAGTATAATCTGGAAAGCAAAGTTCGAATAAATTGTCTTCCCATAGTAGAAAATATTTATGTGATAGGAATGTTAAGGAGGAAAGAGTATACATGCCAGTTACGTTAACATCAGTTCATTGGTTATTCCTTTTTTGGGTATTGGTCGTAATCGTTGTCATGGCTCTTCGGAAAGATCCCCTAATTCCTTGTATACTTGGATTACTGACTGTCGGATTTGTAGTTAAACATACTATTGTAGGTGCAGTTACGACCGTCTATAATGCTTTAATTGTTGCAGGTAATGAATTTTGGGGAATTATTGTAGTAATTTCCTTAATTGTAGCTTTATCTAAATTATTGAGTGATACAGGATCCGATTACTTAGTTATGAGGCCTGCGGCTAAACTAATGGTCAATGCGGATATTGCCTTTTGGGTATTAGGTTTTTCGATGTTATTTGCATCATGGTTTTTTTGGCCATCTCCTGCTACGGCTTTAATTGGAGCGGTAATGCTTCCCGTAGCGGTTAGAGCGGGACTTCCGGTTATGGGGGCGGCAGTGGCTATGAACTTATTTGGTCATGGTATAGGCTTGTCAACTGACTATATCATTCAAGGAGCTCCGACAATTACTGCTAAAGCAGCTGGTTTCACTGACCCGGGTCCGATCATGTCTGCTAGTGTACCATTAATTATTACCATGGGTCTTGTTACCACAATTACTGCATTTATCATGATAAAGAAGGATATGAAAAAGAACCCGGAAGCATTGAGACTTGAGCGTGATGCTTTTTTATCTAAAGAAGTAACGAGAGATCTTGATTGGGTATCATATTTCTTAGCTATAGTTACTCCATTAGCCTTCTTAGCTGATATTATCGCAATGTGGGTTTTGCAGCTTAGAGGTGGAGATGCAACAGCTCTTTTGGGAGCTACAGCAGTTTTAATTTTAGCAATAGGCACCATGCTAAAGTTCGGTTGGGAAGGACTAGAGAAAACTACTGACTATATCAGAGATGGATTTATATTTGGTATCAAGATTTTTGCACCAGTAATTATCATCGCAGGATTCTTCTTCCTTGGTAAAGGTGATTTAGCCAAATCTATTCTCAGTTTAGATACGGCAACAGGGTATTTAGAAGACTTCGGTATTGCTCTTTCTCAAGTCGTTCCATTGAATAAGGTCTTTGTTGCTATTGTAAATTTAATTACTGGTATGGTGGTCGGTCTCGATGGCTCTGGATTCTCGCCATTACCTTTGGTGGGTAGTGTTGCAGCGACTTTCAGTAAAGCAATAGCCGTTGATAAGGCAACTTTGGCTGCCTTAGGCCAAATCGCAGGAGTGTGGACCGGTGGCGGTACAATTATTCCTTGGGGCTTAATCCCCGTTGCAGCAATTGCAGGAGTTAATCCTATTGAACTTGCTAGAAGAAATTTCTTCCCTGTTATGTTAGGATTAGCGGCAACTACTATCGTGGCTATATTGATAATGTAGTTTTCATTTACTAACGTTGTATACAATTCATGATCATTTCTCAATATATGGTGTACAAGATCAACTATTCAACTCGTCTGACTTGTGATGTATGTTGAAAGCATATCTAGTTGGACGAGCTTATAATGAAGATACAATTGCCAAGAATAATCATCCATCGGAATCCGGCAGTACTTCTTAGATTTCTTGTCGATTTAGAGAAATGTAACTGAAGTTGCAGATATCCAAAGCGTTTCCAAACGCGAAGAGAGGGAGGATTATGATGGTTTTATTAGTAACACTATTAAGTATTTTTGCCGTAAATATTCTATTAAGTGGTGATAACGCGCTCGTTATTGCTCTTGCCGGTCGAGAACTACCTCCCAAACATCAAAAAATGGCTATTTTATTGGGAAGTGGTGGAGCAGTTGTTTTGAGGATTATTTTAACGTTTGTTGCTGTATATTTACTGCAAATACCATTTCTAAAGTTAATCGGAGGATTGCTTCTTTTCTGGATTGCTGTAAAATTGATAGCTGATGAAGAAAGTAATGGAGAAATTGAAGCAAAGGACAGTTTATGGGGCGCTGTCCAAACGATCATAGTCGCCGATTTAGTTATGAGTCTGGATAATGTTGTAGCAATTGCCGGTGTAGCTAATGGTAATATGATTTTGATAATTATAGGTTTAGTAATGAGTATACCAATTGTTATCTGGGGAAGCAAATTAATCAGCCTTTTGATGAAAAGGTGGCCAATAACTATCATAATTGGTGCAGGGATTTTGGGTTGGACTGCAGGAGAAATGGCCATTTCAGATAAAAAGATAGAACCGCTTTTAAGTTCCTTTAATTGGACATCATGGATAATTCCGCTGGCTTTTGCGGTGACTGTTATTTTAGTAGGTGTTTTTATTTCAGGAAGAGATAACAAGCAAGATAAGGCTTTTCATGCTAGAAGTGGTAGACATCATTCAGCCTAACCTGAGTGTTGTTGTAAAAATATATTATGCCTCACATAAAATGTGAGGCATTTTTGTAACCATAATCAGGGTCGCTCCAAAAAGATTAGAATGATTTGCCCCGTCCGATTGGCATTACTATTTCCAAAACGCCGTTACGAAAACCGTAAATTTCATCATAAAGATTAAAAGTTGTGCAGCCGTGGGCGGGATAGAGACTGATTTCATCCCCGATGTTTCCGGCTATGGATTCGCCGTTCACATGGCGTAAAATTCCGTATTTATCTCCGATGCATTGATAAACCCAGTCGGAATGTCCGATAATTTCCGGTGGGCCATAATCGATACTGATTGCTTTGCTTCCAGCGTCTACGATTAGTCGTTCAGCAGACGGTTTACTGATTATAGTCGTTACAATTTTTAGGGCGGGTGCAAAAAAACGGCCCATAATTTTACTATAAGTAGCATCCATTGTGGCATAAGTTCCTATAATTTTAAGAAGACTCTATTCAGTGCCCTTCGTTTGGTCATCTTCGTTCCAGAACGCGCCACCTGGTCTTAGTGCCTCATTGCTAAGTATCTCCATTTCCCCTTCGCGAAGCGCAGTGTCAAAAAAGTGTTCAATTGTGATACCTAGTTTATTACAAACATAGGTGAGACGGAGACGTTTTTCATCCGAAACGGGAATCATAAGATATTGCACATTCAAAAATATCACCTCTAATTATACAAGATTCTACGAAAAAAAGGAATTTCCTGCACGAAAATCAGCAAAATAACCGCTTTAGGATAAATCAGATTGTCTGCCCTTGTGTTGTGGGAATATTCCGACATAAATTTACCTTTTATGCATGAATGCGCCTTATTTCTATTCTATAATACTAAAAATTGCAAGGAATGTGGTCTAAAATGGAACACATCTGCAGAGTAAAGTGTATCATACTAAATCAGACTAAAATGAAACTACTAAACTATGACAATCGAAAAAACTAATAAAAAGAGAATCTTCACGAACGTATAGCGGCTTTTAATGAGCTAGAAGTAAGTTGTGGATGAAATAAATATCAACCCATTTGATTATTGGCATCAATCTTGCAATAGTATAGTTCAAGTTCAATACTCTTTCTGAATTATTTTCTCATACTCTCAATCCTCAAATCTCTTTCCTCTTGGCCCGCCAGAAATGGTTGGGCTTTTTTCTATTTTCGATAAAACGCCAATGGTTTAAACAACTGTTAACGGTAATCCTGTCTAATCACTCTAAATATATAGAGAAGAAGGGGGATTAACATGAAAGTTTGTCTCGATCCTGAGCATGGTGGTTATGACCCAGGTGCTGTTGGTAACGGTTACAATAAATACAATACGGCTGCAGCGGTGGCGAAGTATCTAAGTTAAGCTTAAGCAGGCAAATAGAATAGCCTGCTTTTAATTTTGACCTTTGGTACGATACATCACAAAAAGAAGATCGAACATGTTAGAATTAATTTAGTGAGTGATCATAGTTCCCAATCTTAGTGGTGCAATCTATTCGGATTCTATTATATAGAATGAGATAATAACGAAGGAGGGGAAAGTAGTGTTGGATTTTGGCAATAAACCAGTGGCATCATCCGGTTGCTGAGAATCTTCATCGAGTGCCGGGTTGCACTCCGAGGCAAAGGTAGAAGAGACTAATACGGAAAATTGCCAAGTCTGTGGGAGTCAGTTGGACTATTTTAGTAAGGGCAAAGAGCTAGCATGCTACCATTGCGGCAAAAAGGAGACAGGCAACATTTGTTGTTCAAACGGACATTACGTTTGCGATGATTGCCACGGGAAAGGTTGTTTCGAGATCGTCAGAGACTATGTATTGAAAAGTCGGACTGCAAATCCCCTGGAAATTGCTGAAATTCTTATGGGGTATAAGGACAAAGTACCCATGTTGGGCTGTGAAAATGCTTGGGTAGCTGCCGGAGCCCTAATCTCAGCTATTAGAAACGAAGGTAGTTATACGGTGACCGACGATCAAGTTGTGGAAGTATTAAACAGAACTAAACAGCAAGCTATTGGCGGTTACTGTGGTTTGACGGGTGTGTGTGGCATAGCTCCAGCAATCGGGGCTTGTTTCAGTGTTGTCTTAAATGCAGCTTGCCCAAAGGATCAGGAAACTGCTCAAACGATGCGAGTTGTCGCTAAAATAGTGAGTGTAATTGCAAGTGAAACTGGCCCGTGTTGTTGTAAAAACTTTGTGAGGCAGTCTTTACAAGAAGCAACCTATCTTGTTAAGGAGATTTTGAATGTGGCCTTAGAAAACAACCAGCAACAACTAAGCTGCACAGATATTGAAAGGCACCCTCATGGATGCCGTAAAGAGAAATGCGTATATTTTAAAGAAAAGTAAAAATAAAAGGGAGACTATAGAGAAAATATTTTAATCACGTGTATCTACTAATTGCAACTTGTATACTGTATTATGTTTAAGAACTCTAGACATATTAGTCTCGGGAAACTATAATTAGATTACTTGTAGCAATCAAGTAGAGCAACGGAGCTCTGAAAAGCGTTTTAAGTTATTTAACTACGCTTTTTAGAGTTTCGTTTTTTTTTATAAAAAAGGGGGAATATTATGATGGTTTTAAACCCAGGGGATGTTTCTTTTGTATTCTTATGTACTATCTTGGTCTTTCTAATGACGCCTGGACTTGCCTTATTCTATGGAGGAATGGTCAGAAAAAGAAATGTTCTGTCTATTATGATGCAAAGTTTTGCTGCCATAGGCGTGGTCACGGTAATTTGGGTACTCTTTGGATACTCTTTAGCCTTTGGACCAGACCACGGTCATTTAATAGGCAGCTTTGATTGGACGGCACTTAAAGGTGTTGGACTTTCGCCTAACCCAGATTATGCACCGACTATTCCACATTTGTTGTTTTTCTTGTTCCAACTGATGTTTGCGATTATAACACCGGCGGTTATCAGCGGAGCAACTGCTGAAAGAATGCGCTTTCCTGCATTTATTCTGTTCATAATCTTTTGGAGTACCTTTGTATATATACCACTGGCTCATTGGGTTTGGGGAGTCGGTGGATGGCTACGTAACCTTGGTGTTATGGATTTCGCCGGTGGTTCTGTTGTAGAAATGGCTTCTGGCGTGTCGGGTTTGGTTGCGGCGTTTGTGGTAGGCAAACGATTAAAAGTTGGATACGAGTGGAACATCCCACATCATATGCCAAACGTACTTTTTGGAGGCGGATTGTTGTGGTTTGGCTGGTTTGGCTTTAACGCAGGAGGGGCGATGGGAGCAAATGGCGTGGCAGTGCTTGCCCTTGCGACAACTCAGATAGCCGGAGCTGCTGGTATGATAGGATGGTCTCTAGTCGAATGGCTTCATCGTCGTCAAATAACAGTCTTTGGTGCTGTTAGCGGCATTATTGCTGCGTTGGTAGCAATAACACCGGCAGCGGGATATGTCTCAACGAGTAGTTCGCTCCTTATCGGGTTTATCGCCGGAGGAGTATGTTATTTAGCTGTAAGTGTTCTTAAGGCCAAGCTGGGATATGACGATGCTTTGGATGTTTTTGGAATCCACGGTATCGGAGGGACCTGGGGTACGATAGCTACAGGGATTTTCGCGGATCTAAGTCTTAATCCACAAGGTAAAAATGGTTTGATTAATGGAGGAGGAATCCACCCTATTTTAATCCAACTACTTGCAGTTGTCGCAACATACTTATTTACTGGTATAATGACATTTTTAATTTTGAAGGCAATAGCTATATTTACTCCACTTCGTGCCACTGATGATGAGCAAGTTAATGGGTTAGATTTAACTCAACATCGGGAGACCGCCTATCCGGACTTTGAGCTTAGCGAGAGCATTTCTATTTAAACAGCATCGTCTCCGCGTTCACCGGTTCTGATACGAATTGTATCTATTACATCAAATACAAAAATTTTACCATCGCCAAATTTTCCGGTTTTTGAGGTATTAGTAATGGCAGAAATGACCTCATCAGTTTTTTCATTAGAAATAACTACTTCAAGTTTAATCTTTGGTAAAAGCTTTGTAACGATTTCTTGACCACGGTAAATTTGAGTGTATCCTTTCTGATTTCCAAAGCCCAAAACATTAGACACCGTCATCCCTTTTACACCAATGTCAGATAGAGCGTCCTTAACATCATTGAGTTTTTCTGGCCTAATAATTGCCTCAATTTTTTTCATAGAATACCGCCTTTAATTTCTAAGATTTTAAATTAATACTGACATAATTTTGAAAAGAATTAGAAAAATTCTTTTCAAAATTATGTATACTCTTTTATATTATATCAGAAAGCTTTCTTTGATGAAATCCTTTCTAAGAAAAAGCCGGGCTTATGCCCGGCTTTGAGGAGTTTTTTTCTTGAACGGAGAGTTCTTCCCTCTGTCTGGTTTCCCTGTTTGCGTTTTGTCTGCCCCTTTATTTGACATATCAAAGGACCTCCTTCTCTATACGAAAATTACTGAGGTTTCCCTACGTTTAGGTATACACCTTATCCTTTATGCGTTGTTTCTTCATCTCGTCCATAATCCGTTCGTCCGTCCAGATCTGGTTGATGGCTATTAGGTAACTCTTCGCGTTTGGGAAATGGTCGCTTATTCGGTTTGGGCTGATCCATCGTCTTCCTCCTTCAAGTGGGAATACATTTAGGATACCCTGAGTATTGATAATCATGCTTGGAGATTAAATTTTTCCGGTGAATTTGAAATCTTTTGAGATTCCCTGCATACCTGGTTGCCAGTAAGCCGGCACACCTAAACCTGATGCTTCTTCATAAAGTAGTCCCTGAATAACGCGGATAATTTCAGCGATGTTGCGCCCAACTTCCGGAGGATAGAGGCAGGCATATTTCACTTTGCAATCTGCACCAATAACAAAGGTTGCTCGGAATGGAAATCCTAATTCTTCTCTGAGAACACCATATTGACGAGTAATGTCATGGGTACGGTCAGATAGTAGTGGATACTGCACAGTGCGGGCAGAGGGTGATGTTTCTGCAAAGATTTTATGGGAATAGACACTATCCGTGCTAATTGCTAAAACTTGGATTCCAAGATTCTGAAACGTCTCATAACGGGCAGCCACGGCTGCCAATTCAGTAGGTCAAACGAATGTAAAATCGCCTGCATAGAAAAATAAGAGAACCCATTGGTTCTTGAAATCGGTGAGTCGGATTG
>NZ_MASS01000049.1 GCF_001707885.1 Desulfosporosinus cupriresistens | reverse complement strand
TGACTTTATTACCTAAGTGGTAAGCCTCAGCTTCAAAGTCTGGTGCAAGTTGGGTTGGCCTAATCATACAAAACTCAACCTCCTACGAAAGTCGTTTTCTTTACAGTACGTTATCACGGCTTATCCTGACACTTTTTTTATACTAGGGCAGAAAGTAAACCATGGCGGCGCTCTAACCTCGAATGTCCTGTTCGAGTCTTGGCTACAGGGATACTCGGCCAGCCTTTCTCGGGGCTGTTCTATCAATACGACTAAGGCGGCCGTTTTAGCAAGGCCTAGCTGTTTTGATATACTAAAATTTCATATTGACATGATATAAGACAGATGTTAGACTCAGCGTAATGAATTGAATACTTTATGCTCTTATCCGGAGTGGTGGAGGGACTAGCCCAATGAAACCCGGCAACCCGCTTTGCACGCTATGTTTTGGCTTGCACAAGCATGGTGCTAATTCTTGCAGAAGAGAATTCTTCTGGCAGATAAGAGGAGTGTCGATTTTCGCGTAATCTTGGCCTCTTCTATCTAGGAAGAGGTCTTTTCTATATTAACCATCAGTAGAAGTTTCGAGTTGATTATTTGAAAGTTAAGTGGCGGTAAGCTCCTTGGTAGGTTCAATTAAATTTCAGGCTGGAGTTGGAAACTTCACCTGAAGAAAGTTTCTTATGTACCTTTAGAAGAGAGTACAAATTGGGAGGTGGAGAAATTCATGAGTGTTCAAAAGACCTACGCAGAGATCAATGCTAAGATTAAAGCTGGAAAAGCAGTCGTTATGACTGCGGAGGAACTCATTGCGCTGGTGGAGGAAAAAGGTCTCTCCAAAGCAGCTCAAGAAGTCGACGTGGTAACAACTGGAACCTTTGCCCCAATGTGTTCCTCAGGTGCCTTTTTAAGTTTTGGTCACACAAAACCACGGATGAAAATGCAGAAAGTATGGTTAAACGGCGTAGCGGCCTATACAGGCATAGCAGCAGTAGACGCCTTTATTGGAGCAGCTGAATTACAGGAAGATGATCCGTTGAATAGTAACTATCCGGGAGAATTCAGGTACGGTGGGGGCCATGTTATTCAAGATCTCGTAGCACGCAAATCAGTTAAATTAAAAGCTTTGGGATATGGTACTGACTGTTACCCACGGCGCAATTTGGAAACCACGATTACATTGGATGAGATCAATGAGGCTATCCTTTATAATCCTAGGAACGCCTATCAGAATTATAATTGTGCTGTAAACTTAACTGATCGTGTTATTTACACGTATATGGGGATGATCAAACCTCATTTAGGGAATGCCAACTATTCTACGTCAGGACAACTGAGCCCGCTTCTAAAGGATCCTCATTTTAAAACGATTGGAGTGGGAACGAAGATTTTTCTCGGAGGTGGTATTGGTTATGTCGCTTGGAATGGCACACAACATTTCCCTTCGATGATGAATATCGAGGGTCAAGAACTTAGCGGGGCAGGAGGGACCCTTGCCGTCACTGGAGATTTGAAGCAAATGAGTCCAAGGTGGCTTGTCGGAACCAGCTTTCTTGGTTATGGTGCAACGCTCAGTGTAGGGATTGGCGTGCCCATCCCTATTCTTAATGAAGAAATTGCCCGGTACGCAGCTTTGAAGGATGAAGAATTATTTGCTCCCGTTGTCGACTACGGGGAGGCGTATCCCTCGTTTACACCGGGTAATCTAGGGTATGTCAGTTATGCAGACCTAAAGAGTGGCAAGATCAAGGTTAATGGCAAGGAAATTCTCACAGCACCTTTGTCAAGTATGCCTCGGGCTCGTGAGATTGCTTCCACCCTGAAAGAGTGGATTCAAAAAGGTGAATTTGAGCTGACAGAACCTGTCAAGACACTACCTTCACCCGCTGATGGCGTAATCGCCCACAGTTTAAAGGAGGATTGATTTAATGTCACCGAAGAGAATAGTTTTGCGTTTTGGGACAGATAGCTCGGTTAAACCGATTGTTTATCGTTTGGTTAAAGACTACGATTTGGTGGTTAATATTGTAAAGGCTGACGTCAACCCTCAAAAAGAAGGTACGATGGTCTTGGAAGTAAGCGGGGAGCGAAATGAGGAAGGGCTAAATTATTTACGCAGTTTGGGGATTTCAGTGCAGGACTTAAACCAAGGAATTGTGCGTAATGAAGAAAAATGCGTAATGTGTGGAGCGTGTACAGGTATTTGTCCCACGGGTGCTTTATATATGGAACGTCCGTCTATGGAAGTTCGCTTTGATGGAGATCAATGCATTGTCTGCTTACTTTGCACAAAAGTTTGCCCTATGCGGGCCATGGAGGTTCGTTTGTAATTGAATTTCACGGAACGCAGTTATCGGCAGCATCACCGCCAGGAGGATCTGGTACATTTTCAAATGGTTGTTGAGGAAACCGATTTGGATATTGGTGTTCGTAAAGAACGGTTTTCAACTCAACTGGTAGAGTGGGTTGAAGAGACGATTCGAGCTTGTCGCGGGCCACTTGAAGATTATGTCCGGAGAGACCCTGGTTTTTTGAAGGCCTTAACTCCATACCCGGTTCTGTCAGATGCTCCTTTGATAGTTCAGACTATGGCCGAAGCGGGCCGTCTTGCTGGGGTGGGGCCAATGGCCTCCGTTGCTGGAGCGGTGGCAGAGTGGGTTGGGAGAGCGATTGGGAAACGTTCACGTGATGTGATTGTAGAAAACGGCGGAGATATATATATGCGTACTAGTCGTATTCGTAAGGTTGGGGTCTTTGCAGGAGATTCACCACTCACTAATCGAGTTGCAATTGAGATTCGACCCGACCAAACCCCATTAGGGATCTGCACTTCATCCGGCAAAGTGGGGCATTCCTTGAGCTTTGGCAAAGCCGATGCTGTTGTAGTGCTCTCTCCTTCAGTGGCCTTAGCGGATGCAGTAGCAACGGCCTGTGGGAACCTTATTCAGACAGTTGATGATTTGGAAAGAACTCTTGAATTTGCATCAAAGATCACAGGGGTTACTGGGGTACTGCTCATTAAAGACGATCGTTTGGCGGTTCAAGGTAGTGTAAAGTTAATTCCAATGAATATTTAATAATCGCCGTTATTCTAAAAGAAATGGGGTTATGACGCCCACGTATCAAAGGGAAGGAATTAGCATCTAGTTAATTCCTTCCCTTAAAATTTCTGATAAAAAGAGAAACCTCCCCGTCGGGAGGTTTAAGTTTTTGCGCTAATGTCTTTAGTTTCTTTAGATAACTTGTACAAGACAAATTTAGCACGAATTGTGACGAGATTCAATGCCCAGTTTTTGGGATAATATGAGAGCAATAGGAAGTATGTGTCGAAATCAAAAGAAAATAACAAATAACTGGTTTTATTCATTAATTTAATTGAAAAATAGCCTTGAAATGGAATGAATTTTTTGCATAGTTATATTCATAAGAGTGCTATTTTTAGAATTTAATAGATAGGATAAATTGACAGCGCACTGTTAATAACCCGATGGTGGAGGTCTATAAAGATGGAAAGAGCTCTTAAAGAGAAGTTCAATGGCGTACAAAACGGAGATTTTCTCATAGAAAGTAAAGCCCACCCGAGTTTTCCAGAGGGATGGCTTCAAATTGGTGGAAATCATGAAACGAGCTGGAGGTTTAGGCATGAACCTTTGGAAACGCCCGTTGTGGACATTAATAATTCTACGGCTATTAGAGCAGGTATTATTCAAACACTGGAGGCTTCTCTTAACGTAGAAAACAAATCGGATTGGCAGATATTATTAATCTTAAGAAGTGGTATGCCTGAATTGCAGTCCTATTTACGGATATACCCCATTAGATCAAACGGAGATACAGCTATGCCTTGGGAATTTTGTTTTAAGCTGGGGGTAGAGCTGGAGCACTTGAAACAAAATATTAGTGTTGGTTCAGATGTTGTGCGCCTACGTTTGGAAGCAGGAGTATTAGGGTCGGGACATATATATCTATATAAATTAATCGCCTATCCCCTTTCTCCTAACCGTATTAAGAAGCGAGTGAAGAAAGTGAGAAAAGAGATTCAGCCGATTAGTCATATTCAAACTATTGGAGAAATAATTAAGCCGATTCAGCTTGCTATGCCAATTCCCTTGAAGATTCCAGTAACTGTTCAAGCAAAGATTGATGCTGATGTACGAAACTTAAACCCGACTCGTGACCGGGTTCAAATTTGTGGAAGTAGTCAAGCTCCTTTAGCCACATCAAGTTGCGGTCGCGCCCAAGTCGAAATCTTTGGCCATGGATTCCATGAAAGCCTCGAAGATGTAACTGCGAAGCAAACAATGTCAGTGACAACAACCCGCGATGTCTCGGCATTGCCGCGCTTTTCTTTTGCGGTTTATAATTTTGGAGCTCTGCCTGCATATGTACAAGCTGAGCTAAGTCCGGACGGTGTTCATTGGGCGTTAGAGGGTGAGCAAAGAGAAGTAGGTTCCGAAAAGTTAGTTATTGTCTCTCCTGGAGTTTTTTTGCGATATACTAGGATATGTTATTGGGCGGAAGCTGTAACAACACTAAGAATTTGGGTTCAAGCTCAAAATTAGGGTGGGACTTGAGTGACACAGCGCTCGGTTATGCAAGTTGGGGACAGTTCTTGACTTGCACATTAACTTGCATTCCTTGAATTGCGTTCGAGGTTAGCTAAAGGGTAATCAAAGAACCTTATAAATTTACTGGAATATAATGTAGTAATAGGAAGGAGAAGGTAGGTTTATAGAGGAGAGGTTGTTTTGGACGGGCTTGCTTTAGTGTTCTTATTAGCCGTTGTGGTAGAGAAATTAGTTGAGATTTTTAAAGACATTGTTTACTCTATTCCCATGTTCCCTGATAAGTTTAGGCCCCTTACTTTGGAAATATTGAGTTTGGCATGTGGTATACTCCTTGCTTTTCAGACCAACATTAATGCTTTTGAGCTGCTAAATGTTAAGATTTCAACCCCAATTATTGGTATAGCTACAACTGGATTGGTGATAGGAAAAGGAGCTAACTTTGCTCATGATTTTTTCCAGTCGTTTAGTAAGGCGAAAAAACACTAAGAGGGACTTGAGGACGAGGTGACAGAGTGTAGGTGGACGGCACATTTCATATGCACCGTCTAACTTAAGAAGGATATAGGACAATTCCACTTGTACCTCCCTGTGTGCGCTGCCCCGTGGGATATATGCCACAAAGTAAACTTTATATCGAGTGAGTGAATATTATACTGACATGCAACAAATAAATACTGCGCTGAAAGAGAAAGGAAGGGGAGTTGAAAAATATAGTGATAGAAGTTTAAGTATAAGTAAATACGCTTCAACCTCAGTGTAAGGAGGTGGGTGAGTATGGCGCAATCTCAATGCATAAAATGCGGAGGCAGCAAATTTGAGGTTGTCCACGCTAATAATCTGGAGGGAACCACACGAGCAGTACTCTTTGTTCAGTGTACCGACTGCGGATCGGTCGTCGGAGCAATGGATTTTCTAAATGTTAGTGTGAAGGCAGAACGTGTAAAAAATGATCTGCGGATAATGGTGGAAAAGCTAGTGGATCGTCTTAAAGACAATTCATAAAGACATAGACAATAAAATATATTGATTATTGAGGTGAGGATAGGCATAAGCACTATCTTTAGCCTCTTTTTAAATTCATACCCGCTAAAAACCTGATTAGCTTAAGGAATGATGAAGAGAGAGACTAATTTGGGTAGCAATTTTATTAATCATAAATATGCTAATAGTATGCCAGAGAATAGTATGAAAGTGAGGTAAAGAAGAGGTGGTTGGTTTGATAACTCTTAGTTTTTGCGGCATTCTGTTATTAGTAGTACTTATTATTCTTCTAAAATCACGTTCAGGATTTAAAGAGATCGATGAAATGTATGGTAAACCTTATATGGCAAAATTAGTTATAATGATCGGTGGTCATCCGGAGTTAACAAGAGGGTCAATGGCAATGTCGCTTCACCCTATGGATGCAATTGCTTTTAATCGCAAAGTTTTTTTATTTTCCCAGATCGATTCAATTAAGATTACTTCTAATTTGCCGGAGCGATATAACGAAGATATAAAAAATGCTGTGAATCCTGAGGTAGAACAACAATATCTTTGCGTTGTAATAACGGATGAATATGGAAAGCATGAAATTATTTTTACTCCCAAATCAGATTTTAAAGAAGTTGCAAATCAGCTGATACAAAAATGGAATAAGTATAACCTTCTAGTTTAGAAAATTTAACCTTTCAACAGGGGTGTCGTATTAAAAGTCTAAATCGACCAAGTTTTTTCTGTTTTCTGTTTTAAGGGGATCGGTTTTCAAAAAAGGAAAATTTTGAATCCATATTATGGATCAGGTAACCATAATCGTCTTGTATACATACAGTGTAAGGAAAATGGAGCGGGGAACTTAATTGCTGAAAAACTTTCACACCTTTTCTACACGAGACATAAATTACGAATAAGGGAGGGGATGGAAGGGCTGTGCCAGCGATATTCCCCAAAATCTCCTCTTTAATTTAGAAAGGCAGGTTAAATTGAATGAAAAAGGACATTGATTCCTCGAGCTTAGCAGAAGTTGTAGATCGTATCTTAGACAAAGGTATCGTTATCGACGCATATGTACGGGTTTCTCTTGTGGGGATTGAACTTCTTGCGATCGATGCTCGTGTAGTCATTGCTAGTGTTAACACCTGGCTGAGATATGCAGCTGCAGTTGGTTTAACAGAACTCCATCACGAATTCTAAAATTGAATGTTAGGGAGGGGGAGAGACTCCCTCCCATTTAATATATAAAGGAGAAAAAATGATGAGCATGAATCTTGCCGAATTAGGGCGTGTGTTATGCCAGGAGTTCGATCAACGGAATTTCGAATTAGATACACTCCATTCAGATATTCGGACAAAGGTAATAAGTGATCGGAAAGAACTTGCTAAGCTACGAAACATTGATAGTAGTAATCAACAGATCGCTAGAACAGAAATTCTTCAGGACACTAGTGGTTTGTTAAATAAGTATAGAGGAGAAAGGAAGACCATGGAGCAGGATTTGAAGGCCGCTAGAGCTTCGCAAATCGATGAAATGAGAACATGGTTGAATGAGCGGGGAGAAGAATTGAAGGGCTGGTACGAAGCGGGAGGTTATCTGTTAAGAAAGCGTACAGGGAGGTAAGGCAATTGCCAGATGCATTTATCGAAACTGCATATTTTAGGGACTTAACGAACCGCGCTTTGCTCTATCTCCAAGCCGGTTATGCCGTTCATTTTTGTGGACCGGCCGGAACGGGAAAGACTGCCCTGGCAATGCATATTGCTGAACTTTTGGGTCGCCCGATTGTAACGCTTCAGGGCAATGACGAGTATAAACCCTCTGACTTAGTCGGTGGGAACTCGGGAATGCGCAGGAAGAAATTGCTCGACAATTATGTTCATTCTGTTTGGAAGGCTGAAGAATCTATGGACAGTGTTTGGTATGATGGCAGGATAACTCATGCCTGCAGAAATGGCCACACTTTTGTCTATGACGACTTCACTCGTTCCAGACCAGAAACGAATAATGTACTTCTTTCAGTTCTGCAGGAGAAGACTTTGGATCTAACTGCGCTTCAAAAAGGAGAGACAAGTTTAACTGTCCACCCTGATTTCTCAGTACTTTTTACCAGTAATCCATCAGAATATGCAGGGGTGCACGTGCTTCAGGATGCATTGAAAGACCGTGTAATCACTATAGCGATAAAAAGTTTGGATCATGAATCTGAGGTAGCTATTGTTGCAGGTCGATCAGGTTTGCCCTGGCGCGAAGCAGCCCGTGTTGTAGATATCATACGTGGACTTCGAGGGAATGAGGTCAAGAAGCCTAGTATTCGTGCTGCAATTATGGTCGCTACAATCTTAGCAACGAATGGATCAAAACCTGTCCGCTCAAATCCTTTATTCCACCAGATCTTAATAGATGTTATTGGATCGGAAATTTTCAATGAAAACGAAGGCGAGCGCAATTCTGTGCTTGCTCAACTTATTGAAAAGGAATTAAATAGATACACCCCAGACGATAGGAAGTGAAAATGATGCGCCATGCTCCATCTTTAAGGCCAAAGTTGGTTCGACCTCCAATCCGTGATCATGCACCAAGCTTCTTCCAGATGCATGTGTATGACCAGGAACTCCATCGACTAGAGGTCGAGCAAACGGAGATAGCTAAACGGATCAGGGTGATAGAGGAACGGGTACTGGTCGTTAAAAAGGAGTTACAGAAACTTAATCGGACACTAAAAATGCGTGTACACGGCCTACGTACTGACGATTAAGTCGTAATGTTTGTCTTAAAAGAAAAACAATGGGGGACTTTTGGCATGATTTTTGATCCCTATCATATATATGTCGTAGGCAAGGTTAGGGAGGGGGTCAGATCATGGCATTAAGTAAAAGCGTAGAGTCAAGTAGTTTGGCGGAGGTCATTGACCGCATTCTTGACAAGGGAATCGTCATTGATGCCTTTGTCAGGATTTCTTTGGTTGGAATCGAACTCATTACCATTGAAGCGCGTATTGTGATCGCTTCAGTGGATACTTATTTAAAATACGCTTCCGCCATCGGGCTTACCCTTGCTGACTCTTCCTCGATAATGAAGTATTAAAGGAGGAGATGAAGCATGGATATCCAACAATTAGTCAACGATGTAAAAACCTTCTTCCAAAGTGTTCTGGAAAAGGAGGCTAATGTGATCGGCGTGAGGCGGCGCGAAAACGGCTGGATGGTGCATGTTGAAACCATCGAGGATTCAGACTATCAGCGGCGGCGTGCTCTTGATGACGTTGTAGGGATTTATGAGGTAGAAGTCAGTGCGAGCCTGGAAATTTTAGGATATAAGAGGGTTAGCCTACGTGAACGAGACGAAATTGGCCAAATAGATGACGAAGAATTCTAAAGTCGTGTCGCAACATGACTTTCTTTTTTAGCTAAGGGGTGGGGAATTTGTATTACGCTTACGGTATTATTCGGGCAGACTCCCTTAAAGTTGAATCTTTAAAACTTGGTCCTAACCAAGAGCCGCCTTGTCTTGTTGTTGAAGGGGAACTGGGAATGCTCTGCGCTGACATTACAGTGGAATCGATGGCGATGGCAGCAGAATCTATGGCAACGGCAACAAGAGAAAGTTTGAGTCGCTACACGGAAGTACTTTGTCAAGTTATTAAGCTCACCACGGTAATTCCTTTGCGTTTTGGAACCTTATTTGATAGAGAGGAAGAAATCTGTAAGGTTCTTAAGAGAGAGAAAAAGAGTTATTCGAAGTTGCTTACCAACCTTGACAATAAGATAGAAGTCGAACTCAAGGTTTGGTGGAAAAAAGAAAGTTTCCAAGAAACGATGATGAAAAACAAACGCCTGAGTCGTTGGAAGAAAGCTTTAGAGAGAGGGGAAGGCCAGGGTTACGATGTTGTAGAGTTTGGTAAGGCAATTATGGAAGTTGCGGATTACGAGCGTAAAGAATTAGAAAAGTCGTTTTTGGCAATGCTTCGTCCTTTAGCCGCTGAGTGGGTGATTAAAGATCCAATGGATGAGTTTCAAGCCTTTGATGGAGTATACTTGGTTGAACGCCAGAAGGAAGAGGATTTTGATCAAGCAGTTGGTGTTCTATATGAAAAGTACTCAGATGCCATGATTTTTAAATATACGGGCCCTTGGGCACCTCATCATTTTGTTAAGTAGAAACAATTCTTCATTATTCTTTGGCCTGGAGGACGGATACGGTATGTTTTTTAGATTTCCGATTTGGGCAATTAAACAAGTTGTTGAGCATGCAGAAGCAGAGTACTATAGCCCTGAAGCCATACGGCGGGAACTCAGTCAGTGGCAGTACAGGTTGGAGAATAAAGAAATTACACCAGAGGAGTATCGTGAATGTGAAAAGCGACTCTTCGAACGACTGATAGCAGGTCAGGAAAGAGGGATTGAAGAATGAAATGGTCCCTTGGTGAATGGGAAAAGAACGTAGAGCGGCTTGTGAATCAGTGCGCGGACAAGGTTAGCTTAGAATTGGAAGAAGTTATTATGGAACGGTTGAGAGAGGCAGGCGAAGCCGTAATCCAGGGCCTTTTTCAAGCTCAATCTTGTCTGGCCGTTTCTATAACAGAGCATCTAGCAGCCTCAGGAGTGGAGCAAGAGAACTCTGTGCCTCAAGATCTAGTCAGTGGGCTCAATAATGCTTCTCAACCTAGTAAAGTGTGTGTTTTTACAAGAGCTGAGTCCGATGAAGAGGTTTTGTACGCGTTTGGCATTATTAAAGCAAATCAAGAGACTATGGTTGATTTGCTTGGTATGGAGGACAGGCCATGTCGCATTGTAGAAAATGGAAATCTGGGTATGCTTGTCTGCCCAGTCCCTCGCGAAGAGTACACTGAAGAGTCCCTCCATCGCTATATGGGGGATATGGCCTGGGTAGAGAGTCATGCGCGGCGGCACGAAGAAACGTTATTGAAAACAATGGAGGGCGGGTCTGTTATTCCCCTGCCATTTTGTACAATCTTTACGGATGAGTTAAATATCAAACGACAATTAACCCAGAATGCCGTAGTGTTACAAGATGACTTGCAAAGGTTAGAAAATCACAATGAGATGCATGTTAAACTATTTGTCAATCGTAAGCGGCTTCTAGAAAAGCTCCAGGAAGATCGACCATATTCTGGTGAACAAAGCGGAGGGGGGTATTTTCAGAAACGTCAATGGGAGAAGAAGATGCAAGAGGAAACGGAGCGACTTTTGGAGGACTATGGCGAATCCTTGTATCAAGACTTAAACAATATTTCTGCAGAAGTGAGCCTCTTAGATAGGGCTGGAGTTCTTGTGCCGGAGGGACAGAATGTTGTTTTTGCAGCGCATTATCTAATAGCACAGGATCGCCGTGAAGAATGGGATAGGAAGCTTGAAGAATTCGACGAAATTGTTGATCCCTTAGGTTTTATATTAGATGTATCCGGTCCTTGGCCTCCCTATCATTTTGCGCGGTTAAATAATGAGGAGGAAATTATGGGTGGGTGATATTGGAAATTCAAAACAAGTAACGATCCTTGAAGTTGTAGAGAAATTACTGGATAAAGGAGTCGTTATCTCAGGTGATTTGATTCTCAGCTGTGGAAATGTTGATTTGGTTTATTTGAATTTGAAACTGGTTCTTACCTCAGTACAGACAATGCTCGAAGGGAATAATTTGAAGAAAGACGTGAATCTATGAAACGGCTCTATCTTTTGGGTTTTATACGTAATTGCACAGATTTAACCAGCAAACTGCCATTTTCAACCGAATTGACAACGCTGGGTGCACACAGTGTAATTTGGAGTAAATCCCCAAAGGAGATATTCACTACGAAACAGGAGTTTCTCGGGGCTATGTTGCAGTGGTTTGAACAAATCCAAGATCTTCAGTTAACGGTGTTACCGATACAGTCCGGAGTGAGTGTCTCTAAAGAAGTTCATTTGGTTGAGCTGTTACGAGCTTATAAATGTGAACTGGACTTATGTTTTGACAAAGTAGAAGGTTGTTCGGAGTATTGTTTGACTATTACGAATAAAAATCAGGGGTTCCCTTATATAGCACATACTCCATTAAACGAAAACGTGCAAAGTGGCAAGGAATATCTTGCTCGAATGAGGATAAGGCATCAATTACATGAGAAAGAAGTGTTACAGGCTCGAGCGGTTATTTCACGATTTTATTTACGGTTAACCCCGTGGATAAAGGATTATTGGTCCGAAATCCCGCAAGTGCGAGAAGCTGGAATTAACCTCGGGTTTTTAGTGCCTAATAGCTTCCAGCAAAAGTTTAGCAGCGAATTACAAACCCTTTTAGATGAAACTGATTTCACAGATGAATGGACGGGACCGTGGCCACCGTTTCATTTCAGTTCATTTGCACTAAAGCCGGAAAGTTTTCTTCTTCACGAATCTTTAAATTGGGGATAGGAGGGTTACCTCATGATTGAGGATGACGAATCCGGTATTAAGATTGCCGAGTGTCTGGGAGATTTTGAAAAGCAAGGCAAGATCGGCCGCGTTAATACCAATCAAGATAATGCGGATCAGGGACTTGCAAAACTTGTACTTACTGTGGTGGAGCTATTAAGGAGAGTCATGGAACACGAAGCTTTGCGGCGCATTGATGGAGGGACATTAACGGAACGGGAAATCGAAGAAATGGGTGAAACTTTCTTAAAATTAGATAACAAAATGGTTGAAATGCGCGAGATATTTGGCCTAAAAGAAGAAGATCTAAACATTGATCTGGGGCCTTTAGGAAATCTTATGTAGGGAGGAGGAAGGGGTGTGGCAATTCAACATTCAAATAACAGTAGTGGGATAGGAGATCTTTTAGAACGAATTTTAGACAAGGGAATCGTGATTGCCGGGGATATAAAAATATCTTTGGCTGATGTTGAGTTACTGAATATCAAGATACGTTTGCTTGTGGCTTCCGTGGACAAAGCCAAAGAAATGGGGATTGACTGGTGGGCACATGATCCTTATCTTTCGTCAAGGGCGAGAGTACCCGAACAAGCGATCACCGGAAATACGGAACAGGTGATTACTGAAAACACGGAACAGGTGATCACCAGGAATGAAGAATCGGTACCTATCAAATCATCGATAGAGGAAGTCGCCGAAGCCAGTTCTATGGTAAAAATAGAGAAAGAATTATTAAATAGACCAAAATATCGAAATTAAATAATTGGGTCTACAGGGGGGGCGAAAGCCCTCCCTGTAGTCTTGTCTTTAGTTTACGAGGTAAAAAACGGAGATTTTAATCACCCTTGTCCACGGTGAGACATAGGATATGGTAGGACAAGGTCAAGGAGAAAAAGAGGAGGGTAAATGTATGAAGAAGGATGTCGATTCCTCAAGCTTAGCTGAAGTTGTAGACCGTATTCTGGAAAAGGGCGTAGTCATAGATGGGTATGTGAGGGTTTCTCTTGTCGGCATCGAACTTTTAACGGTAGATCTGCGTATTGTGATTGCAAGTGTTAATAGCTTCTTGAGATATGCTTGCGCAGTAGGGCTAACCACCGGGCATCACGGCGACTTGTTTTAAACCAAAAAGGGAGGGAGAAATCCTTCCCTGATTTTTTTCGTTTTACTCACTCTTGTCCGGTATAGGACATAAACTATGGTAGGACAAAGAAGGAGGAGAAACGCATGAAAAAGGATGTCGATTCCTCAAGCTTAGCAGAAGTTGTAGATCGTATTTTAGAAAAAGGGATAGTTATAGACGGGTATGTCAGGGTTTCTCTAGTTGGTATTGAACTTTTAACGGTCGATTTGCGTATCGTGATAGCAAGTGTCAACACCTTCCTGAGATATGCCTGTGCAGTAGGACTAACCACCGAGCACCACAAAGATTTATTTTGATTAAAGGGAGGGAGAGATCTCTCCTCTTTTATTAATTTTCAAGTCCCTTTTCAATAATTGAGGTCCTTAGTGAGTTCAGCGTTCAACCATTGTTTTATAAGCATCTAAAGTTACTTTTGCAACTTTAGACCAAGGATAATATTTGTGTATGTGGTGCATTAAAGGGAGGGGCGAGGCGTCGAACGATTGCTTAAGCGCAGTACGTAAACTCATATCATCATGTGGGTGTACATAAAGGGCCATATCTTGAAAATATTCATGCGGGCTACCTTGGTCCGTAGAGATCACAACGGTACCACACGCTCCTGCCTCTATGCTGGATAAACCTGGTGTTTCAAACCAACTGGGCAGAGCATGGGATCTTGCTGCTGAATAAGCAGAAGCGAGAAGATCTCCTTGTAATGTGCCAATATGAATGACGTTAGAAAAAGCCAAGACGCTCTTGAAATACGTTGGGTCGTTAATGGGTCCCAAAAGAACGAGAGAAAGCCCGAGTTCCTGACAGATCTTAGCCAACCAATGCTGGTTTTTGCGGGAAGAAATTCGGGCAGCACAGAGCACGAATTCCTCGGGAATATTAGGGAACTGTTTCCGGAAAAGCTGAGGGGTCGCTCCGATGAATGAATCTGGAAATCCATTCGGTACGACCTCAAAAGGAGCGGCCTTAAGGAAATCTTGATGAAGAACATCCATTTCAATAATACTGTTAGGAAGTAGGAGGTTACACTCGCTCACAAGACGAGCACGCATGGGCTGCATGTGTCTCCAGACAGCTAGGGCATTGGAGCTTGCGCCTTCACGCTTAAAGTAAGCATTAGGAGGCCAGTAAATAGGAGAGATGACAATCTTCTTCGTTTGCTTCTGGGCATTAAGGAAGAACATATAGCTTTCTTTGATTCTGGTAATATTGAAGATATGAACAAGGTCATAGGGAGACATATCTATATTAGGATCTGCAGATAAATGTACTTCAACACCAAGATTTTTAAGCTCTTGCCCGGTCGAAACCATTTGTACTGTATCCCCAGCGGGGTTTTTCATGAAGTCCGGACGAGCTTGGAAAAGTACTTTCATTCAACACTCCTCCTGCTATAACTTTTCGAGATACGGTCGAACGGACTGGAGGCGGTGTTGATAGGTATGGTTGCGGTACACTTCCTCCTGACCTTGACGGGCAATTTTCTGGCGGAGGTCCTCCCGACTTAGATAATATCGCACGAGTTCTAACGTCTCATCCGGATGGCGGCTCCAGACGAGGTGGACATGGTTTTTAAAAAGGTTTTCAATGGCTGGGGACCAGTGCGTTAGGAAAAAGGCTCGACAGCCTAAAGCTTCAAAGGTTCGCATGCTCATCATGGTGGGAGAGTCTATTACCGAATGCAAGCCCAAAACGATTTTTGCTGAAGAATACGCACAGGGTAACTGTTCATGGGGTAAATATCCTTGATAAATCTCAGGTGGCAATGTGTAATAGTCCGTGTTCGCTAGCCAATGTTCGTCACCGAAAACTTTCAAATGAAAGGGCCCTGATCGTAGAGGTGTCAGAATGGTTTCGAGTCCAACTTTCCGTTGAGCGTACGATGTATAGTAATTTGCAACGAGCAGTAAATCGCATGTGTACTGATGCGACGGTTCAGTAGGGCAATGAAATGAGGGATTACAAGCAAAATGGAAATATAGAGCGCGCATTCTATCCCGCTGATAAAGGGGGAGACATTCCTTTGCAGGGGTAAGAACTAATCTAGCTCCGCGGCCCAAAGGGCGAGACATGCGGCGCCAGTCTGGTGGATCATCAATGGCCCAATAAACGAGGGGGAGAGAATAACGACGTAAAAGCGGAAATAGTTTCCATGCCACAGTGGAAATCGAAACACCGTCTGCTAAAGCAAATTTGGGTTTCCATGTCCGAAGCATCTCAGTTAAACGCTCTTCCCAGTCCGGTAAACGGACTGGGAGATAACGAATGGTATCTATTGGGGAAAAACCCGAGGCTAATCCCTGGCTTAACAGAGAGGAATCGTTCAGAAATAAAATGTTCATTTAAAATGTCTCCATTGATGGTTAGACAGTTCAATAACAACTTCCAAGGATTTGATCAGGCTTGCCGGGTTAATGTGGTATCGTTGAGCAGCCTGCTCAACGCTCATACTGAGCAAGCATTTAGCTCCTCAACCAGTTGTTGAAATGCCAAATTTACGGAAAGTATTGGCTGTCTGAGGGTACTTGGAAAGAATTTCGGCAAGATTTGTCTTTAAATCTAGGTGATCCATTTATTCCAAAATCCTCCTTTGTTTTTTATATCCTTTTTTTCTTCCTGGAGTTGGGAAATCTGTACCACTAGATTTTCTAGTGATGATTCGTTCTCTTCTTGTTTGGTCAGCATTACCCGAAGAACTTGGGATAGGCTCTGAGTTTCCTTCTCGAGATTGGCCATGGCTTCCTTAACTGGTTCAAGTTCTTCAAGAGGGGTTTCTGCTAATGCTGCTACCACAGCTTCACTTGATTCATCAAGGAGATGGCCTTCTTGATTAGGTTGAAGGGCATTTAGTGAGATGGCCTCAAGAATTTGATCAAGCTTTGTGACTGTATTCTGAAGCTCAAGACTCATCTTAGAGTTTTGCTGTTCAAGCTGCGCAACGGAAGAGGATAAACGTTGAAGTTCAGAGTTTTGCTGTTCAAGCTGTGCAACGGCAGAGGATAAACGTTGAAATTCAGAGTTTTGCTGTTCAAGCTGTGCAACGGCAGAGGATAAACGTTGAAATTCAGAGTTTTGCTGTTCAAGCTGTGCAACGGCAGAGGATAAACGTTGAAGTTCAGAGTTTTGCTGTTCAACCTGTGCAATAGCAGAGATTAAATCTTCATGATCGGCTTGTTCTTTTACTGGTTGGGACTGAAGGACTTCAGTTGGTATGTTTTCAGGGGCTTCGAGCACGTTAATCGCTGAGAGAGTATTGGTAGCTTCAGCGGTGGAAGGAACTGGGTTTAATGAATTTGACTCACTCTCAGAGATTGAAACTGGTTGTATAGGATAGGGCGAAGGAGATGATAGCTCAGGATAGAAGGCTGGAACTGGTGGGGGAGTATGGGGGAGAGTTGGGCTAGCAAAGGATTGGGAAGGCGTGGTTAAAGTATTAGTTTGTTTTCTAGCAAAGCCCAATTCGTGGTAATAAGCGGGCGCGCGCCGTTCAACCTGATCTTCCAACCAGTAGGATTGATGGAAATTCTTTTTACCTTTATGCACCCATTGCAACGGTTGATGGAAGGGAGTATGAGAAGAAATTAATTTCCATCCTTTACCATCATTCTGCATGAGGACTTCTTCATCTGTATGGGCAAGTAGCCAAAGAACACCGTTTTTCTCTAAAGCTCCAATGCTTTTCCAAGGCGAGGGGAAGGTTTTAATGGGAGCGGGTGACGGATGCCAGGTGCTCGCTAGCTCATGGGCATCTGCTTGTTGTGCCCAACGAACTTCAAACTGTCCATTTGGAGTTTTTACGACCCAATAAAGATGATGAACGTTATCTGACGTCATGAGTGCAGTCATATCCACGACTTCACCGGAGATTTTCAATGTCTCAGTTGGGGAACCCCATATGTGAAATGAACCGTTAAAGCGGTTTGTAAAGAGGAGAGAATGTCGTCCCTGGAAGGTTATTGTTAATAGATGAAGGTTCCCTTGATTATCCAAGTTTACGTGATAAAGGGGTTCCAGTTGATGAACAACTTCTCCCATATGCGCACTGTGCCAAGAGGTGCCGTTCCAAAAACGATGTTCGATACGCCAGAGATCTCGGATGGACTGATGTGAATAAGCGTAAAAAATATGTATGTTCTTACCTTGTGGGAATAGAAAAAATCGACGGTAAACGGTGGTGCGGACGTCTAGTTTGGCGATTAAGGTCGTTTGAGGCGTAGAAGCTCCAGAAATTAATGTGTAACAGAGTTCACCATTGGTTTTGAGGATGACCAGGTGAGCGGTTTTGGAATCAGTCATAATCCCATGAGCTAAAAGCAGTGGTTCCTGGATCCGATAAAAGGGTTCCGGGCTGTTTTCTCCGAATAGAGCACATCCCTGTGAATCGGTGTGCAGGTACATGAATTCATTTTCATAGGTTAGGAGAAGGGGAGCAATAGTGGTTCGACTTAGGTAAGCCAATACGATCACTTCCTTTATTTTCATAGCATTAGCCGACGCCCATACCATTCGGCTTCATCCATGGCAGCGCTCTAACCTCGAACATTCTGTTCGAGTCTTAGCTACAGGGACACTTGGCCATCCATGGCCAGCGCTTCAGCCTTTGACGTTCTGTCTGAGTCAAGGTTGAGTAGAACCTTAGCTTTATTTAAACTTATGCTGCGTGAACCTTATACTTTCTGACTGGCAAAAGAAAGGGCCGTTGTGGACGACCCTTTCTTTCTAGAAGGGCAATAATTATGACATAAGAAGGTGAACCATTTGAATCATAAGAAGATAAAACATTAGATGAACTTTTACTGGCAACTATCCAGCTGTGGAGGGAAGAAATCGCTTGGAAATGGAGTGAGAGTGGTGTCAAAGAAATTAAGGCATGGATTCTGTGGTATTTCTGGAAACTCTTCACAAAGAGGAGGTTCTGGGCAGAATCCAAAGGCTGGAACGAGGAGTTGAACAATGCCTGTTACCTTAGTTATCACGAAGCTGCCTATGGCAAGTTGTATCGAGGATACAGTGAATAATGGACTTGTTAATACTTCAGTTCTTGTTTCAATACGCAAGTTAAAGTCAAACTCTGGTCGGGTTGGTGGGAAGTATAACACAATATCCTTGTGAATGTCTGGAAGGTTTCCGGTTAGGGTAAACAACGTTCCTGTTGAATCTCGTAAGACTAACGTGTAAGGTATTTGAATCGTGAACTGGACTCTTGAGAAATTGGGGCGAGATGGAATGGGTGTAATGACAACACTGCCGGGAACAATTACACCTGTAGCAAAAGTCATGCTGACAAAGGTAAACGGTGGGACACCGGTTGGTAAACAGACGGTGAAGGCAGGGAAGCATTCCCTTTGTTGACAACTAGCATAAACTTTTTCAACAATGATACAGACTGATTCTGTTATTTCTTCGAGTTGGTAAGGATCGGTCAAATCGATAGGTTCGCCAGGCGATAGTGTGGAGCCGACTCTGCCGACTGTAACGCCTCGAGGTGGGAATGAGGTCGGGAGCGCCGCAGCAATGGTATTTGTGTTGGTATTAATGATACTAATCGAGCTGTCTCCTTCATTAGCAACCCACACTTGAGTGCCATCGCCCGTGACATCCAGACCAAGAGGGTTTATTCCGACAGGAACAGTTGTTACTACGTTAAGTCCAGTAGTCGAGATTACGCTAACGCTGTTCGACCCGAAGTTGCTCACATACATAAAGACTGGATTAACGGGGTTAGCGGCAATTTTTTGTGGATTTGAGCCGACAGGGATTGTCGTAAGAATAGCATTTGTGGAAGTGCTGATGACACTGACATTGTTGCTGCCACTGTTGACAACAAAGAGCTTTGAATTATCTAAGCTGACGGCTAGGCCGTTGGGTGAAGTGCCCACAGCGATCGTAGCGATGACGGTATTGGTTACCGGATTGATGACAGATACCGTATTACTGCCGCTATTGCTAACGTATATACGACTGCCATCACGAGAAATGGTGATATCAACAGGTCCTGTGCCGACGGTTATGGTGCTTACCACAGTATGAGTTGGAATGCTGAGGACTGAAACAGTTCCACTTCCAGAGTTTGTCACATAAGCTGTAGTACTAGTTGGGTCAATAGCAACTGCAGTAGGTGCGAGGCCAACAGGAATTGTTGCCAAGACTTGATTGGCGGCGGTGCAAATCACGGAGACAGTGTTGCTACCAAAATTAGGAACTAATACTTTTGTACCATCCGGTGTGCGTTTTGGGAATTGCGGGTTAGTGCCCACGGGAATGGTAGCGACTAGCACATCGCTGTAAACGTTATATATGGCGACTGCATTGTCGAGTGTTACCCAAGCATGGGTTTCAAATAGCATGTGTGTATTCCCCCCTTTTTTTGATTCGAGAAATGACTTAGTACGGAGCAGGACTTTCAACGTATTGTATTCGCTCGAAGAGCAGGGTGTTACACGCTAATTTCATTTCTATATAGAGATGATAATATCGGCTGGAGTGCCCGGCCGGACCGTTCACTCCAGTCATTAGCCTGAGCGTAAGCCATTCGTTCTGCTTTACTGAAATCTTCGCCTTCTATTAGATGACGTAGGCGTGTGGAAAACGTTTGGGGGTCACTTTCAAGATTGATTTTTGGAATTGTGAGCAGTTCAGGTAGCGGTGTCCCTAGAACCTGGATGCCCGTTGCATAATATTCATAGAGTTTGATGGGATTGCACCCTTTGGTCATTTCTGTCTGAAGAAAGGGGATAATTCCTACATTGAAATGATGAAAATAACCTGGAAGTTCACAATAAGGTTTGAGGCCTAGATAAAAAACGTTTTTAGCTTTGAGTGGAAATTTATTGAGCTGAAAGAGGGCTCCGATAAAAACAAAGTTTAATTCTGGATTTTCTCGGATCGCGACCTTGAGCAACTCCCAGTCGACCCAGGGGGCTATTGCTCCACTGTATCCAATAATGGGTTTACCAGACGGTAGATCACTAGGGCGGTAACCTGGAGAGGGAGAAAAATGGACGTAATCAACCCCATTTGGTACTAGATAAACTTTTGGATGTCGTACGGAAAAATAACCATAAATACTTTGACTGCTACAAAAAATCAGATCTGCCCGTTCAAGGATAGTAGGATAATAGGGCGCCCAACTAGAAAATTCCTCTTTGGCTTCGTCTACAGCGTCATAAATGACAAGGTCAGGGTTATAGTAATCCATAGAATTAATATGAGAGGGAACAGTTAGCCAAAGAATACGTGGCCGTGCATGAGGAATATCCATGGCCGAAACCCCCTGACAGAGATGAAGGGTCGGGGATAAGCTTATGACTTTTGCTTGAGAAAAGTTTCCCAGATCTTCATAAAGCACAGTCTTGCCGGAAGCGGAAAATTGACCTAACAGCTGTTGTGGGCGCTGAAACATCCAACTCCAAGGAATTGAAGGAGGATAGATAATTGTAGGCATTTGTAACCTCCTCGTGCGGCCGCTCTTTGCCTTGAGGCATCTGGCCATCCATGGTCCAATACTCTAATCTCGAACGTCTTGTTAGAGTCCTTGGCACCGTGGCACCTAGCCATTTCGGACACCTTGCCATCCATGGCGGTGTTCTACCCGTTGTTTGAGTCAAGGCAATTCTATAACCTCGAACGTTCCGTTCGAGTCAAGGACAACTCCTGTTGGTTAAAATGTTGTTCCTAATATAGGATATGAAGATAATGTGTAATGGGGAATGTTTAAAGCATAAAAGTAGGCAGTCGATGATACGGCTGTCTACTTTTACTTAGGGAGGTCTAGTACCATTTGTTCAATTGAATCATAGTATAAATAGACAAGACATGTTGAGGTTGTGAGTAGGAGGATGGAAATGGAGGATAAGGAAGTCCAGACGCTCAAGGCAGATATTGCTGAAATAAAGGATGCTGTTAAAGAAGTGTCGGCAGTGGTTAACGATATGCGAGTGTTGCTTGCCGGTAACTATGTCACCAAACGGGACTTCGAGGAGTATAAAAAAGGGACATCCATCAACCATCGTTGGTGGGCAGGTTTTGTCATAGCAGTGACGGGAGCATTCTTGGCTATAGTGAATTATTTTGGGAATATTTACTGACGTGCGCAGATCCAACTATTCTTTGTTATTGGAAGAATAGTTGAAGGTTGAAGTTGGTATATAGTCGGGAGGTGATACTGCTGAATGTCTTATCGTTGACCAATGAATTTGACGAAGAAAGCTTTGGTGGTGCTGGAACAGCGGCCACTGGCATGTTATATATGTTTGATCGTTTAGGCATACAGCAAACGGTTATTGTACCGCGCAGTAATTGGAATGTTCCTGGTTGGGTTTTGCGTGGACAACAGATCAGAGTACTTGGTTTACCTCGCAATAGTCATTATTTCGGTTATTTAGGGATGATCAATGCCGATATCGTACTTCAGGAATTTCCTGAACTTAATCAGAGATGGGATATAATTCATAGTCACGCTATCAATTTTACCCCTTTGGCTTACACTCTTTCAGGGGGACTTACTCCAATTCTTTATTCGGTTTATTCCTTTTTACGTAAAGAGCTAGGGGACCGACCTGAGCCCGAGTTGCAAGCGCAATTTAAGATTCAAGAAGAACTCTTGATGCGTTGTCAACGCATTCAGCTTATCAGTCAGAGTGAGAGAAATTATCTGGCAGAGCGTTTTCCTCAATACCTTTTTAAAACAGAGGTTTTGCCTTTGGGTATTGCATTGCCAGTTGAACGTTGGCATCCTGCAAGTGCGAACGAGTTTCTATATGTTGGCAGACTGATTGATTATAAAGGAATTGAGGATTTGATTTTGGCCATGTCTTTGATAAGGCATAGCGGGCGTCAAATTCGTTTAAATATTGTTGGCAAGGGATCGGATTATTACTATGAAACGTACTTGAGAAAGCTTGTCCAGTTGAAAAAGCTAGGAAATTGGGTTAAGTTCCACGGTTGGATTCCGACTTCAGAGGTAAGGCGATGGATGGAGCGCACGGCTTGTCTCGTTGTTCCGAGTCGGAGCGAAGCCTATGGACTGGTGGCCTTGGAGGGAATGGCAATCGGGACCCCACTAATTGCATCAAGAGCGGGGGGGCTGGCAGAATTGGTTCCTAACGACTGTGCGCTAACCTTTGAAGCTGGCAACGTTCCACAGTTGTCGCAGGTTCTAATGATCGCGTTCGACAATCCCTCTCATCTACGATCCCTTGCTAAAAGAGGACATGATCTGGCTTTGGCCTATGAGTGGGGACGGCTTGCTCCTAAATACTCGATGATCCTGAAGGAGTTAATTAACAATTAAGACAAGCTAGTCATATGATAGATTAGGTAAGACCATTAAATAGTGTCTTACCTAAACATTTTAGAAGGGATATGTGATATGGAGAACGAGAAGCAAGTGATCGAATGAGCATAAAAAAATAGTAACTGACTTTAATTAAGGGGGATAAACTAAATGGCTTTCTTAACAACTGGATTGATCGATAACACACCAGTCCTTGGTGTAAGGCCCTCCGCAACGTTTCAAATAAGAATCTCAAATGATGACCTTGTTATTCCGGGGACCGTTGAAATAACGGGGATACGGTTAATCGGGGATACTTTAAGAGACACATATGTTTTAGAATTATTTGCCATTCCGGCAAATACGGCCGTAGTAAGAAATTATACTGCTGATTTTGACGCCTTTGAATTTCAATTTATCACTGCTGGTACCATAGAAATTTCAGCCTGGGGTAAAGACGCTGCAGGGAACTTGGTCGCTGCACAACGGGTACTAGCTGAGGAGCTTAATCCAATAGTATAATTTAGCCTATAGAAAGAGGAGCCCTTTGGCAACCCAAAGGACTCCTCTTTCTAATACTAGCTTGGCGGCAGCCAAGTTTTCTTTTATCCAGGGCGAGATAAGGCTTACACTTATCAATATGTAAAAATAGTAGCCAGAATTGGCTATCCGTACGCTTCGATGTACAACGTGTGTCAGATATACAAACACTGACATACGATATAGCAATTATTAATGAAGGGGGAATGGAAGAGCGTGGAGTGGGAAAAAAAACAGGTCTTGGTAACAGGAGCTGGTGGATTTATCGGTAGTCACTTGACAGAGGCCTTGGTCAAAGCAGGAGCCAAGGTTCGTGTTTTTATTCGTTATAATTCCAGAGATGGCCGAGGGAACCTGGAAGATTTAGAGCCAAAGATACTAGATCAGATTGAATTTATTGCTGGAGACCTGCGTGATGCAGATGTGATTGAGCGATCGGTTAAGGGGTGTGACGCTGTATTTCACCTAGGAGCGTTGGTCGGAATCCCTTATTCCTATAAGAATCCACGCGAGGTTGTGGAAACTAATATTTTGGGAACGTTGAATATTCTTACAGCTGCACGAGATCATGGAGTGAGTCGAATCGTCCATACTTCAACCAGTGAGGTATACGGGTCGGCACGTTATGTCCCAATTGACGAGGCCCATCCTCTTCAGGGTCAGTCACCTTATTCAGCCAGTAAAATCGGGGCAGATAAGTTAGCCGAAAGTTTCTATGCTTCCTTCGATCTACCGGTTGTCACGATTAGACCGTTCAATTGTTATGGACCTCGCCAATCCGCTCGAGCTGTCATTCCAACCCTCATCACTCAGGCCTTAGCCTGTAAAGAAATACGTCTTGGAAATACAGATACCCTACGTGACTTTACCTTTGTGACGGATACAGCAGAGGCATTTATGAAAGCGGCCCAGTCTCAAAAGGCGGACGGGAAGGTCATTAATGTAGGTTCGGGTCAGGAAATTTCCATTGGGCAATTAGCCCAGGTTATTATAAATAGTTTAAAGAGCACAGCAGAAATTGTCGTGGACGAGGCGCGGGTTCGCCCGAGTAAGAGCGAGGTAACCCGTCTTTTAGCAGATAATCGATTAGCCAAAGAAACATTAGGGTGGGAACCTCGTGTTTCACTGGAGGAAGGGATCAAAAGAACGGTAGCCTGGATTGCTGCCCATATGAATCGTTTTCAGATAGGGAAGTACCAAATTTGAAAAGATGAAGAAGGGGAAAACAATGCAAACTATTATTTTAGCGGGTGGTCGTGGTACACGATTAGATCCTTTTTCTCGGATTTTACCCAAACCACTTTTTCCCATTGGGGATAAACCGATAGCAGAAATTCTTGTGCATCAACTTCAGCATGCTGGGGTTAACGAAATTATTATGTGTTTGGGTTATCTTGCGGATTTCATAAAACTTTACTTTCAAGATGGAAGTTATTTTGGCTTGAAAATTCGTTATTCTGTGGAAACCGACCCATTAGGAACGGCTGGTCCGTTAAGAATGGTCAACGATTTAGAGGAAAATTTTTTGGTTGTCAATGGGGACGAATTGACAACCTTAGATTTCGGGGCTTTGTATGAACACCATTTAGCGAAGAAAGCGGATATGACAGTGGCTGTACAGAAGAAGTCTGTCAGTTCATCGTTCGGAGTCCTCGAGGTTAAGGATGGTCAAATAACCACCTATTCGGAGAAACCAACGACTAACTATTGGGCAAGTATGGGGATTTATGTCATCAACAAGCGGGTTCTTTCGTTAATTCCTGAAAACAAACGCTTTGATATGCCAGACTTGGTGCAGCGTCTTCTGTTGGAACATGCTCAGGTAGTAAGTTATGAAAGCGAGGACCTTTGGTTTGACATTGGGACGATGGCTGATCTTGAAAAGGCAAAACAGGAGTTCCAAGGTGGTAATGCATTCTCATAGAAATGAGGATTATTCACTCGTAATGTGGTGAATAATCCTTGTCTCAAGACATTAATAGCTCAAACATAATTTGAAATTAAGCTGATGATTGGTCCAGTTCTTTTCAATCTCTGTCAAATGTCTCTTACCAGAATGAATTTGCTATCTTGGAAAAGGTTTTCTTCCGGCATGTGGGATCAGGAGGCACTCCCCTCAGGTAAAATGCCTTGGGGGATCGCTTTTTCGGCGATAGATTATCATCGTCTATCCTTGCACATCGATGTACAACGTGTGTCAGATATAAAAACACTGACATACGATATATCAATTAGGAAAGAAGGGGGAATGGAAGAGCGCAATGCGGATGCAATAGCAGATACCGTTTGCGTGACTTTACCTTTGTTGACACAGGTCAGGAAATTTTCATTGGGCAATTAGCTGGGGTTTCTATAGATCATCCTCTAAAAGCACAGTGAAAATCACCCATTGAATTGTTTCAAAAAAGGAAGTATAGAATTGATTTGAAAAAGCCAAGGAAATAAATAAAATTCCTCAAAAAGAGGGTGGGAAAAGGGTATGAGAAAGGTATTGATCTTGGGAGGGTCAGGGATGTTAGGACATACCCTGTTCCGTTATTTATCAGAGGACACTAGCCTTGATGTCTTTGCTACAGTCCGCTCCTTGAAGCAATTATCGAGTTGGTTACCAGAAGATCGATTGAAAAAGGTACGTCGAGACGTGGATATCAATCATATAGATAGCCTTGTAAAGGTCTTCGCTGAGATAAAGCCAGATCTTGTCGTGAATTGTATCGGTATTATAAAACAATTACCGGAGTCCCAGGACCCGATTGCGACAATAGCTGCGAATGCACTTTTACCGCATCGAATTGCATCACTATGTGGTGCAGTAGGTGCTCGAATGATTCATATCAGTAGTGATTGTGTCTTTGATGGAGGAAAAGGTGGTTATACGGAAAGAGATTTTTCTAACGCCACTGATTTATATGGAAGGACGAAACTTCTTGGTGAAGTAGACTGCACACATTGTGTCACTCTACGTACTTCGATTATTGGACATGAATTAAATGGTAACTATGGTTTAGTTGGTTGGTTCCTCAGCCAAAAAGAAAAAGTACGTGGCTTTAGAAATGTTATTTACTCGGGTTTCTCAACGGTCGAACTATCTAGGATTATTCATGACTACGTGATCCCGAATTCGGAAATGAAGGGACTTTATCACGTTTCTTCTAGTCCAATTTCTAAATACGAGCTGCTTACACTCATCAATGTTCAATACGGTAAAAAGATAGCGATCGAACCAGAAGATAGTGTACGACTCAATCGCTCGTTGGACTCATCAATCTTCCGCTCCTTGACAGGTTACAACCCACCAATGTGGGCGGAAATGGTTCGTGAAATGCATAACGATTATTTGCAAGGTCCCTATCAAAAAGGTAATGCCAAGGGGGAGAAAAATGAATATTTTTGATAATAAAGTGATTGTGATTACAGGCGGCACTGGTTCACTTGGTAAGGTGTTAACTCATCGACTCTTACAAAAGGAACTCGGTTCTCCTAAGAAAATCATTATTTTTTCGCGAGATGAAGCAAAACAGCATGCAATGCGGGTCGAATACCAACACAAACAAAACGTTACTGATGAAGTGATCTATGACAATTTCGCCCGCTTAATAGAGTTTCGAATAGGCGATATACGCGATTATCATTCCGTTTGTTCTGTGCTACGGGAAGCAGATATCGTTATTAATGCCGCTGCTCTTAAGCAGGTTCCTTCATGTGAGTACTTTCCATTTGAAGCAGTACGGACTAATGTGCTTGGCCCAGAAAATATAATCCGCGCTATTAGTGAAAATAATCTTAAGGTAGAAACGGTGGTTGGGGTTTCTACAGATAAAGCCTGTAAACCAGTGAATGCCATGGGGATCTCTAAGGCTATGCAAGAGAGGATCTTCATCACTGCGAATGTAATGCTACCCAATACAAGGTTTATTTGTGTGCGCTATGGTAATGTGCTGGCATCTCGGGGGTCTGTCATTCCTTTATTTCATGAACAAATCAAACGGGGTGGACCGTTAACGATTACGACTAAGGAAATGACGAGATTCCTATTACCCTTAGAAAGCGCCGTCGATACAATTTTTGCTGTTCTTAAAGGGGCTAAGCCTGGTGAAATATATATCCCGAAAATTCCTGCAGCACGCATCGTAGATGTTGCTAAAGCCTTAATAGAAGAACGACAAATTAAAATAGACTATACTGGAATTCGTCCAGGAGAAAAGGTTCATGAAGTATTAATTTCTGAAGAAGAAGCTTGGCGTGCCTATGATCGGGGCGACTATTATGCAATTAAGCCTATGCTTCCTGAACTATTTGTAGCGGACCCCGGTCTGCAGGCGTTATCAAAGGAATACAGTTCTGGCGATTTCCTCATGACCTTTGAAGAAACTGAGGCTTTATTAAGAAAGCATCAGTTGATGGTGGATCAAGTAAATCAAAAAGCTGAGGAATTTCTGAGATGAAAAAAATATATAAAATCGTTTGTATATGCCAAATCTATAATGAACTTTGTAAAGACAATTTAGAACGGTTTGTGAACAAAATCTTACCTGTAGTGAGTGATTTGGTAGTCTATGATGATGGTAGCACGGATGGTAGTTATGAATATATGCTCAAAAAAACGCCGTACGTTCTGAGAGGGACAAAAAACGACTTTGTCAATGAGCGAAGCCATAAGCAGCTTCTTCTTCAAGAGGCTTTAAAGCTGAATCCGGATTTTATCTTGTGGTTGGACGCCGACGAGGTATTAACGGCCAATGCCGCCGAGAAGCTTCAGGAATTGTGTGCACAATGTGAGCAGAATCATTATGATGCTGTGAACATGCATGAATTAAACCTCTGGCGTAGTTATTCCTGGCAGAGGTTAGACAGTTTATATGATAAGGGCTGGTTTTGTCGTCTCTGGCGAGTTGTTCCCGGTATTTGTTTTAATGATACAAAACCTGGACTTCATCAACCACTTTTTCCTTCGACAATTCGAAATGTGATGTGGACTCTTGATGTTCAAGTAATTCACTACGGATTTTCTTCGAGGCAACGTTTAGCCTATAAATATCTGGTTTATAGATCGCATGGGCAACGCGGTTATGATATGCTCGATCGATTAATCAGTGAAGAAAAACTCGTTGTTTCCAAGGTCCCCCAAGAACTCTTCCCAGAAGGTCTCTGGCTGGATGACGATGAGCCTAAACCACTGACCTTTACGGAGTCCTTAGCTTATGTTGAAGAATATCGGGCAGAAGTGTTCAAACCCAGATTCTCCATTGCTTGTTTAGTCTACAAAAGTGTGGAATGGTTGAAATTTGTTTACGATCAGGTCTTCAAATATACAGATATGACAAATAAAGAGTTTTTCTTTGTAGCCAATGACGCGACTTCTGCAGTGCTTAGCTATTTAAAGGATAACTATATTCCTCATTATGTTTTTACGAATACTCCGGAGCAACAACAGGAATGGTATGTTAATAATGTTTACCGTGCCTATAATTTTGCGGCTAGCAAGGCTCAGGGAGACTTTGTCGTGTTCATTAATTCGGATATGGCATTTACACCAGGCTGGTTGGATAATCTGTGGAAGGCTTATAACGGAGAGAATTGTGTAACATCCCGACTAGTAGAGTCCGGGAAGTTGCGCAGTGGCCAATACGGTGTTGAAAGTGACTTTGGTCGGGATTATTCGTCGTATCAAGAGAAAGAATTTCAGCTGTATGCTCGTGAGTTGACAGAGTCGAAATTGTTAGATGGCGGCTTATTTATGCCTCTCTTAATCCGTAAAGAGCACTTTGAACGGGTTGGGGGTTACCCTGAAGGACAGGTTGTCATAGGAAGTGATTACAATCATCCAGTAATTGCCCGCTTCGGAGAAGCCTGTATATCTGGAGATACGGTCTTGATGTTGAAACTTCAGACTATAGGAATAAAGCATCAAACGGCGTTTGACAGTCTGGCCTATCATTTTCAGTGGGGAGAACTTGATAGTTCCCAAACTGCAGAAGCTGTAATAGAGAAAATAAAAGTTGCAGTTTGCAATGATTTTGTTACAGGATCAATCGGGGAAGAGGTAGAGCGAAATTTCCATCTGGAATCCTTACCTGCTTCTGTGAGCATAGATAGGGATGTTGCTGGGGCTAAGGAAGACTATGCTGGGAATGTTCGAAACTATATCCAAGAACATTATCCGGAAGTAGAAGTAATTCTGCAAAATGCGACGTTCATTAATATGGTTGATGAATCACGCTATACAATTGCGTTTTTACAGGACAACATTAGATCTATGGGTAGGCCAAATACTCAACACGAAGAAAATTTACGGCGAGCCGATAAACTTGTTACAGATTCAGTACAAACCGCACAGTCTTATCCAGAGTATGATTTTGAGATAATTCCAGGTAGTCGTGATCAGGACGCGAGGCAAAAATGGTCTGGTTTACTGATGGATGTCTTTAAAGAGCTCATGATTAAGAAAGCTAACGACAAAAGAGAAACGGAACAGCACAAAGTATCAATTATAATAACCACATTTCAGCGGACGCATTTGTTAAAATGGGGACTCTATTCATTATCTCTTCAAACGATACCCTTTGAGTTTGAAACAATCGTCGTTAATGACGGATTACAAGATGAGACAGAAGAGATTTGTAACGGGTTCAAGGAAAAACTTAATTTGAAGTATCTATTTACAGGACAAAGAAATCTTCAGGGTGACCCGGTCTGGCGGGTACCTGGTTTTGCTCTTAATATTGGGGTGAAACAATCCTCAGGAGATATATTGGTCATGTGCTGTGCGGAAATGTTCCATTTTAACCAAACTATAGCCCAGCTTACAAAACCTATTTTAAATAACCCCAAATTGTTAGGTATTCCAATCGGAAAAGATGATCGCCATGGGGCTCTTCTGGAGTGCATCAATAAGCATGGCGGTACCTTTGACCTTGAAGCGTACAACAATTGTGTTGATTTAGACACCAGAATGCCGTTTCTGATGGCCCTACATCGTAGTCAATTTATGGAGATCGGAGGCTATGATGAAGATTTTATAGGGGTTGCTTATGATGATCGAGATTTTATCGACCGATTATTGAGAAACGGTTGTAATTACTGTCAAACAGATGCGTTGACGGTACATTTGTACCATCCTAGAGCAGATGGTTATTATGAGGGCGGAGGTCCCCCTGAATGGGACTATAATAAAAATGTGTACTTTTCCCGGATCGGCAAGATAGTTAGAAATGAAGGGAGAGAGTGGGGAATCTTTAGTGATGAACACTTAGACAAAGCCGATCATAAAATGGATTAGATGGACAACTTAGCAGCTGTTCAATCAAAAAAGTGATAAACCTCCGCATTGTAAACCACCAGTTAACTATTACCAAGCAGACTTTTAGTAAAGAGGCTGTAACAAAACTTGTTTTCAAGTTTGTTACAGCCCTTATTATTGGTGTGAATGGAGAGTTAATATTAATGCATTGTGCATTGTGTATTGTGTATTGGTAATTGTTCAAGCGTAATACAATTGAAGGTAACAAAAATAGGACATGGGCAATACAATAATTTAACCATAATTTAGGAGGTTGAATATGTATGCCTTATTTGACAACTGGTTTGTTAGATAACACGATAGTTGCTGGCGAAAGACCTAGTTCAACGCTCATGCTTGAGATCGCTAATGAGGATATTTCAACAGTAGTGATTCAAATTGAGGGATTTTTACAGAATGAAACCACAAAAGTAAAGTATGTAGATGAATTTTTTACCCTTGCTGCAGGTACTGTGGCTCAGAGAAGCTATTATACACCATTTGATGCCTTTGAGTTTCAATTTTTTGTTAGCTCGCAATTTGTAAATGTTGCTGTCTGGAGAAATGACGTAACAGGAAAACTCAATTCGCCTTATCGAGTTGTAACCGAAGAAGTTAATCCAATTTAACAGGTATTCAACAGAGTGGGTCATTCCCCAACACCTTTTGTCAGTGGACTCGCTTTTGCTTATGCTAAAGCTGAACATCGGGGCTTCGGTAGGGGAGTCTATTCCCCACCGAATCGGAACACCCACTTATGGGAGTGGAATGTAACACAAACTGTACAAGTTACGTAGTATAAAGTACGGCATGTTAGGAGGTGAAGGAATATGCCTTTATTAACGACAGGGTTGCTTGAAAACACTGCAGTTGAGGGTGTTAGACCGAGTACAACACTTTCGGTGCAGATTTCTAACGATGATACCATTAGCGCAAGTGTTCAGATCGAGGGATTTTTCCAGAGCGGAACCACAAAAGTGCTGTATGTGCAAGAGCTTTTTGTCCTCGCTGCAGGAGCTGTGGCTCAGAGAAATTATTTTGTTGGGTTTAACGCCTTCGAGTTTCAATTCACTGTTAGTTCGCAGGCAGTAAAAGTTTCTGCATGGGGAAAAGATGCAGCTGGGAACCTTACTACGGCTCATCGAGTTGTAGCTGAAGAAGTAAATCCATTTTAACTAGGCGATCAAAACAAAACTATTTATGGAAGGGGACGGATCATGGCTTCATTAACTACCGGAATAATAGAAAATACACCAGTCGGCGGTATAAGACCCACCGTAACATTCACAGTAAAAATCACCAATGATGATACTGTTGCTGCTACCGTTCAAATTGAAGGGTTTTACGTGACTCTGCCTACGAAAACACTGTATGTCTTGGAGTTATTTATATTGGCGCCAGGGGAAGTAGCTGAAAGAGTCTATTACGCGCAGTTTGATGAGTTTGAATTTCAGTTCATTACCAGCTCCGATGCAGTAGAGATCTCCGCCTGGGGAAAAGATGCCGCTGGAGACTTGGTTGTAGCTCATCGTTTGGTACCAGCAGAGCTTAATCCAATAGGGCCGAGTGGAATCACAGGAGCGGCAGGAGCCACAGGATCGACAGGAGCGGCAGGATCGACAGGAGCGGCAGGAGCCACAGGATCGACAGGAGCGGCAGGATCGACAGGAGCGGCA
>NZ_MASS01000048.1 GCF_001707885.1 Desulfosporosinus cupriresistens | reverse complement strand
GGGATTAAATTATGTCTGATCACGTACCCATTTTTCAACATTCCTGGACAGGTGATGAACAACTATATGAAGAATTGACGGACAAACAATGGAAAATACTTAAAGCTGCCCTTACAGTTTTCACCGAAAAAGGATACAGTGCCTCTACCACCAGTGAGATTGCTAAGGTGGCAGGGGTGGCGGAAGGAACCGTCTTTCGTCACTTTAAAACTAAGAAAGAGATCTTGTTGGCTACGCTAATTCCACTGATGCAAAATTTTATTGGTCCTGGAGCGGCAAATTCTCTGCATGACCTCGTCTTGCAATATGATAATTTACCCATTGAAGACGTACTCATGCTCGTTATCGAAGATCGACAAAAGCATATTACCGCCTTATGGCCTGTACTGCGTATCGTCATCATTGAAGCTAATTTTCACCCCGAACTCAGAGATGTCTTACTTAACAATGTGGTGAAAAAGGTTCAGGAATCTTTTCTATCATTTTTAAAGCAGCGTCAAAGTAAAGGTGAATTGCGTGATGACCTGGATGTTTGGACAATGATGCGTACGATAGTGGGAGCAGCTGCCGCTCATTTCGTGTCGCGTTCTTTATTTCCGGAACGTGAGCAAGACCACGACAATCGGCAAGAACTCAAAGCGATAGTAGACCTTTTCCTGAGGGGAGCCCAAGTCGATGTTCGATAATTAGATATTCGATGTTCGAACGACGAAGCTTGGTTTTAATCTTCGGTATTCGAACCAATGAATCTCAAATCTAAAATTTCAAATCTCGAACCACGATCCACGAAAAAGGAGCAGGAGGAGAAACCATGAGAAAGAAAATTGTTACCATCGTCGTTGTTCTTGTCCTTATAAGCCTAGCTGTCTTGGGTAATCGGTACTTTAATCGCGCTGTTGACACAAACACTTATTCCGGAACGATCGAAGGAACAGAACTTCCTGTGCAGCCGGAGCTGGGAGGGAGGATCGTCAACCTACCAATTCATGAAGGACAGGCCATCAAAACGGGCGACATTATCGCTAAGCTAGACGATAGTCAGGCGAAAATTTCGTTAGATACAGCGAAAAGCCAACAGGCCCAGGCCCAAGCCAAACTTAACGACCTTTTGGGAGGGGCGCGCGCGGAAGAAATCCGACGTCTTGAGGATCTGTTGGCCCAGGTAAATGCCAGTGCAGCTGGTGTGGCCCAGAATCTGCAATTTGAAGAGAATAATCTGGCGATTGATCAAAAACTCTACGAGAGTGGTGCAATTAGTAAACAGATTCTAGATGCTCAGCAAAATAAATGTGACACACTCAAAGCTCAGTATGCGGGTGCCCAAGCCAACGTTAAGGCTGCTCAGGCGAGCCTGGACCAAGCTCAGGCGGGTAACACCCAACCAACGATCCAGGCCCAGAAAGCGGCTGTAGATATCACAGCTCAGTCTGTGAAAGCAGCTGAAATGAGTATCAGTAAACTAACCATTAAGAGCCCGGCCAGTGGGCAGGTTCTCTATAAACATGTTGAGTCAGGTCAAGTAGTCAATCCTGGTACTTCGCTAGTCACGATCCTTGACACTAATGACCTGTGGATCAAGATCTACATTCCAGAAGCTAAGTTGAATCAGGCAAAAGTGGGGGGGACCGCTTTTATCGCTGTGGATTCTTACCCTGATAAAAAGTTCAAAGGCCAAATTCAATACGTCAGTGACCAGGCGGAATTCACTCCTAAGAACGTGCAAACGAAAGAAGAAAGAACGACGACTGTCTATGCAGTCAAAATTAGTATTTCCGAAGGTAAAGACCAGATAAAAGCGGGTATGCCAGCGGACGTAACCCTGCAATAGAGGAGTGAGGCAAATGAATCTGGCCATTGATTGCCAGGGCTTAGTCAAACGATTTGGGGCGTATACAGCGGTTCAAGGGGTAACGTTTCAACTTCCTCATGGAGCAATTATGGGTTTTGTTGGACCGAACGGTGCAGGAAAGACAACAATCATTCGCATGTTGTGTGGAGTTCTGATGCCTACAGAGGGTAAAGCTACCGTGCTTAGTTTCGACGTCTTGACTCAACCAGAGGAAATCAAACAGCGGATCGGTTATATGTCCCAAAAGTTTAGCCTATATGATGACCTAACAGTTAACGAGAACATTGATTTTTATGCCGGGGTATACAATCTTCGGGGAAAAATAGCCCAGACCCAGAAAACGCAAGTAATTGAACGGATCGGCCTGCAAGAGCGAACAGCACAGTTAGTCTCTTCCCTTTCTGGTGGCTGGAAGCAAAGGGTGGCCTTGGCGTGCGCTTTATTGCATAATCCACAACTCTTGGTACTTGATGAACCGACAGCCGGAGTGGACCCAGTTTCCCGACGAGTTTTCTGGAATTTGATCCATCAGCTAGCTAAAGAAGGAATGACCGTTTTGGTGAGTACTCACTACATGGATGAAGCGGAAAGCTGTGATTACTTGGGCTTTGTCTTTTATGGGCGCTTAATTGCCTTTGGTTCGCCTGATGATATGAAGAAAAAAGAAGCGAAAGATAATTTGGACGATCTTTTTGTCTATTATGTCGAACATGAAGCTCAAGACGACCCTCGTAACCGTATGATTAAAAAAGGAGGTCGAGGCTAATGCAGCGATTTTCCTGGGTGCGTTTTATTGCGGTCTTGAAAAAAGAATTCATCCACATCCGTCGTGACCGGGCAAGCTTAGTTATGGCTATTGCTATGCCGCTGGGGATGCTCCTCTTATTTGGTTATGCGGTGAATACAGATGTGGAGCATCTGCCAACTGTGGTTTGGGATCAATCACGAAATGCAGATAGCAGAAATTTTATCACCTCTGTGCGTAATACCCAATACTTGGATCCTGATAATTTCGTTGAAGGTTATACGCAGATTGAAGGGTATCTGGACAGCGGTAAAGCTAGGGCAGCGGTTATTATCCCTCCCGATTTCGGAAAAAATTTGCAAGGGGACAAACAGGCCAACGTTCAAGTTTTAGTTGACGGATCTGATCCAACTGTAGCTCGGGCAGTCATGACCGCATTTCAAATGCTCGGACTGGATAAATCATTGCAGCTTCAGAGTGAACGCCTCGTCGCCATGGGGACTGCTACAGGTATAAGCATGCCACTTAATATTGAGACTAGGGTCTGGTACAACCCGGACATGAAATCCATGGTTTTTAACATTCCTGCTCTAATCGGTCTGATCCTGCAAAACGTGATAGCCATGTTGACCTCCTTTTCCATTGTGCGGGAAAAAGAACGCGGCACCATGGAGCAATTGGTCGTGACTCCTATCCGTTCCCTGGAATTGCTTTTAGGGAAGCTGCTTCCCTTTGTATTTATCGGATTTGTTTCCCTATCCCTGATTCTAGCTACAGGGATTTTCTGGTTCGGAGTTATGCCCATCGGAAGCATTCCGCTCCTTATCCTTTTATCGACTATTTTCCTGATTACGATTCTAGCCATCGGTCTCTTGATCTCCAGCATCGCTAAGACTCAGCTACAGGCGATGCAAATGACGTTCATCTTGATTTTGCCTTCTATCCTCTTGTCGGGCTTTATTTTTCCCCGGGAAACTATGCCCAAGCTGCTACAAATCATGGGTGGGTTATTGCCTCTGACTTATTTTCTGAAAATCGTGCGAGGAATCTTCCTCAAAGGTGTAGGGATCGAGTACCTTTGGCAGGACACACTAACTTTATGTGCGTTTGCAATTATCCTTTTGGCTATCGCAGCCAAGAAATTCAAAAAGAACTTGGATTAGTAAATGTTTCATATCATGAATTTTTTGTGATTTGACAAGCGGTTAGCATAAGAAGATGTTATATTATAATGGTATATAGGCAGGTGCCTCTAAAAAAATAATAAGCAAAAAACAATATGAAACTAAGCATTAGGGGATGGAGTGGAGATATGCTAGTACCATCGAAACGTCTAGACAGTTTAGGAGCGTCGGTTTTTAGCGAAATGGACAATTTGAAACGTGAACTAGAAAAAGAAGGAAAACATTTAATTAATCTTAGTATTGGAAGTCCAGACCGAGCACCAGCCTTAGAAATTCGAAAGATTCTTAGTCAAACGGTTCTTGATGATTCCCAATATGGATATACTCTGACTCGTGGAACAGACGATTTTCGAAGAGCTTGTGCTGAGTGGTACCAAGAACGATTTGGGGTAGACTTGAATCCCGAAACAGAGGTTTTGCCTCTCATGGGTTCTCAGGATGGGTTAGCCCATATTTATTTAGCGTATATCGACCCCGGCGATCTAGCCCTGATCCCGGACCCCGGATATCCGATTTATACAGCAGGTCTAATGTTGGCAGGCGGCGAGAAAGTTGCCGTGCCGCTTTTGGAGGAGAATGGATTTTTGCCAGACCTACGGCAGATTAATCCTGATCTGGCCCGGAAAGCAAAGCTAATGTTCTTAAATTATCCGAATAACCCCACCGCGGCTGTGGCACCACTTTCATTTTTTGAGGAAGTCGTGGCCTTTGCGAAAGAATATGATCTGCTCATCTGTCACGATGCAGCTTATTCCGAATTGGCGTTTGAAGGCTATAGGCCTGTAAGCTTTTTACAAGCTAAAGGGGCAAAAGAAGTTGGAATTGAATTCCACTCCGTCTCCAAGACATATAATTTGGCGGGAGCACGTTTAGGGTTCGTAGTAGGAAATGCTGACGTTATTAGAAATCTTGCTCAAGTCAAATCGAATATTGACTATGGAGTATTTCGCCCGGTATTGACAGCGGGAGCTTATGCGCTCAGCTCTGAAAAAGACTCAATTGAAGAAAATCGGAACGCTTATCAGCGAAGACGGGATATCTTGATAGAGGGTTGTGCGTCAGCTGGTTGGAACATGCCAAACCCACAGGGTTCAATGTTTATCTGGGCACCTGTGCCTACTAAGCAAGATTCCGTTGCCTTTGCGTTTAAGTTGGCTCGCGAAGCGGGTGTGATTGTAGTGCCAGGACTGGCTTTTGGGGATTATGGTGAAGGATATGTACGTATAGCGATGGTTCAAGATGAAAACGTTCTGCAGGAAGCCGTTAGGCGGATCCAACAGTTTTTAAAGAATTGTCAATAAGTTGAAAACAACTAGCAAAACAAACAGGCTTTAAGGAGAGTTGTATACACATTTTCTAAAATGGTATACAACTCCCTTTATTGTACCCAACTAATTACTTTCCTTAATTTCTTTGATTAACTGTGCGATAGTTCCGTTAATTCTCGGGAACTCCAGCTTCAGGTCCTCTAATGTCATTACTATTCTCTGTAGAATAATGTAGTCTCTAAACCATCTGTGATCTGCAGGGACAACATACCAAGGTGCTTGTTCAGTACTACAATTAGAAAGCACGTCATCATAACATTTTTGATATTCATCCCAGAACTTTCTCTCTGCAAGATCTGCCATAGAGAACTTCCAGTGTTTTTCAGGCGTCTCTAATCTGTTGAGGAGTTTTCTTTGCTGGAATTCTTTTGATATATGCAAAAAGAATTTTAAGATAAGCGTTCCATTGTTTGCCAGATATTTTTCAAACGCTGTTATTTCCTTAAATCTAGTCATGGCAGTCTGATCATCGATCGTTTCGTGGACTCGAGTTACAAGGACATCTTCATAGTATGAGCGGTTAAACACTGTTATATTGCCTTTTGGCGGCGTTGCTTTGTGGGCCCTCCAAAGGTAGTCATGCTCCAATTCCTCTGGGGTTGGCTGCTTGAAGCTTTGAACAACAAATCCACTCGGATTCACACCGGCAAGTGCCTTTTTAACAGTGCCATCCTTACCACTACAATCCATGCCCTGTAATATTATGAGTAGACTAAATTTCTTAGAGGCATAGAAGACTTCTTGAAGTTCAATGAACCTTTCTTGTAATCTAGTATATTCTTGTTGAACATCCTTCTTCTCTAAGCGATCCGTATCAGTTGGACTGAAATCCTTTAAACTGATCTTCTTATTGGAGTTAATTGTAAAGTTTTTCAACATTGAGTACTCCTTTATAATACAACAAAGTAAAGATTGGAATGTAAATTGAAGCAAGTGATTCTAGAGATTCTAGAGATTCTAAAAAAGAGTAAAATCTAATTATCCTTCTTTTTAGAATCTTCTTTAGCGAGTTTCTTGCTTTTGCACTTGCATTTAGAGATATCAACCATTTTACCCTTGCATTTACATTTAACTTTACCTTTTTTTTCCTTATCTCCTCTTTTTTTCTTCTTATTCTTAAGAAGAATGTTTAGTTCTGTTTGAAGTTTAAGATACTTATCTTCTAATTCTGCTACTTTAAGCTCAAGGATTTTTATAGCAGGGTATTCCTTGTTGTCTTCGTCCAAGGAGGTTGCTACTTCAGCTTCAATCAAGGGTAAAGCTCCGTGTTCAGTTTCAGTTACCGGAAGAGGTACAATCTCATTTTCAGTTCCGGGTAACGCAGTAATTTCATGAGTTAGCTCATGCTCATCTAAACGACCAGCAGTTTTCTTTAGCATAATTTAACCTCCATTTAGATCTCGGAATTATACAAAACGCTTCTTGTTTGGAATGTATCTTATTTCCTGAAAAATTATGATTCAATTTCATTATAGGAGATAACAGGTACAAATTTTGAACGAAAAAGAGCTACCTCATCTGAAGCAGTTTTGCCAAAGTAAGGATTAAGAAAGATTTCCTGACTATTGATCGTTTCCTTTCCTCTTTTATCTATTTTATTGTAGGTGCCGTCCAGATTTAAAACTCTTGATTTACAGGTATCCTGTAAGGCTAAGCTTAAGACATTCATGACTTTTTCGCGAGCCTTAGGATCCTCAACCGGAAATAAAAGCTCAACCCTTCTATTTAAATTTCGTTTCATCAAATCAGCACTGGAAAGGAAAATTAGCTCTTCACCATCTCCGTAAAAATAATAAATTCGACTATGCTCCAGAAACCTTCCAACAATGCTTCTCACCGTAATACGCTCGCTAATGAAGGGGATATTAGGGCGAAGGCAGCATATGCCACGGACAATCAAGTCAATCGTTACTCCGGCCGAGGAGGCATTATAAAGGGCCTCTATTATTTCTGTATCAACCAAAGAATTCAGCTTAGCAATAATTCTAGCTTGTTTGCCTAATCTTGCGTATTCAGTTTCTTTATGTATTAAATCTAAAAACTTTTTCCGCAGGTTAATTGGCGCAAGTGTCATTTTATAAAGATGAGATGGGCTGGAACAACCGGATAGTGTATTGAAAATAGCAGAAGCATCTGCTCCAAAATAAGGGTTAGCTGTTAATAAACCTAAATCTGTATATAATTTTGCGGTAACATCATTATAATTGCCTGTCCCAAGGTGGACGTATCGTTTAATTACACCATCTTCACGTCGTACAATTAATAAGATTTTACAATGAGTTTTTAATCCGACAAGTCCGTAAATGACATGGCAACCTGCAGTTTCAAGTTTCTTTGCCCAAGTTATATTATTTTGTTCATCAAAGCGCGCTTTTAACTCTAAGAGAACGGTAACCTGTTTACCGTTGTCAGCAGCCTGAGCTAAGGCTTCGACAATAGGAGAATTACCGCTTACCCTATAAAGTGTTTGTTTGATTGCCAGAACATTAGGGTCTTCGGCAGCTTCTTTGACGAGATCGACAATCATATCAAAGGAGTCATAGGGATGATGCAATAAAATATCTTGTTTAGAAATTGATTGGAATATATTATCCTCGTCAGAAAGGGTGCTATAGACGTTTGGCTTGATGGGCTCGTATCGTAAGGAGTCATAACCCTTTAACCCACTTAATTTCATTAAAAAGGTTAGATCAATTGGCCCGCTGATTTTATATACTGCTTCGGCAGAAATCTCTAATTCTTCTTCTAATATTCTAAGAATCATGGGATTGATACCATGTTCAATTTCTAGGCGAATTGCACTACCCCATTTTCTTTGCTTGAGGGATAATTGCACGGCAGTTAAAAGATCTTCTGATTCATCTTCAGCCACATCTAAAAAGGCATTTCTAGTAATGCGATAGCACCCTGTTGATAGGATGTTGTGATTATCAAATAAGGTTGTTAGATTTAATTTAATAATTTCCTCCAATAGGATAAAGGATTTTTTTGAATCTAAGGAAGGAATTTCAACTAGTCGATTTAGTACTGAAGGAACTTGTATTGTTCCAAATAATAGGTTGTCATGGTTAGTGGTATCCTCTAATAATAATGAAATATTTAAAGTTTTATTTAGGATCAAAGGAAAAGGCTGATTCTTATTAACAACCATAGGCGTTAGAACTGGAAAAACATTATTTGTGTAATACTCTCGAATAAAATCAAGTTGGATATTGTTTAAATCCTTAGTTTTAATAAATTGAATATCTGCTTTCTTGAGTGCCTTTTTTAAGGAACGGTTATAACAATTGTACATGTCGAAGACTAGTTTATGGGTTCTAACGGATATTCTATCAACTTGTTCATTCGGTGTAAGACCGGAAGGGTCAATTTTTATGTAGTTGGCTTCGACAATACCCTGTAAGGATGCTACCCGAATCATAAAGAATTCATCCAAATTAGAACCCACGATTGAAAGAAATTTTAATCGTTCAAAAAGAGGATTATTTATATCTTGAGCCTCTTCTAAAACTCTTTCATTAAATTCTAGCCAGCTGAGTTCTCTATTGAAAAAATGTAAGGCTGAAAAAGAATGATTCTTCAATTGCGCTTATCCTTTCAACTTTATTCTAATCCCCATCACTTCTTGGAAAAATTCAACGTTATTCATTATATCCCACTTTTCTAAGAGAATATCCTTGTTACTAATTAGTCTAAGATGTAACGCATCAGTTGAAGCAAGCACTTCAATATCACTGATTTTTTGCATGTGTGAAATATCCATGGATTCAGCAATTTTTAAGATCGCAGATAATTTTGACACTAAAATCTTTTCATGATGGCTTAAGACATAATAACTTTGATCAGAGTAAGTAGGAATCCGTGTGGTATGGTATTTGGCGATATTGGCGATTAACTCCAGTTCTTTGTCCGAGAATCCCATGATACTTTGAGTTCGAATAATATTTGAGGAATGGTTACCATGCTCACTCAAACTAACATAATTGCCAGAATCATGAAGAATCGCGGCCACTTGGAGATATAATTTCTCTTGATCCCCAAGGCGGTGATAATTCCAGGTTTTATCAAACAAGGATAAGGACATTTTCTCGACATAGGAAGCATGTTTTCGATCAACACCATATTTCTCCGCCATATACCAGACAGAACTAATAATATCGTTTTCTGCGTTTGTTCTTCTGGGTATTTCGTAGAGCTTATCAATAAGTCCATAAAGAATGCCTTGACGGTTGGTAATCATGGGGGCATAGATACCCATCGCTTTTGTCTTGCTTAAAAAACTATGAAATATTAAAATCGCTGGTAATAATAATTCGGCATTAGCCGATGAAATATTAAACGCCTCAACCATCTGGTCAGTATTCATCTCTCTGACCTGGAGATAGAGTTCCTCTAAACGTTCCTTACTAAGATAGGTTTGATTTTCCAAATGACACATTTCTAAGATTGTGCTAAGATAACCACCAAGTCCAATAAAGTTCTTGATCGGCATTTTCTTCAGTTTGGGCTTAAGCAAATAGATCTTACTTTCGATATATTCTTCCATAACCTTGGGAAAAGAGATCGTTTTTGTTTCTAAAGTATAGAGGATTTCTCTTAATCTCAACGGTCCCATTTTAAGATATTCCGTAAATTTCAATCCGTCGGTCGTATACATGGAAACTTCAACCCCACCAGAGGTTAAATTGACGATGATTGAATCGGTAAGGTCTAGGTTATTAAATCCATTTAAATGGTTTCTTAAGGCCTTATATATTAAAAATCTTTCTTGAACATTATTAATGATTTCTACATTAATTCCAGCAATAAGTCTAATTTGTTCGATTATGTAGTCGCGATTATCGGCCTCATGAAGTCCGCTTGTGGCCACAGCTCTATATATTTTCACGCCGTAATCCTTCATTAATTTAGAAAAACCCTTTAACCCTGCACAGGTTTCCTTAATGGTTTTGGGTGATATCCTTCTCTTAGTGTAAGTATCTTTACCTATATTATTAGGTAGAGAAGTATCCTCGAGTATCATTAGGGTACCATCGGGATTTAATTGGGCAATACTCATTCTCAAGAAATCAGAACCTACATTAATAGCTGCTACTACTTCATTCTTCATCTTTTTCATTTTTTTGGCTCCTTAGATAACATTAATGTGTAATAGTCTGATTATCGTACAAGATATCAATTACTCTATATTGAATGATAAAATTTAAAACAACCTTGAAACTAAATTGAAATACATATATCATGAAAATAATTTAGCTTATTATATTACATCTTAGGGAGAAATAAAATGAAGCATGTTGGCGTAATAGATATCGGGTCTAATTCAATGCGATTAGTTCTCATAGAAATCGGTAAAAAAAACTATTTTCGAATTATAGATGAGGTTAAGGAAACAGTCAGACTTGGAATGGATATGACGATAGATGGAAAACTCAATCCGCAGAGGATGGAAAAGGCAATTAGCACACTGGCAAGTTTTAAATCGTTATGCGAAGGCTTAGGAGCATGCAATATATTCCCCGTAGCCACAGAGGCTGTTAGGCGGGCGAGCAATCAAAAGGAGTTTCTCCACATCGTTAAATCAACCTTAAATATGGAAATACGTGTTTTAACTGGGGCGGAAGAAGCATATTATGATTATTTTGGCGTAATTAATAGCCTGGATTTTTCGAATGGTTTAATTATGGATATTGGTGGATCTAGTACGGAACTTATATGGGTAAAAGACAAGACTAAAAAGGAAGCAATCAGCCTTCCCTTTGGAGCTCTAAATATTTCTGATCAATTTAATCTCGCGGAAAAAATGGATAGTAATACAGAGAAAGATTTAAATAAATATCTAATGGTTCAGTTTAAGAAAGTAACCTGGCTTGAGGAGGTTAAGAATCTACCACTTATAGGCGTCGGTGGAACAATCCGGAATATCGGAAAAATTTCCAGGAAAACGATTAATTATCCCATAGACCGTTCTCATAATTACCAAATGGATTCTTCCGAAGTCTTAAATATTTATGATTCCATAAAATATAAAAATTCTGAACAAAGAAGAAAAGTGAAAGGTCTTTCCAAAGAAAGAAGTGATATCTTTATCGGGGCTTTCTCAGTGGCTGCAGCCTTGATGAAATTCTGTGATAACCCGCGCTTGATTGTAAGTGGTGGCGGACTCCGAGAAGGCTTGATCTACGAAATCCTGCGTGGAGAAAAAGTGATTAAAGATGTGTTAGAGGTTTCTCTAAATAATATTATTAAAACACTAAATATAGATAAGGACCACGCTCATCATGTATGGGAGCTAGCTGAGAGTTTATATACCCAGTTAAAACCTCTACACAAGATCAATGGAAATTCTTGCAAGATATTAAAAACTGCAGCAATGTTAAATGATTGCGGTAAAACAATTAACTTTTATAATTATCACAAGCATAACTTTTATATGTTAACGAATTTCCCGATAAATGGCTTATCTCATAAAGAATTAATTATGGCAGCCTATACTATGATGCTCAGCGTAAAGGAAAACTTTGATATTGATAATTCCCCATACGTAACGTTATTAACTGAGGAAGATAAATATGTAATTCAAAGATTAGGAATTATTTTGAGATTAGCTGAATGCTTTGATAGAAAAAGGAATGGAAATATTACAAAGGTTGAATGCAAGTTAAAGTCAGATCAGCTGTTTTTACGTTTATTTTCAAAGGGCACAACCGAGACCGAACAAAAAGAGGTTGAGAGCCGTGGGGCCTACTTTACAAAAGTGTTTGGTAAAACACTGCAATTTGAGTAGCAAAAATCCATCTTCAAGCTAATCATACTCTGTTAAGCTAGTGTAATGAATTGAATTAGCTAATATTTCTTCCGGCAAGGAAATATTAATGGATACATACCGTAAAACTTTTGAGGGAGATAGTGTGAAAACTCAGTCTCCAAAATTTCAAGTGGTTACAACAATCAATAAGCGTCCTCATTTTACTATTAAAGTGGAGTGGGGACGCTTGTGTTTTGATGATATAGAAGCAAAAGTGGGGATGTGAAAAATATAGTAACAAGTTTTAGCACAGCCTCACTCCTTTCTACGTTCGGTTTTTACAATAAATATCCAAACATTTATTTTTGTAATCTAGACATACTAGTAGAGGTAAAAAATTTGAGGAGGTTCTTAAATGAGTAACAAAGATAAGATGGAAATGGGTATTAAGGAAATCAAAGCAATTGCAAGCCAAGATGTTGGAATCGATATGGAGGTAGCAACTGAATTATCACAACTAAAAGATAAATTTTATCAGATGGAGCAAGCTTTTACCGGCTTAAAGAACCAAACTCAACAGTCTTCAGCTTCGCAAACACAACCGCCTTCTCAGAATCAACCAACAGCTCAAGCTCAAGGGCAACAACAATTAAATCAATTAGTTCAACACATGACACAATTCAAGACCCAATCGCAACAGCAGCAACAACAGACATTTACACAATTGCAGCAGAGCATCCAACAAGGTATCCAGGCATTAACCCAAGCTGATCAATATATACAATCTACTCAGGTTCTTAATCAGATGAATAATTTTATCGAACAAGCACAACAGCAGCTTCAAAATATGAGTCAACAAGAACAAATGAAGATGCAACAGCAAGGAATGGGTGGCCAACAAAATGCTGGTTGGAGCCAACCAACGTTTCAGTAAGAAACGTTAACGTTTCATGACTAACTTATTTAGTAGGCTTCCCTAGTCTAGATAAGTAGTTCGCATTTTTTAATTAATTAGGGGATGCGTGAAAACTCAGTCTCCAAAATTTCAAGTGGTTACAACAATCAATAAGCGTCCTCATTTCACTATTAAAGTGGAGTGAGGACGCTTGTGTTTTGATGATATAGAAGCAAAAGTGGGGGTGTGAAAAATATAGTAACAGTTTTAGCACAGCCCCTTTATTTATAGTAATACCCAATTTGATTATTAATAACTAAGTCAAATCAAAAAGTTCTCTTAATTCTTTTTCGGTTAATTTAGAAAGCATCGTTTCGCCTGGTTGGATAACCGAATCAATTAGCACTTTCTTCTTATTTTGCAAAATGTTAATTTTTTCTTCGACCGTTCCCTGAGAAATAAGTTTGATGACCTGCACCGCCTTTTTTTGGCCTATGCGATGAGCCCGATCCGTAGCTTGGTCTTCCACAGCCGGGTTCCACCATGGGTCGTAGTGGATGACCATGTCGGCGCCAGTCAGATTTAATCCAGTGCCACCAGCCTTTAAAGAGATCAAGAAGACCTGGCCAATTCCTGCATTAAAGGAATTAGCCATCTCCAAACGTTCCGTCGCTTTGGTCGAACCGGAAAGATAGAAATGCTCAATACCTTCTGAAGTTAGATCGCTTTGGATGATATCCAGCATTGTCGTGAATTGGGAGAATATAAGGATCCGATGGCCACTGTCCAAGGCGTCTGAGAGGATTTCCTGTAAAAGCAGCATTTTCCCGCTTTCCCCAGTGTAATTTTCTATAAACATGGCAGGATGACAACAAATCTGTCTAAGCCGGGTTAAGGCAGCAAGAATTTTCATGTGGCTTCGGTTAAAGCCAACAGCGGCTATTTCCTGGGCTATTTGGCCTTTCGCCTCTTGTAAATAGGCCAAGTATAATTTTTTCTGTTCTTCCGTTAGAGGAGCGTTTAGTTGTGTCTCGATCTTATCTGGCAATTCCTTCAGGACATCTTTTTTCAATCGCCTAAGAATGAAAGGGTTGGCATGGCGACTTAATTCAGTCAATGAATTGGAGTCTTCGTTTTTGATAATTGGTATTTCGTATTTCTTGCGGAACTCTTGGTGGGAAAGAAGATAGCCAGGCATGATGAAGTTAAAGAGGGACCAGAGTTCGGAAAGCGAGTTTTCGATCGGTGTCCCCGTCAGGGCAAAATAACCTTTGGCCTGGATTCGTTGGACAGATTTAGCGTTCAGAGTTTGTGGATTTTTGGTGTGTTGGGCCTCATCTAAGAAACAGTAGGAAAACTCAAACTTAGCAAATTTATCGATGTCTCGCCGCAGTATAGGGTAGGATGTAACGACTAGGTCCCACTGTTCCTCGATACCCGTTAATTGTATCTCTCTTTCCTGAGGCGTACCTTCTACGACTAGCACTTGCAAGGCAGGGATGAATTTCTTAGCTTCTTCCTGCCAGTTATAAATTAATGACGTGGGGGCGATGACCAACGCGGGGCCGAGAGATGCTGACTTTTCTGATAAAATGAAGGACAGGATCTGCAACGTTTTGCCTAATCCCATATCATCGGCCAGGATGCCACCCAGGCCAAATGAGGCTAAAGTTTTTAACCATTTGAAGCCGGTTTTCTGGTAATCTCTCAATACATTCTGCAATTCGGCCGGGATTTCAAACTCCCCATCTTGAGGTTCCAAGATGCTTTGAACTAATTGCTTAAACGCTTTATTGCGCTGTATCCCAGGCAGGTTAGCCTGACGCAAAAAACTGTCAATATACATAGCTCTGTATTTAGGGAGATTGAGGAGTTTCTTGTTTAGATCATCAGCACCCAGATCTAAGTTATCCAGGAGTTGGGCGACCGATGTCAACTCGGGCTGGTTCAAATCGAGGAAAGAACCGTCCCGGAGGCGGTGGTATTTTTTCTTCAAATGGAGGGAATGGAAAATATCTGCCAATTCATCTGGTTCAATATCATTATAATGGAATGATATTTCTAAGATGTCCAAAGTCTCGTCTAGGCGAACCTGCCCGGAGAATGTGGTTGAGGTTCGAATTTTGAGTTTAAATTGATCGGAATAATATAGTTCTGCGAGATCTCGAAGTTGGGGAAGCCAGTTCACTGTGAACTCAAAAATTTGTTCATCATCTTCAAGGTTTATTTTTCCCTTGGATACAATAAAATCAGCTTGTTCAAGAATGTTAAGGATTTTTCGTTCTTGATCTACAGCCCGGATGAGGATCAAATCGTTGGCTAGATCATTGCCATTTTCTCTAGTAGAGGCAAACGGATTAATGACGGTATCGCCATAGCAAAATTCTAAGCGGGCGTTGATACCCAGATCGGAAGCACGATCAAAATAGATTTTAGCCTGCAAATTTGCCTGGCAAAATTTATCTTCAAGAGTGGGGTCAATAGACACCTGACCTAGTTTCCCGATCAAGGGTAGAGCCTCAGAGGCGAAAAACTCCTTTTGGGCAGATGGAATGACAAGACTGGTCATCGATCCTTTGCGGAGTGCGCTGAGAATGGGTGGGAGTAGATCTTTTTGGCTAGGGGAAGCCTGATAAATGTTCTGTTGGTAAAAGTAGTAGTTACCATCGGGAGTGAGCTGGATGGGAACTTCCTCGGTTCCTAAGGAAAAAGCTAAATCCTGACCTTGAGTCTGAAGGGAAAATCCTATCGGCAACCCTTGACGGATAATAGGAGAGGGATTAAGGGGCGCGGAGCCGATTGCCCACAGGAATACTTTATCGCCTAAGGCGTCTAAAAACTTTGTAAGGTAATACCCCGTTAAATGCAAAGACTTTTGACTTAGTAGGGTAGTACTATAATAAGGACCTTGCATTTCATTTAAGGCCGTATGCTGTTCAAACATCTCCAATAACATGGCGATCATGGCACGATCTTCTTCTTTAAAGGTCTGCCGAGTTGGTTCAAGGGTAAATTGTTTGCCGAACTCAAGTGAACGCCCCGTTTTTATCGAGTTGAGAAAGCGTCCAATGTCCTTAACCACATAAAGGCGTTGCAGGCCCAGCTTGAGGTGCAAATAAGCGGATGGTCGGTTTCCTGCCATGATTTGAAGTTCCACGTTCAAAGTTAGTTCTTCTTGAGTGATCTCCGGACGATGGTTAGCCAATATTTCAAGAAGATCTTCAACAACTCGGTTCTGAATCACGGGATCTCTCCAGGCTGTGGGCAATTTTTGTTGGGCGGCCTTTAATACGGCAATGACATGCTTACAGGCTCCGGGATAGTCGGTAAAGGCCGGGCAAGTGCAGCGGTAAGATCGTATGGCGCTATCTCTCTCAAAAGCTATCTGGACGGTATATCGCAAACCACCCACTACTGAAGCATTAACTAAGCCTTTATCAGGAGTGAAGGTAAAATTACTTACTCTACTGGCCATAAAATAAGAAACGCCTTTTTTATATACTCGATCATTATCAGCCAGATCAAGAATCTGTTGTTCGGAAATGTTAAAGCGAGACATGTAAAGTACTCCTTTAGCGGCATTATTCTATAATGAGTAGTTTAAGGAAATCTATTAAGAATATCATAGTTGACAGTCGTTAGTCCATTTTGAATGCGTGAAGAATCGTTATGTTTTCTTTATACTCTTTACGGTGGTGGTGTACCTTGAAGAATAAGGAGTTTCGCAGGTTTAAGTGCAGCTTTTTTACAATAATCAATAGAGATTATGGCATGAAAAAACCTGTAGACATTGACTGAAAAGAGGAGTAGAATTCACTATGTTATTATCTAAAGAAGAGGAAACATGAGTATGGGACATTAATAAGGAGAAAGAAGGCATCTATTTCCGATGGCAAACAACAATAGACTCTTATCGCTAAAACTCCGTACTTTAATTTTTGGCCATCCACTGGCGACACAAAATGCTGAGGAGTCAAAAGTCGGGGTTAGCGGAGGGGTACCAGTTTTTGGTTCAGACATTATTTCTTCTGAAGGATATGCACCGGACGAGATTCTTTACGTCCTCCTTCTGGCGGGATCTTTAGGTTATGCGTATGTTCTGAAAGTCTCGGTTGCCATCGTGCTACTGGTGATTAGTATTTTCCTTGTTTATCGTAAAGCAATTCAGAAATACCCTGAAGGCGGAGGGTCTTATACTATCGCTAGAGCTTATCTAGGCGAGAACTACGGACTTATTGCGGGGGCAAGTTTAACGCTCGATTACATTTTGACAGTAGCCGTTAGTGTTAGCTCAGCAATAGAGAACTTGACAGGGATTTTTCCATGGTTAGCTCCAACGGAACACAAAGTTTTAGCAGACTGTTTAGTCATTATGTTTATGGCTTGGGTTAACTTAAGAGGCTTAAAGGAGTCGGCTCGTTTATTCTCCTTGCCTGTTTACCTATATATTTCGACCTTAGCACTTTTAATTGGAACTGGCTTAGTTGAGATTTTACTTCATGGTGTAACACCAGTGTCTGTAGCTACCGGGCACCTTGCAACTTCCTCAGCAAGTGGGATGACTTGGTTTATCTTAGCGCGAGCGTTCGCCGGCGGTACAACGGCTTTAACAGGGTTTGAAGCAGTGAGCAATGGGGTTACTGCTTTTAAAAATCCAGCTCAGAAGCGTGCCATACACACGCTATTAATTCTAGCGATTATTGTTTCTCTTGGATTAATTATGTTAACATACTTAGCTGGCGCCTATCACCTGGTCCCTGCTGAAGGGAATACCGTTCTAAATCAGTTGGGCTTAATTATCTTTGGAAAAACTATTCCCTATTTTGTCTTGATGGGGACAGCCGCAGCTATTCTAGTCATTGCCTCAAGTACACCTTATGCTGGTCTACCGATTTTATTAAGTTTAATGGCTCGAGACGGATATGCGCCTAGGTATTTTAAAAATTTAGGGGATCGCTTGGTTTATAGTGCCGGAATATGGACCTTGTTCTTAGTTTCCAGTCTGCTCATTATTGTGTTCCATGGTGATACCCATACGATGCTTCCGCTCTACGCAATAGGTGTGTTTATTTCTTTTACCTTGACGGGTTTGGGCCTTGCTAAACATACCTGGCAAGAAAAGGGAGATAAGTGGCAGTCTGATCTAGCAATATTTAGCTTCGGAGGCATCGTTTCATTCCTGGTTTTATTAATCTTTATTATAACCAAGTTCACCCAAGGGGCCTGGATAATTATGGTGATCATGCCTTTGCTGGTTTACATGTTCCGCGGCATACGCAGTATTTATTCGTGTGAAATTAGGGACTTAGATGTCACTCCTAAAGCCATAGAAGATTTCCATAATCATGTGGCTAAATTAAAACGGCGGAGGGTACACGTTGAACTGTCAGACTATAAGAATAAAATTATTGTTCCAGTTTACGACCTAAACTTGATTGTTTTGGAAACCCTCAGATATGCCTATGCCTTAACTCCTCAAGTTACAGCGGTTCATATTGCCTCAGATCCTAATCGAACCGCAAAGTTGCTAAAACACTGGGCAAAGCATCACATAGAAATACCTTTGGAAATTGTTGAGTCTCCTTATCGTGCTACCGTTCACGATTTCTTGAAATATATTGATAAAGTCGAGAAGAAAGGGAATTTTGAAACAATCACTGTAGCGATTGCTGAATATGTTCCAGAAAAAATGTGGCAGAACATCCTTCACAATCAGACAGGTCAGTTGATGAAGTTAATGTTACTATTCCGTAAAAGTATCCTAGTTACGAGTGTTCCATATCATCCCGTACCGAAGGAAGTACCCACAGATAAATTGGACGTGATTTCAGATTCTAAATAAATGTTGTAACAACACACAAAAAACCGGTTTTAAAACCGGTTTTTTGTGTTAATCAGTGAGTGCAAAATTACGAGTCGTGGCAGTGCAGTCCCAGACCTGTGTCGTTGTCTTTGGCTTGGCAAAAGCAGGTTTTCTTAACAATTAGGGCCCAAGAAAAGTTGTCTAAAACTAAGAATCTATGTCGACAATTCCCCGCCTTGTAGAAACAGGTGGACATTATTGGTATGATGTAATTAATAAAACATTAGACGAGCTAGAATAAGAAGCTTTGGAGGGGATGTTCCGTGCTTATTACCTGTGACAACAACATGCAAATGGGCTATATTTACTTGATGCCTAATGAAACAACTGCCGAGTATACCCTCGAGAAAAGTGATATTGGACTTTATTATGATGTAAAGAGTCTTAGCATACCCAGGATTAAATGGCTGAGTTTGGGTCAATGCTTGAGCCAAATGCGTTTGGCGACTAAAACGTATAGAGAGGCTGTCGATAACGCTTTTCGTTGTGAATACTGGAATGATCTAGATAGCGAAGGGTATATGATGGGAATTGAACTGTATTTGACAGAAGAACGGTTTTTGCCATTAGTTGCCCATCAAGCGTTCAAACTTTACGATATACGTTGGCGCAACCAAGATTTTAGAGTTGTCACCTTAGATTCTTATCATGACGTTATTAATAAAAATAATGTTATTTTTCCCTTATCCTCAGAAAAAGACGCTTTTGTTATAGTCGCAATTGATCCCTTGTCCAAGGTAGGGAAGATTATGGCACTTATTTCGGCACGGGATGATTTATACCCAATTGATTATTTGCAGAAACCACTGTTCATGTTAGCTAATTCAAGTCGCTTTTTCAGTTAAGTTGAGTCGAGTATTGATATAGGTTAGGCCACGGCATTAGTTGCCGTGGCCTAACCTATATCAATTTAATGGTCTTTATAGGACAGATCTTTGAAGTTGCTATAAAAACGTTCATTACTAATGGTTTTCAGTTCCAACGATTAACAAGGAAGGATGTTCAACGAGATTATAATCAACGGGAGGATGAAGTGGCTCATCCCCTTGATAGAGCATCCTAACATAAGGACGGCCCGGATATCCCATGTTTTGTTTAACTACATTGCCCCGTTGGCCATTACTGAGTATAACTCCTGATCCGTCTGGATAAATAGAAATATGTTGAGAAAAGATGTTGATAAGTTTTGGATCAAAGAAAATTCCAGAATGCGCCATAATATATTCGTAAGCTTGATAGGGCTGAACCGCATCGCGATAGATTCGTTTACTAGTTAATGCTTCATAAACATCTGAGATCGCTGCGATTCTAGCATACTCATGAATTGCAGTTTCTTTTAATCCTCTCGGATAACCGCTTCCATCCCAGCGCTCATGGTGTTGTAAAGCTACATGAGCAGAGATTAATTCAAAGTCATCAATTTGGCGTAAGATTTCATATCCATAATTAGCGTGTTGCTTGATCTCATTGAATTCTTCCTCGGTAAGTTTCTCTATTTTGTTCAGCACTACGTTAGGAATTTTGATTTTTCCTACATCATGCATGAGAACTCCAGTCCCAACCTCTAAGAGTTTTGATTCGTTGTACCCGGCAGATAGACTCAAAACTAAAGCGAAAATTGTGGTATTGACAGAATGGTGAAATGTGTAATCATCAAATCCATGGAAATCGGAGATATACCCTAAGATTCCATTAAAACCTAATAAATCAGAAATCATTCGTTTCAACATGTCTCGCATATCTTTCGTGTGAATTAGGCGATTCGTTTCAAGGCAATGCCTGACTGATTTGACAGCTTTATAAGCGGCTTCCTTGGTCCGTGGGGTAATAGCCATTTGGATAACTACATCATCTAATCGATCGTCCTCAATAAGTACCGTATCAACCCCTAAGGATTTTAGTTTATGGATATATAAATTCGTCAACTTTACTCCAGATGTTAACAATATTCTACCATTAGCATCTAGAATAGGATGAGCAAGAATTTCTCCTTCATTGAGATAGAAAACGTTCACCTGTCGCATTGGCTTCGCTCCTTATTATTTTCTGCTTGACCTAGACAATAAAAGGTATAAATTATTTCGACAAAAACAACTAGATACCTTTTATATCGGCAAATATACTTGTTATTGCAATAAATTAGATCAAAATAACCCGAATATTACAATGTTTAATTGCTGTTTACATATAAAATATAGAGAAATATTGTTCATAACAATGACTAATCATTTACGCTCTGTTAAAATAGAAAAATGAGTCTCCGCAACAGGTGCAACTGTATCCGACACAGAGACAATCAAATTCCTTTAGGTTGAAGGAATTTGCGGAATCTTGCCGAATGAAAGGTCAAGAGAATGAAATGAAGAAGAGGGGTTAGGACTAGATTATGCTTACTGTGGAAAAAATCGGTGGAACGTCAATGTCCCAATTTCAGAATGTGCTTAATGACATAATAGGTTACCCAGGCTCAGCAGGTTTCCGCTATGGAAGAGTATTTGTTGTCTCCGCCTATGCAGGTGTGACCAATATGCTTCTTGAAGATAAAAAGACAAAAGCTCCGGGTATCTACCGATGTTTTATTAAGGGTGATGATTACGAATCTTCCATGGATCACCTATTAAAAGAAGCTCTTCAGATTAATGAATCGTTTGTAGGTATTGGTCTGGATGCTAAAGTATGCCGTGAATTCTTGGAAGAGCGAGTTAGGCAAACGAAAGCTTATCTGAATAGCATGGAAGATATTGTAGCTTCTGGATATATCGAGCGAGACAGTATCTTCTCCGCAGCGAGGGAGTTGCTAGCTTCTATAGGAGAGGCTCATTCTGCCTTTAACACGGTGAATATTCTGCAAAATAATGGTATTCTTGCTAAACTAGTTGATCTAACAGGTTTCCGCGACCCTAAACAACTCTCGATTAGCGATCGCATCGAAAAAACCTTTAAGAACGTAAGTCCTCATCATGAGATCATCGTTGCCACCGGTTATACAAAAGGGATTGAAGGGATAATGCGAGAATATGATAGGGGATACTCTGAAATAACTTTTTCCAAAATAGCGACGCATCTTCAAGCAGATGAAGCTATCATCCATAAAGAATATCATTTATCCTCAGCAGATCCGAAAATCGTGGGAGTGGATAAAGCCATTGTTGTGGGCAGGACAAATTATGATGTTGCAGATCAACTGGCGGACATTGGAATGGAAGCCATTCACCCTAACGCCTCTAAACCATTAGAAATCGCTGGAATAAATCTGCGTATTAAGAATACCTTTGAACCGGAACACCCTGGAACAGTGATATCCAACGACTATATTGGGCCTCAAGCAAAGATTGAAATAATTGCTGGTTCGGATAAAATCGTGGTTTTGGAAATACATGATACCTCTATGGTAGGAGAACCAGGGTTTGATCTTGGAATTATGAAAAAGTTTAAAGCTCATAATATTAGCTACATTATGAAAACCACTAATGCGAATAGTATTTCACTGGTCATATGGCAATCAGATCTTAATGAGTCATTGGTGACAGAATTAGAAGCGGCCTATCGAACGGTTACCGTCCAAGAAGCGGCAATTGTTTGTGTGATTGGGTCGAATATTGCGATGCCACGGATTCTAGCCAGAGCAGCTAATACCTTGGCTATAAATGATATCAATATAAAGTGCGTGTCGCAGTCCTTACGACAAGTGAATATGCAATTTGTCATTGATCGAGGAATGTATGCCAAAGCAATCATCTGTTTAAATGAAGATTTATGTTGGAAGAATCAGGAGAAATCGGAGGACCCTAGGCCATGTCAGTAGAATCCGTTGCAGCGTTTTTGAAGCAAAATAGTAAAGAGATTGAGATATTAGAATTTGAGGATACAAGTACTGTTCCAAAAGCTGCAGAGGCATTAGGAGTAACTCCTGGAGAAATTGCCAAGTCCCTACTGTTCAAAGTGAAAGACGACTTTATCATGATCCTCATGGCTGGGGATAAGCGACTAGATAATAAAAAGTTCAAAGAAATCTTTCATGGTAAGGCCAAGATGCCCGAAGCCGAGGAGGTATCTGAGGCAACTGGGCATCCTGTCGGTGGGGTTTGTCCATTTGGCTTAAAACAGCCAATACCTATTTATCTGGATTATTCACTGCAAGAATACGAGCGCGTTTTTCCTGCAGCCGGTGCACCTAATTCGGCTATTAAGCTAAAGGTTGAGGAATTAGAGGAGCTGACTAAGGGGCAATGGGTGGATGTTATTCAATCTTGATGGTCAAAGTTAAGTTTCATAGACAGCTAAAAAGGAGAACCAAAGAGGTTCTCCTTTATTAACCAAATGCCCGTAATCTGCCTGCGAATCTACTTATAATCAATATACACTGTCAAATCTTTGATTTGATAGAATCAGGTCGCACTTTCCTACGAACATCTTATGATATTTATTGGCTTATAAATTTCAGCGATTGTCAAAGTCTGTTTGACCATTTCTCTTGCAAGCATTATGATTGACAAATAGGAAGAAAAATGGTGTCGAAAGGGATTATTATGAAATCAAGTTTACCGAAAAAAGAACGCGGTGTAAGGCAATATCTAACTAATAGATATTGGGTCATTGTCATCGCGTCATTTTGTGCAGTTTTATGGGGGAGCGCCTTCCCAGTCTTAAAAGTAAGCTATGTCGAGCTCGGCATAGCACCAGATGATCGCTATGCGATTATTGTTCTGGCCGGAATACGCTTCTTTTTGGCCGGGGTAATTATTTTTGGCATAACCGTTCTTGGTATTCGGCAGTCACCAAAGGTAGAAAAGAAGTTGCTACCTCAGCTCTTTTTAATCGGTCTGCTGCAAATTAGTTTGCAGTACTTCTTTTTTTATAATGGATTGGCTCATACCACTGGGATGAAAGCGGCCGTATTAACCTCCGTAGGAATTTTCTTTGTCGTTGTCTTAGCCCACTTTGTTTATGCTGATGATCGATTGGATTGGCGAAAGATGATTGGCTTAACAGCTGGCTTTGCGGGAATTATCTTGATCAACTCAGGAGAGCACTTAACCTTAGATTTCTCCTGGCAGGGTGAAGGATTCATGATTATGGCGGGCTTCGTTAGTGCTGTAGGAACGATTTTGGCGAAACGAACTTCAAAAGAAGTTCATCCCTTTGTTCTGACAGCGTGGCAAATGTTTTTAGGATCGCTGCTCCTGATTGCGGTCGGGTTGCCGGGGTTAAAACCTCATGCTATGGTTTTTACAAACAAGGCCTTACTCCTGCTCTTTTACTCAGCCTTTCTCTCAGCAACAGCGTTTTCTCTCTGGTATGCTATTTTAAAATATAATAAGGCGGGAGAAATCAGTGTCTATAAGTTTATGACTCCTGTTTCGGGATCTATTTTGTCTGCTTTGTTCATTCCCAGCGAACGATTGACCCTTAATATGTTTATGGCTTTAAGTTTGGTTTCTGTCGGGGTAATCATAGTGAACTACCAAAGAAAGGTTCCGCAAGAGGCACTTCTGCGCGAAGGCCCATATTAAGTCCAAGCAAAGTTAGCGTGTTTTACAATGGATAAGTTTAGCTAAACGTGTGTAGGCGTAATTTCATGATGTAAGTTTAAGCATAATACTAGATAGAGCGGTATAATGAGGCTATAATTTCTCTGACAAGTATATGAGACTTTAGAAGATAGGAAGTTATGATATGGGAAAGACGTTGGTGTTGACTGAAAAACCTTCAGTTGGTCGTGAGGTTGCGAAGATCTTAAATTGTAATCAAAAAGGTAACGGATGTTTTATTGGCTCGAAATACATAGTGGTCTGGGCTTTAGGGCACTTAGTTACCCTTGCGGACCCAGAATTATATGATGAAAAATATAAAACATGGAAGCTAGAAGACCTGCCAATGCTTCCCGCTAAGATGGAATTAGTGGTTATGAAAGAAACTTCAAAGCAATTTGGTGTGGTAAAAAATCTAATGAAGATGCCAGAAATTGATCAACTCATCATCGCGACGGATGCGGGGCGAGAAGGTGAACTTGTCGCCCGCTGGATTATTAAAAAGGCCGGTTGGCGCAAACCCATAAAACGTTTATGGATCTCTTCCCTCACCGAGCGTGCTATTAAAGAAGGGTTTAATAATTTAAAACCCGGTAGAGATTACGAGCCTCTATTTGCTGCAGCGGAGTGCCGCGCCGAAGCAGATTGGCTAGTTGGGCTGAATGTCACCAGAGCATTAACGTGCAAACATAATGCCCAACTTTCCGCAGGGAGAGTGCAAACTCCTACTCTAGCAATGGTTGTGGAACGAGAAAATGAAATTCGACAGTTCGTTCCTAAAGACTTCTGGTCTATTAAGGTCTTAGTGAATGGAATTTCGCTCCATTGGCAAGATAAGAATGGTCAAACCCGTATCTTTGATAAAAACAAAGCGGATCAACTTGTGACCAAAGTAACTGGACAAGCTGGGGAGATATTAGATGTTAAAAAGGAAGCAAAAAAAGAACTTCCTCCTTTGGCGTACGATCTAACCGAACTGCAACGGGATGCCAATCGTAAATACGGCTTCTCGGCCAAAACTACGTCGTCAGTCATGCAGCAGCTTTATGAAAACCATAAATTAGTGACCTATCCACGAACGGATTCCCGTTATATTAGCGAAGATATCGTCTCGACTTTGCCGGAACGTTTAAAAAGCATTGCCCTCGGGCCTTATGTGGACTTTGCGCGCAGCATCTTGAGAAATAAACTTATCATCACCAAACGGTTTGTAGATGGTTCGAAAGTAACGGATCACCATGCCATCATACCGACGGAACAACCCCCTACTTTGTCCAGGCTTAGCTCAGAGGAACTGAAAATTTACGATTTAATTGTCAGACGCTTTCTTGCAGTGCTCTCTCCGGCGTTTGAATATGAACAAACACTGGTCAAGGTAGGAGTTAAAGGGGAGAATTTCACGGCTAAAGGGAAAGTCATAAAGCATAAAGGGTGGCGGAAGGTCTACGAGGGGTCTACTAGTCCGGACGACAAGGAAGAAGACGGGGAAGGAGAGCAAACTCTTCCCGAACTCCGTAAAGGTGAGATGCTTAAAAACTTGTCAGTAAAGTTAGTGGCCAGTAAAACAAAACCACCAGCCAGACACACTGAGGCCACGTTGCTTTCGGCGATGGAGCATCCGGGGAAGCTAATCGACGACCAGAAATTGCGGGAAGCGATGGATCAAAGCCATGGTCTGGGAACACCGGCAACACGGGCGGAAATTATAGAAAAGCTGTTTAATTCCTTCTATATGAATCGACAGGGCAAAGACATCATCCCTACATCAAAAGGGATTCAACTCATTGGATTGGTTCCTCCTGAGCTTAAGTCGCCGGAACTCACTGCCAAGTGGGAACAACAACTGACGGAGATCAGCAAAGGTCGAGTCAACAGTCAAACGTTTCTGGCCGGAATCAGAGGATATGCGACTCAGCTTGTTTCAACGGTTAGTGGCAGTGCTCAAACCTTTAAGCATGATAACTTGACGCGAACAAAGTGCCCAGAGTGTGGAAAGTTTCTTTTACAGGTCAAAGGTAAGAAGGGCGAAATGTATGTCTGTCAAGATCGGGAGTGCGGTTACCGGAAAGGGATATCTCAGACATCAAACGCCAGGTGCCCGGAATGTCACAAAAAAATGGAGATCAAGGGGGATGGGGATAATAAGCTATTCACCTGCGGTTGTGGATATCGGGAGAAACTGACCGCCTTTACGAAACGGAGAGCGGCAGAAAAGGGAACGGTCAATAAAAGAGAGGTTAGCTCATTCTTACACAACCAAAATGAGGGTGGCTTGGTCAATACGGCGCTTGCCGATGCATTGGCAAAACTAAAGAAAAAATGAGCACTAAGTATACACGCCGGCAGACCGGCGAGACACGTGAAAAGACTGGACAGCCGTTAAACAATGTAATAGGATAAATCTTAAATGTTCCTTTCTCTGTTATATAATTAGAGCAGAATGCAATCCGTGAGCTAAGTCAGGAAATGGGAGGTGAGGCGAGGAAAATAGTAACTAAAATAAGAAGTAATATAATAACGTAGAAACAAAAATGAGGAGGAAATTTAATGTCCAAAAAGTTTCGTAATATGGTTGCAGTGACTATTCTGGCCTTAGCTTTGGGTGTCACTGGGTGTGGGGCACAGTCTAGTGAACCGACCACTCCGAGCGCGACACCTACAGCTAGTGGTGGGGAAATCAAAATTGGTTTACCTTTGCCGATGACCGGTTCGGAAGCGACTTATGGTAAAGATATGGAGAATGCCATTAAAATGGCTGTTGATGAAATAAATGGAAAAGGTGGAGTCAACGGCAAAAATATTGTCACGGTGACTGGTGATGATGCCTGTGATCCCCAACAAGCGACTGCAGCCGCCAATAAGCTGGTATCCCAAGGGGTAGTAGCAATTGTCGGCGGTTATTGTTCAGGAGCAACTATACCTACCCTGACTGTTTATAATGAAAAGCACATACCTTTTGTCATTACGGCTGCAAACTCTTCGAAAATAGCAGCTCAAAATCCCGGTAATACTTTTGAAATTAACGGGACTGCTGTGCATCAAACTCAGAAGGCCCTTGAACTCTTTAAAAAGTTAGGCGCTAAAAATGTAGCCATTGTTGAGCAAGGCGATGCTTATTCCTCCGATTTGGCAAAGCAAACGGAAGATTCTTGGAAGGCCACTGGTAATATAGTGATTTCACATGATGTCACCAACAAAGGAGAGCAAGACTTTTCTTCCTTGGTCACTAGTCTGAAGTCTAAAAATGCTGATGTTGTTTTTTGGACTGCTTATTATGCAGATGGGGCACTGTTGATTAAACAGTTACGTCAAGGTGGTTATAAAGGAGCTATCGTCGTTGGAGACGGAAGCAGTGACCCGAAACTTATTGAGATGGCTGGTGCAGCTGGGGAAGGTACTTATGTGTTGTCCCCACCAGTTGCCGATTACTTGCCTACCGCCAAACAGTTTGCGGATGCTTATAAGGCAAAGTTTAATCAAAGTGCTGGAGCGTATGCTCCCCTCGCTTATGATGGTATGAATCTGATGGCAGATGCTCTGAAACGTGCTGGAAGTACTGACGGAGCGGCTATTATCAAGGCGTTGAATGACACTAAAGATTTCGTCGGCTTAGCAGGCAAAGTTAACTTTGCTGCGGACAAGACCTTGAAGGAAAGCAACTTCATTGTCTTGCAAATCAAGAAAGGCCAATTCGTTTTGCAATAATAAATTGTTTCCCAATGGGGACTGGGGAGTTTTCCCCAGTCGCCCTTTATCATACTATACAGAAAGCATAACTTACGATACATACTGCAAGAAGGGCTAATCCGTGCGAAGACAGTGTCTTCGTGTGTGGGGTGCAGGCCAAGTTTTCTTTATAGCAGCTCGGAGATTTACCGAGATTAGGTTACGATTATCTGCTAAGAAATGGGTCAAATCAGAAATTACCATACTTCTCTGGAGTAAAAAGGTTGAAAGGGTGCACGGAATGACAGTTTTTTATATCGTGATCCAGCAGATAGTGAACGGGTTAATTCTCGGTTCATTCTACAGTTTGATCGCCCTCGGTTATTCTATGGTTTACGGCATTATTAAGCTATTGAACTTTGCTCATGGTGACATCTATATGGTAGGCGCTTTTGTGGGGTATGGGGCGTTGGGCATCTTAGGGAGCAGGTTAGGTATCGGTTGGCTGGGAATTGCTGCGGCTTTATTGATCAGCATGTTTCTGGTTGGGCTGTTGGGCATGTTGGTGCATAGGCTGGCCTATCAACCACTCATTAATAAGCGTGCTCCACGAATGTCGCTGTTGATTACGGCAGTGGGTGTATCGTTTACCTTATTTAATGGGGTTATGGTTCTGACAAATGGCGAGTATAGAACCTTTAATACTGATTTAGGTTATGAAGGTATCAGTCTTGGGCTTGTCAATATCACCTATACGCAGATAATCATGGTTGTGGCTACAGGGATCTTAATGCTTACTTTGTATTGGTTTATTAATCGTACTTTATACGGTAAAGCCATGCGGGCAATTGCCCTTGATCAGGATGCTTGTCGTTTGATGGGGATTAATGTAACCAAGACGATTGGGTTAACCTTCTTTGTCGGCTCTGCCTTGGCCGCAGCTGCTGGTGTCATGGCTGGAGTGTATTATGGCAGTATTCAATTTTATATGGGTTTTGTCATCGGCTTAAAGGCCTTTACGGCCGCAGTCATCGGTGGAATTGGCAGCATTCCCGGAGCGATGATTGGAGGCCTCATCTTGGGGCTGTTGGAAACTGCCGGGACGCAACTTCCCTTCATTGGTTCTGCTTGGAAAGACGTATTTTCCTTCGGGATCTTGATTCTTTTGCTGGTTTTTAAACCTACTGGGATTTTCGGTAAAAGCGAGATTGAGAGGATGTAGAGGATGGGTAATTCCGTGGGTTTAATAGATCGTTTCAGAAAAATTCTGGGTCGTAGAAAAACACAAGGAGTACTACTTGCGGTGCTCAGTCTTTTAGTCATCCTTCTTCCGTTGGTTGCCAATAACTATATAGAAGAAGTTGCAACGAATACCTTATTCTATATTGTTTTGGCTTTAGGATTGAATATTGTGGTAGGATATGCCGGGTTGGTGGACCTCGGTTATGCTGCTTTTTTTGCTGTAGGTGCTTACACAACTGGTATCTTTATGAAATTTGGTTTAAATTTTTGGCTAACTATACCGATTGCCATACTTTTCTCGGTAATCGCTGGGATTATTATTGGCGGTCCGACTTTGAGATTGCGCAGTGATTACTTAGCCATTGTAACGCTAGGTTTTGGGGAAATAACCCGAATTACGGCTCGTAACCTGAAAATTACTGGTGGAGCGAGCGGTTTGGTAGGCATCCAACGGCCAAGTATTTTTGGACATATACTTAATCAGATCACCGATTTCTATTATTTGTTTTTGGTCTTGGTCGTTTTGGCAATTATTGTCGCCATTAGGCTTCATAATTCACGGCTGGGGCGGGCTTGGCAATACATCCGCGAAGACGAAGATGCCGCCGAAGCCATGGGGATTGATCCTGTTAAGACAAAACTCTACGCTTATATGATCGGCGCTTCTTTCGGAGGCATAGCGGGAGCTTTCTTCGCCGTCAAGATGACCGCCATTTCGCCGGAGACTTTTGCCTTTACCCAATCAGCTCTGATTCTGTTAGCTGTTATCCTGGGGGGAATGGGCAAAATACCTGGGGCAATCTTAGGCGCGGTTTTTTTAGTTCTATTTCCGGAGATTTTCCGGGGAATCGGTCAAATGCGGATGCTCTTATTTGGCATACTACTAGTAATTATCATGATTTTCCGCCCCCAAGGCCTTTGGCCAGAGCGAAAAGGGTGAAGTATTTTTCTATAAAAAAAGGATGAGGTAGAATGTCTATTCTAGAAGTGAAAAAGCTAACCCTGCGTTTTGGCGGGTTGACAGCAGTGAGCAACCTTAGCTTCGAACTAGAAGAAAATACAATTATGAGTCTTATCGGACCAAATGGTGCAGGAAAGACTTCTGCTTTTAATTGTCTGACAGGGTTTTATAAAGGGAGCGAAGGGGAAATCCTTTTCAAGGGGCAAAGCATTTTTCGACAAAAGCCGTACAGAATTACTAAGCTGGGTATGGCTCGAACGTTTCAAAACTTGCGTCTCTTTAAAGACATGACGGTTTTAGAAAATGTTATGTCGGGTATGCATAGCCGTACTTCAGCCGGAATATTTGGAGCTATCCTGCGACCGCCCAGTCAGCTTCGTGAAGAGAAGAAGATTAAGCAGGTCAGTAAAGAGTGTCTGGATTTTGTCGGCATCTTAGACAAAGAAAGTCGTTTGGCACGCAATTTAGCTTATGGGGACCAACGACGGGTAGAGTGGGCCAGAGCCTTAGCTACACAGCCGCAGCTCCTGTTACTGGATGAACCTGCAGCAGGACTTAACCAAGATGAGAAAGACCAGTTAGTGAGCTTAATCCGCCGAATTCGCAAGGACTTGGGAATCACGGTGTTGCTGATTGAACATGATATGGGACTTGTGATGAAAGTTTCGGAAAAAATCGTGGTCATTGACTATGGGCAGAAGATTGCTGAAGGGACCGCGGAAGAAGTTAAAAATAATCCGAGAGTTATTGAAGCTTACCTGGGGAAGGAGGATGAGGAATGAGTGAAATGGCTCTCGTCCTGCGCAACTTAGAGACGTATTACGGTAAGATTCATGCGCTCAAAGGGGTGAGTCTCGAAGTGCCCCGCGGGAAGATCGTTACTTTACTAGGTTCGAATGGTGCCGGAAAAACTACAACTTTAAAGACAATCTCTGGTTTAATTCAAGCCTCTTCTGGAACGATAGAGTTTTATGGTAGGGACATCACTAAAGAAAAAGCTCATGACATTGTTAGTATGGGGTTGATCCATGTTCCCGAAGGTCGAAGGATTTTTAAGGATTTAACCGTCAAAGAAAATCTGGAGTTGGGTGGTTTTACCCTAAAAGATGAAGCGTTGCGCCGTAAAGGAATAGAGCACGTCTTTGAAGTCTTTCCGCGACTTAAAGACCGTCAGCGGCAAAGTGGCGGGACATTGTCCGGTGGAGAGCAGCAAATGCTGGCAATCGGACGCGCAATGATGACCGAACCCAAATTACTCTTGTTGGATGAGCCTTCTATGGGTTTAGCACCGCTGATCGTGCAAGATATTATGAGAATTATTAAACGGCTAAATGATGAAGGAACAACCATTCTTCTCGTGGAGCAAAATGCTAAAATCGCCCTGAAATTAGCTGATTACGGATATGTCTTAGAGACCGGTGAGTTAGTCATGGAAGGGGATAGTGCTCAGCTGAGGCAAGATGAGAGCATTGTTAAGGCCTATCTCGGAGAGTGAGTCGATAATACCTCAAGATATGCTTCATCAAAATGAGTTTTTCAATTGAGACCAGATCGTTTTTTGACGGTCTGGTACTTTTGGGTTTTGAGTTATTTTATCACCCTAGATATTTGGATAATATAAAAGGTAATTCAATGAAGGTGATATTCTCAGATTGAGTGTCCGAGGCACTTGACAGGAAACAGAATTCAGCTATAATAAGGTTATAATCACTTAATTAATAAGATTCAGTTAGCTACAGAACTATTAGTCGCGTGCTAGGTAAAGTTTCGATTCATCGAAGTTTTTAGGCATTGCAATTAGTTAAGTCAATGCTGGATTTCGAAGAATTGGAGCCACCGAAAGGGTGGTTTTTGTTGTAAGAAGAAAAATTTCCCGCAAAGTTCCTCTCATTTTTTAGTAGTAAGCTAGTTAATAGGAAGTTGGTTTGGTCAGTTGGGAAAACTATAAGTGGTCAGTTTGTTGTTGAGTTCACATAGGGTAATCTGAAGTGTAACTTTTTTGCTGTATGTTTTTCAAGCCAAGATTGTTGTTAATTTAATTTTAAGTGACTCGAAACCTAAATTTTCTCCTTAGTAATTTTTCTGATTGTGACTCTAGTTAGACCTAAGGTAATCAAAGAAATAGTGGAGGATTTGTCCAGATTAGTTTCATCGCTTTCTATTAGTTTTTGACTGGTTTACCTTTTGTTAGGTCAAGGTCTCGATTCCCTTACGAGGTTGGTTTAAGGAATATCCTTCTTTTGATTTTATTTCAGCGGTTGTAAGGTGTATAGCTACAAACCTTTTGGTTAATAACAATTTGATTAAGTTTTGATGAAGATTAATCTCGAGCCGTGTATCCATTAATTCTGAAGGAACTTTGCGGGATTCAAATTTAGATGTTAAGGCCACTCGTTCGAGTGGCCTTTTTTCTTCGAGTTCGAAAATATAAGAGCACCTAAAGCGGCAGCCAAGGTTTCTTTACGGTGTTCCTTTTGGATATTTAACACAAACAGTTATGACATGTCTCAGGTAAAGACCTGCCCTCCGCTTTTAATAACTGACGAACGTGATTGGTGACTAAAGAGACACTAGATGGAGGCAAGTATTTCAGCTATACTTAGGGTGATGCCAACGATACTCAAAGGGAGGCTTTGATATGTCTCAAACGGTCCAGGAACAGAAATACATAGAGCGTGTGGATCGTCTGAAGAAAAGAGTGCTGGAAACTCGCCCTGAGATGGATCTAGAGAACGCCAGGATTCTCACTGAAGGGTTTCGGCAGGCTGAAGGAGATCCGTTTGTTGTACGTAAAGCCAAAGCGTTTCGTAAACAGTGCAGGGAGAAGACTGTTACGATCTGGGAGGACGAGCTCATTGTCGGTAGTTCCGGGAGCAAGACACGGGCTGGTATTTTATGCGCCGACACGTGTTGGTCTGTGCTGAATGATGAACTGGAAACGATCAGCGAGCGGCGCTACGACCCGTTTTATTTAAGTCCTGAGGATCGAAAGATTTTTGAAGATGAAATCCGCCCCTATTGGAAAGGCCACTCAACTTACGAGGAGTGGCTTGTTCAAATTCCCGACGACACGCGTGAATTGCGGGATAACGGAGTGGTATACATCGACCGCAAGGCTGTTCGTGGTTGGGGGGAGACGACTGCTGGATACGAGTGGCTGATACGCGAAGGAATTTCGGGAATCAGAAAAATAGTCGAGAATAGGAAAGCTAAACTCGATATCACTGTGCCGGGCGATTACGAAAAGAATTATTATTTACAATCTCTTTTGATTGTAGCTGAAGGGATGGTCACGCTGGCAGAGCGTTATGCTGCGGAAGCCGAACGCTTAGCAGCCTTAGAAAGAGATCCTCAGAGAAAAGAGGAACTTACGGAGATAGCTTTAGTCTGTCGTCACGTTCCGGCCAATCCAGCGCGAACATTTAGGGAGGCTTTGCAATCGCTCTATTTTTATCAGATCTGCCTCGTTATGGAGCAGAATGCGGCTAGTTATAACCCGGGCCGCATGGATCAGTATCTTTGGCCTTATTACAAAGACGACCTGGCAGCGGGGCGTCTCACCCCTGACGAAGCGCAGGAGCTTCTCGACTGTCTATGGATTAAATTCAGCGAGCCATGTCTCTTTCAAGATGCAGCCACCGCTGAGTTCGCCGCAGGTTATCCGATGTTTCAGAACGTTTGTGTTGGAGGAGTGGATGAAACGGGGAGGGATGCTGTCAACGATCTTTCCTACATGATTCTCAAGGCA
>NZ_MASS01000047.1 GCF_001707885.1 Desulfosporosinus cupriresistens | reverse complement strand
TATGAATAGAAGCGACTGGGGCTGGGGTTCCACCCGTTCGGGATCCACACTGCAGGAGAATTTGTTTCGGGACGCAGTGTGGCGATAAGCTCGTCCGCTTATCGTTACATTGCTGGAGTATGCGTTACGAGTCGCAGTGTGGCGAAAAGCTCGTCCGCCTTTCGTTTCAGGGCCGATGATACTTGGGGTGCAAGCCCCTAGAAACTTTGGTCACTGCTGCGAAACAAGTAAGAACCTACATAAGGTAGTCACTTGGTGATATGTGGTCTCAGCTTTGTAATTCGAGGAGCTATAAGGTGAAAAAGACTTGAAAGCAAACACTCAAGTGAGTCAATCGTTAGAAAAAGAAACGAAAGTCATTTGTCTCGACAGCTTACGTTTTCATAGATTACGTTATAAAATTAGCATAGAATTAATTCAAAGATTGCAACTGATCCGCATGCTTTTCTTTTTCATGGTTACTAGCATCATATCCAAAGCGGAATCTTTGGTTGCAAAAGGAACAATGCACAAACTTACCATCACTTGTCGGTACTGGCATAATAAACCACCTCCTTGACGTCATTATAGCCAGTTTTTTTGGTTTTATACTTTTTACTTTAAGGTGTGTGCGCACTTTCTTAATTCCCTCATAAAATAGATATGAGGTGAGATTAATGTGGCGAAGATGGATTAATGACTTAAGTGTAGAGTTGCACTGGATGAAACGTGATATAATTCGTCGTTGGCGATTGGATACTTCTACAGGCATTATGGGTATACTAACGTTGATTTCAGGGTTATTACTTTTTGTTGTAATTGGAGATGGGATTGCACATATTTTTCGTTTATTTGTTCCGTTTGTATCAGGCACGCGTATCGGAGAAGTCTACTGGCAGTCAATTGGATTTGGAATTAAAATAAGCTTCATATTCATGATCTTTAGTGGCTCACTAATCATTCTCTTTTTACTTAAGTTTTTTGAGCGGAGATAGTTTCTATTTCAATATTATGTTCTAAGTTGAAAGAGAAGAAAATATAAGTAAAATGTGGACAATCTGTAATATTTGCCGGATTACAGTTCTTGCATAGGGGTAATTACTATGTTAAAATTTATTGGTTAGAAAGGGGTTGAATCTGTGGATTTCTTATCTGGGATTACAAGTACACAAATATTTGATGTCATCATGCTTCCTGTCCAAACTATTATAATCTTTTTAACCTTTTATTATTTTGTTCTTTCGATGTTTGGACTCTATCGGAAACAAGAGACGAAGATACTTACGCCAGAGAAGAGTTTTGCTATAGTCGTGGCTGCACATAATGAGGAAGCCGTCATTGGACCTTTAGTGGAGAATCTGCTCCAACTCGATTATCCGAAAGAATATTATGATATCTTTGTTGTAGCCGATAACTGTACAGATAAAACAGCATTGATTGCTAGGAGAGCAGGGGCTATCGTTCATCGACGATTTAATACTGAAAAACGTGGTAAGGGTTATGCCTTAGAATGGATGTTTTATCGTTTATTTAAAATGGAGCGTCAATATGATGCTATAGCTATTTTTGATGCAGATAACCTTGTAAAGGAAAACTTTCTTTTTGAAATGAATAGTAAACTTTGTCAAGGTCATAAAATTGTCCAGTGTTACTTGGACTCGAAAAACCCGTTTGATACTTGGGTGACTAACACTTTCTCAATTGCATTTTGGGTAACAAATCGTTTATTGCAACTAGCAAGGTACAATACAGGTCGTCTCACGAACGTTCTGGGTGGGACAGGCATGTGTATTTCGACGGATGTTTTAAAAGAATTTGGTTGGGGAGCAACTTCCTTGACTGAAGATCTCGAGTTTAGTATGAAAGCATTGTCTCATGGTATTAAGACAACTTGGGCACATGATGCAGTGGTATATGATGAGAAGCCATTGACCTTTATTCAATCCTGGTATCAGCGTAAACGTTGGGCTCAGGGTCAGGTAGATGTTGCAGGTCGTTATTTCTTCCCCCTGATTATCAAAGGAATACGTGAACGAAAGATCATGTATTTTGATGCGGCGATTCACCTTTTCCAACCGGCACTCGTTATGATCGCTTCCTTTTTTATGTTGACAAACTTAGCATCTGCGTTTACGCCTAACTACACACGCGTATTTACATTAGTCATGCCTTGGACCGGATGGCAGATTCTATCCGCTATTCAGTATCTCTATCCTGTTGCAGCGTTAGCTCTTGACCGGTTACCATGGCGTTCCTATGTGGGGTTGATACTGTATCCTATCTTTATCTATAGTTGGATACCAATTGTCTTTTTAGGTTTCATAAATCGCAACGACAAACAGTGGTCACACACCAAACATACGCGTTCGATTAGTATAGAAGATGTTGTAAAACAAAAAAAGGTATCAGTAAATTAGGGGGAGGATTAAATCCTCCTCCTCTTCTTGAATATGCCCCGCAGATTCAAGAAGAATAAATAAGAGGGAATCAAATTTTAATCGAATCTTAAACAAAATTTGAAAAAAGCTTTGACATAGAGCGTATTTTTGTGTATACTGATAATCGTCAGTTCCCGGGTGATTAGCTCAGCTGGTAGAGCGCCTGCCTTACAAGCAGGATGTCGGCGGTTCGAACCCGTCATCGCCCACCAAACTCGATGTTCGCAGTTCAAGATCTGTAGTTCGCAAGGACCTTGGAACTTGACTTAGGACTATAGAGGGTAGAGATCGGTGTTTATTCATTGGACATCGTGCATCGAACCCCAATCATGGCCCCGTGGTGTAGTGGTTAACATGCCTGCCTGTCACGCAGGAGATCGTCGGTTCAAGTCCGATCGGGGTCGCCATCTTAATTTGCCTCGGTAGCTCAGTCGGTAGAGCAGAGGACTGAAAATCCTCGTGTCGGCGGTTCGATTCCGTCCTGAGGCACCATGCGGGTGTAACTCAGTGGTAGAGTGTCACCTTGCCAAGGTGAAAGTCGCGAGTCCGAATCTCGTCACCCGCTCCACTATTAATTCTGGCGGCATAGCCAAGTGGTAAGGCAGAGGTCTGCAAAACCTCTATTCCTCAGTTCAAATCTGAGTGCCGCCTCCAACTAATTTTGCCGATGTGGCGTAACTGGCAGACGCACGGGACTTAAAATCCCGCGGAGTAACATCCGTACCGGTTCGATTCCGGTCATCGGCACCACATGGGTTTGTAGCTCAGCTGGTTAGAGTACCGCGTTGACATCGCGGGGGTCGGAGGTTCGAGTCCTCTCAAACCCACCATATGAAACATGAGGCTTCTCTTCGGAGGAGCTTTTTTCATACTTAAGCCATTGGTACAAGCGGATCACAGGAGATTTTGAAACGACTACAAAAATGTGAGGCTGAACGACAAAACAGCTAAATACTACAAAGACTCGTTAGTATCTATAAGTAGTCGGTCAAAATTCGGTCAACGAATCACTTACTCAGCCGTGCAAAAGGGGGTGTGCTAAAACTTGTTACTATATTTTTTACATCCCCACTTTTGCTTCTATATCATCAAAACACAAGCGTCCTCACTCCACTTTTATAGTGAAATGAGGACGCTTATTGATTGTTGTAACCACTTGAAATTTTGGAGACTGAGTTTTCACACATCCCCTTTTATATTAAGTTGTCCTACTCAGGTATTTACTAACTTAATTCCCTGCATCTAAGGCGCTAGAATTGCCTTCCAAGGAGTGCTAACATGTTATATAGGTTTTTCCCTGTGAAGATGGTTACAAGCGCTTTAAAGACGTTATATTACTATCTTCCTCTATTTAGTACCTTGCGTCAACACATGAAAGGATTATTTCCCTTGAGCCAGAAGTAAAGAAAGGGCATATCCTATTCAATCCAGGCAATATCAGGTATAATAACCAAGTGAAGGATTACAACAAAGGCGTAAAGTATGATGACGCTCCTAACAGTCTTTATGGTGATGTTCAGTGGTCGAAGAGGTAAAGAGTTTGGGGTTTTACGATAGAACCTTGTTGTTCTGATATGGAACACTTGAAATTGGAGAAGTACCCGAATTCGGTTTTTGTGGTTAGGCTTACTCCTAAACCTATAAAAAATAAATCAATGATAAATAAATCAATGATAAATAAAATTCCCTATAATTGTGTATTAAGGTTTGGACATTTAAAAGCTTAATTGATGAAGTAAATCGATACTTCTTCTCGCTACATTAATCTTTTATGTTGTACATTAAGAAAGAATTTAAGAGGAAATCAAAGAATATATGAAGGATATGAAGGATATGAAAATTTAATATGACAAAAAGATTATTTACATACATTTTAGGCCTTTTTTTAATGACGATTGGAATAGGTTTTTCGGTAAAATCAAATCTTGGAGTATCACCCGTCAGCTCAATTCCCTATACGATTACGCTGATAGCAGGTATTGAAATGGGAAAAGCCACAATTTTATTTCATATTATACTAATACTGATGCAAATCGTATTAGTAAGAAAAGATTTCAAACTGAAAAACCTGTCTCAAATCGTTGTGGCAGTTGTTTTTGGTTATTTCACTACCTTTTCAAATTATTTAATGACATTTTTACCCACATCTGAAAATTACTCAATACGTCTTCTACTTTTACTGATAAGCATTATATTTGTTGCAGTCGGAATTTTTCTTTATCTGCCTCCTGATATTGTGCCGCTCGCTGGAGAAGGTGTAATGCAGGCGGTATCTCAAAAAACTGGAATTGCATTTCCAAGGGTAAAGGTATCATTTGATATTTCTATGGTGCTAATTTCAGGAATAACCTGCTTGTTTGTACTTCACGGCCTTGGGAGCGTGGGGGTTGGAACAATTATTTCAGCCGTTCTGGTTGGAACTGTTTTGAGCTTCATTATGAAATTGTTTAGGAGAAGACTGGATAAATTTTTGAATAATTATTCTGAGGTAATCTGTTATGAACGAAGAATGTAATGCGCATTCTTCTGATGTTGTGAATGTACTACGAACTAATCACGCCTGTACCAAACGGTATGGGCTATTTTTATGCCCATTTTTAGAAAGGAGCTGATACTGATTGAACGCTAACGAAAACTTAATAATGGAATGTCTAAATGAACTTCCGAGAAAGTTCGTAGATAATGAAACAGGAGATATTCTCGGCAACAATTCTCACTTAACCCGCAATGGACTTGAAGTAATGAAGGAGAAAGGGTTGCTAACTATTAGAAGTTATATAGAGGGTGATAAAGTAGTGCTTTCAATTGCAGATGAGGGGTGTGGTATTCCACCAGAAAATCTCGATAAGTTAGGAACCCCCTTCTTTACGACTAAAGACGATGGGACTGGGTTAGGGTTAGCAACATGCTATAAAATTGCTGAATCTCATAACGCTAAGATCAATATCGATTCTAGTCCTAGAGGGACGACGTTCTTTATAATCTTTCCTATTCCTAAAAAGAGTAGGGAGAAGTAGAGCGCCTAAATACTAGCTCTTGCCCTCCAGCGCGAGATTGCCCAAAGGAAAGGTATCCAAACGAAAGCAAACGGCGAAATCAAATAACTTTCGACAAATGCAAGTTCTCTACTCAAAGAATACCCTCTCATGAATCCAAAAGCGATTACCAAAAATACGAAACTTACGGCAAGTTTCCAGGGTAACTTTGTTAATTTAAACACCGTTTCAATGCCCCAGGTTGTCATGAAATAAAAGGCACCACATTTTATAACCAGAGCCCCAAGCCAGACCCCCATAAACAAAGACTCAACTCCAGAAATCGTCCGGCTTATTTCTACCATCTTCCCTAATTCAAGTATACCAAATGCTAAACGAACTGTTTCTGTTGGTCCAAAGACGAGAATTTGAATTAAGGCAACCAAAGTGTCTAAAATTCCTACTAAAAAAACAGTTAGCCGAACTCCTACCTTCAACTGGCCAAGCGCTTGCTTATCGACAGGTAGAAAAGTAAGGATTCCACCTAAAAAAAGTATATATACCATTGAAAATGGTACTACTCTAAGTGCTCCAAAAAATAGAGGTTTTATTCCCTCGCTTAAAATAGGCAGAAGTTCGCCTTGTTCAATACGTGGAATAGTAAGAGCGATATTAAGTACTAATGCAATCACAATCACGGGAAAAATAAGTTCAGAAAAACGAGCAAACACTTCTATCCCAGAGCTTACTAGGTAGAATACGAGTAGAAGAGCACCTATGTAGAACACCCAACGAGGCATTAAAGGCATAATCGATTGCTCATAGATGACTCCGATAAAAGCTAGCAGTAATCCACCATAATAGCCAGAGATTACAATATATAGGAGTCCAATAATTTTCCCAACCCATTTCCCCAAAAGCTTTTCTGAAATCTTCAACAAATTTTCTTGCGGATACTTTGCAGAAAGTGAAAATACCATTAGGCTGTAAGGAATTGTCACAACGAGTGCTGGCAAGACGGCCATCCAACCATCCCGTCCACCTGCTTCAGTAACAAACGATGCTATGAGGAGGAAAGTTCCGCCCATGAGTACAGCTGCCCCTAAGGTTATGAATTGGTGTGTTGAAATCCTTTCCATCGGTTTCCTTTCCGCTTGAAGCTTATCGTCATCAATAATTGGATTACTTGTTATCGCACACCATGTGACTGAACAATATGGTTTAATCTCCCTTATTCTATCCGACAACGGGCCTATTATCCCTTCTAAATACTCTATTTGCATCCAGTTAGCTCCTGGTGTTCAGAATCACTTTTTTCACGTTGAAACCGCTTTAACTTATCGTCAACGCCAAGACCATTTTATGGCTAATATTCCTATGGGAATTATAACCCCCTTCGTCTTGGCAGCTACCACTTTGCACTAACTCTCCATGAGTTACGACCACAGTTTCAGAATTGTTCTAAGGACTCATGCTTAAGTAAGCTAGTTAGGATTATGTATACTTCGCTTCAGTTCTTGATGAGTCAAACATAACTGAGCTAACTGCTTATTCATTCGGAAAAATATGATGACCATTTCACAGATCAAACGCCAAACCGCGTTCCCAACAATAATACTTAAGATTCCTATTAATAATTGATCCTTCATAAATAAATTCCAACTTACAATTGTTATGCCAATCACTCCCCAAAAATAGAGGAATTTAATAAGACGTGTACTAATAAGAAGCCGAAATGAAAAGAAATCACTAAGACTGATATTATTGCTTTCTTCCTCAGCAATTTCGCTATGTTTGGATTGGGCTAGAATAGTTTTCTCTTGTTCTTTGAGTAGGTCTACAATTACCTCAAAGGCTTCTGGTGAATATTCACCCTTAGAGCCGTGCTTCATATGTATCCCTCCATTTCTATAAATAATTAGTTCAAGGTGTAAATGCAAATTCCTCCATTAAATGGTATAAATATAAATTTTTATTATATTAGTTGAATCTCCAATACGAAAGGCTAGAACGAAGTATCGCTCTGCCTTTTTTGTGTTTTCCATGGATTTTAAAAGATCCTATTGTAAATTTCCTCCCTATAAGCTTGTCTTTATAGTGTGTGCCTTCGAAGGAGGTTAAGTTCCAAGATAATGGGGTTCAAGCATTATAGACTGTCCCCAACATGAAGAGAATAAAACATTAAATAACTGGAAATATTAGGGGGTGTCCGCAGCTTTTCTGCAAATATTATTTAGGAGAAAAGTGCATAGAGATTGGCCCAAACGAAATATGACTTCAATTAGGTCATATACTCTACTATGGGGGGATGCCAGTGGAACATTCCGTACAATTAGGAACCCAAAAATATCGGGAGAGCATATGTGAATGCTTACGCGAACTGTGTGAACAAGAACAACTTCCTTTGCAAATTGTTGAACAACGGCAAGGAAAACGTTGGCTAATTCAGTGTAAGTTTGATGACCCTTCGCCAGAGGCGACAGAAAATGAGAGTATAACTCAAAGAATCCACCGTTATTACTTGGCAAATGCCCTTGCCGAGACGATTTTGCTCCATTGGGAAAAAGAGCATGTTCAACAGTTAATTCAAAAAAAGCATCACTTAACGGAAGATAATTGGAGAATGGTGATCAATAAGGCTTTAGAATATTTGAATAAAGGACTGGGGCAAGTTCAGGGATATCGTGTTAACCGCAAGACAAGCCTCGTTACCCAGATTCTGAGTTGCTTAGAGCAGAGTACCATTTTTGACATAGAGGGTTTTCTAAGTTTTCGCGCGCAAGAGTATAAGAGCGATGTAGGTAAAGCAGTGGAATTCGCTATCAACGAGTACATTATTGAAAAGGAATACTTGGAATTCATCCAACTATTAAGACATTTTGTAGATAGTCAAAAGCCTCGTTTAGAGATTTTGCATGTTGGAATGACACCAAAAGGGAAGTTTCATCTCTATAACAACGAAGGAGTTAAGGTAACACACCAGTTTCTGGAGGATTACCAACTCGACAACGTCCAGGAGTTGGGTTATGAAGACTTATTGGTCAGTGCTTTAATTGCTGTAGCACCGCGTCAAGTTACGCTACATATTCGGTATGATGGTTACAAAGATACCCTGCGAACTATTCGAAGTGTTTTTGGTGAGCGCGTACAGGATTGTCAAGGTTGTTCCTTATGTGAAAAATTTTGACAAGTAAGAGGATTCATTGTTATAATAAAAGAAAGAATCGAGAATTCTGACGAAATATTATCTTGAAGATGCTAAATCATAGAGTCATATATCATGTTTAAAGCGTTGAAAGGGAGAGTAGCCTGACCCGGTCGTGTAAGAGATGAAATGCCAAGGCTGTAAGCATTTCTCACGAGCGTACAGGGGAAAACCACCCTGGAGTGTTGGGCTGAAATAAGTAAGCTCAACCGTACCCCGCGTTAAGGGAGATCGAGTGAAAGGGCATTCTTATAACCTTTCAATTGGGTGGAACCACGGGAGTAAACTCTCGTCCCTAGTCGGGACGAGAGTTTTTTTATTTAAAAAATTGGTAAGGAGTGATTTCAATGATTCAGGTTACCTTAAAAGACGGCTCAATTCGTGAGGTTGAACAAGGAACGACAATAGCGGGACTGGCAGCTGATATCTCTCGAGGATTGGCGAAGGTAGCTGTAGCTGGAAAAGTCAATGATAAGCTGAAAGATCTTTCTTATCAGCTAACGGAAAAAGCGGTAGTAGAGATCGTAACGATAGATAGTGAAGAAGGATTAGATATTTTAAGACACTCTACCTCTCACTTGATGGCTCAAGCAGTGAGAAATCTATTTCCGGGGACAAAATTAGGGATTGGACCATCGATCGCTAAGGGTTATTATTATGACTTTGAATCAGAACATGTCTTTACCCCAGATGACCTAGTGAGTATCGAGAAAGAAATGAATCGACTTGTCAAAGAAAAGTATGCTTTCGAACGGAAAGAAGTCTCTCGAACTGAGGCACTTGCCTACTTTAAGGACACAGGTGAACACTATAAGGTTGAACTCATTGAGGGTCTTCCGGAAGATGCCACGATCTCGATGTACACTCAAGGAAACTTTACAGACCTTTGTGCCGGACCACATCTACCTTCAACGGCCAATGTTAAGGCCTTTAAGCTTATGAGTTTGGCGGGAGCTTATTGGCGGGGGAACGAGAAAAATAAAATGCTCCAGCGTATCTACGGCACAGCCTTTGCTAAATCTTCAGATTTAGAAGATTACTTGTTTAAGTTGGAAGAGGCAAAACGACGTGACCATCGTAAGCTGGGTCTAGAGCTTGATCTTTTTAGCTTACACGAGGAGGGCCCTGGTTTTCCCTTTTTCCATCCTAAAGGCATGATCCTACGTAATGCGCTTGAAGATTTCTGGCGCCAGGAACACCGGAGACGCGGCTATCAAGAGATTAAGACCCCAATTATTTTGAATCGTTCGATGTGGGAACAATCTGGACACTGGGACCATTATAAAGAAAACATGTATTTTACAGAGATTGATGACCAGGATTTTTGCGTAAAACCTATGAACTGTCCAGGCGGTATGATCATGTATAAAACAAAACTACGCAGTTATCGCGATCTGCCACTTCGTGTAGGGGAACTGGGACTTGTACACCGCCATGAGCTTTCAGGTGCACTCCACGGCTTACTACGAGTTCGCAACTTTACTCAGGATGATGCGCACATTTTCATGCTCCCTTCTCAAATAAATGAAGAAATTATAGGCGTTATCGAATTGGTAGACTCTTTCTATAAAGTATTTGGCTTTGAGTATAATGTGGAATTGTCGACCCGTCCTGAAGATTCCATGGGATCAGATGAGGACTGGGAAACGGCCACCAATGCGCTTCAAGCAGCCTTAGAAGAGAAAGGGATAGATTACAAGGTTAACCCGGGTGATGGAGCCTTCTATGGGCCGAAGATTGATTTCCATGTGAAGGATTGCCTCGATCGAACTTGGCAGTGTGGAACGATTCAACTTGACTTTCAAATGCCCGAGAAATTTGACTTGTCATATATTGGTGAGGATGGTCAAAAACATCGTCCGGTAATGGTTCATCGGGTTGTCTATGGAAGTATCGAACGCTTCATTGCCCTATTGACAGAACACTATGCAGGAGCATTTCCTGTTTGGTTAGCACCAATTCAAGTTCGTATCTTGCCGGTTAGTGAGCGACATCATGACTATGCTAAAACCCTAGTCTCACGTCTAAATGAACTCGACATTAGGGGAGAGGTGGATGAGCGCAAAGAAAAAATTGGTTATAAGATCAGAGAGGCTCAAACTGAAAAAATTCCGTTTACGTTAGTCGTAGGGGATCAGGAAGCAGAGTCTGACTCGGTAGCGGTTCGACGGTACGGGCAAGGGAATGCTGGGGAGAAAATGACGGTTGATGCCTTTATTTCACTTATTCAAGAAGAGATAAAGAGTAAAAAGATCCTGAAGGTTGACCTCAAAGATGCCTAAGCTGGAACTACAACATCTTCAATGCTTAAGCATGTTTTTGAATAATTACTACACAAAATATGGCATAAAGTAGATTTATATTTTTGCTATGATTGTGTAAGGATAAATTCTTGACAAAGACTTGTGTTTGATATAGAATATCTAATGTTAAGCAGAAGCCATCCGCTTCTCACCTTACGACTCACGTTGTTAAGGTATCTTCTGGTCCTGAGCTTAGTATGTGCTCACGATTGTTTTAGAAGACGGGTGGTATTCATCCGTCTTTTTTCTTATGCGCTGATATTTTAAATGGGGGTGGTTTCTTATTAGCAAGGACTTAAGACTAAATGATGAAATCCGGGTTCGGGATGTCCGTCTTGTCGGCGAGGAAGGGGAACAACTCGGGATCATGACGGCACGAGATGCCTTGAGCCTAGCAGTCGAGAAGTCTTTAGATCTCGTAGAGATCGCACCGACGGCTAAGCCGCCGGTCTGCAAACTTATGGACTATGGTAAGTACAAGTATGAGCAAGCCAAGCGAGATAAAGAGGCTCGCAAAAAGCAAAAAAACATGGAAATTAAAGAAGTTAAATTGCGTCCGAACATTGAAGATCATGACTTCGAAACCAAAGCTCGCAATGCCCAACGCTTTTTAGCGGATGGAGACAAAGTAAAGGTGACAATAATGTTCCGCGGGCGGGAAGTTACTCATCCTGAGCTTGGGAAAACATTATGCTTGAGACTCGCTGAGTTTTGTAAAGCTGAGTGTGTCGTCGAGCGTGAACCAAAACTTGAGGGCCGAAACATGATAATGATTTTGGCCACAATTAAACACGACTAATTACCGAGAGGGGGATACTCAAATGCCTAAAATGAAAACCCACCGTGGAGCGGCTAAGCGCTTTAAGAAAACAGGAACCGGTAAAATCGTTCGGATGCATGGATACACTAGTCACATATTGGAGAAAAAGTCACCGAAAAGAAAACGGAATTTGCGCCAATCGACTATAATGCACAAAAGCGATGCCAAACGGATTGCCAATTTAATTGCTTATCTATAATATTTGACTTAAAAGGAGGTCTTCGGGATGGCCCGTGTAAAAAAAGGTGTAACTAAGCATGCACGACATAAAAAGATATTAAAATTAGCAAAAGGATACCGTGGGGCGAAAAGCAAACTCTACCGCCCAGCGAATGAACAAGTATTAAAATCCTTAGCTTATTCTTATGCTCATAGAAAAGATAATAAAGCTAACTTCCGTAAACTCTGGATTGCCAGAATCAACGCAGCCGCGCGCATGAACGGTTTATCATACAGCCGTATGATGAATGGTTTGAAGAAAGCTGGGGTTTCTGTTAATCGCAAGATGTTGGCAGAACTTGCAATCAGCGACGCAGCAGCGTTTACAGAAATTGTTAATGTTGCAAAAGTACAAGTTAACGGGTAATTAGGGAGGGTGCAAAACTGCATCCTCTTTTTACTCTTTCGCGGAGGTGGCCTAGATGCTTGAGTCCTTACAGAATGAGCAAGTAAAATATGTGGTCTCTTTACAGCGGCGTAAAGCCCGTGAGGAGGCTCAACTGTTTGTGATTGAAGGATGGCGATTCGTTGAGGATGCGGTGCGTAGAAATGCCCCGATTAAAAAGGTTTATGTTTGCCAGAAACGTGAGTCGCTAGAATGGGACTCCCTTCAGGAAATGCTACGTGAACGAAAAATTCCTTTTGAGGATGTCGATGAACGTGTTCTTCGTAAAATGAGTTCAACAGAAGAGCCACAAGGGATTTTAGCTGTTGTACGCCAAGCGAACAATTCATGGTCAGAAATACATATAGATAAGCGTTCGGTCTTGCTTATTTTGGATGGTATTCAGGATCCCGGTAATCTAGGTACTATTCTACGCACAGCGTTGGCGTCGGGCGTCCGCAATGTTTGTTTGACACCCGGGACTGTTGATTTATACAATCCCAAAGTGTTGAGAAGTACAATGGGGGCTCTCTTTTCCTTAGTCCTCTTGCCGGGTAAGCGACCGGAAGACATTTTAGATTTTTGCAGAGAACGAGGGTTCAGCGTTTTTATGGGAGATATTCAGGGTAGCTCGCTTTACAATACTGTATTGCCGGATGCTCCACTTGCTCTCGTTGTTGGTAATGAAGGTAAGGGTCCATCTCCATTGTTTCGGAGTGCGAATGTCCAACGTGTTACTATTCCTATGGCTCAAGGTGTAGAGTCCCTAAATGTGGCGATAGCTACGGGCATATTGCTCTATGAAGTTGTTCGTCAAAGGAGTTTCTTGTAAAACGCAGAAGAGATATGCTATAATTTCGTGTAAATATGGCAATAGTTTAAATAACCAATATAATGCGATGATCAGGTTAAAAGGAGTATCTTCTTTTCAGGAAGGTATGGTCAAAGATTGTGAGCCAGCCAAGAAGGTACCCACCTCTTAAAACATATGAAAGAAAATAACAGTCAAAATAGACTGGCATATTGACTGTTGTTATCTACTAGAGTGTGTCTAAGTTTGAAGAGGTTAAATTTCACCTGGGAGTGGCCTGCTGATTTGTAGGTAGGCCCGGTCTCCGCCGTTAATAGGAGCTTAAGTGTGGCTGAATTGGCCAAACTAGGGTGGTACCGCGAGAGTAGACTCTCGTCCCTTTTCTGGGGACGGGTGTCTTTTTTTTATACTATCAGAAAGTATAAACTTCGTTATATACTGCAAATAGGGCTAATCTGTGCGAAGACAGTGTCTTCGTCTAAGCATAAGAGCAACTAGGCAGCCGCCTTCGCTAAGGCTTGGCGCCAGCCAAGTTTTCTTTATGATATATTTGGAAAGGGTGGTTTACTTGAAGAGTGAAATACTTCGTATTGGAGAAGAGACCTTACGACAACTGAAGGAACTAGACAAGCAGGAAGCACTCCAAGAACTTAAAGTAAAAGTTCTCGGAAAAAAAGGATCGCTAACCGCATTACTGCGTCAAATGGGTGGTCTAAGTGTTGAGGAGCGGCCGATAATGGGTCAAGTTGTCAATGAGATGCGTAGCCGCCTGGAACAAGCGTGGGAAGAACGTAGTGTGGAGTTAGAAACGCTGGCATTGCAGAAGAGATTGGCCACCGAACGGATTGACATTACGTTACCAGGAACACGTGTCCCGCGTGGACATCATCACCCGCTTACCCAGGTTGTCGAGGAGATTGAAGATATCTTTTTGGGTATGGGATTCCAGATTGCCGAAGGGCCAGAAATTGAATCCGATTATTATAATTTTGAAGCCCTTAATCTGCCCAAGGAACATCCGGCACGGGAAATGCAGGATTCCTTCTACATCACAGAGGAAATCCTGCTTCGAACTCAGACTTCTCCCGTTCAGATTCGAACGATGGAAAAACTTCATCCTCACCTTCCAGTAAAAGTCATTGCACCAGGGAAAGTTTATCGCAATGATGACGATGCGACTCATTCTCCAATGTTTCACCAGGTCGAAGGCCTTGTTGTGGACCATGGGATCCGAATGTCAGACCTTAAGGGTATTCTCTTGAATTTTTCTCGCCAAATGTTTGGTGAATCCAGAGAAATTCGTTTAAGACCAAGCTTTTTCCCGTTTACTGAGCCAAGCGCAGAAGTGGATGTTTCCTGTATGCTTTGTGGGGGAGCGGGATGCCGCCTCTGCAAAGGGACCGGATGGATAGAAATATTAGGCTCGGGAATGGTTCATCCTAAAGTCTTAGAAATGGGCGGTTATAATCCGAAGGAAGTCACGGGCTTTGCCTTTGGTATGGGAGTAGAACGCATTGCCATGTTGAAATTCGGGATTGAAGATATGAGACTCTTATTTGATAACGACTTGCGCTTTTTGCAGCAGTTTTAAGGGGGAAAGGTCATGAAAGTCAGTTTGGAATGGTTGCGTGAACTCGTTGATCTAGATCAGAGCGCAGAAGAGTTAGCGGAAACATTAACCCGTGGTGGGATTGAAGTTGAGGATGTCGAGCACCTGAATAAAGGATTCGAAAAAGTTGTGATCGGTGAAATAGTCAGTTTAACAAAGCATCCAGATGCTGATCGACTTTGGGTTTGTACCGTGAATGTGGGTCAAGAAGTAGTGGCGATTGTCACAGGAGCTCAGAATTTGCTGGTCGGAGATAGGATTCCTGTAGCCTTAGTAGGCTCAACCCTACCCAATGAGCTCTCGATTCGGAAGTCCAAACTAAGAGGGGTTGTCTCCCAAGGCATGTTGTGCTCACGTGAAGAGCTCCTGCTTGATGCAACGGTAGGCCTGGAGCGCAGTGCAGATGGGATTCTGATTTTATTTCCCGATGCTCCAGTTGGAGAGAATTTTGGCAAATATTTAGGGCGTGAAGACAGTGTCTTGGACTTGGAACTCTATCCCAACCGACCAGATTGTTTAGCAATGGTCAATGTTGCTCGTGAAGTCGCGTCTCTTACCAGAAAAACCCCCCATCTGCCGAAATGGACGGAACAAAATCAAGTCCTTACTCTTCCCACGGCTGCGGATCTTCAGATTATAATCGAAGAGCCAGAATTATGTTGGCGTTATGCAGGGCTAGTGGTTGAAGATGTTCATATTGCTCCTTCTCCGGAGTGGATGCAGCGACGGCTTAAAGCCGCAGGGGTTCGCCCTATTAGTAATATTGTAGATATTACAAACTATTGTATGTTGGAAATGGGCCAACCGTTGCATGCCTTTGATCGGGACAAGATCAATGGGGATGTTCACGTCCGAGCTGCGTATCCGGGAGAAAAAATTGTCACTTTAGATGGAGTGGAGCGGACACTACAAGCAGATACATTGCTTATTGCAGATGACGGTCAGCCTTTGGCGGTAGCTGGTGTAATGGGTGGGTTAGACAGTGAAGTGACGAAGGATACGAAGCGGTTAATGATCGAATCCGCGCATTTTTCCGGGGTCAGTGTCCGTCGGACAAGCCGTCGCTTGGGGCTTAGATCAGAGGCTTCCAATCGTTTTGAAAAGGGTATTGATGCCTACGGAATCGTGGCCACCCTGGGAAGGGTTTGTGATTTGCTGCTGGATTTAGGAGCGGGTCGACCAGTTGCGCTCGTGGATGTAGTGAAGAACCTTCCGCCGCAGCGTCAGGTCAGTCTATCTGCCTCACATACATCAACCGTCCTAGGCGCAGAGCTTGAGACAGCCGAGATTCGCCAAGTCTTGGATGACTTAAACTTTGAATATACGGAACAAGAAGGACTATTCAACGTTAGCATTCCGACCTACCGCGCAGACATTGAAATCGAAGAAGATCTTATGGAGGAAGTTGCTCGCCTGATCGGCTATGACCGAATACCGACAACTCTACCGCAAGGAGATCTGACGCAGGGCAGGAGAACTCCGGAACAGGAGTTTCGCCGCAGGCTTCGTAAGGCACTGGCCCAAGCCGGGATGGATGAGGTAATTACCTATACGTTCACTCGCGCGGAAGCAGATGCCCAGTGGGGTAGTGCAAAGCATTCAATTCCTTTGCTCAACCCTTTACGGGAAGAACTGGGCGTTATGAGAACCTCACTTGTACCAGGACTTCTTGATGTAGCCGCCAGGAATGTTGCGCGTCGCAACACCGATGTGAGTATTTTTGAGATCGGGAATACGTATTGGGGAGAGGAGCAACCTTTACAGAAACTCCCCCGGGAAGAATTACGAGTGGCTGGGGTTGCTGTAGGCAAGAGCGGAAGGCATTGGCTAAACCAACCTGTCAATTATGATTTCTATTATCTTAAAGGAATTTTAGAAGAGGCGGCTCTGGAATTTGGCCTTAAACTAGAATATCGTCTAGCTGAGAATCAAGGCTTGCTCCACCCTGGGCGTTCGGCTGACATTTATCTCCAGAACCAGTGCGTTGGATTCCTTGGGGAAATGCATCCCTCATTGGAGAAGGAGTGGGAGCTAGAGCGAGTGGTGTTATTTGAATTAGAGTTTAACCCACTGTTCGCGCGGATGCGGCAAACGGTTCGTGCTCATTCTATCCCACGTTTTCCTGCTATTCAAAGGGATATAGCCATAGTCGTAGCCAGTGAGACCGCAGCTGAAGCAGTCATGTCTAAGATGCGGAAACTCGGCGGGGAATTGTTACAACAAGTCAAAATTTTTGACGTCTATAGAGGAAAACCTATACCGGATGATCACAAAAGCCTAGCCTTTGCGTTACGTTACCAGTCCTTAGAACGTACGTTGACTGATGAAGAAGTAAATCTGCTGAATTCACGTATTTTAGAGGGAATTCAGCAGGAGTTTGGGGCAGAATGGCGAAAATAGTAGGGAAAGATTAATACAGGGCGTACAAAGAGAGCGAGGGAAAAGTGTGACACATGAATCAGTCAAAACCACCGTTGAGATTTTTGGGGAAAAGCATGTGGTTCGCGGTGAAGGGACCGCAACTTATATCCAAGGTTTGGCGCATGAAGTCGATAAGAAGATGCGCTTGATCGCTCAACGGTTACCTCGCTTGGGTGTTCACCAAATTGCTGTTTTGACCGCCCTGAATTTAGCTGATGAGCTGGCTAAGTTGCGAGAAGAACAAGAAACATTAATGCAGTTACTCGGAGAAAAGACAGAGTGAGGGCAATTCTGAGCACATTTTCAGGTTGCTTCTATCATTACCATCGAAACGAGAAATTTTAAAAATCATGGTGATCAAAGTCTTATTTCATTTGCGATAAGCTCATTCCCATGGCCTCTTAGATAATCACCTGTCCATTATCACCGTCCGCTGTTATCTCTGTACCGTCACGAATGATTTTCATCACACCGGGTATGTTCACCCCACCTATTATCCCTAATGTTCAAGCGTTAGCTGGACGAGTCTACACAACTCAACTCAACCTTTATGGCGGCACTTTGCTAGTGCCGCTTTTGCATTTGTTGAAAAGATTAAAACGACCTTATTGATAAACTAAATGATTTAGCAAGATACTTTTATTTTTTTTTGAGATGGATAATATGCAATGCCTTTCAAAAATGGAAGGATTTGAGGTTGGGTAAACAGAATAATATTATTTGGAGTGAAAACTCAATATATAGTTTTGGAGAGGAGGGAGTGACGGTGTAATGTGACTTGAGCCCCCAACAAGGTTAGCCTGCTTGTTTGAACAGGGTATGAGGGGAGAGCGGTAATGAATATCATTTTTTTAATCTTAGCCCTTATCAATGTTACTATCTGGATATACATGGGATTACTGCTGTTTAATTATTTGAAGAAGATACCAGTTTTTCGTGGTACTAGTTGCTCTGACAATGAGATTATTTATCCACCATTGTCTGTAATAATTCCAGCTTGTAATGAAGAAGAGTCTATTGAACAGACTATTTGTCATTTAATCAATCAAGATTACCCTGATTTCGAAATCATAGTTATAAATGATCGTTCCACAGACCGAACAGAGGCAATTCTTGCAGAGCTAGACATTGAATACCCACAACTGCAAGTTATTACGGTTACCGATCTGCCCCCGAAATGGTTAGGTAAAAATCATGCTCTTTATCAAGGGGTAAAAAAGTCTAAGGGCGAGTGGTTACTTTTTACTGATGCTGATATTAAATACTCACCTAATAGTTTAAAGAAAACGGTTGGTTATTCTATGAGAAACGGTCTTGATCACCTAACAATCGGTCCTGATATAGTGTACAAGGGGTTTTTCTACGGTGGTTTCATTTCCTTCTTTGCTTTAGTAGTTGCCGTTTTATTCATGATTAGTAAGAGTGCCGGACTCGGTGCTTTCAACTTAATAAAAAGATCTACCTACCAAGCAATTGGCGGACACGAAGCAATCGCTATGCAGCCTGTCGATGACTTTGCTTTAGGCAAATTAGTTGCCAAGAAGGGGTACAAACAGAGTTATGGGCTCAGCAAAGGTATAATCTCTGTAAAATTATATGATAATCTCTTTGCCATGGTAAAAGGTATCGAGAAAAATCAATTCGCAGGAACGAATTACAGTGTTTTAGCCACGTTGGCAATGGGTTGTTTCCTTTTATTTCTGCATGTGTATCCGTTTGTTGGGTTGTTCTTTGGACCTGAGTGGGCAAGAATACTGTGTGGTGTTTCCGTGATTACAGTATTTGCTATTTATAATTACGCAAAGAACTATATGTGTCTCTCTCTAAGGCATTTTTTCCTTCACCCTATCTCAGCGTTACTATACTTGTGGGCGGTATTAAAATCGATGGTCAAGATTCTAAGAAGAGGGGGTATCGAATGGAGAGGAACAGTTTATTCTTTAAAAGAATTGAGAAAACATACTTTATAAGCGAAAGTGACTTTTTCATTTAATAAAGACCAATTTCTTCCCTGAATATCGTTTAGAAAGGGAGCGATTGCTATATCAACGGCAGGTTATGGTATAATATACATACCTATGAATTATTGAAAGAGAGTGATAGGAATGGAAGAGAAAATTCTTCTGGCTATAGAAGGTTTAAGACAAGATTTCAACCAGAAGATTGGTTCATTATCAGGTAAAGTTGATTCATTGTCAGGTAGAGTTGATACATTATCAAGTGAAGTTGGTTCGTTATCAGGTAGAGTTGATACACTATCAAGTGAAGTTAGTTCATTGTCAGGTAAACTTGATTTGTTAGACAATCAAGTAAATGAGAATACACAAATATTGAAGGCATTAGAACACTTGGCCCAAGTTAATAAGGCTGAGCATGATCGAATGGCTGTTGACTTAGCGGAAATAAGTAGTGAAGTTAAATCCATGCAAAAAGGCTGTTGAATTAGTCACTGCTAATAATTGGAGCGATATTGTAAAGCTTAAATCAATTAAATAAACATGATTCCCCCTCCAAAAATATAAGTTCCAACCTTAAAAAGAGGGGAGGGGCTGTTTTTTTATCTCCGCAGGCATGGAACTACAGATGCAAATAGAATGAGATGTTGTTGAGGGTTAGGATTGAATACATCATAAAGTAAAAATCAAATAGTAAGAGTATAGCTATTGATTGTGTCTGACATTGAATTCTGTATTAAAAAACTATAATCTAAACAAGGTGCCTGGAAGTATAGAATAATATGCAAAATTATTACGATAATATTCGGTTTTGGGAGAATAACATGCTAATGAAATTCAATATCGGTAAAAATTTAAACAATGTAAGAAAAAGAAGAGGACTAAGCTTAGATAAAGTTGCTGAACTAACAGGCGTAAGTAAAGCTATGTTAGGGCAGATTGAAAGAGGGGAGTCTACTCCCACAATAAACGTCCTTTGGAAAATCGCAACAGGGCTAAAAGTCTCTTTTTCCTCACTGTTAGCGAATAGGGAGGAAGATAAAGAGACTCTCTTAATCCAATACTCAGAAACAACTCCTATAATTGAAGAACATGGGCAGATGAGAATATTTCCACAATTTATTTTTGACAGCAATAGAGGCTTTGAAGTGTTTATTATTGAACTTGAACCAAGCTGTAGTCATAGATCAGACCCTCATGACGAGGGGGTTGAAGAATATATCAGCCTTATTGAAGGTGTGCTAGAAGTAACCATTGGTGAAGATGTTTATGTGTTGAATAAAGGGGATGCCATTCGCTATTTGGCAAATAAAGAACACATTTATCGCAATCTTACGGATCAGCAAATCAGCTTTCATCATATAATTTACTATTTTTCCTAATATAATTTGCTATTTTCACTAAGATAAAGCCGTTAACATATGTTCTCAAAACACGACAAGCAATGTGCCTAGTCGTGTTTTTTCTATGCGACTAAGGTTGAGGGCTATCTTGGAGAACACTAATATTGGTATTTAGCAACAAAGGTAATAAAAATTTGCTTAATAATTATTGGACGTTATAACGCACGCGTGATACAATCAACAAGAAGATGTATGCTATAACGCATATTTGGACAATTAAATGAAGGAGTGGTAACGTGGAGAGCTCTATATTCCCCTTGTTAAAGAGAATTAAAAGTGATTTTTCAATCTCAGCAGTTGTCGCCGGCTTAATTGCTGTTGCTGTTGGGTATGCAGGACCTGTGCTGCTAATTTTTCAAGCTGCCAAAGTAGCAAACTTAAGCAATGCCAATCTATCCTCTTGGATATGGGCAATTTCCGTTGCCAGTGGACTGACAGCAATTATTCTAAGTATTCGATTTAAGGCCCCGGTGATAACGGCATGGTCAACCCCAGGAGTTGTCTTGTTGATTTCAGGTTGGAAGGCATATGCTTATTCTGACGCAATTGGGGCATTCATTTTTTCGGGTGTCATAATTACAATATTTGGATTTACGGGTCTATTTTCTTCTTTTATGAAGCGAATCCCGTACTCAATTATTACAGCTATGCTGGCGGGGATTTTACTTGAGTTTGGGGTCGATGTCTTTGTTTCTTTAAAAAATTTACCGATGTTGGCTTTACCCATGATCTTATGCTACCTGGTGGCCAAGCGCTGGTTTCCACGCTATTCAGTAGTTGCAAGTTTACTTTTCGGTATATTAGTTTCATATGGCCTCAACATATTGAATTTTAGTGGCATTAATGTCGCTCTTGTTCAGCCAATTTTTACAAGGCCCTCGTTTTCACTTAATGCAATCATAGGTTTGGGTATTCCACTTTGCATCGTGACTATGGCTTCTCAAAATGCTACAGGTATCGGAGTGTTAAAGGCTGATGGATACGATATACCGGCAAATCCGCTCATCGTAACGACTGGGATTGCCTCAATCATTTTTGCTCCGTTTGGCGCGCATGGTATCAATTTGTCAGCCCTCATAGCTGCGATCTGTACTGGGAAGGAGGCACATATTGATCCGGATAAACGCTATATTGCAGGTATCTCCTGCGGCATCTTTTACATTTTATTTGGCATTTTTGGGGCAACGATCGTTTCTATTTTTACTGTTTTTCCTAGCGAATTAATCGTTGTAATAACTGGCTTAGCATTATTGGGATCAATTAGTTCAAGTCTTTCTTCAGCGATGAAGGAAGATGAGAAGAAGGATGCCGCGTTGATTACTTTTCTTGTTACTATATCCGGTATTTCAATCGCTGGAGTCGGAGCACCATTTTGGGGTTTAATCATCGGTATCGTCACAAATTACATACTTGAGGGAGACCTGACCAAACTATTTTCCCCGAAAGTAACACATCTGTGAGAAAGTACCGGCGGGTAAATTGAAGTAACGTGCTTCGAAGGATGAACTGGCGTTTTCTCGAGAATTTGGCTACAATAGGAAAGGGAAGGGGAGAGAGAAATGCACATTGTGATGATTTTCTTGGATGGTTTTGGACTAGGCGGGAAAGACGATAACCCCATAGTTGCTGCAGAAACCCCTTCGATCGATGAATTGTTAGGTGGCCATCTCCTCTGGGGAAAACGCTACATTACTCATAAGAATACGGTGCTTAGGCCGTTAGACCCTTTGCTAGGAGTAGAGGGTACACCTCAGAGTGCAACGGGACAGACAACACTTTGGACGGGGCTAAACGCGGCCAAGGCGATTGGACATCATCTCCGTGCGTATCCTAATAAATCACTCACTGAGATTATTGCTGAGAAGAGTATCTTTAGGCAATTAGCTGAACTTGGTAAGACGACCATGTTTGCCAATACATTTACAAAAGGATATGATCAAGCGGTTGCAGCTGGAAATAGAGCACATACGGCCTCAACTCTGTCGGCCTTAGCGGGAGGAGTTCGCTTAAGACGTGTTCCTGATTTACTGGCAGGTTTAGCGGTGTATCAAGATATGACCAATGAAATACTTGTTCAGCAAGGAGAACAGGTTTCGCTTATTTCCTCATTTGAAGCTGGTAGGCGTTTGGGAAACTTAGCTCTACACTATGATTTTACGTTATATGAATTTTTTCAAACGGATGTTAAAGGGCACAAGCAACTTTGGGATGAAGCGATAGGATTAGTTGAACGCATTGATGGTTTTATCGGAGGTTTTCTCTCAGTTGTTAAGGAAGAAGATGTGGCCTGGATTCTGACCAGTGATCATGGTAATATCGAAGACTTTTCCGTTAAAGGACACACAATGAATCCAGTGCCTGCGCTATGTTGGTCTACTCAACCCATGAAATGGCCGGAATGGAATACCCTTGAAGAAGTGACCCCGGGTATTATAAAGTTATTAACTGAAGGATCGTAACAACTAGATTTTAACCCTCAGAGCCATGAGCAAGGCCTCTGAGGGTTTTCCTTTTATAGATCAGGAGAACTAGGACCAATGAACTAGGGCTAGTCTTTCTAAGATTGGGACTAAGGCCTTATATTCACTCGTGCTGCCTCCATATATACTAAAAATATATCAACTGGGACTTTAGCCCCAACATATTAATACTCTGGAATTGTATCTGGTGGTATCAGCAGCGGATCGGGCAGAATAATTAAATTTACTAGATGAAAATTCCAAAGGGAAGGGGCAGAGATCAAATGAAAAAGAAACACTTATATCTATTACTTTTAGTCGTCTTCTTGTCTTCGACAGTGGCGTTCAAGGTAGGATACAATAATTCAGAGAGCATTATGATTAATGTATTCGAATCGTCTAAGAATATTATTAACTACCAAATACCAACCCAGGGTGTTAAAAAATTTGCTTACTTAACGGATAGCCACATTAAAAATTTAGGTGGACATAGATTTCAAGTTGACAGTTATGTAGATTGTCAAAACGACAATCTACAAGATAAACGTATACGGTACACAATGATAGTCCATTGGGATGGTCAGGAATATGCAATGGAAAAGTTGAATACTGAAGGGCTATAAAAACGGGGCTGTGCTAAAACTTGTTACTATATTTTTCACATCCCCACTTTTGCTTCTATATCATCAAAACACAAGCGTCCTCACTCCACTTTTATAGTGAAATGAGGACGCTTATTGATTGTTGTAACCACTTGAAATTTTGGAGACTGAGTTTTCACACATCCCAGTTTTTACATAACTATCTGACTTGTCGAAAGGTAGGTGGGATTTTGCCCAGCGTCAATTGTACAAATTAAAGTGAAACAATTATAATAAGGGTTGTTGTCAAGCTTTGACAGAGGATGATCTTAAATAAGGGCAAATGGAGAAACAGGGGAAGTAAATACATGGATGAACGAAGGAAAAATCAATCTCGACCGCTAGAACTTCTAGCTCCAGCAGGAGGTTTCGAGGCGTTTAAGGCGGCGGTGGAAAATGGCGCGGATGCGGTCTACCTGGGCGGTAAAAGCTTTAGTGCTCGGGCAAGCGCAGCAAATTTTGATTTAGAAGACCTACAAAAAGCTGTTCGTTATGCTCATGAACGACAGGTTAAAGTGTTTGTGACGGTTAATATTCTGATTGCGGATCAAGAGTTTCAGGAACTGGTGGACTATCTATACTCCTTGCACGAAATAGGTGTTGATGCCGTGATTTTACAAGATGTTGGGGTCGCGGAATTAATTCATACAATTCTTCCAGAAATGGAAACCCATGCAAGCACACAAATGACGGTGAATACAAGCTGGGGAGTTCAGCATTTGGAATCTCTTGGCTTTAGCCGTGTGGTGTTGGCCAGGGAGACCTCAGCCGATGAAATGAAAGTGATCGCGAAAAATACGCCGCTAGATGTTGAAGTCTTTGTACACGGCGCACTTTGCATAGGTTATTCTGGGCAATGTCTGATGTCGAGCTTTATCGGGGGGCGGAGTGGAAACCGAGGTACGTGTGCCCAACCTTGTCGGATGACGTATCAGCTCGTCAACAAAGAGAAAGAGAACCTTTTAACCACAAAAAACCCAGGAGAACATTTGCTAAGCCCTCGGGATTTGAACTTAGCCGAGGAACTTGCAGAGTTGAAACGAATCGGAATTTATTCCCTTAAAATTGAGGGGAGAATGAAACGACCCGAGTACGTGGCGACCGTGATTCGGATCTATCGGCAAGCCTTAAAGCGGATGGAAGATCAGCTGGAAGCCGATGCGGTTGGCCCTTTGCTTACTTCGAGTGAACATCAGGAATTGTTGCAGGTCTTTAACCGGGATTTCACAAGCGGGTATTTCAGGGAGAACCTCGGCGCCGAGCTTATGAGCTATAGTCGTCCGAACAATCGAGGGACACGTCTTGGGCGAGTGGCTCGCTTAGAATCGGGACGATTATCTCTTAAACTGGAGGCGGCTTTGCACTCTGGTGATGGGATCGAATTTTGGACAGGTCGTGGACGTGAAGGAGTCACAGTGGGTTCAATTTGGCGGGATCAGACAGAGGTCGAAGAAGGAAAACCTGGGGAAACTATTCAAATTGAATTCTTTGGCATGGCCCAGCCTGGAGATAGAGTCTTTAAGACCAATGATGCATTGTTAATGGAAAAGGCTCGGGAAAGCTTCCAAGAGGGACGGGAGCAACGTAAAGGTCCATTGAACATGCGTTTAGTGGGGCGCGTTGGAGATAAATTGCGTTTAGAAGTCATTGAGAGTGGGCGGAGAGTAACCGTTTATTCGACGGGCTTAGCTCAGAAGGCTTTAAAAAGGCCACTGACGTGGGACTATGCCTTCCAGCAGTTAGGGCGATTAGGGACAACACCCTTTTGGCTAAATGAGTTGGAGTTGGAGATTGAAGAAGGTACCATGCTGCCAGTAAGTGATCTGAATGAAATGCGCCGTTCAGCCGTCGAAGAGTTACTGAAAGAAGTGCCTTGTCAAAGGATTGCCCGACAAACGTATAGACAGAGAGTAGAAAAATGGAAACAGCGTCTGGCTGAAGACCGGGCAAGTTTGAGGGAAACGGTCATCCCTCGAATTTCAGTAGCTGTAAGTGACAAAGAAACGCTACAAGCTGCCCTAAAGGCGGGGGCTAAGCGAGTACTCATCGGTGGGGAACATTGGCGTTCCCGGCGTGGCTTTTCGCTGGAGGAGATTCGGAATAGCTTCGAGATCTGCAGGAAACAGGGAATCGATTGCGCTTGGCGGTTACCACGCATCTTAAATCAGGCTCAGAGTTCAAGCCTTCTGTTGGACCTGAAAAAAGCGGCGGAGTGGGACAGGAAACCGAAGCTGATGATTTCCAACCTCGGCGAACTAGAAATTTTGAAGACTGTTGATGAGAATTGGCCGTTTGAAGTGGATTACTCCTTAAATGTGTTTAACGAAGCTAGTCTTGCCTATTTTTGGCGCAGGGGTGCTAAAAAGGTGACCCTTTCACCTGAAGTACATCACGAACAACTTGCCCATTTAGCGAAGTGGCCAGCTGTGGAGCTGTTGGCGTTTGGAGACCTCGAAATGATGGTGAGCGAATACTGCCCGATCGGATCAACGCTGGGTGGGAAAAAAGGGGAACGCTGCGCCGGAACGTGTGTGAAAGAACCGCATTATTTGCGCGATCGCCTGCGCTATGATTTTCCAGTGGAAACGGATCAGGAGTGCCGGATGCACCTTTTCAATGTTAAAATACTCAACTTGTATGAAGAGCTGGCCCAAATTCGGCGCATGGGGATTTCAACTGTTCGCTTGCAATTGACTCGGCAAACTCCTGAGCAAGTCCGGCAGATTGTCCGTTTGTTTGTTGAGGCTTGGGATACATTGTGTGAAAACAAGAAGTTCTCATGGACGTCGGAAGAGGGGATGTCGGAGCTAACGTCTCTTTTCCCTGAGGGATTTACGAAAGGACATTTCTTCCGCGGCGTGTTGTAGGTTAATCTAGTTGAAAGGATTGTCGATACATCCTTATTCAAGTCATGGCCAGCGCAAAGGAGGAACTATGGGAATCGAAGAAAAAGTTCTAAATAAGCTAGACTTTCCAAAGGTCTTGTCAAGTTTAGCTGAATATTGTATCCTTCCTCGGGCCAAGGAACTGGCCGTTGGATTAATACCGTTTATTGATTGGGAATCGGTACGCTTGGCGCTACAGGAGACGGAAGAAGGAAAGAATCTCTTGCGAGGAAACCCCCTCTTTTCCGTCCGCGGCGCTAAAGAAATTCGTCCCTATATTGAGCGTTGTCTGCGTGGCGGGGTAATTCACGGCGAGGAATTACTCGAGATTCGAGATACGCTAAGAGTAGGACGGAAAATAAAACTACTTCTTCTGGAACTCAATGAGGGGTTCCCTGGGTTATGGGAGATTGTGTTACCCATCGAACCACAGAAAGATCTAGAAGACGAAATCTCTCGTTGCATTGCGGAGGACGGAAAGGTGGCGGACAGCGCTTCCCCAGAACTGGTAGACTTAAGGCGTGCCCTTAATCGTCTTCAGAATCGTATTAGGGAAAGCTTGGAGGCAACCTTACGGAATTCTTCGTATCAGAAAATGCTGCAAGATCCTATTATCACTCAACGTTCGGATCGTTATGTTTTGCCTATAAAGCAGGAATATCGCACAGCATTTCCTGGTATTGTACACGATCAATCGGCGAGCGGAGCAACCCTTTTTATTGAACCCATGCCAGTAGTACATCTAGGGAATGAACTGCGCGAAGTGATTTTGAAGGAACAACGTGAGGTCATGCGAATTCTGCAAATGCTCTCATCAAAAATTGAGGAACGCGTGGATGCAGTGGCAGGGCTTCATGAAGCTCTGGCTAAATTAGATCTGGTGGTTGCCAAAGCGCAGTTAAGTGTGGCAATGAACGCAGGTGCGCCGGAATTGGTAAAGGGTCAACAGATGAAGCTTGTTCAGGCGCGGCATCCGTTGATATTAGGAAAGGTTGTCCCTCTCTCGGTGGAGTTAGGGATTGATTTTGATACGTTAGTGGTCACGGGACCCAATACTGGGGGAAAAACGGTGGCCCTAAAAGTGGTTGGCCTTATGGCGGCTATGACTCAGGCAGGTCTTCATATTCCAGCAGAAAATGATTCTCGAATGGGAGTTTTTACCCAGATCTTTGCAGATATTGGAGACGAACAAAGTGTGGAGCAATCCTTAAGTACCTTTTCGGGTCATATGAAAAACATTGTAGAAATTATTGACCGTTCAGACGAGCGTTCTTTGGTTTTACTTGATGAGGTAGGGGCAGGAACTGACCCGACGGAGGGAGCAGCTCTCGCGATGGGTATTTTGGCTGAACTTCATGAAAGAGGCTGCCGAACGGTATCAACAACTCACTATGGAGCACTTAAGACGTTCGCCTATGAAACTCCGCGCGTCAAAAATGCATCAGTGGAATTTGATACAGAGACCTTGCGTCCAACCTATCGGCTGTTGATAGGAATTCCCGGTAAGAGTAATGCCTTTACTATCGCTGGACGGTTGGGTTTGAGTGAACAGGTCCTTGAAAAAGCGAATACCTTTGTGACGGAGCGAGAAATGCAGGTGGCGGATCTCATTGAAAACTTAGGAGAGACTCACCGAGAGATCGAATTGGAGAAACAAAAAGTTAAAACTGGGCGACAAGCGGTCGAGCGGCAAAGTAAAGCTTTGGAAGAAAAATCTATACTCTTAGATGAGGAATATGAACTACTCTTAAGTTTGGCCAAGGATGAGGCAAGTGAGCTTGTTCGACAGGCTAGACGGGAAGCGGATGACATAATTGAAGAGTTGAAAGCAGCTCTTAAGAAGGAAAATAAACAACAACAAGATATTGAAAAGGCACGCCAGGGATTTCATCGAATCTCAGCCAGGCTTGACAAGGGTCGAAAGGTACAACGCCCTGGCAGCGGACTAGTGGCAGATCAGATCAAGCTAGGGCAGACGGTTCAGATGACGAAACTTAGGCAGAAAGGGCAGGTCATTAAGCTCCCTAATGCCAATGGTGAAGTCCTAGTTCAAGCTGGAATTATGAAAGTCATGGTTCCGCTGGTGGAATTAAAGTTAGCCAATGAGGAGAAGAAAATCCGACCCAAATATTCACGAGACGTGAATATCGGGTTTCAAAAAGCGGAGGAGATTCGCAGCGAGATTGATCTAAGAGGGATGTTGGTCGAAGAGGGCACGGAAGTTTTAGACAAATATCTTGATGACGCCGTTCTTAGTGGAGTTGGCTTGATTTACGTTATTCATGGCAAAGGAACGGGAGCCATGCGTGCGGGTATACAGGATTTTCTACGAGGTCATCCGCATGTACGAAGTTTTAGGCTAGGGGAATATGGAGAAGGGGACTCTGGGGTTACAGTTGTTGAGTTGAAGTAAACAAACTAAGAAATGAAGGCGTATTAAAAGGAGGGCAATTGCCCTCCTTTTTAGTACTAATCGGAAAGTATAACTTTTGTTGTATACTTTTTCTTTAGATATATCAAAAGTTATAAATAAGAGGGGACCATAGGTACCCCCTTAAATGTGAAATTTGTTCGTTTAGTCGGTTAGGGTTAATTTAACACTTCCAGAAAGCGGCCCGATCCCCGATCCGTTTCGGTTCTTGAAAGCGGCCCAGAAAATATAGTCGCCAGGAATGGGAGGTTTGCCATTTTCACCAAGTGAAATCGAAATTGAGGTTGACGCTGAGTTCGAAGCCGCAATGGGGAAGCTTTCGATAGTGGTTTGGCCTGTACGCTGAAGGTAAAAGATAGTGGAATCCCCCATATTCTCTTTAGGAACGGTCATGGGAATAACTGCTGTATAAGTTTTGGCAGTATAGTTGATTCGGCCAAGTGTGGGCGAGGGAAGCGTGGGATCTATTTCTGGAAGCCCACTTGTTGGAGGTGGTATTGTAGGATCTAAACCAGTAACAGGATCGGATGCTGGGGGGGTGGTAACAGGATCTGAAGCTGTCTCGGTAGGAGGCTTGTAGGGAGCTTCACGTTGTGGCCATATCCAGGACGGATTTCGGTTGGGCAAATTTAAGAATGTCTTAGTTAAAGTATTCGCTGAATTTGGATTAGCCAACTTGTTCGGATGATCTGCATCTACCTGTTTTTGAATCCACACATCACTGACCCGAGTGGGGAAATCACCCTGAGCAGCAATCTCTGTAGAGATAAAGGTGCTTGGAGTTAAACTGCTGGGGAGCAACCCTGATTTCGTATCATAGGAGCCACTGATAATCCCTGGTGGAATAGTAAACTTCGACTGCACGGGGAGATCCTGAAGAGCGGCTGTCATGACCTTCTTCCAGATTTGAGCGGGGTAACTACCACCATAAACACTTCGCAAATAATGTTGCCTGTCTGGGTCAGAATCATAGCCCATCCACACAACCCCTGCATAATTTGGAGTATATCCGGCAAACCAGGCATCTGGATTACCAGTTCTATTGCCATATATATTAGGATCCAGGGAAGTGGTACCGGTTTTACCGGCAATAGCCCAGTTTCCGATTTGGGCACTGTATGCTGTTCCGTCAGTTACAACGCTTCGCAGCATATCATTGATGATGTAAGCCGTGGTCTCCTTCATGACGCGGTTTTTTGTAATTTTAGGGGTCACAGTATTCCCCTTGGCGTCTTCAACCTTTACAATGGCATGGCTAGTGACGCTAACGCCGTTGTTGGCATAAACTCCGTAAGCAGCAGCCATCTGCAGCGTGGATATATTTGGAGTACCGAGAGCTAAAGTCAAGTTGCGGGCACTGTCTTCTAGAGGGAGTCCGAGTTTATCCTTACCAAACTTCCAGCCGTAATCCACCCCAATTAGGTCCAAGAGTTTAACGGCATAGACATTGACAGAGTCTTCGAGGGCATAGCGCATCGTAATCAGGCCTTTCCAGCCTTTGTCTATTGTATCAAAATCGGTGGGTGTCCAAGCTTTCCCGTTTCCTTGGTTATAGCTCACAGGCATATCGTCAAGAACAGTGCCGGGAAAATATCCACCTTTCTCAATAGCTGGTCCATAGACTACCAAGGGTTTGATTGTCGACCCAGGGGGCCTTGGGGATTGCCAAGCTCGGTTCAGTCCACGGGTTGTATAGTCCCGCCCACCGACCATTGCTTGAATCGATCCGGTTGAAGGTTCAACGACAGTGATGGCTCCTTGGACCTTTGTGCTATCAATTCCTTTGGGAAAATTAGCGGAATCGGCAAACGCGGCCTCAGCAGCATCCTGAACTTTTGGATTGACAGTCGTGTAAATTCGCAGACCACCGCTGTAGATTTGATCTGGGGTTAAATTATAGGTGCTTTCCAGCTCTTCAATAACGTAATCAGTAAAATAGGGATATTTGTAACTCGCATTGGATAAGGTCGTTTTTTGAGCACCACCAAGAGTTTTCTTCATAGTATTAACATAGTCGAACGGGGTATCTTTATACGTGTTGTACTCCTGAGTGGTAATAATTCCAGCATCTCGCATTACTCCCAGGACGATGGTGCGTCGATTTTTGGCTGCATCAGGGTGAATATAAGGATTATACTGACTGGGAGCTTGTGGTAACCCTGCTAGGAGCGCGACTTGATCAGGCTTTAAATTCTTAATATCTTCACCAAAGTAAGTTCGGGCTGCAGCTTGGATCCCAAATGACGATTCACCAAGGAAAATTTTATTGAGATAAAACGTAAGAATTTCGTCTTTTGTGTATTCATGCTCAAGTTGGATGGCAAGAATTGCTTCCTGAATCTTACGGGTAAAGGTTTTGGCTGTTGGATTGTCTATAAAGGCATTGCGTGCGAGCTGGATGGTTATGGTACTTGCCCCTTCTTTGGCGCTTCCGGAGCGTATGTCATTCAGTGCAGAACCGATGATCCGAATGGGATCTACTCCGAAATGCTGATAAAAGCGTTTGTCCTCAACTGCAACAAAGGTTTTTTTTACGAGATCAGGGATATTAGAAGAAATGACGGCTTGGCGGTTCTCTACTCCATGCAATGACGCATACTGAACATTGTCTTTGTCATAAAGAAAGGATGTTTGTTTTTGGTCATGAAGCAATGAAGGGTCCCATTTTGGGGTACCTATTGCAGCAATTCCGACGAAAATTACTAGACCGATCATAACAAGAACAATAAAAGTCACAATTGACAAGAGAACAATCCGAGGTTTTGATGAGCGCTTTTTGCGCCTTGGGCTCGTTGGTCTCCGGGACGATGGCATGATTTGTACCTCCTTTATAGTAAAAAGAATAAGGCTTGCAAAAATTTTAATTCCTTGAATTATATCATACTTCTACAATTGTAAGGAGATCCTATAAGTTATGGGCGAGCTAAAGGCAAAAACCAGACTAGTTGCGAGCTCGGCATGGACACGCTATAATAATATAAAGTAGCCTATGTACATAAAGTAAATAGTATGATTGAGAAGAAACTTGGCGGAAGGCAGTAGAGAGTCGGTGTGAGGTGCAAATCGACCCGGAAACCAAGAGTTACACCTCATGACTAGAGCCAATAACTCTCGGATCAGCCCGTTATCGCTGGTTAAGCTGGATGTCCGTTTCTGAAGATCGGCGTCAATGTGGGTGGTACCGCGGAAGTGTTTTCGTCCCTCAACCTTGTGTTGAGGGATTTCCTTGTTTTTGGGGACCTACTCGAAATTTCACTATCTGGTTGGTACAAATATGGTTCAGGATCGAAAGTAACATAAAGGAGGAGTATAAGCATGGATATTTTCAAGGATTTGCAGGAACGAGGACTTGTATATCAACATACGGATGAGTTGGCCTTGCGTAAAAGATTAGAAGCGGGTCCGCTGACCTTGTATTGCGGGTTCGACCCTACTGCAGATAGCTTACATATTGGAAGCTTGCTGCCTATCTTAGTCTTGAAGCGATTTCAATTAGCCGGGCATAAACCCATAGCCTTGGTGGGCGGAGGAACGGGGTTAATCGGCGATCCCAGCGGTAAAGCATCCGAACGGGTACTGAATCCCAAAGAAGTTGTTGATCAATGGGCTTATAAGATTAAACAACAGCTTGAACAATTCTTGGATTTTGAAACTGAAGAGAACCCGGCAATTGTAGCAAACAATTACGAATGGCTTGGTTCACTTCAAGTTATTGAGTTTTTACGCGATATCGGTAAGAACTTCCCCTTGGGAACTATGTTAGCGAAAGACTCCGTGGAAGCACGGATGAGCAAAGGTATATCTTATACCGAATTCAGCTATATGATTTTGCAATCGTACGATTACCTGAAGTTAAATGAATTGTATGATTGTGAGATGCAGGTGGGTGGTAGTGACCAGTGGGGCAATATCACTGTGGGTATCGATTTGATTCGTCGGATGTCGGTTGATCAAGTGAAGGAAATACATGGCCTAACAATGCCTCTCGTTACGAAAAGTGACGGGGTGAAATTTGGAAAGACAGAATCAGGAACCGTTTGGCTCGATGCAGAAAAGACGTCTCCGTATAAATTTTATCAATTCTGGATGAACACGGATGACCGGGACGTTATTAAATTCCTGAAATACTTTACCTTCATACCAATGGAAGAGATCAATGAGCTGGCAGAAGGTGTAGAAAAGGAACCCGAAAAGAGAAGAGCTCAAAGGGTGCTGGCTACAGAAGTGACAAAGTTAGTTCACGGCCAAGACGCTCTTAAGCGAGCTGAAAAAATCTCAGGTGCACTTTTTGGAGGAGGACTTAGAAATCTGTCTGCTGCAGAAATTGAAGAGGGGTTTAGTGATGTCCCTTCGGCGACTATCGAAAATCCTGAAATCGGGCTTATCGATTTGTTGGTCCTAGGTGGTGTCGTGTCATCTAAACGTCAAGCAAGGGAGGCGATTGTCAGCGGAGCAATCTATATTAACGATGTTCGGCATACGGACGTAGAAACAACAGTTCCTCAGCTGGAGCGTTTAGATGGGAAGTATCTTGTTATTCGTCGAGGAAAGAAAAACTATTATCTTATAAAATTTAGCTAATAAAGAGGATGGATCAAGGTACAGAACGACTGATATATTGACAGTCGTTCTGTACTCTCACTGGTCAATAATCATCGCAAAAGAAAGAAACTCAGCTCCGATTTGACAGGAGTTAAAAAATTCGACTTGTATTACTAAAATATGCGTAAAAAAATAGTTGACAAGTTGATAACCAAATGTTAATATATCGAAGTGCCGCGAAATACACTACTGAAGTGCGAAAAATGCTGTCAATAGTTAAGACCGGCGAAAAATTAGTCATTGACAACGCGAGTTGAAAATGCTAAAATTAAAGTCTGGCCCAAGTGGCCTTAGAAAAAACCATGGTCTTTGAAAACTAAACAACAAGGACAGCCAATGAGAGAGACTCGCAAGAG
>NZ_MASS01000046.1 GCF_001707885.1 Desulfosporosinus cupriresistens | reverse complement strand
AACTCAACTTTCGCATAGCGAAAGTTACCTCTAACCCAGTATGTATCTAGGTTAGGACGAAATATTTTAGTCTATTGACAGAAAAACACCTTTCCAATTGGTAAAATGGAAGTGACCAAACAACCATTAAATCCAAACCAGAAAGGTGCGTATCTAAATGTTACAACACAACTCTCTGTCTGAACAGCGTCAAAATCAACTTTCTTTAATTTTTTCTTCTCTTAAGTTAAGTCAACTTCTTCGAACAACAGGAATTCGCAAATCCTATGGGATCTCAAGCTTCGCTGTCTTCCAAATCATATTTCAGTTAGTTTTCCAAGGCCGTAATTTGTACCGCTTACTAGAAGGCACCCGAGCAGAGTCTCTTCCAGGTAAAGACGTAGTTTATCGGTTTCTTAATGAATCCCGTTATAACTGGAGACGTTTCTATCAGTTACTCAGTCTTAAGGTTGTTCGGCGATTTGAAAAACTCACCTCCGCACAGCGTATCCGTGTTTTTGTCGTCGATGATTCAGTAATGGGACGAGAAAGGAGTAAGAAGGTTGAACTCTTAGCCCGGATCTTTGACCATGTTTCTGGTCGCTTTATCCGTGGCTATAGCTTACTCACGTTGGGTTGGTCTGATGGCTACAGCTTTGCACCCATAGATTTCACGTTGATGAGTTCGGCTAAGGTTAAAAACCGTCTTTGTGAAATGCGGGAGGACTTGGACAAACGATCCATTGGTTATAAGCGTCGCATGGAAGCGATGAATCCTAAACCTGATGCCGTCGTCCAAATGCTTGAAAGAGCTCTCAATGCGGGATTCTCGGCAGATTACGTTCTGATGGATAGTTGGTTCACTCATGCTCCACTTCTACAAAAACTGATGGATAAGGGACTTCACACCATTGGGATGGTAAAAGAGCTTAAACAACGTTATTGTTTCGAGGGAAATGCATTAAGTCTAAGTGAGCTTTACGCTAAAATCCCTAAAAACCATAAAGCGGAAATTCTGGGCTCAGTTCGTGTTCAAACCATAACAGGTTTATCTCTTAAGATTGTCTTCGTCCAGAATCGGAACAACCGCAGAGATTGGTTGGCAATTCTAACAACAGATATTGCCTTAGATAATGCTGAGATTATAAGGATTTATGGGATGCGTTGGGGTATCGAGACCTTTTTCAAAGTGGCTAAATCACACTTAAAACTGGGTACCGAATTCCAAGGACGGTCATTCGATATGATGATTAGCCACACAACAATAGTCTTTACTCGTTATCTCATCCTTGAGTGGGAGCGTAGACAAAATAACGATGAACGTTCACTGGGAGGATTGTTTTACCTTTTTGCAGATGAGGTAATGGATTTAGACTTAAAAACAGCCTTACGTCAATTGATGGCATTTGTACTCGATCTACTACCGAACAAACCCAAGAACAAAGAATCGCTTAGTCAACTACACAACTGGATTAGTGATTTGCCCAGTTATATTAGGGCTTTATTTGCACAACTGGGGTGCGAAAGTTGAGTTATTTATAAGAAGAATTTTATTCCCTTTAAACAACAACCAATATGATGTTTCCTCATCTACTTTGCAACTGATTCCTCGTTCAAAATACACTGTCATCCTCTTTTCTACATAGAAGATACTCTCCTATTACAATCTCTTCCCAGTTAGCACAAGAATGATCCAGCGACCATTTCGGAATGTCATACTTAGGGCAATTGCACCGCTTTAATGTTTTGAATTAATTTTGCAGGCAACGGCTTTATCATCATCCATATCCTTTAAAAGGATAACCATGTACAATTTCTTTATGCCTTTTCAACCAAACTATAAGAATATACGTCCCTCTTCATATTTCCAATTCATAACTCAGGGCCTATCTTTAGGTTGGGGGAAAAACTGTTCTCCTAATATTTATCTTTAATGAAATTTTCCGGTTATCTATATTCGACTTCAGTTTTTATCTTGCTGTCCCCACTTTCCTTTTTTACTATACGATTTGATCCGCATTCATATATTATAGCAAGAAAAATGGTAAGAAAAAAATAAACAACCCGATCCTCTGCCAAACTAACCTGAGCAAAATAAAATCCGATAAGTCTCAGATATCTCTCGACACTGTGACCAGAGTAACGCCAACGTGCATCTCTTCGTCTCTTGTCTCTTGTCGCTTTGTAAAAGTACTGTACTCAGCGGAAGAATATTCGAGAAAACAATAAAAAACCATTTTGAATTCTTGACAAGGACTTATTCAATATGGTAGTATATATATTTGCTATCTAAATGAGTCTATGTTATACTTATAATAATCACTCACTCAGGAGGTGGATTTATGTTTCAAATTGGCGACAAGATTCTTTATCCAATGCTAGGTGTAGGTGTTATTGAAGCCATTGAAGAGAGAGAGGTATTGGGAAAAAACAAGCTTTTCTATACACTGAATATGCCTCAAATCAATATGCAAATTATGATTCCTATAGATAAAGCTACGACTCTAGGTATCCGTCAGATAGTTGAGCCAGATATCTTAGAAAATGTTCTCACAGATTTCCACATTGGAAATACAGATCCAAGTATCTATGAAGACCGACGTTATTGCAGGGATCTTAATAAAAGCAAAATAAAAACTGGCGATATTTACAAAGGAACTGAAATCATTCGGGATTTAATGCGAAAAAATCAAAAGCGTAAGCTTGGAACAGAAGACAAGACTATGTTAAACAGTGCCCGTCGGATGTTTATCAGTGAGGTTATGCAAGTCAAAGGAATTGCTCAGGAACAAGCAAACCATCTGTTAGATGAAGTTCTATTAATCTTGTAGGTAAGAGACAGTTTGAACACAGTGTTGACTGTTCTTTTTTTGTCTAATTTTGCATACTGCTGTTTTTGTAGGTCAAGAATGTTAGTTGTATTGCTGTAACCTGTTTATTTTATTAGCATTGAAATAACTACTAGAACAATTTCGATTATGATAAGAATGATAATCCCCCATTCTAGTCTATTGCCCCGCTTTGCGTGGCCCAGCTCAGTAAACACTTTTGTGATGTCCATGAGCATTTCAGACTTGAGCCTGATGTTTTCACATCGATCTGTCAATTCAAACAGAGGACTAAGTTTATCGAACAATATTTCAGCCTTCAAGAACCCGCGCACAATGAAGTAACGCCAACGTGCGTTGACACGTTAAAAGAGCTATTTACGCAATACAAATCATTAACCGCTTGCTGACAAGGGGTATCAAAAATAAATGAACTTTGCGCTTAGAATCACTATGGCTTAAGTGTCGTAATGGGCCTGCTTTGAAGCAGGTAAAACTCCCCTAAGCCATAGCTCCACTCGATATCTTGAGGTACTCCATGGAAATGCTTTTCGATCTGGAGACATAGACAAGCCAACTCCCGAACCTGTTGGGAGGTTAAACACCCTCGGGCAGGACGCCCAGTATGAATGAAGGCTGAGGGCGATTGGCCCTTCTTCGGAGCAGGAGTAAATTTAAGCACTGCACCATCAGGACGTCTGGCAAGCCATTGATCAGGAATGATTTCTCCTTGAACCAGAGCTTCCCCAACACCGTGTGCAGCATTAATGATCAGCTCACTTGAGTCATTGGAAAGAGGGTTAACTGTAAAGACCACTCCCGAGACCTCATGCGGTGCCATTTCCTGAATGACCACAGCAAGAGCGACGTCACTTTCTCCAAATCCTTGTAAGGAACGATACTGCACAGCTCGGGGTGCCCAAAGTGAAGCCCAGCATTTTTTTATGGCCTCAAAAACTGCACTTTCCCCTTGGATATTTAGATAAGTTTCCTGTTGACCTGCAAAACTGGCACTGGGTAGATCTTCAGCCGTAGCCGAGGAACGTACGGCAACTTTAGGGCAACCCATCCTTCGATAAGCTTCAAGGACTTCTATCGTTACTTCATCAGGCAAGTATGCATTTTCTATTTCCCTCTGAATCTTAGAAGTTACATCTTCTAAAGTTGGTAAGTCATGGACGTTAATTTTCGGTAAATGGATATTCGTTAGGCAACGACGGTATCCTTCAACGGTCAAAACAAAGCCCTGGGGTACGTTCATCCCTGCTAACACTAATACGCCTAGATTAGCTCCTTTTCCGCCAGCTAACGCTAGGTCTTCTCTTTTTAATTCTTGAAGTAACCGTACATATTTCATCGCATTATTCTCCATTTAACTATTTTGCGTGGATATTTTTCCATTTAGCTATTCTCATCTAAGACTTGAAGCTTTCCAGCGGCTCCGTCCACACGGACACGTTGCCCATTATGCAATAGTTTTGTCCCATTAATCGTCCCGACTACCGAAGGAAGTCTGTATTCTCGAGAAACGATTGCTGCATGAGACAATACTCCACCCGAATCGGTGATTAACGCCACCACACGCGGAAATAATACCGTCCAAGTCGGAGTAGTAAACGGACAGACTAAGACCTCCCCTTCTTGAACCAAGTGAAACTCCTCAGCCGTATGAATAATGCGCACGGGGCCTTCGGCAACTCCTGGAGAACCTGGGGTACCAAACAACTCTCCCTCTGGAGATAGCTCCCTCGACGCTTCCTGATACGCTTCAAGATGGGATGTTTGTTTCACAAAAATCTTCAACCCCTCCGCTACAAGAGGGGGAAAAACATCCCAAGGGGGTTCGATGGGCATTTTTCCAATGGTTTGGGGCGGCACTAACGAGAAATTTTTGGTATGCTCAGCCTTCCTCTTGGCCACCAGTCCTTTTAAGTTAGCAAGGTTGTAATTTCCTCTTAGGGCAGAGAGTAATTCTTCGCGGTAGAGGAATAAAGTGTCATCTGAACTATCAAGAATACGATTCTGAACAAATCTTCTGCCAACCTCAATTGCAGTATAACGCGTAAGACTAAGGGGAACAGTCATTAAAATGTAGTCATGGATTTCGCTTAATGGTTGAGCTTGCTCGGCTAATTCAAGCCAGGCGTCGAATTCCTCTTGATCCTTTCCCGTTAAAGTACTGCGAAGTTCATTGATCCGCTGCAGCCGGTACGCTTGAAAATCAGAGTCTTCGGTCATAGAGTCATCCGAGTCCATTAACCCTTTGATAATCCCAACCACGATCTCCGGCATTTCTCTCCACGTAGGTGTGAATTCGAAACTATCTGCAGGCCGATCTCCTTCAGTTTCTAAGAATTGATCGAGCTCTTCCTTAAACCAAGTATGGGATAGCAGTTGAAGTGCTTTTTCACTAGGTAAAGACAAACTTTCTCTAACCATCGGGTCTGCAGCAGCACGCTGTGCCAAGGTTAAGAGACGATTCGTCGTGTTTAAGACCACAGGATCATTCATCTGAACCAATTCGTAGGCTTCGAAGTCTGTTAATTTAAGAAGTCTTTCACATACCTCCACCCATCGCCCACGTATGTACATGCCAAACATGACAATTTTTACATGTGGATTCCAGGACCAGCATAAAAAGTCATAACATTGATCAAGGTGATTGGCCAGTTCTTCGAAACTCGCATTGGCACGATCAAAATCTCGGATCCGCTCAAGACGCATCTGGGCTTCCGGCTCCCATACATCCCTCCAGGCATAGACGTGACTTTCAAACCTTTTTTCCTTAAGAAACCGTTCAAAGCCCAAGACCCGGCTGCGGAACTTCGGATTAATCCGCCACAAATGAAAGAGAAACGGAAACCGCTCCATAATCGGCGGAGTATCTCCCCCAAGGGGCTCAATACGTTGAAAAACATAGCCATGGAGAACAAGATAGGCATATTTAAGAGAAGGTATAGACCACTCCTCATAAGCACGAGCTGACCCGACTTCGACAGGAAGGAGTCCATAAGAGACAAAAAGTGGGTGTACCGGTCTCGGCCAATGAATATTATCACGCATCCAGAACCCCTTAGCTTCCCAAAGAGACATTTCTTTTCTACCTCCCTCAACTTTTAAATTGCTTTCTCACTGCTTTATCAACGCACCTGATAAGTAGGTGTTAACTGCGGATAGAAGAGCGGCTAAGAGGTCATCTTGTTGACCATAATGATACCATCTCACCATGTGAACTATATATAACCCATCAACATCGTGAGCTAGCTCCTGGGGACGTCGTTCTTTCGTTACAACTCCAGCGTTCTGACCACGTGCAAAGGCTTCGGTTATCAGCCTCCGTAAGAGAGGCCCTTTCGGATATTTTGGCGTTAGTCCGCGCTTCATCTTTTCCAACATGGTGACAAAAACGAGTTCTGGTCTATTTAGGGTCCACTCGACGGCATTAGCAATAATAGCCTGAATTTGACGATCTGTTCCTGGAGTGGTTGTAAAAAAGTCATCCACTTGCTTTGTCGTTAATTCTTCTGTCTCGTAAAGTATCTCAAGGGCTAAATCTTCTTTTGTCTGAAAATAGTTATAGAAGGTTCCCCTTGCTACCCCGGCAGTGCTAGTGATCTCCTCAATGGTTGTTTCCGTAAACCCCTTAGTCCGGAAAAGCTCTTCGCCGGCTTGTAAGAGGGCTGATTTGACTTCAGCCTTTTGTTTATCTCTTAATTTCATGACAATCTTTCACCTCAAATTGTAGACGTAATTGACCGGAAACAACAATGTACTCATTCATTCTGTGTACACTGTTCATCAAATGACATAGTTCATTATATTTCCGAAAGATCTCTCTGTCAATAAAAATACTTTTGCTTTTTTGAGACATTAAAAAATGACCATGACTAAAAATCGTGATCATTTATTTTAACTAGTTTAGTAATCGATTGATTGTGCTTTGTAAAGAAAAGATCCCAAGGTCATGCGGAAAGGTTTGCGCTGCTTTACTTACGTGGATCTCCAATATGCAAAAATTTCAAAGTATACTTCAAGTCTATATTTTTGTAATAACACCGGGAATTTCACTTAAATTGAAGAAATGTGTTTGAACATGTAAATAAGCCCTGTCCTCAAGACAGGGCTTATAAAAGAAGAGCATACAATAGTCTACCTTACACCAATATAGATAGCTTATTACCTAACAATGATCTTCCGACCAAAATCAAGCAAGTTACAACCAATAAAGATGGTTCGTTCGACCATACTAGATATCTACCCAACCATATACAACCTCTCGGCAATATATGACCAGTCAATTCATATATAAACAAGCAAAGCCTGTTCATATATGAAAAAAATCAATACCCAGGATAATCTTCGCTCGACCCTTTATGATAAGTTGGAACCCTAGGGCAATAAATTAGAAATCGACTGCCATAAAGCTTTTCCCCACCATAAAAAATCTTCCCTCCGACTACGTTCAGGCTTTCACCTAACCATAATCTTTGGTCGACCTATCTATATCTCATGAAAGATATAGATAAATCTTAGCTCAACTATTGCATACCCTTCGCTATTATACTGCTCTTTTCCGAGCTTTCTTATGCATCGAAAATGTAAAATTATTGTCTTCCTTCAATATCACGTCTACATCATCAAAAGAAAAGCTTTTAGACCACTAAACGAGTAGAATACTGCGTGCGACCAGGTTGTGGCACCTTATTCTTAAACGATTTGTCCATCACCGTAAACTATATACTTAATAGTTGTTAGTTCCTTCAGACCCATTGGCCCACGAGCATGCAACTTTTGGGTACTGATTCCAATTTCCGCTCCAAAGCCGAAACGTCCCCCATCGGTGAAACGGGTTGAGGCATTTACATAAACAGCGGCTGCATCAATTTCTTTTAGAAATCGTTGGGCTCTCGAATAATTCTCTGTAATGATTGTTTCGGAATGCTTCGTGCTGTACTTGTATATGTGATCGAGCGCGGCATCTAGATGAGGAACAACTTTAACACTTAAAATAAGATCAAGGTGTTCTGCTACCCAGTCCTCTTCTATTGCAGGTAGCGCATAAGACAAAATTCCACATGTTCTCGGACACCCTTTAATTTCGACCTTATATTTCTTTAGCTCTTCTCCCATGCGCGGAAGGAAGTCTTCCGCAATCGCTTCATCCACGAGTAGGGTTTCCAGAGCATTACAGACACCAGGATTTTGAGTCTTGGCATTTATTACTATAGGAATTGCTTTGTCAAAGTCTGCATATTGGTCAATAAAAGCATGACACATTCCTGTTCCAGTCTCAATAACTGGTACCGTGGCATTTTGTACTACCGTTTTAATCAGCCCTGCACCACCTCTAGGAATAATGACATCCACATAACCATTCATGCGCATAAGCTGTTGAACCCATTCCCGGTTGGTCTCTGTAATTAGCTGGATACATCCCTGCGGCAACCCGCTTTCCTCAGCAGCCTCGGCGATTACTCTGGCCAAAACCTTATTACTTTCTATGGCCTCGGACCCTCCCCTGAGGATTACCGCATTTCCAGATTTTATACATAAGGCTGCTGCATCAACCGTTACATTGGGCCTCGCTTCATAAATCATTGCCACAACCCCTAATGGAACATGGGTCTGCTGAATGCGCAAGCCATTTGGACGCGTCCAAACTTCCCCTTCCCCAACAGGGTCTCGTAAGACGACAACTTCTCTGAGTGCATTACTAATATCCAAAATACCTTTTGAGGTTAGCCTTAAGCGGTTGACCAAACTATTCTTCAGTCCTTTTTCCTCGGCTGCTTGAACATCTATAGAATTGGCCTTAAGAATTTCTTGTTCATTATTCACGAGAGCTTCAGCCATGGCAAGTAGTGCCTTGTTTTTAGACTCCGTACCAACAAAAGCCAATTGACGAGCCGCAACCTTAGCCTTTCTCCCAATCTCCATTAATTCTGCATGAAACATGATAGACCCCTCCCTTTTCTAGTTTCCACAATATTAACCTGAAACTCAATGTTCTAAAAAACTATCTTCATTGGTAATGACAAATTATATCATTTCTTCAAGGTTTTAATAAAGTTTCTAAGGCAACTTCTTCTTAACCTGCCCTCAAATCCTTAGAGTTTTTTCCATACCATGGCAAGAATATTTTTAGATATTTTCCTTCCTATTGAACTCACATTACCCATCTAACATCAGAGTCATATTATCACGGTGAACCACTTCTTCACAGTCAAAATCAGGAATGATTTGCAGCATTTTCTCAGAATGCAGCCCTTTAACGAGCTGAACCTCATCACTACTTAGCTCTACGACTCCCCTAGCAATCTCCTCTCCTTTTAGATTAGTAATCCGCACAATTTCTTTACGCTCCCAGGTCCCCTCAGTTGTTATGATTCCTTTGGCGAGTAAACTTTTACCTTCTCCCACAAGGGCCTTTGCTGCTCCATCATCGACTTGGATGCTACCTTCGGATAATCCCCCATAGGCAATCCAACGTTTCCGGCCCACCAGACGATGCTTTGCTGGCTGAAAATAGGTCCCTATTGGGCTCTGGCTCTCTGTCAAACCGAGGAGTTCTCTGATCCGAGTGAAGTTCAAAAGGAGCGTACCAATTCCAAATCGTGTGGCTATCTTTGCCGCCCTAAGTTTCGTAACCATTCCTCCGGTACCCATAGAAGTCCCTGCCCCACTTGCCATACTCTCTACAGCTGACACCTCTGTAACTTCTTCGATAAGTTGAGCCAGGGGATCTTTTTTAGGATTAGTCGTATACAGGCCATCAACATCTGTAAGAATGATTAATAAATTCGCGTGAACGAGACCTGCAACTAAGGCAGAAAGGCTATCATTATCTCCAAAACAGAGTTCTTCTACCGCCACAGTATCATTTTCATTAATAATAGGAATGACATGTAAGCGCAATAATTTTTCGAGCGTATTTTGAGCATTGTGATAGCGAGCCGCTTCCGCTAGATCAATTCGAGATAATAGAATCTGGGCCCCCACCAAGCCGTGTCGTTCAAGATTTCGAGCGTACCGTTCAATAAGCACTCCCTGTCCAACCGCTGCAACTGCTTGTTTACCCGCTAGATCCCGTGGCCGTACCTGTAGTCCGAGTTGTCCCATACCAGCAGCCACTGCGCCTGAGCTTACTAAAACGCATTCTACGTCCTTTTGCTTCAGCGCTGCGATTACTGTAACTATTTCATTAATCGCGTGATCATCTAAACCGCCTTCAGGATGATTCAAGCTGCTGCTTCCTATTTTTATAACCACTCTTCGAACCTCAGGTGAAATCACTCCGAATACTCTCCTTCCATGTCTCCTGCACGCCGAGCACAGGCTTGAGCAGCCTTCATCACGATTTGAGGTAATTTTTCTTCACTAAATACTCTTAAGGCAGCATAAGTTGTACCATTTGGAGAAGTCACTTCCTCACGCAATTTCGCAGGGGACTTCTCACTTTCCGTCAGCATTTTACCCGCCCCGACCAGGGTTTCACGTGCTAACATCTCGGCTTCTTCTTCACTCAGACCTAATTGAACCCCTGCTCGAATTAAGCTCTCGGTGAAAAGGTAAAAATAGGCTGGCCCACTGCCACTTAGAGCAATTAAGGCATTCATTTTTTCCTCCGGGATCCACAGAATCCGCCCAATGGCCGAAAAAATTTGTTCCGCAATCTCCGCCTGGTCTGGAGCTATTGTTTCACCCCGCACCAGCCCAGTCATAGATTGCAGCACCGCCGTTGAAGTATTTGGCATAGCCCGAACGATCGCAACACCAGGTAGGGACTTGTGAAACACCTTTAAGGAAATACCCGCTGCAATACTAATGATCAGTTTATCTTGTAATGAATAATTCTTTAGATGCTTAAGCACTTCATGAACGTCTTTCGGCTTCACGGCGATAATCAAGACACTAGAGTTATCTACAAGCTCTTGCAGTGCGGTAGCTTTAATACCATACTTGTCAACCAAATGTTGAAGTCGTTCATGGTTCGTCCGATTGGTGACTCGAATATTGATGTCCTTATCTATTTTCTTAAGCCCGCCGATAATGGCCTCCGCCATATTTCCTCCACCAATAAAACCAATACTTTCGTTCATACACAAACACCCTTTCTATAGCTACTTTAAATCATTCCCATATATTCACACTCTGCATCACCCGTTAATGAGCACTTTAGCGGAATTGCGTCAATGAGCGCAAAAAAGGCTTCTCTCATCCTTATTAAGGGACGAAAGAAGCCTTCCGCGGTACCACCTTTATTGCACAATGCCAACTTCATGTTACAGGATCTCTCCAGCAACATTCCATTTAACGGTGGAAACCGTCCGACTCATCATCAGAGCATCACGACTGGGTTCCAATATCGTGTGTGGAAAAACTTTCAGCCGTTGTTTTTCTCTCTGAACATCACCGTTTATTGTACTAGGTCGATCCAATGCTTTCCTCTTTATACAGTTAAATATACTTTACCGCACAAGACCAAGAAATTCAAGGTTTTATTTCCATTATCCCTTCGTTAGTGCAGCAACGACAGCATCTCCCATTTCTCGAGTTCCCAATACCTTATCGCCTGATTGGGCTAAATCCGAAGTTCGATACCCCTCTTGCAAGACTTTTTCTACAGCTTGCTCAATCATTTGGGCCTCATTTTCTAAGCCAAACGAATAGCGTAACATTAAGGCCCCAGATAGAATCGTTGCTAACGGATTGGCAATATTCTTCCCAGCAATATCTGGTGCCGAGCCATGCGCTGGTTCATAGAGTCCTTTTGTCCCATTTAAGCTTGCCGAGGATATCATTCCAATGGACCCCATCAGCATAGATGCCAAATCGGTTAGAATATCTCCAAACATATTTTCCGTAACAATGACGTCAAATTGAGAAGGATCGCGGACTAATTGCATTGCTGCATTATCCACATACATATGTGTCAATTCAACATCCGGAAAATTCTGTGCAATTTCCATCGTTATTTCACGCCAAAAACGAGATGTTTCCAAGACGTTTGCTTTGTCTACTGAACAAAGCTTTCTGCGTCGCTTAGCAGCCATTTGGAAACCAAGTTCTACAATGCGACGGATTTCCTCCTCAGAATATGTCAACGTGTCAAAAGCACTCTTAGGGTCTGTCCCTCTCCCTTTTTGCCCGAAATAAAGGCCACCGGTCAATTCACGCAAAACGACAAGATCAACGTTCTTGACAACTTCAGAACGAAGCGTGGAGGCTTCCACCAACATGGGGAGCATCTTAACAGGACGAATATTGGCAAAAAGACTTAATGCCTTTCGTATGGCGAGCAGACCTCCTAATTCTGGACGTTGTGGTGCCGGAAGGGTATCCCACTTTGGCCCCCCAACTGAACCTAAGAGAATCGCATCTGCTGCCTGAGCCGCAACTAATGTTTCATCAGGTAACGCCTTGCCCATTTCGTCAATAGCTGCTCCACCAATTAAACCACTCTGGAAATTAAGGCTAGTCGAGCAACCTTTTAGCACCGCTTGTAAAACTTTAACCGCTTCCGGTGTAATCTCTTTCCCAATACCATCGCCCGGAAGTACTAAAACGTTAGGCATTCTTTTTTCTCCCTTCAACTGTGACTGCCTTTAGCCCTCATTCTTCTCGCGAACTGTAATCCAGCCTCTTTCGAAGGCCCTATTTACCGCCTGAAGATAGCCCAATACACTAGCTTCTATTATGTCTGTACTTACTCCACGGCCGCCAACTAGATTCTCACCAAATTTAACGGTAACGGCGACCTCTCCTTGAGTATCTTCTCCACCATCAAGTGCCTGCAGTGAATAGTGCGTCAGTTTCCCTTTTGTGCCTAGAACCTTATCGACAGCTTTAAATGCAGCATCAACCGGACCATCCCCACAGGCCGCATCTTCTAAACGTTGTCCGTTACACATTAACCTGACCGTTGCTGTTGGGAGAATATGAGTCCCGCTGGAAACCTGGAGATAATCTAAGTGAATCGGATCAACCTTCTCGGTTTGCACATCTGCGAGGGAGAATAAATCAGCTGTCGTCACTTCTCGTTTACGATCAGCCAATAACTTAAATCGAGAAAACACCTCTTCAAATTGGTTTTCGTCTAAATCCAACCCGATCTCAGCAAACCGTTGGTGAACTGCGTGTCGCCCCGAGTGTTTTCCTAGGATAATTGATTCCAGCAACTTTAGACTTAGCCAACCGGACGGCTTGTACAGCAAGCTCTAAGACTTCTTGAGGTGACTTCTGCAACTTACAGCGCATATGAATTGGTGAAGTGGCAATAAAGGTATGAATGCGAGGGGCCTCCCCACCCGAAAGTGCTTCCCATGCACATTCAATATCTTTAGCATTGGCCCGTGCCAGGGCTGCCACGCTTACATCCTTGACTTCCTGAGCAATGCGACGGACTCCCTCCAAATCTCCCGGGGAGGCAATGGGAAACCCGGCTTCGATAACATTAACACTCAACTTAGTTAATTGACGAGCAATTTGCAACTTTTCATCTGCGTTAAGTGCTACTCCCGGTGATTGCTCACCGTCTCTTAGCGTAGTATCAAAGATCTCAATCCGACGCATTCCTCAACCTCCATTATTCGTGTTTTTTCAACCAGCTCATCATTCCTCTTAAGTTTTCCCCAACTTTTTCGATGAGTTGATTTTCTTCACGGCGAGCTATAGCATTGAAGGCCGGACGATTTGCTTGATTTTCCAGTAACCAGGCTTTAGCAAAGGTTCCATCTTGGATTTCTGCCAGAACTTTTTTCATTTCTTTACGGGTTTCTTGATTGATAATCCGCTTACCAACGGTCATATCACCATATTGTGCAGTATCTGAAACAGAATAACGCATCCAACTTAAGCCGCCTTCATACATTAAATCGACGATGAGCTTAAGCTCGTGTAAGCATTCAAAATAGGCGATTTCAGGCTGATAACCAGCTTCTACTAAGGTTTCAAATCCAGCTTTGACAAGTTCGGAAGCCCCTCCGCAAAGAACTGCTTGTTCTCCGAACAAATCTGTTTCAGTCTCTTCACCAAAGGTTGTTTCCAGGACTCCAGCTTTAGTTGATCCAATTCCTTTGGCATAGGCTAAGGCTAATTCTTTGGCTTTGCCCGTGGCATCTTGATGAACCGCGATTAAAGCAGGTACACCAGCGCCTTCGGTATAAGTACGACGTACTAAGTGACCCGGGCTTTTCGGAGCCACCATAAAGACATCAACGTCTTTCGGAGGAACAATTTGCCCGAAGTGAATATTAAATCCGTGAGAAAAGACAAGAGCCTTACCTGAGGTCAAATGCTGCTTAATTTCATTTTGATAAACCTTGCTTTGCGTCTCATCGGGAAGCAGGATTTGAATGACGTCAGCGCGTTTAGCTGCCTCTTCGACTGTCATAACCTCAAAACCTGCAGCTTCAGCACGCTCCCACCGAGCACTTCCCGGACGAAGTCCGATCAAAACTTTAAGACCAGAATCCTTTAGGTTTTGAGCCTGGGCATGTCCTTGGCTCCCATATCCCATAACAGCAATAACTTTCCCTTTTAATAACTCCAGATTTGCATCTACTTCATAATACATTTTTGCCATTTCATATCTTCCTCTCATTAATAAGCCTGTTAATTTAGGTCTTATACATAGTATAACTCTCTGAAGCCTCAAACATCCGATCGCCTAATGGCAATCTTTCCGGTTCGAACCAACTCTAGTAACCCATAAGGACGGATGGCCTTAACAAACCCATCAATCTTTTCAATGTCCCCCGTCAACTCGACGGTAAGGTTGGTTCTTCCCATATCTACAACCCGTCCTCGAAAAATATCGATCGTTTGAAGAACCTCTGACCGGGTTTCCGAGCTAACCTTGATACGTATTAACGCCAGTTCCCGGTTAACAACACTCTCGGCTGTCAAATCCGTGACTGAGTGGACGATCACCAGTTTATTGAGCTGATTTCTCACTTGCTCAATAACCTGAGCATCGCCATTTACGACAATAGTCATTCTCGATAAGGCAGGATCTTCCGTTTGGCAGACAGAGAGACTATCAATATTATACGCTCTTCGCGCAAATAATCCAGCTATCCGGGTCAAAACACCAGGATGATTCTCCACAAGGGCCGCAAGTGTATGCAACATGTTTTTACCCTCCTAGCATTTCTGTAATGGGTTTACCCGGTGGAACAATTGGCAAGACATCATCGTTCGGAGAGATCGCAAACTCTAACAAGACGGGGCCGGGATGTTCAAATGCTTCAGAAATAGCGCTGCGTACCTGTTCCAAGGAATCAACACGGATTCCGTGAATTCCATAGGCCTCCGCTACTTTGATGAAATCTGGATTGCCCTGGAGATCGATCTGATTATACCGCTCGCCGCTAAAATATTTCTGCAATTGGCGAACCATACCTAAGACTCCGTTGTTTAGAAGTACTATTTTAACGGGAAGTTTATTATGAGCAATGGTCGCAAGTTCCTGAATACACATTTGAAAGGAACCATCCCCAGTGATCAAAACAGCCATATCGTCAGGACGAGCTATTTGGGCACCCATAGCAGCTGGGAGGCCAAAGCCCATCGTTCCGAGCCCACCACTGGTCGCAAAATTACGTGACTTGACAACCGGATAAACTTGGGCAGCCCACATTTGATGTTGTCCGACATCCGTTATCACCATCGTATCCTCGTTGGCAAGCTCTCCGATACATTCGATTACCAGCTGAGCGGTCAATCTGTCCTTGTCATACCTCATAGGGTAATAATTCTTCCAAGAACGCAATTGGTCCCACCAGTCTGCTACTTGAGGAAGTTGAAAGCCTGCTAGGGCTTCTAATAGTTCTTCCAGAACCAGGCGAGCATCACCAACGATCGGGATATGCGTTCTTACCACCTTGGCAATTTCTGCAAGATCGATGTCAATATGAATGATTTTAGCTCTGGTTGCAAAAAGATGGCCTAAACCACTGGTCACACGATCATCAAAACGCACCCCCACTGCAATGAGCAAATCGCAATCATCCACAGCATAGTTTGCCGCTACGGCTCCATGCAAACCTACCATACCTAAGAGATTAGGATGCCCGTAAGGGAAGCACCCAATCCCCATCAAGGTCGTAACTACTGGCAACGAAGCTTTTTCCGCCAACTGCTTTAAGACTGCTCCAGCTCCTGCCGTAATCACACCACCCCCGGCATAGATTACAGGTTTACTGCATTCTGAGAGCGCCTTCGCTACTTCAGCGATCTTATCACTATCTCCCTTGCCTGGCACATGATACCCCTTCAAGTTCATCTCTGTAGAAAAGGGTTCGATTTCTGCAGCTAAAATGTCCTTGGGAAGATCGATGAGTACAGGACCTGGCCGACCTGTTCCGGCCAGATAAAAGGCCTCTTTGACAATCCGTGGAATCTCTCGTGCATCCTTCACCAAATAACTGTGCTTAGTAATCGGCGTGGTGATCCCTGTAATATCCGCTTCTTGAAAAGAATCTGTTCCGAGTAGACTGGTAACCACCTGCCCCGTTAAAACAACTAGGGGAATAGAATCCATATAGGCATTGGCAATACCGGTCACTAGATTCGTGGCTCCCGGACCTGACGTTGCTAAGCATACTCCTACTTTACCGGTTACGCGTGCATAACCATCGGCAGCATGCACTCCCCCCTGTTCGTGGCGTACTAGAATATGTCGAACAGAACTATCGAGTAGGGCATCATACAACGGGAGTAATACTCCACCTGGATAACCAAAGATAACGTCAACGCCTTCCTTTTCCAGAGCCTCTAATAAGAGAGTTGCACCTTTTAAACTCTTTTTTCCTGCGTTCATACTCATCTCCCCCTCCTAACTCGTCAAGCCATTGCACCCTGCTCACTTAAATTTTCGGAGCCCATCAATACAAGTAAAGACGCTAGGAACCTTCACGTTTCCGATCGCATAATAGCGATCTTTCCGGTTCGAACCAACTCTAACAACCCATAAGGACGAATTGCTTTAATAAAGGCGTTTATTTTACCGATGTCACCGGTTAGCTCAATGGTAAGATTGGTTCTCCCCATATCAACAACCCGTCCTCGAAAAATATCGACCGTCTGAAGAACCTCTGAGCGTGTTTCCGAGCCAACCTGGATACGTATCAGCGCGAGCTCTCGATCAACAACACTTTCGGCTGTCAAATCCGTGACTGTGTGGACAATCACGAGTTTATTAAGTTGATTTCTCACTTGCTCAATGACCTGATCATCTCCATTTACGACAATGGTCATTCTCGAAAGCTTAGGATTGTCCGTTTGGCAGACAGAGAGACTGTCAATATTATACGCCCTGCGCGCAAATAATCCTGCCACCCGCGTTAAAACACCAGGATGGTTCTCCACAAGAACAGCAAGTGTATGCAACATGTCTTTACCCCCTAGCATTTCTGTAATGGGTTTCCATGTACAATCATTGGCAATACATCTTAAGTCACCTTTTTACCTGTATCTATACTCATTCCCCTCTCGCTCCTAACCTCACCTAATACATCTCGACGTTGTGCACCCTATGCATTGTATATTTCAGGGCCATTGACATGAGTAAAGGCCCGAAATGCAACTAGAAGTTTTCGATATACTTCCCCAGGAGTCCCATCGCCTATTACACGACCATCTACTTTGATTACTGGGATCAGTTCGGCAGCAGTACCAGTGAGGAAACACTCATCGGCAGTATATAGGTCATGCCGTGTAAATAGCTCCTCTACTGCCTTAATTCCCAATTCACTCGTAAGTTGTAACACAGAATCCCGAGTGATACCTTGGAGTATGCCTGCTGAAAGAGGAGGGGTTTTTAATACTCCATCTCGATAGATAAAGATATTATCTGACGTACCTTCAGCCACATATCCTTCTTGATTAAGCATAATTCCTTCTACTACACCAGCCTGATTAGCTTCGATCTTGGCCAGAATGTTATTTAGATAGTTTAGTGATTTAATCCTCGGGCTCAATGAGTCCAGATTATTACGGCGAATGGCCACGGTTTTGACTTCCAAACCCTGCTCATACATGCTCGGCTCAAAAATCTTTATTTGAGCCGCTATACAAAATATTGCCGCCTGTGGACACTTGATGGGATCTAGTCCCAGATCACCCTTGCCACGAGAAACGACCAAGCGAATATATGCATCCTTTAAATTATTACGACGCAGCGTCTCCAAAACGATCTCCTGCATCTCTTCTTTAGAAATACCAACGTTTAAAAGAATTGATTGAGCGGACTCATACAGGCGTTTTAAATGCTCTTCTAATTTAAACACTCGACCATGGTAGGCCCGAATTCCTTCGAAAATACCGTCTCCATATAGGAAACCATGGTCGAATACCGAGATCTTTGCCTCCTCCTCTGAAACAAATGCACCATTGCAGTAGATAACCAATCCCATTTTTAAACAACCTCATTTCTTATGTAGTCCAGACAGATTAAAAAATAAAAACCCTAAGCGTAGTCCCCTAGCAACGTGGAACTTTCCGCTTGAGTTTTTTCTACCCACGGTGTAAATCCAATATGGATTCTGTACCGCTTGGACCAGACAGGTTGCCCCCGGAACCCTAGGTACACTTCCTTTTCTGTTATAAAACATTTATATTGTTAACTTTGTGTATATGATACAGAATACACTCTTAAGTGTCAACCCTTTTTACAATGAATGTTAATGATTTCATCATTAAGCTCTTGTCAAAGACCGCTAAAACAAGGTATAATGTCCTCTATGCAAACACATTTGTTTTCTTTGAGAGGAGTTGTCTTGCCATGACGATTCACATTGGTATATTAGGTCTAGGAACGGTGGGTACCGGTGTTGTAACCATATTACAACAGAACGCAGAGGATATTCAGACTCGGGCCCATTGTGAAATTAAAATCAAAGCAATTCTCGATCGTGATCTTCACAGGGAACGCGAAGTTAGCGGAGACTTTCGACTCACAGATCAACCAGAAGAAATTCTTCAAGACCCTGAAATTGATATTATTGTGGAGGTAATGGGAGGAATCGAACCTGCTCGCACCTTTATTTTAGAAGCTTTACGACAGGGTAAACATGTTGTCACCGCTAATAAGGATTTAATTGCTCTTCATGGTCATGAACTTCTTGACGCCGCCGATGCGGCTGGGAAAGATCTCTACTTTGAAGCGAGTGTTGGCGGTGGAATTCCGATTATTGCAGCTTTAAAAGAGTCTCTGGCTGCTAATCGTATTACCGATGTAATTGGGATTATTAATGGAACAACTAACTACATTCTTACCGCCATGGCTGAACAGGGCCGAGAGTATGAGGAAGTTCTGGCTGAGGCCCAACAATTAGGTTATGCTGAAGCCGACCCTTCTGCCGATGTTGATGGCTTGGATGCGGCACGAAAACTTGCTATCCTGTCTTCCCTTGCCTTTAACTCACGTGTTGCCCTCAAAGACGTATTTGTTGAAGGCATTTCTAAAATTACGCGCGAAGATCTGGCCTATGCAGCTGAGCTGGGTTGTACCATTAAGCTTTTAGCCATTACTAAACATCAAGATCAAGGAATTGAAGTTCGAGTACATCCCGCTATCTTGCCTAAAACTCATCCGCTCGCCTCGGTAAATGGTGTTTTTAACGCCATTTATGTCGTTGGCGATGCCGTTGGAGAAACCATGTTTTATGGACGAGGTGCAGGTTCTCTTCCCACAGGAAGTGCAATCATATCCGATATTATGCGCATTGTTCGCAATATCCAGTCAAACTCAAAATCGTCTATTAATTGCTCCTGTTACTTGGAACTCCCCCTCAAGGCCATATCAGACTTTCATACCTCTTTCTATGTTCGCCTTCTCGTCAAGGACGAACCTCGTGTCCTTGCTACCTTAGCCCTTCTTTTTGCCGAAGCAAATATCAGCTTCGCCTCAATCATTCAGAAACCCCGTGGCGAACAGCAAGCGGAAATTGTCCTTGTGACCCACCCTTGTCGTGAAGGAGCACTTCAAGAAGCCTTAGATTCTGTCAGAGCGTATAGCAAAGTACTAAATATTCACAATGTGATTCGCTTTGAAAGCGGACAGGACGAAAAAGAATGATTCGCGTTAAGATACCGGCCACCTCTGCCAATCTTGGACCTGGATTTGACTGTTTAGGACTGGCACTTCAACTCCATAACACAATCACAGTTGAGACGAACCGACCGTTCAATATCTCTCTAGCTGGGTCTTACAGTGACGGGATTTCAACTGATGAAAACAACCTTGTTTGGCGAACAATGTGCTACCTCTGGCAACTTATTGGTTACCCTACTCCCTCAGTCGCCTTAACCCTTGAAAATCACATTCCTCCTGCTCGAGGCTTAGGGAGCAGTTCTGCAGCTATCGTCGGTGGTCTTGTAGCAGCCAATTCGTTAGCCGGATCACCGTATTCTAAGTACGAGTTACTCCAAGTCGCCAATGCCATAGAAGGGCATCCCGACAACGTTACACCAGCTTTGTATGGGGGAGTCACCCTGTCAATACCTACAAACGATGGCATTCTTCCACGTGTCCTAGCTCGTTCGCCTAAGTTAAGAGCGGTCGTTGTTATTCCAGACCTTCTCCTGAAAACAGAAAAGGCTCGAGGGATTTTACCTCCTCACGTTTCTCGCAACGATGCAGTTTTTAATATTTCCCATGCTGGACTGCTGATTGAATCCTTTATTCGCGAAGAGTATTCTTTCTTAAAAGAAGGGATGCGTGACGTCCTTCACCAGAATCAACGAGCTGTGCTCATTCCCGGTCTACTGGATACGTTAGAAACCGCCCTTCAAGCTGGTGCTTATGGAGCTGCTCTCAGCGGCTCGGGACCAACACTTTTGGCACTCACTGAACTTGAATTAGAACAGAACGTTGCGCACAGTATGCTCGATGTTTTCAATAAGCACGAAATTCACGCTGAATCCTATGCCTTAGGCATTGATTCAGAAGGAGCAAAAGTAATTTGATGAACAAAGCCATCTCCTGTAAGATTTTGCATGAGATGGCTTAATTATTGGTCATCTTGTAACACTTTTTAAAACTTGTACATATCTTAAATTATAAATAATCTAACTGTGGTAATCCCGAATTTTCTTATCTTATATCGCCACGTACGTGGCAGATGAAAAAAAAGGGGATCAACCATATGTTATTTGGACCACTATTTAGAGTACCATTCGGAGTACCTTTTAGTCCGGTTCCACCACTTGTAGGGTTATTTGACACTTATCCAATTGGTACTCGTTTGAGAATAGGAATGGATTCAAGTTTTTGGGTAGGCAACTTTGGTGGCCTACAAGATGGAGTCGCTTTGTTAACCAACGCTAGACTGTTTTCCAATATTGGAAAACCAGTGGATGGATGCCGCCCGGTTGTTCGGATCCCAATCAGAAGTATTACGTTTGTATCCCAATAATTATTTTGTGAAAAGGGGTAGGATTGAACACTCAGTGGACATGTTGAATAAGCTATATCAGATATAACCCATTTTCTTTCATGACTTTAATAAAGGAGGGTTAAACTTATGATTTTAATCCAAATAGAGTTAGCAGTTATCATAATATTATTGTTATTGCTCCTCTTCAAAGATCGTGAAAATATTATTTGTTAATAGTGCCCGGTAAACAAGGTTTGGCCTAGGTGTATAATACCTAGGCCTTTTTATTGCATACAGTAAATTGCTTTTATTTTAGGTTATCAAGGTATTTTATGGCTTGCAAAGCTGCAGTTCCACCTTCTCCTGCAGCTTTAATTAGTTGATAGGGTTGACCTGTGCAATCTCCAGCAGCAAACAATCCTGGCATATTTGACTCCAGTTTATGATTAACCTTGATTGCAGCATCTTCCATTTCCAAGCCGGCTACAAGCTGCTCAGCAGGTAGTGTTTCTCTCATGATGAATACACCATCTACCGTCAATTGTTCCTCTCCAAGATCAAGTTGTTCTACGGTACGATCACCCACTATTTTCTGAACTTTCCCCTTCTTAACCTCTACTCTTGGGTCAAGCCTCACCATCTCTTTATAGTAGGGAATATAATAAACTTTAGCACAGATGTCCACCATAAAATTAGCTTCGTCTTCCCCTTCTGAATTATAAGCAATAATCGCAACACTCTTATTCTTATATAAGGGCCCATCACAGGTTGCGCAATATCCAACACCACGACCCAGTAATTCAGCTTCACCCGGAAATAATTTGCCTACTGATACCCCTGTCGCTAGAATTACGGCATCCGCTTCTAAGGATTTATCCTTACCTACAAGCGTATAAGGTGGCCCAGGATAAATACTGGTTACTTTAAAATTTACAATGGATATTTCCTTTTCCTTAACATGGTTTAAGAACCGTTGACGCAATTCTTCTCCGCCTATTTCTGGAAAACCAAGCCAATTTTCAATTTGCGGAGCTTTGGAGAGCTTGGGACTACAGAATTCCGAGCCCAGTAAAATAAAATCGCGATTTCGGATCTTGGCATTAAGGGCGGCAGCCATCCCTGCCGGCCCACATCCAACAATCACAAGTTCATAATGTTTTTTTAGCGTTTGAATATCCTCTGGCATCTTTGCTAAACCTCCTCGAGAAAAGTTGACTCAATAAGTGTTCCCTAAATAATACTAAATCATCTAAACAAGAACACAACTCCTAAATAAATAAATTTACATTTGATTCTTCAGCCTCACCCAAATAATAGCCAACTCCACCGATGGTAATGCCATCAATAAGTTCTTCTTTCTTTAACCCCATAAGATCCATGGTCATTGAACAAGCAACTACTTCCACACCACTATCCACTGCTGATTTAATTAAATCCTCTAGCGAGCTAATATTTTTGTTCTTCATCACTCTTCTGATCAGTTTACCGCCCAGACCCATCATGTTCATTTTCGAAAGCTTAAGCTTTCTACTCCCTCTGGGCATCATAAAGCCAAACATTGAGTCAATTATGCCTTTTCTAACGGATACTCTCTCAGGTTTTCTCAAAATATTGAGTCCCCAAAAGGTAAAGAACATGGTAACCTTTTTACCCATGGCCACCGCCCCATTAGCAATTATAAAGGATGCCAGCGCTTTGTCTAGGTCTCCACTAAATACCACCATTGTTTTTTTGTCTTTCAACAGGGCATCCGCTGGAAATGAATTATTCACAACCTTACATTTATCTCCTTTTTTTATAAAGGCTTCAATCATTCCTTTATTTCTTTCGATATTAACGAGTTCATTATTTGTTTTACTACACCAGGCCTTGATATCTTCATAAAATCCAGGGTCCGAAGCAGTAACCTTGAGAATTTGACCATCATTTAGTTGATCTAAAGACGCTTTGACTTGAATAAGTGGTCCTGGACAACATAAGCCACAGGCATCAAGGCTTTTATCATAATCTCCTTTTTGCACTTCGCCTTTAACAACTTGGGTATCTGAATCGATCATCGACCTTTTTGAGTTATCCGAATTATCAACTTTAGTTGGTTTAAAGTTTAACATTGAAGCACACTTATATCCTCCATCGATGTTTCTGACTTTAAAACCATTTTGAGTTAAAATTCTAGCAGCCACATATCCTCTGAGCCCGATTTGGCAATATTCAAATATCTCTTTATTCTTATCTAGTTCCCCTATTCTTTCTCTTAGGCTGTCTACCGGTATATTTATTGCTCCTTCAAGATGCCCATTATCGAATTCATCTCCAGTACGCACATCTAATAATAACATGTTTTCTCGATTATAAGCTAAAGCTTCCTCAGCTTTAATAACATCCACTCTACCTGCTAAAACGTTTTCCGCAACATAACCTGCCATATTGACCGGATCCTTTGCTGATGAGAAAGGAGGCGCATAGCACAGCTCTAATTCCGTTAAATCAGTGACTGTTCCACCCAATCTAATGACAGTCGCAATCACATCAATTCTCTTATCTACACCAGCATAACCAAAGCCTTGAGCTCCTAATATTTTGCCGTCCTCGTTAAAAATAAGCTTTAAGGTCATTGTCAAAGATCCCGGGTAATAAGAGGCGTGGGAAGCTGGATGAACGGTAATGACTTTATAAGGAATACTTAATCTGTTTAAAGTACGTTCATTATTGCCAGTACTTGCTGCTGTTAATCCAAAAACCTTAATGATTGATGTCCCCTGAGTACCCTTGTAGGACGTTTTTAATCCTGCTATATTATCCGCTGCAATTCTCCCTTGTTTATTGGCGGGTCCTGCTAATGGAACTGCAGTATTTTGCTTGTTAACAAAATCAACAACTTCAATAGCATCGCCTACTGCAAAGACATTATCGGCAGAGGTCTTCATATTTTCATTGACTAATATATGCCCTTTGGCTCCTCGCTCTATGCCGCTATCCTGCAGAAATCCTGTATCTGGAAATACCCCGATAGCTAAAATCACGAGATCCGTACTCAGTTTTGTACCACTATTTAAGCTTATTTCAATGCTATTTTCCTGGTCCTTAAAAGCTTTAACCCCATCATTTAAAATTAACCCAACCCCATTGTCTAACAATTCTTTTTCGAGTGAGACAACCATATCTGTGTCAAAGGGCGCCATTATATGAGGTGCTGCCTCTACTAGAGTAACTTCAAGGCCTCTATCCTTCAAATTTTCAGCCATTTCTACTCCAACAAAGCCTCCACCAATAACGACAGCCCTATTAATTCCTTTTTTGTCCACATAAGCTTTAATGTTATCAGTGTCTGGTATATTTCTTAGAGTAAATATCCGCTTACTGTTTATCCCTTCGATATTTGGTTTAATTGCTCTTGCTCCGGGGGATAAAACTAGATAATCATATTGTTCTTCATACTCACCCTTGTCTCTACTTCGTACCCTAGCTACTTTTTTAGTGGTATCAACCCCAATAACTTCACTATTAATTCTTACATCAATATTGAATCTACTCTTCATGCTTTCAGGTGTTTGGACTAGTAGTTTCTCCCTCTCCTTAATTGTTTCTCCAATATAATAAGGCAAACCACAATTTGCAAAGGAGATGTACTCATCCCTTTCGAACATAATTATCTCAGCGCTTTCATCAAGTCTTCTAAGTCTTGCGGCTGCCGAAGCCCCACCTGCTACACCGCCTACGATTAATACTTTTTTACTCATAGTTTCTTCCTCCTCTGATGATCGATATTGCACTCATTTCACTGTCCGCTGACTACAACCTTAGTTTCTTCCTTTTTCTTCAAAAATATAGCCTTAATCCATCAAATTAAACTTGTGAAAAAGAGAACACCAACTGACATACTAAAACATTCAACCTCACAGATCTCAGTCAGTTATTCTTTCTGACTATCGATTAAGCATTGTAATCGTTCCTTTTCCTCTTCCAAGTCCTCCAGCTCAGCCACCATCTTAGGTTGCACCGAATGAAATGGCCAACGCGACTTTAACTCTGCTAACTTTTTTTCTACAGCGTTAAGCTGAAACTCAAGTTCATGTTGTTGATCCCTATTCATTCGCTTAATTCTCCTCTGTTGCAATAAAAGTAATGGCTCCATGCATACATCTTTCCATACAGACTTCACATTCCGTACATAAAGACGGATCTACGACCGGAAGATGTGCCATCATTTTGATTGCCTGAACAGGGCAAGCTTTTACACAATGTTTACACCCTAAACACAATTTTTCCAAGATGAATGCCGCCATTTCCACTCCTCCTCATTAGGAGAAACACACGGTTTCTGTGTTCCTGCCATTCTATAACTGCGTGGTCTTTTAGTTGTGATAACCGCGCTTAATCTTAAGCGAGATCTCGCTTTACGAACTTCTTCCATCCCAGATACCCCGGATGGGTATCTATGATTCAATATATTCGACTCTCTTTCATTTGTCAACTATTTTACGATAACTTCTCCAACTTCACTTCAGTCTATTTAATACCCATCTCTCTTGCATTTAGAATAATCATTTGTGACCACCATCTGTGGTCTGTACGATTCCCAAGAATTATTAGACGTTGCTCTTGCTAAGACAAATGTCTTATATAACCTGTAATGCTCCCATCGGACAATATTTTACACATTTTTTACACTTAGTGCATTTCTCCTGGTCAATTTTAGGCGCATCAAATCCATATTGTCTAATTGCAAAAACTGAGCAAACTTGTATTGCTGGACAAGAATGGTTTTGAGGACATCTATTTTGGTCAACTGATATTATCATGAAAACACTTCCCTCTAAAAAATTGTTCTTTATATTTTCAAAAATTTCGCCTTAATTATTATACCCTTAGGGGGTATGTGTATAGTATAGATTCAGAAGATTTAATTGTCAAGAACAACATCTTTCCCTCTGAACATTCTTCGCACTTTCTAATGCTTAAATGCAATTAAACTTACACATAAGCGTAAATAATCCCCACCTTGTGAGTAGGGACTCAATATAGCTAAACCGCACTTTCATCATACCAGTTCAACACATTTTCTATCTTTGAGCTTCCAGCATGTTTTTTTAGAAGCACAAAGACTTTGCGTTTCTTTCCACTTGCTAAAACGTCAAGAAATAACTTACAATATCTTCTATAGGAGTTGCTGCATTTGATAAAGTATTATAATCGGAAAAACAAATCCTACGAAATAGAAAAGGTAGCCGGAGAAAAGGTTTTAAATTGGACCTACTCCTCCCCTATTGGCATGAATCTTTTGGAAGCAATTATTAAGAGAAGAATGTGTTCAAGCCTCTATGGTTGGTATTTAGACAGATCAATAAGCAGGAAAAAGATTAATTCTTTTATTACCAAATTTAACATAGATATGTCTATTGTCGAAAAGAAATTGAAGAATTTCTCATCCTTTAATGACTTTTTTTATCGCAAATTAAAGTCTGAGGCACGCACTATCGATTGGGATAGCCATTCACTTATATCATTTGGAGATGGGAAGCTTTTTGCTCATGAAAAAATAGATTTGGATCGACTGGTTCAAGTCAAGGGTTTTACGTATAGCCTTAGAGAATTGATCAAAGATGATCGAGTTGCTCAGAAATATAATAAGGGGACCTGCTTGATTTTAAGACTCTGTCCGACGGATTATCACCGCTATCATTTCATAGACAGTGGAGCCTGTGAGGATACAAAAAAAATTAAAGGCGCTTACTATTCTGTCAATCCAATTGCCCTTCATAAGGTAGAGAAAGTTTTTTGTGAAAATAAAAGAGAATGGAGCACTTTCCATTCAGATCACTATGGGGATGTTTTATATGTAGAAGTAGGAGCAACCTGTGTTGGCTCAATTGTACAAACCTATACTCCCCAAAAACGCGTAAATCGTGGAGATGAAAAGGGGTATTTCAAGTTTGGCGGGTCCACAGTAATCCTATTCTTCGAGGCGGATAGAGTTACAATTGACGAGGACATCGTTGAGCAAACCAAGCTAGGTTATGAAAGTTACGTTTTAATTGGCGAAAAGATTGGAATAAGACAGTGACCACCTTCCTTAACACTTGTAGGTGCTGGGACACTGCAGCTTCCGAAATACCCAACTGTTTTGCCAACGCACCAAATATTTGTTCACCAAACTAATTTGTTTACTTAATCATTTTCTTTTTTTATCAGTTCTTCCATCTGCTGTTTTGCTTCAAGAGACAATGCATCCATTAGGTAATTACGGTCTCTTCCCTGTATTTCCTGATATTCCCGATTTATTCTTTCATTAGCCCTTTCGATCTCAGCCTTCAGTTCTCTGGCGGATAATAAGGCACATCCTGCCCCCCTGATAATGATCTGCTGTAAACCGTCTGACGTTGCAACTGCTATATTATATTTTTTCTGATTATCATGGGCAAATTTTTCAATATACTGGTCCGCCGTTTGGGCCTCCTTGGTATAGACCATATGGACATTATGATAGTCGATTACTTCCTCAAGATGACCCTTAACAAGGTAAGCATCAAACACAATGATAATCTGACAGCGTCGAATCCCCTGATAATTACTTAGAGTATCAAGCAATTTCATCCTGGCGCCGTCCATATTGCCATCTGCAAGCTCTTTTAGCTCAGGCCACGCAAAAATAATATTATAGCCGTCAACAAGGAGATACTCTTCTTTGGTTTCCTTCCGTCTGCTGACATAGGTAACCGGTTCATAATAACTTTCGCGGGCTGTTTTGCGTTTTTTCCAGGCAGACTTCTTCCCTTGGTTCGCATAAAAGGTGTTATTGATAATTTGATCAATCTCCTCTAAACTGATCGACTTCTCTTCTGTGTATGAGGCCTGGTTTGGGGCTGTTTCTCCCGCTAATTCGTCTTTTTCCTGAAGATAGCTTTCAACATGCATGTAGTCCTTTACTTCATCCCAATCCACCAAGAAACCTGTACCATGTGCACAAAATACAGAACCTGTCGGGTTTTCTAGGTCTCTTTCTGAATCATACCCAATACTTTCTATGACCTCTTCCGCATTATGGCATGGTTCGTACCCTTTCAGACTGCAGAACAGCCTGCCAAGACCTTTGGTATAGGCAACTAACTCTTGCTGATAATTTCTCATGGAAACAACAGGTGCGCTCCCCACAAGAACCGCCATCTCACTATTTGTCTGTGATATTTCGCATGTGCCATGCATTTTCTCAATGTCAGTCATAGCTCTTCCTACCATTTTCACAGGCAGTTCCAGCTGAAAGGCATAAAACGGCTCCAACAATATGGACTTAGCCTCCTTTAAGCCTTGGCGCACTGCACGGTAGGTAGCCTCTCTGAAGTCACCACCTTCTGTATGTTTATTGTGTGCTCTACCTGAGACTAAAGTAATTTCCATATCTGTAATCGCTGACCCTGTTAGAATTCCTTTGTGAGCTTTTTCTTCCAGATGGGTTAAAATAAGTCTTTGCCAGCTTTTACTTAAGCTATCCTCACTGCATTCTACCCCAAACTGCAGACCACTTCCCAGCTCACCCGGCGTGAGTAACAGGTGGACCTCCGCATAATGCCGCAATGGTTCAAAGTGCCCTACCCCTTCTACTACATTGGCAATAGTCTCTTTATACACAATCCTTCCAGCATCGAAGGCCACCGGGACACCAAAACGGCTTTGTATAAGGCTCTGCAAAATTTCAATCTGCACCTCTCCCATGATCTGGGCCTGAATTTCCTGTAACTGCTCATCCCAGACAATATGAAGTTCCGGCTCCTCTTCTTCAAGCTGACGCAGCTTGGGAATCATCACTCTTGGGTCACAGCCTTCCGGAAGAATAATCTGATAGAACAGTACGGGTTCCAATACTGGTGTATTTGAAGCTTCCTCCATCCCTAAGCCTTCTCCCGGTCTGGTTTGGCTGAGTCCTGTTACTGCGCATACAGAACCTGCCTCGATCTCATTCACTGCCTGGAATTTCTGTCCGGAATAGATACGAATTTGATTAACTTTCTCTTCCCAGATGCTATTCGTTAAGACATCTTTCACCTTAAGTTTTCCACCTGTAAGTTTCATGTGCGTAAGACGGTTTCCCTGCTCGTCTCTTGTTATTTTGAATATTTTAGCCCCGAATTCAAAGGGATAGTAAGGTATCATGGCATACTTCACAATACCCTGCACAAATTGCTCAACGCCCTCTAATTTTAAAGCTGAACCAAAAAAGCATGGAAATACTTTGCGCTCCTTGACTGCTTTTTTAATCTGCGCGACATCAACTTGTCCTGTATCCAGATAGGCTTCCATCATTATTTCATCACACATAGCCAGTTGGTCGTAAAATCCCTCTGCCTTAACCTGTTCAAATTCAAGGCATCTATCATCCAGCTGTTTTTTCATTTCTGTCATTAACTTGTCCTTATCCGTCCCATTCTGATCCATCTTATTGACGAATAAAAAAACAGGTATCTGATACATGTGAAGCAGCTGCCATAATGTTTTGGTATGCCCCTGTACCCCATCCGCTCCGCTTATCACTAAAATAGCATAGTCCAGCACCTGAAGTGTTCTTTCCATTTCAGTCGAAAAATCCACATGCCCTGGGGTATCTAGTAAGGTAATCTGAGTCTCACCTATTTCAACTATGGCCTGCTTGGAGAAAATAGTGATTCCTCTTGCCCTTTCAAGCTCATAGGTATCTAAATAAGCATCCTTATTGTCCACTCTTCCCAATTTCCCGATTTTACCGCTCAGATAAAGTATACTCTCAGATAATGTCGTCTTGCCCGCATCCACATGTGCTAATATTCCAAGGACTAATTTATTCATAATCTATTTCAAATCCTTCATTTTGTCTGTTGCTAAAACCCCAGCTCGTTTAGGCTTGTATTTTTATGATACCAGTAAGTTTGGATTTTAACAATTTTAGAGTATTACTTTCACATTAAAAACAAAAAGCTTAACAATTAATTTTTTAATATCATTAATTGTCGATTTGTTATTTATACATTCTAAAAACCGTAGTTTCTTTGTAAAAAATTATATCAAAGAATTAAAAAGGGTAAGTTAGTGTAAATATAATTTTCCACACTAGCTTACCAATTAAAATTCACTTAGATGATGCATAATATAATGATGATCTTCAATAAGTCTTATTTGCTCATAATATCGCAACATTCTTGTGGAAATACCATAATCTTTTTAAAACTTGGCTGATCGTTGGTAACTCCATGAGTTTCGACTTCCTCTTTAATTAAGAGCAATAATTCTAATATAACCGTTTTACCGTTACAATGTTGTCTTAATTGTTCTTTATTTTATTATCATTGAAATAACTACACTGTGAGGCTAAATTTCATGATTTTTTAAGCCTGTTTTGTATCTCCTCTCATTGTTTGTCCAACTAGATCAGTCGTCCCGGTCAGTTGTTTCACCATTTTTTCCAGGTCAATCCCAGATACATTTTTAACATCTCTGGAGAAGTTGCCATGAGTGATGTGACATAATTGCTTACCCTGGCTGCTCCTTCCCCGTGGCCTCATGTGCATCCGGAAAGTTATATTTAAACACGAACTGCCTTGTTGCCTCTACCTCGCAGATACTTTATATGCCTCTTAATTTCCACGAGGATTTGACTAGCATTAAAAATCGAAGAGTAAGCTCCACTGAATACTCCAAGTAACATTGCCAAAGAGAAGACCTTAGTCGATTCTCCACCTAATATATATACCGAGAACAAAGCGATCAATACCGTGACAACGGTATTAACGGATCGGCGCATCGTCTGCCAAACAGACTTATCCACCATGTCCTCATAACTGTCTCCACGCCTCATCTTTGCCTCATTCTCGCGAATCCGGTCAAAGATAACCACCGTGTCGTTAATAGAGTATCCGAAGATTGTCAACACTGCCGCCACAAACGACGAGTCAATCTGCCATTGAAAGATTGAAAAAAGGCCAACAACTACTAAGACATCGTGTAATAATGCAATTATCCCAGAGATAGCAAAGACAAACTGAAACCGAAACGAAATATAGGCGATCATTAAACCCATAGCAATACCTAAGGCCAAAAAGGCATTTCTCGTAAGTTCTTGTCCCATCGCCGGGCCTACTTTATCCTCTTTGAGAGTCGTTTTGTCATACTCTCCGACCTTGGTTTGCAAAGCAGTTAACAATTCATTTCGTTTTGTTTCTTCAAGTGCCTCTGTTCGGATCAAAGCACTTGTATTCCCATTGGACAATTGCACCGGGCCATCAAGTCCAACTGATTTCATAGTATCCGTAATCGCAGTCTGCGTCACTGCCTTTTTGAACGTGATATCAATCATCGTGCCGCCTTTAAAATCAATCCCTAAATTCAGCCCCTGCATGAAGAGAGAAATAATGCCGGGAACAATTACCAATAAGGAAATGGCAAACCACCAATACCGTTTCTTCACAATATTAAAATATAGCGGATGTATTTTTTGTACTTCTTCGTAAGTGGCTGGATGTCCTTTTTCCATTATACCTCCCTCCTTACACCAAACCAGGTTGTTTTAATTTTTGAACTCGTTCCCACAATTAAACGTAACACAAGTCGTGTAAACGTAATCGCGGTAAACAAGCTGGCAATGATTCCAACGCCTAAGGTCAACGCAAATCCTCTGATGGAACCACTTCCGAAGTAATAGAGAGTCATTGCGGCTATGAACGTCGTCACGTGGGCATCAATAACTGTAATGAAAGCCCTGCTAAATCCAGCTTCCACACCAGCCCTCAGGGATTTTCCAGCTCGAACTTCCTCTTTAACCCGCTCGTAGATAATAATATTAAAGTCCACAGCCATCCCAATGGAGAGGATGAAACCAGCGATGCCCGGAAGGGTTAGGACAACTCCGAACATCCAGAAAATCCAAAGAACTATTAAGCCATACACGATCAGCGAAAAATCTGCTACAACACCGGGTAATCGATAGAAAACCAGCATAAAAAGAAAGATAAAGATTAGACCGTAAAGTCCAGCTTTAATGCTTTTGTGTAAGGAGTCAATTCCCAACGATGCTCCCACCTGACGCTTTTCAGCGATGGCCATGCTCACAGGTAATGAACCAGAACGCATAAGGACGGCATGATTGGCTGCAGCCTCTAATGTTGAATAACCGTTGATATAGGCATGACCGTTAAGAATCGGTGTATCAATCATCGGATTTCTTAAGAGTTTATCATCCAGATAGATGCCAATTTTTTGCCCGAGATATGTGGTTGTTAAATCTCCAAACTTTTTACCTCCATCAGTAGAGAATGTTAAGTTGACAACATAACCGCTTGAATTGGTTGGGTCCTGCCCAGCCTTGGCTTCAGTTAGTTCATCCCCTTGTAACACAACATTGCCTTGGGGATCCCTAAACGTTAACTTCGCCGTAGATTTCAGAATATCCACCGCTTTATCGGGATCCGTAACACCAGCTAAGTCGATAACCATTCGTTTTTTATCATAGTCTGTTTGGACTATGGGTTCTGATACCCCCAAATCATTGACCCGCTTTGAGATAATCGCTTTCGCTTTGTCCATATCATCGTTTGTAATCGGAGTGTCGTTTTTATTAGGCTCGGCTTGTAACACTAAGTGTACTCCACCACGTAAGTCAAGACCCAACGGGATACCTTTCACGGGGTCCACAAAAGGTTTAATCGACAGTACTACGGCTGCCGCCATAAGCAGCACAAGGGCCACTAATTTGATGATGTTTCCCCGTCTCATCTGCTACCCTCCCCTTTATTATGCTGGGACTAGCCCATGCCAAAACCTATCGTCATACCAATTTTGAGCAAGGGTCAATTTCCCAATGATCATTAGTTTTAGATATAGTTCTAAATCATTTAATTGGCTCAATAAAAAACAGCTTGTAAATGTTTGTAGAAAAAAGATATTTCCAACTATCTTTGAAGTATCAGCAATACCCTGTTTGGCATCATTGTTAACAGTATGTATAATACTTTCGTCATTGTTTATTTCATCAACCTTCTTACTCTTATCCAAAACAATTACTGTTGTAACGGTGTTTATTATTTCTCTTGCCGAAGCCTTTTCATTGACTGATAGGATTATTGTTGCTCCAAATATCACAGAAACTGCACATATGAAGGCTATTATGCAGTGAGTATAGCTCATATTTAGAATTCTTCGTTTTTGCTTCTTTTCAAGGCCCTCAAGAATTCGGGTGAAAGTTTCATCAGCTGGTATTATTTCATCTGTTTTACTCAAAAGTGCCCCTTTGATTCTCTTCTCGAGTTCAGGCATTTCCATCAAAACCATACTCCTTTCTTTTAGTGAAAAAGATATTGTCAGCAGACCTATTAAGTTCATTTTCATTAAATACGTCGTGGAGCTTTATTCTAGCATTATAAAGCCTGGATTTTACAGTTCCAGGAAAACAGCCCAACACCTTTGAAATTTCTTCAATGGTCATATCGTTAAAGTAATATAGTATGACGACAGTTTTCAATGGTAAACTTAATTGAGCTAAAGCTTCATGTACCACCAGGTTTGTCTCGCTGTTATCAAATTCGGAATTAAAATCCATGGCGTTTAAAACCTCCATAGTTTGGTTACCCATGAGGAGAAAGTAGTTGTGATTTTTCACCATCCTCCAACCTGTTCGCACTAGAATCTTATAAAACCATGCTTCAAATGCATCTGGATTTTTTATGGTTTGGATTCTTTTATAACATTCAATAAAGGATTCCTGTACGATATCCTCCGCTATTCCTTTTCTGTTGGATATGAGGTAAGCGGTTCCTAAAGCCTTCTTTTTGTATAAGTGATAAAGCTCGCTAAAACTATTCAAATCACCCATTTGACATTGTTTTATTAGGTCAGCATTAACCATATTATCCCTTCTTTCTTCCAGGGTTTATCTTCTATAATAAGAGTGTATTAAATATACTAAATGGTTCACTTTCTAATGAAATTTTTGTTTTGTTGCTTTTTTACCACTTATCGATAAATAGTGTTTGTACTTTTCTTTGCTCTTTTCAACACGATCCATGAATAAACCTCCTGTTTCGGTTGTGGCTAAATGAGACCACTGCAAGAATTACAGCAAGCGCGTTTCAAATGACAGCTAGCATCGATAGGTTTCCTTCTGCGATGCTAGCTGTATCCATGCAAATAAGAGCCCTCAGCATTGCTGAGGGCTCTTATTTGCACGGATTTATCTCTATTTTATATCTCTTTTTACTGTTACTTTAGTTCTGGAACCAGTGAACATAAAACGGCCTAGTTATTACTTAGACCACTACCTCGTCGTGATAAGGCAATACAGCTGAGCTTTGTTTCATTGCCCTGACTTTTAGCTAGTATAAAAATAAAAAACCCTTAAAATCCGTTCCTACTTAAGGACTTTAGGTTCTGTAACTTGTCCTATATGATGGGTTTGACAATGTGGTGCCGATGACCGGAATCGAACCGGTACGGATGTTACTCCGCGGGATTTTAAGTCCCGTGCGTCTGCCAGTTACGCCACATCGGCAAAATTAGTTGGAGGCGGCACTCAGATTTGAACTGAGGAATAGAGGTTTTGCAGACCTCTGCCTTACCACTTGGCTATGCCGCCAGATTGAGTGGTGCCTCAGGACGGAATCGAACCGCCGACACGGGGATTTTCAGTCCCCTGCTCTACCGACTGAGCTACCGAGGCAAAATATTGGCGGAAGGGGTGGGATTCGAACCCACGGCCCCTTGCGGAGTCACTGGTTTTCAAGACCAGCTCCTTAAACCACTCGGACACCCCTCCAAGTATGATGGCGACCCCGATCGGACTTGAACCGACGATCTCCTGCGTGACAGGCAGGCATGTTAACCACTACACCACGGGGCCATGATTGGTGGGCGATGACAGGATCGAACTGGTGACCCGTACGGGATTCGAACCCGTGTAACCGCCGTGAAAGGGCGGTGTCTTAGACCGCTTGACCAACGGGCCGGTAAAAATTGGCAGGGGATGCAGGAGTTGAACCCGCACCAGCGGTTTTGGAGACCGCTGTTCTACCATTAAACTAATCCCCTATGTATTAGGGTCTGAGTTACACAAATTATTTTTTGGTGGGCCATCCGCGACTCGAACGCGGGACACCCTGATTAAAAGTCAGGTGCTCTAGCCGACTGAGCTAATGGCCCGTTCTGGCTGGGGTGGGAGGATTCGAACCTCCGAATGCCAGAGTCAAAGTCTGGTGCCTTACCGCTTGGCGACACCCCAAAATCAATATATATTAGACCAGAGCATTTACTCATGACCTCAATATCTTGGTTGCGGGGGCCGGATTTGAACCGACGACCTTCGGGTTATGAGCCCGACGAGCTACCGCTGCTCCACCCCGCGATGTTATTGGTGGAGTACCTCTCCACAAAAACTTCTTTAAAACTTTGGTGCGGAAGACGGGACTTGAACCCGTACGGAGTTACCCACACGCCCCTCAAACGTGCGCGTCTGCCAATTACGCCACTCCCGCATGTGGAACCAATTAAAATGGTGCGCTCGGAGAGATTCGAACTCCCGGCCTTCTGATTCGTAGTCAGACGCTCTATCCAGCTGAGCTACGAGCGCAAAATATATTATGGTGGAGGTAAGCGGGATCGAACCGCTGACCCCCTGCTTGCAAGGCAGGTGCTCTCCCAGCTGAGCTATACCCCCACAATATCAACTTAAATAGTAACGCCTTAGTTGGCACGAAGCACCAACCTCGAGCTTATCAGGCGTACATTCTACCAACTGAGCCTAATCACCTTTGTTCTACACTAGAAAAGGTAATAATGGACACAAAGAGGGCTACCCTAAAGGTAGTCCCTTTTGTCTT